>NZ_JBBAMU010000001.1:0-133566 GCF_040402315.1 Candidatus Planktophila sp.
TTGTGAAGGAAGTTTCACTCATCGAGCAGGCTTTTGCTAAGGATGCCAAGAAGACCGTGAAGCAGATCCTCGATGAGGCAGGAACCGCCGTCAAGGCCTTCCACCGTTTCCGCGTAGGTCAGTAAACTAAATCTCAAGGATTTAAAACGAAGTAGAGCGAGGGGAGCACCAATGCCAGGTACAAGAGGAACGTATCAGCGGGTGCTCCTTAAGCTTTCTGGCGAAGTTTTCGGAGGTAAGAAGGGCATCGGTGTTGATCCCGATGTCTTGGCAGATGTTGCAAAACAGATTGCCGACGTTGTTCGAAGCGGAATTCAAGTAGCCATTGTTGTCGGTGGCGGTAATTTCTTCCGGGGCGCTGAACTATCTGAGCGGGGCATGGAGCGCTCAAGGGCTGACTACATGGGAATGCTCGGCACAGTGATGAACTGTTTAGCACTGCAAGATTTCCTTGAAAAAGAGGGCGTTGATACTCGCGTTCAAACAGCTATTGCGATGGGTCAAGTTGCTGAGCCATATGTTCCACGCCGCGCCATTCGTCACCTGGAAAAGGGGCGGGTTGTGATTTTTGGTGCAGGTGCCGGAATGCCGTTCTTCACAACAGATACTGTTGCCGCTCAGCGCGCACTAGAAATCGGAGCTGGCGCACTCTTGCTCGCAAAATCTGGCGTCGATGGCGTATATAACGCAGATCCACGTAATGATAAGAGCGCAAAAATGTTTGACACTATTTCATATGACGAGGTCTTGCAAAAGTCACTGGCGGTAGCTGATGCTGCCGCATTTAGCTTATGTCGCGAGAACCACCTACCTATCGTGGTCTTTGACTTGATGACCAATGGAAATATTGGCCGCGCAGTACGTGGTGAAAAGATTGGAACTCTCGTTTCTTAGAACGAGAGATACATAAGGAGTACAGACCATGGCAGATGTAACCAGCGCTCTTTCTGAGGCGACAGATAAAATGAATAAGGCAGTTGAAGTGGCCAAAGATGACTTTGGCGCTATTCGCACAGGTCGCACTCACCCTGCCATGTTTAACAAGATCATGGTCGATTACTACGGAACCTACACTCCACTTTCACAACTTGCATCAATTCAGATCCCTGAATCACGGATGGCGATCATCTCTCCCTTTGATAAAGGAGCAAGTGCCTCAATTGAAAAAGCAATCCGGGAATCAGATCTAGGCGTTAACCCCGCATCTGATGGCGCAGTTATTCGTGTTAGCTTTCCGCAGTTAACGGAAGAACGCCGTAAGGATTACATCAAGGTGGCAAAGACCAAGGCAGAAGATTCAAAGATTTCAGTACGCAACATCCGCCGCACCGCGAAAGAGCTGATGGAGAAGTTAGAAAAAGATGGCAATATCGGAAAAGATGATTTAAGTCGTGGTGAAAAAGAACTTGAGAAGATCACATCAGATCATGTGGCCAAGATTGACGACCTTTTAAAGCACAAGGAGGCTGAGCTTCTAGAAGTCTAAGACTTCACCGAGGTTCACTTACCGTGTCTGATTTACATTCGATTAACGAGGCAATTAATAAGCGCGCTGGTCGAAAACTTGGACCCTCAATTCTTGTCAGTCTCGGAATTCTTCTCCTTGTTTGGTTATCACTTTCTACCTACCGAGTTCTATTTGCAGTTCTAGTTACTGGCGCAGTCATTCTCGGAATCCGTGAGATCAATCGCGCCTTTACCGCTGTCGATATTCACATTCCACTCTGGTCGCTAACTACCGCCTCGATTGCACTTTGTGCATCAACCTGGTTTGGTGGAGTATCTGGTTTAGCTGTTGCTACCGCAATCTCCTTCCCGGCACTTCTTGTTCTTCTCTTGCCGCGCGGTACCGAAAACTTCGTCAAAACCGCTTCCGCTTCAGCACTTGCCTTGATCTATCTGCCATTTCTTGCAGGATTTCTCATTCTTCTAGCTCGCCCCTATAACGGACTTGAGCGCGTGATGACCTTCGTCATTCTGGTTTCATGCAACGACACCTTTGCCTATCTGACCGGCGTTCTGATTGGTAAGCATCCACTTGCACCGAAGATCAGCCCTAAGAAAACTATTGAAGGTTCTATCGGTTCACTTATTTTCACCATTCTTGGTGGTTCACTCGCTTTTCACTACATCATGGATTCAGATTGGTGGCTAGGTGCAGCCGCAGGTGTACTTACTGTATTTGCGGCAACTGCTGGCGATCTCATTGAATCTGCGTTAAAACGAGATGTTGCCATTAAAGATATGGGAACTCTTCTGCCTGGACATGGGGGAGTGATGGATCGCCTAGATTCTGTTCTCTTTGCTGCCCCTGCCTTGTGGCTCGCACTTGAAATTGTGCGCCGCGCACAAGACTCAGGGCTGTTATGACAACTAATTCAGAGTTGAAATTGGTTTTTGATGAACCAGTTCAACGCAAAAAAGCACCCAAGCATCTTGCAGATTTTGCACCAGCAGATCGCAAGGCATGGGCAAAGGAACTTGGCTTCCAACCATTTCGCGCTGCTCAAGTAGCAACTCACTACTTCACTCATCTTTCAAATACACCCGAAGATTGGTCTGATATCCCAGCGGCTGAACGGCAAGTGATTGCAGATGCACTGACCCCCAAGCTGATTGAACTAGTCACCACTCGCACGACAGACGGCGGAATGACTCGGAAAGACTTGTGGAAGCTCCACGATGGCGTGCTCGTTGAATCAGTCTTAATGCGCTACACCGATCGCACAACAGTCTGTATTTCATCGCAAGCCGGATGTGGCATGAACTGTCCATTCTGCGCTACGGGCCAAGCTGGTCTTACCCGCAATTTATCGGCCGCAGAAATTACCGACCAAATAGTTGCAGCAGCTCGTGCCTGTGCCAATGGTGAGCTGCCAGGAGGACCCACAAGACTTTCCAATATTGTCTTTATGGGAATGGGTGAACCACTGGCCAACTACAACTCAGTTGTGCGCACACTTCGCAACATTACAGATGCAAACCCTGATGGGCTCGGAATCTCTGCTCGTTCAGTAGTTGTCTCTACCGTTGGCCTTGTTCCAGGAATCGAAAAGTTGACGGATGAAGGAATTAACTGCACCTTAGCTGTTTCACTTCACACACCTGATGATGAACTCCGCGATTCACTCGTTCCGATTAATAATCGGTTTAATGTTCGCGAAGTACTTGCAGCAGCCGATGCCTATGAGAAGAAGACGGGCCGCCGCTACTCGATTGAGTACGCACTTATCCGCGATATCAACGATCAATCTTGGCGTTCAGATTTATTAGGAAGATTGCTTAAGAATCGAAATGCTCACGTGAATTTGATTCCGCTGAATCCAACCCCCGGATCTAAGTGGACCGCTTCCAGGCGGGAAGATGAAGCTGAATTTGTGCGAATTCTTGAGTCCTACGGTGTTCCGGTAACGGTCCGTGATACTAGAGGTCGTGAGATTGATGGGGCATGTGGTCAATTGGCTGCTAGCGAGAAGGAAAAGATTTAACTAGTATCTCTATATGGAGATGAAGGAAGCCGCAGCGGCATATGGAGCTGCAACACAGTATTTTCTTAATTTAGCGAGGGCAATCACCCCAGATTTGATGGATGTGCACGCAGAAAATGAATGGTCTGCTCGCCAATGTATTCATCACATGGCAGATTCTGAAGCACAGTCTTATGCCCGCTTGCGCAGGCTCATTGCAGAGCCAGAAGGTTCAATCATTCAGGGTTATGACGAATCGGCATGGGCTAATGAAGTAAAGCTTGGTTATGTCGCTGCTCCAGTTGAAAATGCAATTGCTGTTTATGCGGCCGTTCGGGCAAGTTCACTGGATTTAGTTAAGCGCTTAGAAGAAAGCGATCTCGATAAATTTGGTGAGCATAGCGAGTCCGGTAAATTCACTGTGGCTAGATGGCTAGAGGCATATACCAAGCATCCATATGATCATGGTGATCAGATGGTTAGGGCAACGAAGGGTCAGGCATAAGAAGTGAAGAAGTTACAGAATTTTATCAATGGTAAATCAGTTGATAGTGCATCGGGTGAAGTCACCACCCTAATTAATCCGGCAACTGCTCAGCCTTTTGCCACGGCACCGAAGTCCAATTCTGCAGATATTGATAAGGCGATGAAGGCGGCCAGTAGCGCTTTTCTTGATTGGCGAGATTCCACACCCTCTGAGCGCCAGAAAGCTTTGCTCAAGATTGCTGATGCAATTGAATCTAGAGCTGATGAGTTTGTTGCTATTGAGTCAGAGAACTGTGGCAAGCCAGTGGGGCTCACCGCTTCGGAAGAAGTTCCACCGATGGTCGATCAGATTCGCTTCTTTGCCGGTGCTGCACGTAATTTAGAGGGTAAATCAGCTGGTGAATATATGAAGGGGATGACCTCTTTTGTACGCCGCGAGCCTATTGGGGTGTGTGCACAAGTAACTCCGTGGAATTACCCAATGATGATGGCGGTCTGGAAATGGGCACCAGCTATTGCTGCCGGAAATACTGTTGTGCTTAAGCCAAGTGATACCACACCGGCATCCACAGTATTTATGGCACAGATCATGAGTGAGTTCTTACCTGATGGTGTTATTAATGTTGTTACCGGAGAGCGCGAAACAGGTGCGCTACTAGTAGACCATGCAACACCTGCCATGGTCTCTATTACCGGTTCGGTGCGGGCGGGTATGGAAGTTGCAGCAGGTGCGGCAAAGTCACTCAAGCGCGTTCACCTAGAACTCGGTGGCAAAGCCCCCGTTGTTGTCTTTAACGATGCCGACTTAGCGGCGGCGGCAGAAGGAATTGCGATCGCAGGATTTTTTAATGCGGGACAAGATTGCACCGCAGCCACTCGTGTCTTGGTGCAAGCCGGTGTCTATGACGAGCTGGTTAAATTATTAGCTGATCAAGCAACAAATCACATTGCTATGGGTATGCCTTCAGAAGATGTCTTGGTGGGTCCGGTTAATAATAAGAACCAATTCGATCGCGTCAGTGGCTTTATCGCTCGCGTGCCATCACATGCTCGGGTAGTGGCAGGGGGAGCGCCCACTAATTTAGCTGGCTACTTCATCTCACCTACTGTGATTGCTGACCTCAAGCAGGGCGATGAGTTGATTCAATCTGAAATCTTTGGGCCGGTGATTACGATTCAGAAGTTTGCCGATGAAGCTGAGGCGGTGGCAATGGCCAATGGTGTTGATTACGGCCTGGCATCTTCGGTCTGGACCAGAGACCACGGGCGAGCGATGCGGATGGCTAAGGCCTTTGACTTCGGATGTGTCTGGATTAATACCCACATCCCGCTGGTGGCGGAAATGCCACATGGTGGTTTCAAGCGCAGTGGATATGGCAAGGATCTCTCCAGCTATGGCTTTGAGGATTACACCCGCATCAAGCACGTGATGAGCAACCTCAACGCTTAAGCATCAGGGGCTTAAATCGGGTGAGAAAATCACCAAAAATTAACCGATTTATATTTGGCCTAGGGGGCAAAGAGTTACATAATGGGCCCTGCTAAACCGTCCCTTATTCCGGCAATTCAAAAGGAGCCTCAACCATGGCTAAAAAACTGCTATCTCCAGAAGCACGTTCAATAATCAATTCTAAAGTTTCGCGTCGCGCTGTTTTAGCTGGCGCTGGCGCAGTAGCTGGTGCAAGTGCGCTCGCTGCATGTGGTTCCGGTGGTGGATCTTCTGAGAACGCCATTCGTTGGGGCAACTGGCCGCTCTACCTCGATGTTGATGACTCAGGTAAGAACTATCCAACGCTGCAGGCATTTATAAAAGAGAGTGGCATTGATGTTAAGTATCTTGAAGATTACAACGATAACGATGAGTTCTTTGGAAAAGTTCAAGCACAGCTTAAGTTAAAGAAAGATATTGGATATGACCTAGTCTGCCCAACAGATTGGATGGCTGGCCGCTGGATTCGCCTTGGCTATGCGCAGAAGTTTGATTCCGCAAATATTCCAAATAAGAGCAATATCGTCGACACACTTGCCGCACCTTCTTATGATGCAAACCGCGATTACTCACTTACCTGGCAAGGCATCATGGGTGGTTTTGGTTGGAACACCACCAAGAATCCAAAAGGCATTCGAACCCTTGATGATCTCTTCTCTCCAGCTAATAAAGGAAAGATTGTGGTGCTCTCTGAAATGCGCGACACCATCGGAATCATCTTGATGGCGCAAGGTGTCAACCTACAGACAGTGACCGAAGCACAGTTTATGAATGGCGTTGACTTCCTAGCGCAGAAGATTGCTGATGGTTGGATTCGCGGAGTTAAGGGCAACGAATACGCAGAAGATCTCACCTCCGGTGATGCAACTGCTGTTATTGGCTGGTCTGGTGATATGTTTATTCTGAAGTCAGAAAATGAAGGAAAGTTTGACTTTGCCATCCCAGAGTCAGGCGGAACTATCTCTGGCGATAATATGTTAATTCCATCAACTGCATCGGCTGAAGCCAAGGCGAGCGCTGAAAAGCTTATTAATTACTATTACGAGCCAGCAGTTGCCGCAGAAGTTGCGGCATATGTGAATTACTTCTGTCCGGTCAAGGGCGCACAAGCTGAGATGGAGAAGATTGATCCAGATTTAGCATCCAGTGAGTTCATCTTCCCAACTGCTAAGACCATGGCCAACCTTTCGGTATTTCGTGCTCTTACTCCAACTGAAGAGACAACCTGGACTGAAGCTTTCCAGAAGGCTGCCGGCAACTAAGTGTCAGATGCGGCAAGTTCTGCGCGAGGAGATCTAGGGCTCTCACACCTGACAAAGAGTTACGGTGATTTCACGGCCGTTAATGATTTGTCCTTGATCATTCCTAAGGGCTCTTTCTTTGCACTCCTTGGACCATCCGGATGTGGAAAGACAACGACGCTTCGCATGATTGCCGGCCTGGAGGAACCTACGCAAGGAACTATCTCACTGGGTGCTACCGACATTACTTACACCAAGCCGTATCAACGCCCGATCAATACCGTCTTTCAGAACTACGCCCTCTTTCCACACCTGACTATCTTTGAAAACATTGCCTTCGGCCTTCGCCGTCGCGGTATTAAAGATGTCGATGATGCGGTCAATAAGGCGTTAGATCTAGTGGAACTTCCACATCTTGCCCAACGCAAACCAACTCAGTTATCTGGCGGACAACAACAGCGCATCGCACTTGCTCGCGCAATTGTGAACCGGCCGGCGCTGCTTCTGCTTGATGAACCACTGGGCGCACTTGATCTTAAGCTCCGTCGTCAGATGCAGATTGAACTCAAGTGGATTCAAAAAGAAGTGGGAATTACCTTCGTGCACGTTACTCACGATCAGGAAGAAGCTATGACCATGGCTGACACCATCGCGGTGATGAACGAGGGCGAAATTGAGCAGATGGGATCTCCGGCATCACTCTATGACAATCCCAAGACTGCATTTGTGGCTAACTTTCTTGGGCAATCAAACCTGATTAAAGGAACTATCACTGGCTCCGATGGAGCTAACCAAATTGTTGATCTATTTGGTCAGAAGATTTCACTGCAGAAAGATCGCTCACACGCAGTTGATAACTCAATCTTGGCAGGCATCAGACCAGAGAAGTTCCGTATTTCACGTCTTGAAACATCAACTTCGGGAAATATTCTTACCGGTGGCAAAATTGAAGATGTTTCCTATATCGGCGTTTCTACTCAGTACCAAGTTCTGATGCCGTGGGGACAAGAGCTGATGGTCTTTGAACAAAACGATGATGGCGTTGCACCATTTAGTGTGGGTGAGAACGTGAACATCTCGTGGGAGCCTGTCTTTACCTTCGCCCTACGTGGCGATGATGATGCCGAAGCAGGAACTGAAGTAAATCCTGAAGAGGATTTAGAAGAAGAATGAAAAAGATCAGCACCCCGTATCTCCTGTTAATTCCGGGGATGGGGTTCCTCTTCATCTTCTTCATCCTTCCCTTATTTAATCTTGCTCAGACTTCTACCCAGACTCCAGTGGGTGGGGGAGATACAGGTCAGTACGAACAGACCTGGCGCTTTGCTAATTACTTCGATGCCTTTGTGGAAAATAGAGAGCAATTTGGTCGCTCATTTCTATATGCCCTAATTGCTACCGTTCTTGCGCTAGCAATTGCTTACCCACTTGCCTACACCATTGCCTTTAAGGGTGGAAAATTTAAGAATGTCATGCTGGTACTCGTCATCGCGCCGTTCTTTACCTCCTTCCTCCTTCGCACCATTGCTTGGAAACAAATACTTGGTGAAGAAGGCTTTGTAGTTCCCACACTTCGATCGCTGCAGATCATCTCCGAGAGCACGACTCTTACCTCCAGCGCCTTTGCGGTGGTGATGGGTATGACCTATAACTTCTTGCCTTTTATGACCTTGCCGCTCTATGCCTCCATTGATCGCATCGACCCGCGCACCCTTGAAGCATCAGGTGATCTCTATGCCAATGGCTTTACTACTTTCCGCCGCGTGACCCTTCCGCTATCAATGCCAGGAGTTGTTGCCGGAACGCTTTTGACATTTATTCCAGCAGCTGGTGATTATGTGAATGCGGCAATTCTGGGTAGCCCGCAGACAAAGATGCTGGGCAATGTGATTGAGTCCAGATACTTTAGAATTGTTGATTACCCAACGGCTTCGGCGCTCTCATTTACGCTCATGATCTCGATCTTGATCCTGGTTACCGTCTATGTTCGCAAAGCTGGAACCGAGGAGCTGGTATGAACACACTCTCTCGCTGGTTTGGCCGCAACTTACTGCGCATCTACGCCGTGGTTGCCTTTACCTACCTATTTATTCCAGTTGCCTACACATTTGCCTTCTCATTTAATGACTCTGGCAAGAGCAATCTCATCTGGAAGGGTTTTACCTGGGCTAATTGGCAGAATCCGTGTGGTGCACCTGAAGTATGTAATGCGCTAGGAAATTCAATCAAGATCGGTTTACTTGCCACAATCTTTTCCACAATCCTAGGAACAATGATTGCTTTTGCAATTGGTCGCCATAAATTTAAGGGTCGTTCATCAACGAACCTACTTATCTTCCTTCCTATGGCAACCCCCGAGATTGTTCTAGGAGCTTCACTGCTCTCACTCTTCCTGGTCTTTCAAATAAATCCAGGCTTCTGGCCGACAGTCATTGCCCATGTTCTTTTCTGTATGTCATTCGTTGTTGTCACAGTCAAAGCTCGTATTGCGAGTTTAGATCCACGGCTAGAACAAGCGGCGATGGATCTCTATGCAAATGAACGCGAGACATTTCGCAGAGTGACTCTGCCGTTGGTAGCTCCAGGAATCGCGGCGGCTGCGCTGTTGGCTTTTAGTCTTTCCTTTGATGATTTCATTATTACCAACTTCAACTCCGGCACCATGACAACTTTCCCCAAGTTCATCTATACATCTGCCGCCCGCGGAATTCCGGCACAAGCCAATGTGATTGGTTCAGCTATGTTCTTCCTCGCACTTGCCATTGTGATTGTTGGGCAACTAGTTACACGTAAACGCAAAGTTTCATGACCCGCGAACTTGTCATCCTGGGATCCACGGGCTCAATCGGCGGTCAGGCGCTGGAGATAGTTGAGGCTAATCCAGCGCTCCTTACCGTGGTTGCTATTACTTCGGCCGGAACTCATCCGCAGCTAGTCATTGATCAGGCGAAGAAGTTTGCGGTGAAGCTTGTGGGAGTTACTAAGAATGCGCAAATAATTCGTGAGGCACTTCCTGGAGCTCAAGTCATTGATGGCCCCCATGCATCTACTGAGATAGCGGCAATCACCTGCGATGTAGTTCTCAACGCCATTACCGGCTCTATCGGTTTAGCCCCCACACTTGCCGCCCTGAAAGCGGGCAATCGCGTTGCGCTAGCAAATAAAGAATCACTTGTTGCCGGTGGAGATTTAGTGATTGCGCACGCTAAAGCTGATCAGATTCTCCCGGTTGATTCTGAGCATTCTGCAATCTGGCAAGCGCTGATGGGCGAAAAGAAATCTGAAATATCTAAGTTAGTTCTCACCGCAAGCGGTGGTCCATTTCGCAATCGCACCGATTTATCAACTGTGACTTTGCAAGAAGCACTTGCACATCCCACATGGACGATGGGACCGGTTGTGACAATTAATTCAGCATCCCTGATGAATAAGGGGTTAGAGATTATTGAGGCGCATTATCTATTTGGTGTTGCCTACTCTCAGATAGAGGCAGTAATCCACCCACAATCTGTGGTGCACTCCATGGTTGAATTTGTCGATGGTTCAACTATCGCGCAAGCATCGCCACCAAATATGAAGGGGCCAATTTCGTTGGCGCTCAGCCATCCGCATCGCGTTGCTCATGCAACGAAGCCAATCGACTGGAGCACTTCTCACACTTGGAGTTTTGCTCCCATTGATGAGAGTCGTTTTCCAGCGGTGGCACTTGCTCGCACTTGCGGTGAAATTGGGGGAGGACTCCCAGCAATTTTTAATGCATCCAATGAGGTTGCCGTACAAGCATTTATTGATGGGCAGATCTCATTTACTGACATTTTTAAGATTGTCAGTCAGAGCGTGGATCACCTTCGGTCAGCTGCGGCTAAAACTCTGCGCGATTTGGAAGATGTCAGTGCGGCAGAAGATGATGCTCGTAGCAAGGCCAGTGAATTAGTCAAGAAGGGAGCGCTCTGATGAAGGTACTTGGAATATTAGCTTTTGCAGTTGCGCTACTTCTCTCTGTCATGGTGCACGAATTCGGGCACTACCTCACTGCCAAGAAATTTAATATGAAGGTCACTGAATTCTTCCTAGGGTTTGGTACCAAGTTGTGGTCCTTTAGAAAGGGCGAGACCGAGTTTGGCGTGAAAGCGATTCCGGCCGGTGGCTACTGTCGCATCGAGGGTATGACGCCAAGTGACCAGATGCCGGCAGGTGAGGAGTCACGAGCATTCTTTACCGCTTCATCAGGCAAGAAACTGATTGTTTTAGGTGCAGGATCTTTTGCCCATTTCTTGATTGGTTTCCTGCTCATCTTCTCCATCTTCTTTGGAGTTGGTTACACCGCACTCCTGTCTAACGTTGCCCAAGTTTCTCCCAACTCTGCCGCCTCTGAGGCAGGCTTTCTGGCAGGGGATAAAATCATTGAAGTAGATGGCCAGATTGTTAAGGATTGGTATCTTGATTCGCGCAAGATTGCAGAGTCGCAAGGGCAGCAGATGCGATTTACCATCAATCGCGCAGGTGAAATCCTCACTCTCACAGCCAGACCCCAATACCTGCAAGACCAGAAGCGGTATGTGCTTGGTGTGGTTACAGAAATAGGTACTAAACGCGAAAGTTTTATACCCGCGATAACTGGTTCAGCTCGCGCAACAGCTACCCTGACTAAAGAATCAGTTAAATCTCTCTTTGCTCTTCCTTCTAAGGTGCCACAACTTATTCGCCAAACATTTATGGGCGAAGAGCGCAATCCTGATGGACTGGTCGGAATAGTCGGTGCGGCCCGAGTATCTGGCGATGCGGTGAGCTCTCAGAAACTTAATAGCAATGAACGGGTATCCACCTTCATCCTTATCGTTGCCAGTTTAAATATTTTTGTCGGTCTCTTTAACTTACTGCCATTTCTGCCACTCGATGGTGGTCATATGGCCATTGCTATTGCCGATGAATTCCGCGCCCTCTTTGCACGTATTCGCAAGCAGCCTCGTCCGGCGGGCATCGATGTCAATGTCATGACACCAATCACTATGGCCGTCTTTGGCGTCTTAGCTGTGCTGACGTTAATACTTCTTGTGGCAGATATCATCAATCCAATATCACTCAACTTCTAGCGCACACCACTCACCACCAAGAGCAAGATTGTGCAAGATAGGGCAGAATAAGCAGCATGGTTGATCTCGGAATTCCAAGTGCTCCACCACCAACGCTGCACCCGCGTCGCAAGACCCGTCAGCTCAAAGTTGGCTCGGTTGGAGTTGGGTCCGAATCACAAGTGAGCGTGCAATCGATGTGCACCACCCTTACCTCTGATGTAGATGCAACTTTGCAGCAGATTGCAGAGCTCACAGCGTCTGGTTGCCAGATTGTTCGAGTAGCCGTGCCTTCGCAAGATGATGCTGATGCACTGGCACAGATTGCCAAGAAATCTCAGATTCCAGTGATTGCCGATATTCATTTTCAACCAAAATATATATTTGCCGCAATCGATGCCGGCTGCGCTGCAGTGCGTGTGAACCCTGGCAATATCAAGCAATTCGATGACAAGGTCAAAGAGGTTGCAAAGGCGGCAGGAGATGCTGGCATTCCAATTCGTATTGGTGTAAACGCTGGTTCGTTAGATCCACGACTACTTGCAAAATATGGGAAGGCAACTCCGGAGGCCCTTGCTGAATCAGCGCTCTGGGAAGCATCACTATTTGAAGAGCATGGCTTTGGTGATATCAAGATTTCGGTGAAGCATCATGATCCGGTCACAATGGTTAATGCCTATCGAATTCTTGCCGCCAAATGTGATTACCCGTTACACCTCGGGGTCACAGAAGCCGGTCCAATCTTTCAAGGAACAATTAAGTCGGCAACTGCATTTGGAATTTTGCTAGCCGAAGGTATCGGCGACACTATTCGCGTCTCACTATCTGCTCCTCCTGTGGAGGAAGTGAAGGTCGGAATTTCTATCCTTGAATCACTTAACTTGCGTCAGCGTAAACTTGAAATTGTTTCGTGCCCATCATGTGGTCGCGCTCAAGTGGATGTCTATACCTTGGCTGAGAAAGTACAAGCAGGTTTGCAAGGAATGACAGTTCCACTGCGTGTTGCGGTCATGGGTTGCGTCGTCAACGGTCCTGGCGAAGCTCGCGAAGCAGACCTTGGTGTGGCATCTGGAAATGGAAAAGGTCAGATCTTTGTGAAGGGTCAAGTCATTAAGACAGTGCCAGAAGCACAGATTGTTGAAACTCTGATTGAAGAAGCGATGCGCTTAGCCGAAGAGATGGAAGCCGCCGGCGTTGCATCAGGAGTACCTTCCGTCACTACTTCGTAATCCTCCGGTAGGGTTCCCTTCATGTTGCGAATGTCCACTCTTTTCTTGCGCACGCTTCGCGATGACCCAGCTGATGCTGAAGTTCCTAGTCATCGCCTTCTAGTACGCGCCGGATATATTCGCCGAATCGCGGCGGGCGTCTACTCATGGCTCCCACTAGGTGTGATCACACTTCGCAATATCGAAAACATTGTCCGCCAAGAGATGGATAAAGCTGGCTTCCAAGAAGTTCATTTTCCGGCACTGCTGCCTAAAGATGCATATGAACAGACTGGGCGCTGGACTGATTACGGGCCAGATCTTTTTCGTCTGCAAGATCGTAAAGGCGCTGATTATTTATTAGGCCCCACCCACGAAGAGATGTTCACGCTGATGGTTAAAGGTGAGTACTCCTCTTATAAGGATTTGCCGCTCTCGCTCTATCAAATACAGACCAAGTATCGCGATGAAGCTCGTCCACGTTCTGGAATTATCCGCGGGCGCGAATTTGTGATGAAAGATTCCTATTCATTTGACCTCACCGATGAAGGATTAGTTGATTCTTACATGCGCCATCGCGCCGCCTATATTGCAACCTTTGATCGCTTGCGTCTTAAGTACAACATCGTCAGTGCGGTATCAGGTGCCATGGGTGGCTCGGCATCAGAGGAATTCTTAGCACCGTGTGAGACAGGTGAAGATACCTATGTTCTCTGTGAAAAATGTGGTTATGCGGCAAATGTGGAAGCAGTCACAACAGTGATAGCACCCAGTGACGCTTCTGGTGTTACTGCGCAAGAAGTCTTTGATTCACCTAACACTCCCACTATCGACACGCTGGTTGAACTTCTTAATGCGAAATTTGGCGGGGGATACGACGGGGCAAAGACTCTTAAAAACGTGATGCTGATGGCTGATGAGAAAGCGATTTCGATACTTGTGCCGGGAGACCGCGAAGTTGATCTCAAGCGCTTGCAAGCAAATCTTGCTGGCGTCAATGACTTGCGAGTATTTGAAGAGGTAGATTTTGCGAAGTTTCCAGGACTTGTAAAGGGTTACATCGGACCGCAAGATGCAAAGAAGAATGGGATCACCGTCTATGCCGATCCACGCATTGCTCCTGGCACGGCGTGGGTAACAGGTGCCAATGCCAAAGATAAGCATGCACGCAATGTGGTGAGCGGTCGTGATTTCACCGTTGATCATTACGTGGAAGCGGCACAAATTCGTCAGGGTGATGCATGTCCAAAGTGTGCATCCCCAGTTGTTATTGATCGCGCTATTGAAATTGGTCATATCTTCCAGTTGGGTCGTAAGTATGCGCAGGCACTAAACCTGACCGTCCTTGATCAGAATGGAAAATCACAAGTTGTCACCATGGGCTCTTATGGCGTTGGCGTCTCGCGCGCTGTGGCAGCCATTGCCGAACAGAGCTATGACGAGATCGGACTTTCCTGGCCGGTAGAAGTGGCACCTGCCAAGGTGCACGTTGTTGCCACAGGCAAGGAAGATAATATTTTCGAGACTGCCGAGAAGATTGGTGCAGAGCTGGAAGCTCGCGGAATATCTGTGATGTTAGATGATCGACGCGGCACTAGCCCAGGGGTCAAGTTTAAAGATGCTGAACTGATTGGAATTCCAGTCATTGTCGTTGTGGGCAAAGCGCTGGAAAATGGCCAAGTTGAAGTTCGGGTGCGCAAGAGTGGCGAGAAGTCAGAGATTGCCGTAGCGGGCGCAGTTGATGCAATCGCAGCTCTTCTTCCAACCTTGCCCTAATTACCAGATTGCTTACATTCACTGATAAAATCTCTCTTACAACTTAAGAACAATTAAATATGAAGGGCTAGAAATGGCAATCACAGATCAAATAGTTAAACTAGTTACACCTGCAGTTGAAGCTCAAGGATTCTTCCTTGAAGAAGTCCTACTTGTATCACCCGGCAAACACCGCATAGTTACCTGCATCGTTGATGGCCAAAGTTCCTTAAATATGGATCAAGTCACTGCAGTCTCACGCGCCATCTCAGAACTTCTCGATGAAGCCACCTTTATGGGAGAAGCACCCTTTACGTTGGAGGTCACTTCTCCTGGCGTTGATCGCCCGCTAACTAAACCACGTCACTTTGCCAAGAACGTAGATCGCCTGCTGAAAGTCATGCGCCATGATGGTGAGGTCGTTACTGGCCGAATCTCTGGCAATACTGAATCTGAGCTCACGCTTTCGGTGACCGAGAAGAAGGAAATAAAGGAATTAGTAATAGCGCTAGCTGATATTAAGCGCGCAACAGTTGAAATTGAATTTAACCGGAAAGATAGTGATAAGTAATGGGCGTTGATATTGAGGCGCTTAAGCAACTGACCGATGCCAAGGCGATGCCACTAGAGCAATTGATTCAGGCAATCGAAGCAGGAGTTCTCACCGCGTATGCCGAGACGCTAGAGCCAAACCGTTACGCACGAGTGCAACTTGATCGCAAAACCGGAGATATTGCGATATTTGTTCCCGAATTTAATGAACTAGGGGAGCGAGTTGCAGAGAAGGTGCTCGAGGTAGAGGGCTTTAGTCGCACCGCAACATCTACTGCTCGCCAAGTAATTAAACTTCAGATGCGTGCAACTAATGATGCTGAAATCGTGGGAGAGTTCACCGCATCTGTGGGTGATGTTATTTCCGGGATCGTGCAACAGGGGCGCGATCCAAAGATGATCAACGTAAACCTGGGTCGAACAGAAGGTCGTATTCCGCCACAAGAGCAGGTTCCTGGGGAAGTCTTTAACCATGGCGATCGCATCAAATGTTTTGTAGTTGAAGTAAAGCAAGGACTCAAAGGTCCAGAGATAATGTTATCTAGGAGCCACCCAGCGCTGGTCAAGCAATTATTTGCACTAGAAGTTCCAGAAATACAAGATCGCATCGTTGAAATAATGGCGGTGGCACGAGAGGCAGGACATCGCACAAAGATTGCAGTGCGTTCTCATCGTGCCGGAGTTTCAGCGAAAGGTTCACTGATCGGTCCGATGGGTTCTCGAGCACAGGCTGTGATGAATGAGCTACATGGCGAGAAGATTGATATCGTCGATTGGGATGAAGATCCAGTCAAGTTTGTCGCTCATGCACTGGCTCCGGCCAAAGTAACGAGTGTGACTATCGTTGATGAATCAATTCGTTCCGCAAAAGTCATTGTGCCGGATTACCAACTATCGCTGGCCATCGGAAAAGATGGACAAAATGCCCGTCTTGCCGCGCGACTTACCGGCTGGCGAATAGATATTCACCCCGATACTCCCGCGTGAAATAGGGATTTCTCACCTCATTCGCTAGACTCTGACCTATCGCACAAGCGCATACGCGTGAGTGCAATTACTGAAATGGATGCGAAAGATATGAAACTCAAATGAGCTCGTTTACATCATGAGGTCGAACAACTAGGGCTCGCATCCCACAAATTTTAATGCGGGCCAAGACAGGAGAAATGTGTCAAAGGTCCGCGTACACGAGTTAGCAAAGCAGCTCGGTATGGAGAGCAAGGAAGTTCTTGCAAAGCTCCAAGAAATGGGCGAATTCGTTCGATCAGCATCATCAACAGTTGAAGCACCGGTGGTGCGCAAGTTAGTTGCGCTATACCCAGATGCTAAACCGGCTTCCGATGCGAAGCCTGTTAAGAAGGCTGCGGCAAAGAAGACTGCCGCATCTAAGAAAACCGCTGAAGTAAATCCAGAACTTGCAGCAGAGTTAGCTGCTGAACTTGGTGTGGATCTTGCAGCGCTGAAGGCATCGCGTGATGCTGCCGCAACTGCCCACGAAGAGGCAAAGAGTGCTGCAGCTGCAGAAACTCACGCACCTGTGGCACCGACTACTCCTGCTACACCTGGTGCACCACGTCCAGGAAATAATCCATTTTCATCAGGGACGGCAGTTCCACGACCACCACGTCCTGGTAATAATCCATTTTCAACAGGTGGCAGTGTTCCTCGCCCACCTCAAAGACCGGCAGGTTCAACTGGTGCACCACGTCCCGGTATGGCAGGTGCTCGTCCCGGTTCTGTTCGTCCAGGTTTTGCAGCACGACCTGGTGGTGCACGTCCGCCAGGTGCAGGCGCTGGAACTGGAACTGGAAACTATCCACCACGTACGGGTGGCGCACCAACGTCATCAGGTCCGTATCGTTCGCAAGGGAATGCTCCAGCAGGTGGCGCACCTGGTGGTCCACAACGCCCAGGCGGCGGTGCTCCTAATCGCGGTCCAGGTCGTGGCGGAACTGCAGGTGCATTTGGAAAGAATGCGAGTAAATCTTCCAAGCGTAAGCAGAAGTCACGTAAGGCGCTGCGCGAAGAATTCGACAATATGCAAGCTCCACAATTAGGTGGAGCAGTTGTTCCTCACGGTGATGGAAAGACAAAGATTCGCATGCGCCGTGGCTCATCACTTGCCGATTTTGCAGAGAAGATCAATGCAGATCCAGCAGCGTTGGTCTCAGCCCTATTCCACCTTGGTGAAATGGTGACTGCAACTCAATCTGTTGATGCTGATACATTTGAAATTCTGGGTGCACAGCTTGGATATGTCATCGAAGTTGTTTCGCCTGAGGAAGAAGATCGTGAACTCTTGCAGGGATTTGATATCGATCTCGCTGCCGAAATGAGCGACTACGACGAGGAAAATCTCACTGCCCGCCCACCAGTTGTTACCGTAATGGGACACGTGGACCACGGTAAGACTTCACTCCTTGATGCAGTTCGTAAGACTGAAGTAATTAAGGGTGAAGCCGGCGGCATCACACAGCACATCGGTGCCTACCAAATTCACCATGATCACGATGGCGTCAATCGCGCTATTACATTTATCGATACGCCAGGTCACGAAGCCTTTACCGCTATGCGTGCACGTGGTGCCAAAGTCACCGATATTGCAGTGCTCGTAGTTGCAGCAGATGACGGCATCATGCCTCAGACAATCGAAGCACTTAACCACGCACAGGCAGCTGATGTGCCGATCGTGGTTGCAGTGAACAAGATTGATAAGGAAGGTGCGAACCCAGATAAGGTCCGCCAGCAACTTACCGAATACAACTTGATTGCCGAGGAGTACGGCGGAGATACAATCTTCGTAAACGTCTCTGCTAAATCAGGTGTCGGAGTCAATGAACTGATTGATTCAATCTTGCTGACAGCCGATGCTGCTATTGATCTACGTGCTGTTGCACTCGATGTTGCTCGCGGTGTTGCCATTGAAGCGCACCTCGACCGTGGTCGTGGACCAGTTGCCACAGTTCTAGTCCAGCGTGGAACACTCAAAGTCGGAGATGCAATCGTTGCCGGAGGATCTTTTGGTCGCGTACGCGCAATGCACGATGAAGATGGAAATACGGTCGAAGAGGCAGGGCCATCACGTCCAGTGCAGGTTCTCGGATTCACATCCGTTCCTAATGCTGGAGATACCTTCCTGGTTGCAGAAGATGACCGCACATCTCGTCAGATTGCTGAAAAGCGTCAAGCTGCAGAGCGCAACGCGCAATTGGCGAAGGCGCGTAAGAAGGTATCGCTGGAAGACTTCATGGAGCAATCCAAGATTTCAACTCTTAACCTCATCCTCAAGGGTGACGTTTCTGGTTCGGTGGAAGCACTCGAAGATGCACTGATGCAACTCGATGTCGGTGCTGAAGTAGATCTACGAGTTATTCACCGCGGTGTTGGCGCAATCACCAAGAGTGATATCACGCTTGCATCTGCCTCAACTGCTGTTGTTATCGGCTTTAACGTTAAGCCAGAGCCACAGACTGCTATCTATGCTGATCAAGAAGGCGTCGAAGTCCGCTTCTACTCAGTTATTTATAACGCAATCGAAGAGATTGAACTTTCACTTAAGGGACTCCTTAAGCCAGAGTTTGAAGAGGTCATACTCGGCAGCGCAGAAGTACGCGATCTCTTTAAATCTTCAAAGGTTGGAACTATTGCCGGTTCTGTCGTCAGCGATGGAATCATTCGCCGAAATGCAAAGGCACGCGTCCTGCGTGGTGGAGCAGTTATTGCCGAAGAGGTCACTATTGAATCTCTCAAGCGATTTAAAGATGATGCCACTGAAGTTCGTGAGGGCTTTGAGTGCGGTATCGGCGTAGGCAAGGGTGCTGATCTTGCCGTGGGAGACATCATTCAAGTCTTTGAGATGCGTGAGAAGAAGCGCGCCTAACGCTTCGAAAAGAGAACAAATGGGAAATTCACACCGCAGCCACAAGGTTGCAGACCGCATCAAGGTAGTAGTGGCACAGCTACTTGAGACAAAGATTAAAGATCCGCGTCTTGGCTTTGTCACTGTTACCGATGCGCGTGTGACCGGAGATCTACAGAACGCCTCAATCTTCTATACCGTCCTTGGTGGAGATGATGAGCGCGCTGCAACCGCGGCCGCCCTGGAATCTGCAAAAGGTGTTATCCGTAGCGCTGTCGGAAAAGATTTAGGTACTCGAATTACGCCATCACTTGAATTCATTCTTGATGGACTTCCGGAATCTGCAAAAGCCCTGGATTCACTACTCGAGCGAGTGCATCAACTAGATGCTGAAGTTGCGAAGGCACGCGAGAATGCAAAGCCAGTGGTGGAAGATGCTTATAAAGTCCCACGCGTCGTAGAAAACAAATTTGATAACTAATGACAGATGGATTCCTAGTTGTAGATAAAGCTGGGGGAATGACCAGTCACGATGTTGTAGCAGTGGGCCGTAAAGCACTGGGCACACGCAAAGTAGGCCATGCCGGAACACTTGATCCGATGGCTACCGGAGTATTGGTCCTAGGTTTCGGAAATGGCACACGTCTTTTGCAATACATCACCAATGGCGATAAGTCTTACATAGCAACAATTGTACTTGGAAGCTCAACAATCACTGATGACAAAGAGGGCGAAGTACTTACCAGCACTGATGCCTCAAAAGTAAATGATGCGGACATTGAAAAGATTCTGAAGGGGATGATTGGCACCATTGCCCAGCGTCCATCCTCCGTCTCGGCCGTAAAAGTTGGCGGAGAACGTGCCTATAATCGCGTTCGCGCAGGTGAGACATTCGAACTTGCGGCTCGCAACGTAACCATCACTCAACTCGATATCTTGGCGATACGCCATCTGGATTCAACAATAGAAGTAGATATTGACGTGACCTGCTCTGCCGGAACATTTATACGAGCCATTGCTCGTGACCTAGGGGAGGCGTTAAAAGTTGGGGGACACCTCAGCGCACTTCGTCGCACCCGAGTTGCTGGCTTTACTGAAAGCGATGCGGTCTCATTTGAAGATCTTAAAAATGTGAAATTCACACCCTTAAACCTGGCAGATGTGGCTCGGACAACTTTTTCTGTGCGCGAGCTCACTCTGGAAGAAGTCAAAGAGTTATCTTTTGGTAGATCTCTCTCTGAGAATGGGCATACTTCCATCACTGCTGCGATGTCACCAGATAATCGATTAATTGCCCTGCTCAAAGACGATGGAGAGCGCGCAAAACCGATATCTGTCTTTGCGGCCGCGAACTAGGTAAGGCAAGATTGGTGCATGTCCGAGACTAACGTTGTACTCATAGGGGTATTTGACGGGGTACATAAAGGACATCAACAACTGCTTAATCGTGCAAAAGAGATTGCAGCTGGGCGGTCAATCGTTGCCCTGACCTTTGATCCACATCCAACAACTGTTTATGCCCCCACGAAGGTGCCCACTGCTCTGACAACCCTGGCTGATCGGGTTGAACTCTTAAAGATTCACAACGCTGATCAAGTTGCAGTCATGAAGTTCAATGAGAAGTTTGCCGCAATGTCGCCCGAAGATTTTGTAGCCAATGTCTTGGTGGGCCAACTTCATGCCAGCACCGTGGTGGTGGGCAAGAACTTCACTTATGGTCACAAGGCTGCTGGGAATGTTGAATCACTGATTGCCGAGGGCCGCACACATAATTTCACAGTGGATGTGCAGGAGCTAAAAGCAGATACTGAAGTAATCTCTTCTTCCCGTATTCGCGCACTTGTGATTGCCGGAAAAGTTGAGGAAGCGCGTGCGTTGCTATCGCGTCCACACCGACTAGATGGTGTGGTGGTTCATGGGGAAAAGCGCGGGCGGGAAATTGGTTATCCCACAGCTAATTTAGGAAACATTGATGGACAAACTATTCCTGCCGATGGCGTCTATGCCGGGTGGTTGACCGTGGGAATTAATTTCTGGCCAGCAGCAATTTCGATTGGTACCAATCCAACATTTGAAGGAGAGCGCGGAAGGCAAGTAGAGGCTTACGCACTTGATCAAGAGGGGCTAGAGCTCTATGACAAGAATGCATCTATTGAATTTGGTTGGTATCTGCGGCCCACTCTGAAATTCGATAGCTTGGAAGAGCTATTAGTCCAGATGAAGAAAGACTGCGATAAAGCGCGCGAATTAACCGAGAAATAAGGGCAATTCAGCCTCAATTTCACTTATCTACACCCCACAGGTAAACTTTGTCCTGTCCAACGAGAAAGTGATTTCCCGTGATTCAAACCGGGAAGCCTCTTGAACAGTACTGATGTACTTAACATGAAAAGGAATACAGCACAATGGCATTAACACCAGAAGTAAAGAAAGAAATCATTGCGAAGTACGGCTCATCAGCTACTGATACAGGAAGCCCTGAAGCTCAGATCGCTTTATTGTCACGTCGCATCGATGACATTACGACTCACCTTAAGACCAACCCACATGATCACCACAACCGTCGTGGTCTGTTGTTGCTCGTAGGTCAGCGTCGTCGAATCTTGCAGTACCTCGCAAAGACAGATATCAATCGTTACCGCGGAATTCTCGAGAAACTCGGAATCCGTCGCTAATTAAGTAAGAACTACCCGCCGGGGGACTAATGGTCCTCGGTAGTGGTTTCCAGATGTTTGCATCTGTGAACTTCGATCGAAGATTCATTTGTTTCGCCTTGCGAGTAGTTACCGCTTCCAAGCTGTGCTCATGCACCTTGGAATATGCAACAAACGAATCAAAGGAGGACCCATGGAGGGTCAAGACGTAAAGACAGCAGTAGCCGTTATCGATAATGGAAAGTATGGAAAGCGCGAGATCAAGTTCGAAACCGGACGCCTCGCAAAGCAAGCAGCAGGAGCTGCAGCTGTTTATCTAGATGATCAGACGATGATTTTCTCAGCAACAACAGCTTCAAAGACACCTAAAGATCAATTCGATTTCTTCCCACTTACAGTTGATGTAGAAGAGAAGATGTATGCAATTGGAAAGATCCCAGGATCATTCTTCCGTCGTGAAGGCCGACCATCAGAAGAGGCAATTCTTACCTGCCGTCTGATTGATCGCCCTTTGCGTCCATCATTTATCAAGGGACTTCGTAACGAAGTACAAATCGTTGTGACAGTAATGGCACTCGACCCTGATCACATGTATGACGTGATTGCTATTAACGCAGCATCAATGTCAACCCAACTTGCAGGTCTACCATTTTCAGGTCCTATCGGTGGAGTGCGTGTTGCACTTATCGAAGGCCAGTGGGTTGCATTCCCAAATCACTCACAGGTCGAGAACGCTGTTTTCGATATGGTCGTTGCAGGTCGCGTAACAGCTGACGATGTAGCAATCATGATGGTGGAAGCAGAAGCGACATCACGCACAATTGGTCTCATCGCCGATGGCGCAGCAGCACCTACGGAAGAAATTGTTTCGCAAGGACTCGATGCAGCTAAGCCATTTATTCGCATGCTCTGTGAAGCGCAGTCAAAGCTGGCAGCAGTAGCTGCAAAGCCAACTGCAGATTTCCCAGTCTTCTTGGATTACCAAGATGATGTCTTTGCCGCAGTTGAAAAGGCTGCAAAAGATGATCTTGCAAAGGCGATGACAATCGCAGGTAAGCAAGAGCGCGAAACAAAGATTGATGAAATCTCTGCCTCAACTAAGGAATCTGTCTCGGCTGCCTTTGAAGGTCGCGAGAAGGAAGTTCCAGCAGCGTTTCGCTCACTGACAAAGAAGCTTGTTCGTCAGCGCGTATTGCGTGACAAGATCCGTATCGATGGTCGCGGTCTTCGTGATATTCGTGCCTTGTCTGCAGAAGTTGAAGTTATTCCTCGCGTTCACGGATCTGCAATCTTCGAACGTGGAGAGACTCAGATTCTTGGAGTGACAACTCTTAATATGCTCAAGATGGAACAGCAGCTCGACACAATGAGCCCTGAGACATCAAAGCGTTATATGCACAACTACAACTTCCCACCATATTCAACTGGTGAGACCGGTCGTGTAGGAACTCCAAAGCGTCGCGAAATCGGCCACGGAGCACTTGCAGAGCGCGCACTTATTCCAGTACTTCCAACTCGCGAAGAGTTCCCTTACGCAATCCGTCAGGTCTCAGAAGCACTTGGTTCAAATGGATCCACATCAATGGGATCAGTTTGTGCATCAACACTGTCAATGCTCCAAGCTGGTGTGCCACTAAAGGCTCCAGTTGCCGGTATTGCAATGGGTCTTATCTCAGATGATGTTGATGGCAAGATTGAATACGTTGCCCTCACAGATATTCTCGGTGCCGAAGATGCATTCGGAGATATGGACTTCAAGGTTGCCGGAACGAAGGACTTTATTACCGCCCTTCAACTTGATACCAAGCTCGATGGAATTCCAGCTTCAGTTCTCGCTGGAGCACTTCATCAGGCAAAGGAAGCGCGTTTAGCAATTCTTGATGTCATGAATGAAGCAATCGATACCCCGGATGAGATGAGCCAATACGCTCCTCGCATCATCTCGGTAAAGATTCCAGTAGATCAGATCGGTGCAGTAATCGGGCCTAAGGGCAAGATTATTAACCAGATTCAAGATGAGACTGGCGCAGATATCTCCATTGAAGATGATGGAACTATCTACATCGGTGCCACCGATGGGCCATCAGCGGAAGCAGCTCGCGCGCAGATTAACGCGATTGCTAATCCGCAAATGCCAGAAGTGGGAGAGCGATACCTCGGAACTGTTGTGAAGCTTGCAACATTCGGTGCATTCATCTCATTGATGCCAGGTAAAGATGGCCTGCTCCACGTATCTCAGATTCGCAAGATGCATGGTGGAAAGCGCATTGAAAACCTAGAAGAGGTCATGAAGGTTGGCGACAAGATTCAGGTTGAAATCGGCGAGATTGATCCAAAGGGCAAGCTCTCTTTGGTTTCGGTTCTCGAAGATGGATCGACTCCAGCTGCTGAATAAGTAGATGTCAGTTAAACGCTCAGTTCACGCAAGTGGCCTGCGTATTGTTACGGAAGAAGTTCCGTCAGTACGCAGCGCTGCTGTGGGAATTTGGGTCAATGTAGGTTCTCGTGATGAAGCACCGGCTACGGCTGGTGCTTCTCATTTTCTGGAACATCTGCTCTTCAAAGGAACAACAAGTAGAACCGCGTTAGAAATTTCTTCATCCATTGAATCAGTCGGCGGTGAGATGAATGCCTTTACATCTAAGGAATACACCTGCTTCTACGCCCGTGTAATCGATACTGATTTGCCAATGGCAATCGATGTGGTCAGCGATCTCATCACTTCATCTGTTGTCTCAGCCCTAGATGTTGATGCCGAGCGCAAAGTAGTGCTTGAAGAAATTGCTATGCGCGATGATGATCCCAGTGATCTTGTGCACGATCTCTTTAGTGATACTTACTATGGCGATACCCCCATCGGGCGCCCAATTCTAGGAACGATTGATTCAATCAATGCGATGTCTCGCAGCACTGTATTTAATTACTACAAGAAGAAGTACTTACCGCAAGATCTGGTTGTTGCTGTGGCTGGCAATATCAAGCATAAGCGCGTGGTCGCCATGGTTGAACAAGCCCTGTCGCGCGATAACTTCCTTGATGTCATGGCCGCGCCTGTTATTCGCCCCAATATTCCGATTAAGAATTCAAAGCAGCAATCTGTTGGTCTGATGTATAAAAAGAGCGAACAAGCTCATATGTTCTATGGGATGGAAGCTGTTGCTCGAGCAGATGAACGTCGCTTTGCGATGGGAGTTCTCTCTGCGGCCCTCGGCGGCGGCATGTCATCGCGCCTCTTTCAAGAGATTCGCGAAAAACGTGGTCTTGCCTACTCTGTCTATTCATATGCGCAACAATTTGCCGGCTCTGGGCTGATTGGTTTTTATGCGGGATGTAACCCAGCCAAGGCGGTAGAAGTCGTCGAAATTATTCGCAGCGTCTTAAATGATGTTGCAGTTAATGGAATGACCCAAGAAGAAATTGATCGCGCCAAAGGCGCCGTACGTGGATCCCTGGTATTAAGTCAGGAAGATACCGGTTCGCGCATGAGCCGCATCGGCAAGAATGAGATTGTGTATGGCCAAGTGATGGATTTCGATGACATTCTCACCTCAATTGACCGGGTGAGCGCTCAAGACATAGGCGAAATTGCCAGCGAGTTCTTGGTCAAAACGCCTACCCTTGCTCTTGTCGGTCCATTTAAAAATGAAGCGAAATTTGAAAAGGTGTTAGAGCGATGATCAAAGTTGCAGTCATTGGTGCGCGTGGTCGCATGGGTTCAGAGGTCGTTAAGGCTGTCAACGAAGCTAAGGATCTAGAACTCGTTGCGCAACTTGATCTCGGAGATTCACTCGACGCTCTGCTTACCAGTGGCGCTGCGGTAGCAGTTGATTTCACAACACCTGATTCGGTTATGGCCAACCTCGAATTTTTGATCTCTCACAACATCAATGCGGTTGTGGGCACAACTGGTTTTGATGATGCACGCATTGCAAAGATTAAGGCTGCATTGGTCAACTCAAAGTCAGGGGTATTAATTGCTCCCAACTTTGCTATTGGCGCAGTGCTCATGATGGAGTTTGCAACAAAGGCAGCTGAGTACTTTGAATCTGCTGAAATCATTGAACTGCATCACCCTAACAAGGTAGATGCACCATCAGGCACCGCCGCCCGCACAGCCGAACTCATGTCAGCTGCGCGCAAAGAGGCAGGATTACCTGCAATGCCAGATGCGACAAGTACTTCTTTAGCTGGAGCACGCGGTGCCACTGTGGGAGATATTCCAGTTCACTCGGTTCGCGTGCGCGGATTGGTTGCACATCAAGAGGTATTACTCGGTGGAATTGGTGAAACACTTTCAATACGACACGACTCGATAGACAGAGTAGGTTTCATGCCAGGAGTACTCCTTGGAGTGCGAAAAGTTGTGACACATCCAGGGCTGACTTTCGGCCTGGAAAACTTTATGTAAGAAAGAGGGAACTCTCATGGCACTTGCAGATATCACGATGTATGGAGCCGACTGGTGCGGTGATTGCCGTCGTTCCAAGCGACTCTTAGAAGAGCTAGATATTCAGGTCAACCACATTGATGTCGAAGTAGATCAATCTGCAGCGGCTAAGGTCCGTGAAATCAACGGGGGAGCGCAGTCAATTCCGGTGCTTGTATTTTCAGATGGCACACATATGACAGAGCCTTCAGATAATGACTTGAAGGCAAAGCTCACTTCGCTCGGAATTATCTAAAAGCGATATAAAAGCGCGGAAGTAAAGGCTGCAGAGATCACCACAACAAAGTAAGGCGCCTTGAGCATCAGCGCTATGAGCGCAACAGCAACACCGGCAAGGCGCTGATCAATAACCCAGCTGCCTTTTTCAGTCACTGTTTGAACTCCGACCAAGGCGCTCAGGAGCGCAACTGGTATCAGGGTGTTAATACGCAACATTCGCGGGTTTGTCAGATATTTCTCTGGGATTAAGTAACCTGAATACCGCAGGGCAAAGAGTGCGATGCTGGAACCGATAACACCTATCCAGAGCGCGTTCATCTGCGCACCTTCCAGCCAAAGATCACGGCAAGTACGACGGTGGAGATAATTGGTAGACCGGCGCTGAGTACCGGACTAAGAAGGACTGCCACTACAAGTGCGCTAACGGCAAGTGCGCGTTCTAATTTATTTGTCAGCCTTGGCCACACAAGTCCTAAGAAGGCGGCTGGAACTGCAGCATCGAGGCCCCAGGCAGAGGGATCTCCCATTGCCTTCGCACCGAGTGCGCCTAATAGTGTGAAGATGTTCCAGAAGATATAGACGCCAAAACCGGTTAGCCAGAAGCCTTGCTTCATTGCCTCAGTGCCTAGCTTCTCCTGACTTAAGGCAACGCCGGTTGATTCATCAATAGTTACTTGCGCCGCAATGACTTTTTTGAAACCAGAGACACGCAATAACGGGGCCATGCGAAGTGCGTACAACATATTTCTCACACCAAGAAGTGAAGCTGTTGCGATTCCTGCAATGGCGCTTCCACCTGCGCCCATGACGCCCACGACTGCAAATTGAGATGCGCCAGAGAAAGTCAGAAGAGAGAGTAAACAAGTCTGCAGAACTGAGAACCCTGCGGCGATACTGGCGGCGCCAAATGCAGTTCCATAAAGGCCCACCGTCAGGGAGACGCTCAAGCTTTGGGATGCGGTGGTGCGGTTCACTCTGGACACGCGGACATTCTGCCCTAGATATGCAGCAAGTGGAGGGGGGTTGATAGATAAGGTGCGACCATGTCTGAGACCATAATTTATAGAGACGATGTATCGGTAGAGCTTGTTAAATCAAGTGCAAGTGATGCTGATGTCATTTGGGCCGCTCGAGTATCAACCGCCGGTGAGCAGTCACTTGATGAAATAGGTGAAGATCCAGCGCGATCTGCTGGGCTGATTAACTATCTTGCTCGCGAACGCCATGGATCACCTTTCGAGCACACCTCGATGACTTTCTTTGTTTCAGCGCCCATCTTCGTCTTCCGTGAATTTATGCGCCATCGCATTGCTTCCTATAACGAGGAATCAGGGCGTTATCGTGAACTCAAGCCAGTTTTCTATATCCCTTCTAAAGAGCGCAAACTTATTCAGGTTGGTAAGACTGGTGCCTACACATTTGAAGATGGAACAGCAGAACAATTTGAAATAACAGTCAAAGCGATGAAGGATGCCTATGTCATTGCCTATGAGTCATATGTGAAGATGTTAGAGGCGGGCGTTGCCCGCGAAGTTGCGCGAGTAGTTTTACCGGTCGCAACGTACTCATCTATGTATGTCACCATGAATGCCCGTGCATTGATGAACTTTTTATCCTTGCGTACCGCACGTGAAGGTTCGCACTTTCCAAGCTATCCGCAGCGAGAAATCGAGATGGTCGCCGAAAAAATGGAAGCCGAGTTCGCGAAATTGATGCCTTTGACATACGGAGCCTTCGAAAAATCTGGTCGTATTGCGCCTTAAGCGATAAGATGCGCGGATGAGTATCCAGCCTCCTTTTGGTCGATTAATCACCGCAATGGTGACCCCATTCAATAGTGATGGTGCAATCGATTGGGATGGCGTTGCAACGCTGGCGCAACATCTAGTTGATACCGGACATGATGGAATCGCAGTCAACGGCACAACTGGTGAAGCTCCAACAACAAAGTCATCCGAAAAGCTTGAGATCATCAAAGTCGTCAAGAGCGTCGTTGGTGAGAAAATCTGTGTGCTATCAGGTGCTGGCGATAATGAGACTGCTTATACGGTTGAACAAGCTAAACGTTCCCAAGATGCTGGTGCAGATGCGCTCCTGGTTGTTACCCCTTATTACAACAAACCTCCACAAGCTGGAATCGAAGCGCACTTTCGCGCAGTAGCCGCCGCAACCGATTTACCCATCATGATGTATGACATCCCAGGCCGGACCGGTGTTGAAATCGAATCTGACACGATTGTGAAACTCTTTGAAACTGTTGAAAATATTGTTGCGCTCAAAGATGCAAAGGGAAATGTCGCAGCGACATCATGGGTAATCAAGCGCTCGGCAATTCCGGTCTATTCCGGTGATGACATCCTCAACCTGCCTTTCCTTTCTGTTGGAGCTGTCGGCTTCGTCTCTGTCTGTGGTCATACCGTTGGCTTAGAACTCAAAGCGATGCTTAATGCCTGGTTCGCTGGAGATGCACCACGCGCTCTTGAAATTCACCAGAAGCTCCTTCCAGTCTTTACGGGAACATTTCGCACACAAGGTGCAATTTTGACCAAGGCAGCGATGTCTCTCCTGGGACTCCCAGGAGGAACTACTCGTCTGCCACTCGTTGATGCCACCAAAGCACAGATCGAACAATTACGTAAAGATCTTATTGCTGGTGGAATCACGTTGAAAAAATAATTTGGCTGTATGACTCAACACCCGCATCCAAACCTAGGAACTCCGAGCAAGCTCGTTGCTGGCGGAGTTCGCATCGTCGCCCTTGGTGGAATCTCTGAAATCGGTCGCAATATGACCGTCTATGAAACAAATGGAAAGCTACTGATCATCGATTGCGGGGTTCTCTTCCCGGAAGATAATCAGCCTGGAATTGATTTAATCTTGCCAGATTTCTCCTACATCAGAGATCGCCTTGCGGATGTGGTTGGAATTTTTCTAACCCATGGACATGAAGACCATATCGGGGCAGTTCCATACTTACTGCGCGAACGTGGTGATATCCCGGTCTATGGCTCGCCGCTGACTATCGCTCTCATTGCCGCTAAATGTAAAGAACATCGAATTTCACCACTGATGCGCGAAGTTCGGGAAGGGCTGCGCGAAGATGTCGGACCATTTGAATTAGAGTTTATTGCAGTTAATCACTCGATTCCGGACGCACTAGCAGTAGCGATTCACACACGTGCTGGAACAATTCTGCACACCGGTGATTTTAAAATGGATCAACTTCCCCTCGATGGTCGCATCACAGATCTGCGAACATTCGCCCGCTTAGGTGAAGAAGGAGTGGATCTCTTCCTGGTTGATTCCACCAATGCTGACGTTCCTGGCTTTACGCCATCTGAGCGTGAAATCATGCCCGCTCTTAATCGGGTAATTTCATCAACAAAGCGTCGAGTAATTGTCGCCTCATTTAGTTCACACGTGCATAGAGTTCAGCAAGTTATTGACACCGCAGCTCTTCACAATAGAAAAGTTGCCTTCATTGGTCGCTCAATGATTCGCAATATGAAGATTGCGCAAGAGATGGGTTATCTCACCGTTCCTTCAGGGATTTTATTTGATGCCCGAGAGCTAGAGAACTACGACGATAACGTGGTTCTCATCTGCACAGGTTCACAAGGTGAACCGATGGCGGCACTTTCGCGGATGGCAAACGGTGATCACCAGATTAGAGTGGGAGAAGGGGATACCGTCATCTTGGCATCCTCACTAATTCCAGGTAATGAAAATTCTGTCTTTCGGATTATTAATGAACTCACTCGATGGGGCGCCAAAGTGGTTCATAAAGCAAATGCCATGGTTCATGTGTCGGGGCACGCCGCAGCTGGCGAACTTCTCTATTGCTACAACATCGTCAAGCCTAAGTACGCCCTACCCGTGCATGGCGAATGGCGTCACCTGAAAGCTAATGCCGAGTTAGCTATTGAATCAGGTGTTCCGCGCGAGAACGCATTCATTATTGAAAACGGCATTGTTATCGACCTCATTGATCACCACGCTGAAGTTGTTGGCGCTGTGCCGTGCGGTTTTGTCTATGTCGATGGTGGCAGCGTTGGCGATATCACCGAATCTTCGCTGAAGGATCGCAGGATTCTGGGCGAAGAAGGATTCATCTCTGTCATTGTGGTGATCGAATCTCAAACCGGAAAAATTGTTGCGGGCCCTGACATTCATGCACGTGGTTTTAATGAGGACATCGCACTCTTCGATGAGGTTAAAGGACAGATCGAAAAAGCCCTAGCTGCTGCAGTTGCAGAGGGAGTCAATGGAACACATCAATTGTCACAAGTTGTGCGTCGCACCATTGGGGGATGGGTGGGCCAGAAACATCGCCGGCGCCCGATGATTGTTCCGGTAGTCATTGAGGTCTAGCGCGGCGCGCCTACGCTCGCTAAAAAAACTCTCCACCTAAGATTGAATGTGTGGCTAAGAAAAAGAAAAGCACATCCGCACGCTCAGTACTGGGCTCCATTGGTCGCGGCTTAGCCATACTCTGGCACTACCTAGCAAAATCCTTAGGCGCATCAGTTCGATTCGTTGCTCGCGGCGCCCGAGATTTAGATCCGGAACATCATCGAGATGGCGCAGCGCTGCTAGTTCTTTTAACTTCACTGGCAGCCTTTGCTGGAACCTGGTTTCAGGCAGATAACTATGTGGGACGTAATCTCTACTCATTTTTCTATGGCGCATTTGGTCGAATCGGTGTTTTAGCACCGCTTGTCCTGCTCTACTTTGCAGTGCGGTTATTTAGAAAGCCTGATGATGCTCACGTCACCGGTCGAATCACCATTGGAACACTCACGCTATTAGTTAGTACAACCGGGTTGGCACACCTGCTTAACGGATCACTAGGAGCGGTAAATGCAACTGGTGCTACTGCAATCAGAGAAGGTGGAGGCTTACTTGGTTACTGGGTAGCAAAGCCACTGGTTGCGCTGATGACATCACTGCTTGCATACCCAGTTCTGATTGCAATCTTTCTTTTTGGGCTTCTCATTATTACTGCCACCCCAATTTCAAAGGTGGGAATTAAATTTAAAATTATCTCGCTCTGGCTCTGGTCAAAAAAGCCATCACGGAGCAAGGATGAGTTTGAAATCGCAGATACGCCACCTTTTGAATCACCTGTTGTCGCCTGGAATCAGGAGGAAGGCGAGATTGATGAAGAAGAGTTCGACGAAGAATTCACCGTTGAGATTCCCCGCCCGCCTTTAGCGGCACAACTTAAAGATGCGCCTAAGAGCGATAGGCGTCCTGAGCAACTCTTGCTCACAAGTGATACCAAGTATGAACTTCCTTCACACGACCTGCTCAAGTTTGGGCCTGCCGCAAAGGCGAAGAGCAAAGCCAATGAAGTTGTCGTTGCCTCATTAACTGAAGTATTTAAACAATTTGAAATCGATGCCGAGGTAACCGGCTTCATGCGTGGGCCGACAGTGACGCGCTATGAAGTTGAGCTGGGAAATGCGGTCAAGGTCGAGCGAATTACCGCTTTATCGAAGAATATTTCCTATGCTGTTGCAAGCAGTGAGGTACGAATTCTTTCCCCTATTCCAGGTAAATCTGCGGTGGGTATTGAAATCCCCAATGCTGACCGTGAAATTGTCGCCCTCGGTGATGTCATGCGCTCTAGCGTTGCCGGTCAAGATCACCACCCGATGCTGGTTGCACTTGGCAAGGATGTTGAAGGTAATTTTATCTGTGCAAATCTGGCGAAAATGCCCCATCTATTAGTAGCTGGTGCCACAGGTGCAGGTAAATCTTCCATGATTAACGCCATGATTACCTCGATTTTAATGCGTGCTACACCTGATGATGTGCGCCTGATTTTAATTGATCCAAAACGTGTGGAACTCACCGCCTATGAAGGAATCCCGCATCTGATTACGCCCATCATTACAAATCCAAAGAAGGCAGCGGACGCACTCACCTGGGTTGTACGTGAGATGGATCTTCGATATGAAGATCTGGCCACCTTTGGCTTTAGACATATCGATGATTTCAATAAGGCGGTGCGTGCCGGGAAAGTGGTTACACCTCCGGGATCTGATCGCATCGTTGAGCCCTACCCATACCTACTTGTCATCATCGATGAGTTAGCTGACCTCATGATAGTTGCCGCGCGCGAAGTAGAAGAATCCGTAGTACGTATTACTCAGTTAGCTAGATCTGCTGGTATCCATTTAGTGCTAGCTACCCAGCGTCCGAGTGTGGATGTTGTCACAGGGCTGATTAAGGCGAACGTTCCTTCGCGTCTATCTTTTGCAACATCATCACTAGCTGACAGTCGCGTTATTCTCGACAGTCCTGGTGCTGAAAAACTTATTGGCCAAGGTGATGCGCTCTTCATCCCAATGGGAGCAAGCAGGGCAATAAGAATTCAAGGGGCTTATGTTTCAGAGCGCGAGATTGAAGCAGTTACAACCCACATTAAGAAACAACTTTCACCACGCTATCGCGATGACGTCACCCAAGTAGCGCAAGTAAATAAGAGCATTGATAAAGAAATTGGCGATGATTTAGAGATACTGATTCAAGCTGTTGAGTTAGTAGTCAGCACTCAATTTGGTTCAACTTCTATGTTGCAGCGAAAGTTGCGAGTGGGATTTGCAAAGGCCGGACGATTGATGGATCTGATGGAATCTCGGGGAATCGTAGGACCCTCTGAAGGCTCCAAGGCCAGAACCGTCTTGGTCAAACAAGATGAGCTTGAGTCTGTGCTCGCCACGTTGCGCGATTATTAACAGAAGGTAAATTTGGTGTGGTTTTTGCGGGTGAGAAATATTTTTACCGGCTGAACCTGTTCTCAACTGGGGCAGAAAGTTATTACAATTGTCTCCTTACCAGCATATTTAATGAAAGACCTTCATGAGCACAGGCAGCGAATTACGCGATCAACGCGAAGCTGCTGGCATTTCTAAAGATCAGTTAGCTTCGTTAATCAGCATTCGAGTTAATCTAATCTCGCAAATGGAGCTCAATGATTTTTCATATTGTGGAGGCGACACCTATGCGCGTGGACATCTCAAAAATATTGCCCTTCGTCTTGGTCTAGCGGCAGATTATTTTGTCGAAATGTATAACGCTGAACATTCGTTAGAGCACAGAGGTATTCACGCCCAACTCCTTGATAACAATGTTGGCACTATTCCTCGTGAGGCTCGAAAGATATCTTGGAAATTACCGGCACTCATCTCTGTTTCTATCTTGGTTGTGGCCAGTTCTATTCAGATTGTATTATCAAATCAATCCTCGATAACAACTCCAGAAGTTGCAGCAAAACCTTCGCCGGTTGTTTCATTGACACCGAAGGCCACACCTACTCCGGCGCCTGCTGTTTCCACCTCACCACCTACTTCAACGGGATCGGTGTCATTAATATTGGCTGCCACGCGAGGTAATTCATTTATCAATGTGGTCGTTGACGGCAAAAGCGTAATTAAAGGTTCAATATTTCAAGGTGAAACCAAGAATTACACCGGCTCTACCTCAGTCAGTCTTTATCTCAGTAACCCTGCAGGTGTAGATGTGACACATAATGGAAAATTATTGGGCCCGCTCGGTGGGCAGAATCAAGAAGTACGTCGCACCTTTCGCTAATTAAGAATTCTTTGCGATAACCCTGTAACATCACCTTCATGTCTCGCACCGTAGCTATTGTCACTATGGGGTGCGCCCGCAACGATGTTGACTCAGAAGAACTCGCTGGCAGGTTAGCAGCCGATGGCTGGACCCTAGTCTCTGATGTGGAGTCTGCCGAGGTGGCAGTTGTTAATACCTGTGGCTTTATTGAATCAGCGAAGAAAGACTCTATTGATGCACTTTATGCAGCGAACTCGCTCAAAGGTCACGGCACCACAAAAGTGGTTGTAGCCGTAGGGTGCATGGCAGAGCGCTATGGAAAAGAGCTAGCCGAAGCCCTTCCGGAAGCAGATGCAATTCTAGGTTTTGATGATTATCAGGATATTTCAGAGCGCTTGCAATCAATTATTAGCGGTAATGCACATACGCCTCACGTTCCCCGCGATCGTCGTGCACTACTTCCCATCGCACCTGTTGATCGCGCAGCTGCGCGCGATGAAAGTTTTGCATCTTCTGTCGGTGCTGGTGGTTCCCTCTTTCGCAAACGGCTAGGAGATGCTCCGTGGGCGCCACTTAAAATTGCCTCAGGCTGCGATCGTCGATGCTCCTTCTGTGCGATTCCATATTTCAGAGGTTCATTTATCTCGCGTAGACCCACCGAGATTCTGCAAGAAGCCGAATGGCTAGCAAATAATGGAGTGAGTGAACTCTTTCTAGTCAGTGAAAACACTACGAGTTATGGCAAGGACCTCGGTGATATCAAGTTGATGGAGAAGATCCTTCATGAATTTGCGGAAATCCCTGGAGTTGAGCGAGTGCGCCTTTCTTACCTGCAACCTGCCGAGATGCGACCATCACTGCTGCAAGCGATGATTGAGACCGAAAAGGTAGCTCCGTATTTTGATCTCTCTTTCCAACATACCAGCCCCACAGTGCTACGTCGGATGCGCCGTTTTGGTGATTCGGAAAAGTTTCTACATTTGATCACCCAAATCCGCGCACTATCACCCGCCGCCGGAATCAGATCGAATTTCATCGTCGGCTTTCCCGGTGAGACCGAAGCTGATTACAACGATTTAGCAGAATTTATTACGGAAGCAAAGTTAGATGCAGTGGGAGTATTTGGATACTCTGATGAGGATAATACCGAGGCGATAGATCTTTCGGATAAAGTCGCTGATGAAGTAATTCGCCAGCGAGTCGAGTCACTTTCCTCACTCGCCGATGAAATGGTTTCGGCTCGCGCCCAAGCTCGTATCGGTGAACATGTGCGTGTTCTTATTGAAGATGCCGAGCTACAAGAAGGGCGCGCAGCTCATCAAGGGCCAGAAGTAGATGGCACAACATCATTTATTGGTACTTCATTTGCAATCGGTGAGTATGTCGATGCGGTGATTATCGAATCAATGGGGGCAGATTTGGTGGCGCAGGCACAATGAGGATTCCTTCTTTCATCACACCGAACTGGCTCACCGTTACTCGGATACTTTTTATTCCAGTGGGTGTTTACTTTCTCTTTCTTGATGGGGGAGATAACGCTGGCAACCAAATAATTGCCTGGATGATTTTCTTTCTCTTGGGACTCACAGATATTGTTGATGGCAAGTGGGCGCGGCAATCTAACCGCATCACAGCCCTTGGCACCTTTCTCGATCCGGTAGCCGATAAAGCACTGATTGGGTCGGCGATGATTGCCCTCTCCATTCTTGATCGTTTCCCCTGGTGGATGACAATACTTATCCTCACTCGTGAAATTGGAATCACAATATTTCGCTTACTTGTTATTCGCGATGGAGTAATTCCTGCCAGCAGAGGTGGCAAGTTAAAGACCTTCTTCCAGGGTTTTGGTGTGGGCTTCTTCGTGCTTCCACTGCCAGCTTCACTTGATTGGTTTAAGTTCGGATTCATCTCAGTGGCAATTATTTTAACAATCACCAGCGCCTATGAATACATCAACGCCTGGCGCACAAGTGTGAGCAAGAGGCAGGTGGGATAGATGCCAACACAGACGCCTGCGCAATCAATTATTGAAACCTTGACTTCCCGTGGTCAAACACTTGCCGTTGCCGAATCCCTGACGGGCGGCGGGCTTGGTTTCGCACTCACGCAAGTTCCAGGTGCTTCCGCAGTTTTTCTGGGGGGCATAATTTCCTACACAACCGAAGTCAAAGTGCGCGAACTCAGTGTTGGTCAATCAATTATTGATCAATACAAAGTTGTCAGTGAAGAGGTTGCGATTGAAATGGCAGAGGGTGCAAAGAATAAGTTTGCAACTACCTGGGCGATTTCAACAACGGGCGTAGCCGGCCCCGGGGATTATCAAGGGGTGCGCGAAGGAACAGTTTGGATCGCAATTCGTGGGCCCATCAATCAAAGCCTGACGCTTACCCTGGATGGTGGGCGCGATGGAGTGCGCCAAGGGGCTATATCCAGCGCAATTGGTACCTTTGCGCGTATCCTTAGTCCTTAGTACCTCATGAGATTCGAAAGGAGCGTTGCCATGGTTCTTCTACGCCAAGCAGTTGGTCACACACTTCGTAACGCTCGCACAACTCAAGCTCGCACCCTTCGTGATGTCGCGCGCGAAGCTCGTGTCTCACTTGGTTATCTCTCTGAGGTAGAGCGTGGACAGAAAGAAGCGTCCTCTGAGCTTCTCAATGCAATCTGCGAAGCGCTCGGCCTGACTCTCTCTTCGGTCATGACCGGAGTGACTCACGAACTTGCATCTCGTGAAAGTGCAAAGCTCTCCGTTGTCGACGCAGCCTAAGTACTTATTGCAAGGCGGGATACACCGCCGCACTGAGAGTGCAATCCTGGAAGGCACAAAGAAACTCATCTCCCAGTCTGGTATTTCCAATATTTCAATGATTGAAATTGCAGATGCCTCTGAAGTATCTCGAGCCACTTTATATAACCACTACCGAGATAAGAGCGCAGTATTACTTGCCCTCTTGACTGCCGAAGTAGATCGACTGGTGGAGTTGGCCCAGCGTGCTGGAACTCCGGCTGATGCGCTGGAATCTTTGTCGCGTGAAGTCTCGACAGATTCCGCACTTGCTGCAATGCGCACCCACGATGCGCAGGTCCTAATTGCAATCATGTCCCATGCCGAAAATCCGCTTTATCTCACACTTGCCCAATGCATCTATAGTGCAACTAAATCTGAGGCTGGCACTGGAGTTACCATGCGCTGGCTGCTTGGCCAAGTAATGCAACCCATTACACCCAAGCAATCGCGCGAACAGGCAGAGCTACTCGTCGATCGCACATTGTTTTAAGAGATTTCGCTATGCGCATTTCAGATCTACGGGAACGCTTAACGCTCTCATTTGGTGAATCCTGGGCGCCATCTTTCGCACACGATATTGCCATCAGTGAACTTGCATCCATGACAGTAAATGAAGCACTCGCCGCCGGGCGGGAAGCCGATGAGATTTGGCGGGCGGTCTGTAAGCAGTGTCCGAATGAAACCCAGAAGTACCGGTATTAGCGTTCGCCGCACCTAAATGGCGATTACCTCTAAGACCCAGGGGTGCTGACCCTCGGCCGGTGTTAAGGCGCAGGGGTATTTCTCAGAGACTATGGCGTAGAGATCCTCCGGGGTCTGCGGCGTAGCGCGAGCTTGCAGCAGCCAGCGCGTGATTTCACCGCGGGTCTTTTTAGACATATGGGTGACCACCGTGCGCACACCATTGACCACCGTTGAAACCTTTACCTCCACCGTGATTTCAGGTGGAGCTGTCCACACGCCCTTATAAGTGGAGGAGCGGCAGTCGATAATCAACTGGCGCTCGCGGTTATCAAGGGCTGCGCCAACACTGGGCCGCATCGACTTGTTATCGATCTTGGCCTTGTAGCTCTCAATGCGATCACTTGGCCCGATAGCCCCGTATTTGGCAGAGATAATGGCGATCACTGATTCCCCCCGCCTCTTGGCAGCGGGGGTGAGCGTGGGCCAATCCAGCGCTTGATAGAGGACCCCGGTATAGACCGAGATCGCGGGGGTGGGTTTAGTGGTCGCAAGCTTCTTTTCGGACGGGGGAAGCAGGATCAACATGCGACACACCCTACTTGTCAGTGGCTGCTAATAAGGTTCGAACAGATGTTCGGATATAGTTTCCCTGCACAACCAGAGCGGTGCTCAGCCTTCGCCCACAGCGTCTCTATAACGCCACGGGCCGTAGCAGAGAATTCCGTACCTTCTGGGCCAACTACCAACGGTGGCGCTCGCCAACGTTCGAGATATAAGGAGAAGACAGTGGCTGCTGAAAAATCAAAGCCTGAAGATAACAAATCATCTGACCGTCAAAAGGCGTTAGATACCGCACTTGCCCAAATCGAACGTCAATTTGGTAAAGGCTCAGTAATGAAGATGTCAGATCGACAAGCACAGGTAATCGAAGTGATACCAACTGGTTCGATCGCATTGGATATCGCACTCGGAATTGGTGGACTACCACGCGGTCGTATCGTTGAAATTTATGGACCAGAATCTTCCGGTAAGACAACTCTTACCTTGCACGCGATTGCAAATGCCCAGAAAGCTGGCGGCATCTGCGCATTTATCGATGCCGAGCACGCATTTGATGCTGAGTATGCAAAGAAGCTTGGCGTTGATATCGACGCACTTCTAGTCTCACAGCCAGATACTGGCGAGCAAGCACTAGAAATTATGGACATGCTCATTCGTTCCGGAGCACTTGATCTTGTTGTAGTCGACTCGGTTGCAGCGTTGGTACCACGCGCTGAAATTGAAGGCGAGATGGGCGATTCCCATATGGGTCTGCAGGCACGCCTGATGTCACAAGCGCTGCGAAAGATTACTGGCGCACTGCATCAATCAAAGACCACTGCAATCTTTATCAATCAGCTTCGCGAAAAGATTGGCGTCTTCTTCGGTTCACCTGAGACAACAACCGGTGGAAAGGCGCTTAAGTTCTACGCTTCAGTCCGCCTTGATATCCGTCGTATTGAAACACTCAAAGAGGGAACAGAATCTGTCGGTAACCGTACTCGCGTTAAAGTGGTGAAGAACAAGATGGCGCCACCATTTAAGCAAGCAGAGTTTGACATCATCTACGGTGTGGGAATCTCACGCGAAGGATCAATCATTGACATGGGCGTAGAGCTCGGAATCGTGAAGAAGTCTGGTGCTTGGTACACATACGAGGCAGATCAACTAGGTCAAGGTAAAGAGAATTCACGTGCATTCCTTATCAATAACCCAGATCTAGCCAACGAGATAGAGTCGAAGATTCGTGCCAGCTTCGTGCCCGTAGAAGTCGATGCAGCGCTCATTGCTGAAATCGATGAAGCTGCAGCAGAGGTTGACTTCTAATTTCACTGCAATTTGCAAAGGTTGAGAGAGGCGAGGGCTCTGACCCTTACGAAGTAGCTCACGCAATTGCGCTCAACGCACTTGTGACTCGAGCAAAAAGTAAGGGTGAGCTGCTCGCTCATCTTAAAACCCGTGGCGTAGAAGATGATGTGGCGCATGCTGTCATCTTTCGTCTGCAAGAAAGTGGCCTGGTGAATGATCGCGAATTCGCCCTTGCCTGGGCCACCTCGCGCCATGATCATAAGAAGATTTCAAAGCGCATCATTGCGGGGGAGCTTCGTCAAAAAGGTGTTACCCAAGAGCAGATTGATGAAGCACTTGATGGCATCGATGACGAATCTGAATATCAATCAGCTTTTGAACTTGGCTTCAAGAAATACAACACGATGTCACGGCTAGCACCTGATGTGCAGGTTCGCCGCATTCAATCGCTTTTAGCCCGTAAAGGCTTTAACTTCACCATTATTTCTCGCGTGCTTAAAGAACTTGATTTATTAAATAACTAACTACTTACCTGATTTCAAATGCTCGCTTAGTCGTTCCGCTGTTGCGACAACTGCGGCAGCGTGTAGTCGGCCAGGCTGACGGCCCAGTCTTTCAATGGGTCCGCTAATAGAGACAGCTGCAATAACTTTTCCGTTTGGTCCGCGCACGGGGGCGGAGACAGAGGCAACGCCGGCTTCACGTTCGCCTACAGATTGGGCCCAACCGCGTCTGCGATCTGCAGCTAAATGTGCCGCTGTGTATCTGGCATTTTTTAGCCCGCGATGAATTTTCTCTGAATCTTCCCAGGCCATCAAAATTTGCGCCGCAGATCCTGCCTGCATGGTTATCGATGCACCGATTGGCACCGAGTCGCGAAGTCCGGATAAACGCTCTGCTACAGCGACACAGATTCGAATATCTCCTTGGCGACGATAAAGTTGGGCAGATTCTCCGGTGGCATCGCGCAGGGCAGCAAGTGCCGGAGCGGCCACAGCAATCAGGCGATCTTCACCGGCTGCAGCTGCTAATTCACCTGAACGAGCTCCGATAATGAAGCGACCATTGAGATCGCGTGATACAAGATGATGAAATTCCAAGGCAACGGCGAGCCTATGAGCTGTGGGACGGGCAATTCCAGTGGCGGCTACGAGTTCAGACAAGGAGTGAGGCCCTGATTCCAGCGTGGCCAGGATGTATACGGCTTTATCTAAGACGCCGACTCCGCTATTCTTCTTATCCACAGAGTGATATTAGCATCCCATTCTGTGAGACGCAATTTAGTTAACGCAAAGATTAGGAGCACCAGAGATTATGGGTAAAACACTCGCGGAGAAGATTTGGGATGACCATATTGTTCGGAGCGCAGAAGGTGAACCTGACCTGCTCTATATCGATCTGCATCTGATTCATGAAGTAACAAGTCCACAAGCTTTCGATGGTCTGCGTCTTGCGGGTCGGCCAGTGCGTCGTGCTGATCTGACAATTGCAACCGAAGATCACAACACGCCAACGCTAGATATTCTCAAGCCGATTGCTGATCCGGTTTCAAAGTTGCAGATCGATACTTTGCGTAGCAATGCGAAAGAATTTGGTGTCCGTCTTCACTCACTGGGAGATGCCGACCAAGGCGTAGTTCACGTTGTTGGCCCGCAGCTTGGAATTACCCAGCCAGGCATGACTATTGTTTGTGGAGATTCACATACTTCCACCCATGGTGCATTTGGCGCAATCGCATTTGGTATTGGTACCTCAGAGGTAGAACACGTTCTTGCAACACAGACGCTGCCATCACGTCGACCAAAGACAATGGCTATCAATGTTGAGGGAACACTCAAAACTGGCGTGAGTGCGAAAGATATTATTCTTGCAATTATTGCCCAGATTGGTACCGGCGGTGGCCAGGGATACATCATTGAATACCGCGGTTCTGCCATTCGAGCACTGTCTATGGAAGGCCGCATGACAGTCTGCAATATGTCCATTGAAGCTGGAGCGCGCGCGGGTCTGATTGCACCAGATCAGAAGACATTTGATTACATCAAGGGTAAGCCACATGCACCGGAGGATTTCCAAGGTGCGCAAAGCTATTGGCAGAGCTTGTTTACTGATGCCGATGCAAAATTCGATGTTGAAATCACAATCAATGCAGATGAGCTAGAACCATTTGTCACATGGGGTACTAACCCAGGACAAGGGTTGCCACTAAATGCATCAGTACCAAACCCGGCCGAAATCAAAGATGCCGAAGAGCGTGGAGCTGCCGAGCGCGCTCTGCAATACATGGGACTTGTGGCTGGAACACCACTGAAGAAGATAGCTATTGACACTGTTTTCTTGGGTTCTTGCACCAATGGCCGTATCGAAGATTTACGTGCCGCCGCTTCAGTTCTGGAAGGCAAGAAGATTGCATCGACGCTACGCATGCTGGTAGTCCCTGGCTCTGAGCGAGTACGTCAGCAAGCGATGCAGGAAGGGCTAGATAAAGTCTTTATCGATGCGGGTGCTGAATGGCGAAATGCTGGTTGTTCGATGTGCCTTGGCATGAATCCAGATCAACTTGCCGTCGGTGAGCGTTCGGCATCCACATCAAATAGAAACTTTGAAGGCCGCCAAGGAAAAGGTGGACGCACCCACCTTGTGAGTCCATTAGTAGCTGCAGCAACTGCAATTCGCGGCACACTTTCATCACCGGCAGATTTGTAAGAGAGGTTCAAGAAAAATGGAAAAATTCATTAAACACACAGGAAGTGGAGTTCCGCTTCGCCGCAGCAATGTTGATACTGATCAGATCATTCCGGCTGTGTATTTAAAGCGCGTAACACGTAGCGGCTTCGAAGATGGTCTCTTCTCAGCCTGGCGCTCAGATCCTGAATTTGTGCTCAATAGAAAAGAGTTCAAGAGCGGTACCGTGCTTGTGGCCGGACCAGAATTCGGAACTGGGTCATCACGCGAACATGCAGTATGGGCGCTACAAAATTATGGTTTCAAGGTAGTGATCTCAAGCCGCTTTGCAGATATTTTCCGGAATAACTCCCTGAAAGGTGGATTATTGACCGTCATTGTCCCGCAAGCGGTCGTTGACGCCCTCTGGGATGCGATCGAGAGTGAGCCCACTACCTCAATTACCGTCGACCTAGAGGCGCGCAGAGTTTCCTACAACGCCATCACGGTGAGCTTTGAACTCGATGATTACACCCGCTGGCGCCTCATGGAGGGCCTAGATGACATCGGATTAACCTTGAAGCACACTGATTCCATTGACGCCTTTGAAGCAAAACGCCCTGCATTTAAGCCAAAGACGCTACCTATACGAATTTAAACCCACTTAAGGTATGAAAATGAGCGTGCAGTAATGCTTTTTTGGAAAGGGTGAGTGGGACGTACTAAACCCTCAATATCCGAATGAGAGTTTTTTACACATGAATATGTGTTTTTTATTGAAATAATTCGTTGCGACACGCGCGCGTTAATAACGCTCTCACCCCATGAATAGGTTTATGTTTTACGCAGTTAGGCAAAAGCTTAATTATTTAAGCGTAAAACTTCTCATTAAGGGGAAACTGAATGAATAAGGCCCAGTTCATCGCTGCGTTGGCCCCACACTTCAACGGCAGCAAGAAAGATGCAGCACACGCTGTAGATGTAGTTTTTGACACAATCGTTCGTAACATGTCAGCCGGAAACGACGTCATGATCAACGATTTCGGTAAGTTTAAGAAGGTTGATCGCAAGGCACGTATGGGGCGTAACCCATTCACCGGCGAGACAATCAAGATCAAGGCGTCAAAGAAGGCACGTTTCCTTCCTGCAAAGGCACTCAAGGAAATCATTGCTGGAGATCGCAAACTTGGTCCAGCACCTAAGCCAGAAGTTAAGGCAGCTCCAAAGCCAGCAGCGAAGAAAGCTGTAGCTAAGAAGAAGGTTGCAAAGAAGGCTCCTGCGAAGAAGAAGCCAGCAGCTAAGAAGAAGGTTGCAAAGAAGGCTCCGGCAAAGCGCAAGCCAGCAAAGAAGGCAGTTAAGAAGCGTTAATTCTTAGCACTTTTATCAAGAAGGAGTCTTGCAAAAGCGGGGCTCCTTCTTGCTTTCCCCGTTACCATAGCGAACATGGCAGAGTTCAAGCTTTCTTATGAACCGCCGCGCGGTTTTCCACTAGGCACAAATCTCACCTATAAAGTCTTTGCAGCTATTTTGATTCCAATTTTTAATCTCTTCATGAGTCGAGATTGGAAGGGCGCGCAGAACATTCCGGCCAGTGGCAGAGTCATCGTCGCAAGCAATCACATGTCTTATCTCGATGTCCTGGTCTTCACGCACTTTCTTTTTCGAAATGGCAGAGCACCTCGATATCTTGGCAAAGTTGAGGTTTTTCGAGTTCCTGTAGTTGGCAAGATTCTTTTAGCCTCTGGTCAGATTCCGGTCGAACGAGAAACTATCGATGCTAAAAATGCGGTTGATCACGCAAAGATTCTGCTGGAGTCCGGACATATGCTCGGGGTTTACCCAGAAGGAACTCTTACCCGAGATGCCCAGATGTGGCCCATGATTGCCAAGACGGGATGTGCTCGCCTTGCGCTGGAAACAGATACGCCCGTCATCCCGATTGCGCAGTGGGGCTCACAACTTGTCGTTCCGAATTACACCAAGCGAGTAAGACTTTTTCCGCGCAAGACAATCATCGTGCGGGCGGGTAAGCCGGTCGATCTCTCGCCCTGGAAAGGAAAGCACGAGGACTCCCAGGCGCTGATTGAAGCAACAGCTAAAATCATGCGAGAAATTACCGTTCTTCTCGAAGATATTCGTGGTGAGAAGCGACCTGAAGTAATCTTTGACCCGCACACATCAGATCTTCCACGGATAGGTAACTTTAAGAAGAAGAGAGCATGAGCAAAGTAACTGTTTTCGGTGCCGGCGCCTGGGGTTCAACCATGGCGCAGGTCTTAAGTGATGCGGGAAATGAAGTACTCCTTTGGGGCCGTAGTGAATCTGTGATCACAGAAATCACCACCGCTCACACCAATGTGAAGTATCTAGGTAACCACGTACTTCCCGATAATATCATCGCGACTACCAGTCTGGACGATGCATTTGCGTTCTCACAGATGTATGTTCTTGCCATACCTGCGCAAGAAATTCGGGCAACGCTGGAAGATTGGAAAAATCGCTTTCCATCAGACTGCACGATTGTAAGCACGTTAAAGGGAATTGAAATAAACACCCAAATGCGAATGACCGAGGTCATTGAAGATGTTATTGGTGTGCACAAGATGGCAATTATTACCGGACCTAACTTGGCTGATGAACTTGTTCTTCGTCAGCCCGCCGGCGCTGTTGCTGCAGCAACTTCGCAAGTGTTAGCCGATCAGATTAGAGAGCTATTTCGTACTCCCTACTACCGCGTCTACACCTCAACTGATGTCATGGGCTGTGAACTTGCCGGCGCTATAAAGAGTGTTATTGCGTTAGCGGTTGGGCTATCTATTGGCATGGGCTTTGGCGAAAATACCCAAGCCATGTTAATTACCCGCGGGTTAAATGAAGTCGCACGATTATGTGCAGCTCACGGGTCTGATCCATTATCTGCCGCCGGCTTAGCTGGAATGGGAGATCTCGTTGCTAGTTGTGGCTCACCCCTTTCTCGCAATCGAACATTTGGTGAAGTTATAGGTCGAACAGGTTCGATGAGCGCTGCGCGTGCACAGATGGATAAAACTGTCGAAGGCGTTGCATCATCAAGTGCGGTACTTGAAATTGCCCATCGCGTGGGCATTGAAGTTCCGGTGATTGAAGCAGTAGCTGACATTGTGAGCGAAAAGCTCACACCGGAAGCGGCGCTACAAAGGCTGATGGAGATTACAACTAAGGCCGAAAACTTCATCCGATGACAGAGCGCGTTGCGATTATTTGCGGTGGGCGAAGCAGCGAGCATGAAATCTCGTGTATCTCTGCTGGGGGAGTACTTGCTGCTATTGATCGCAGAGCCTATGAACCCATTCTGATTGGGATTACCAAAGAGGGTTCGTGGGTGCTAATTCCAGAAAATCACAACATGACTATCGTTAATGGCGTTCTTCCATCCGTTCCACAAGGTGCCCCGACGGTTGTTGCCGATATTGCCGGATTTTCTAGCGGTGGAAAAGATTTGAAGATTGATATCGTTTTTCCGTTATTGCATGGTCCATATGGTGAAGATGGAACTATTCAAGGACTTCTGGAAATGGCAGATATGCCTTATGTGGGTTCCGGAGTTCTGGCATCGGCTGTGGCAATGGATAAATCATTTGCCAAGCCAATATTTGCATCGCACGACATTGCAACTGTGCCGGGAATAGTGGTCAAAGCAGGTGCCTGGGAGTCTCACTCGGCTGTTATTACAAAAGAGATCGCAGGTCTTGGTTATCCGGTATTTGTTAAGCCGGCACGTGGCGGATCTTCGCGTGGGACAACTAAGGTGAAAAGCGCCGACCAATTACCAGCTGCAGTTGCCGAAGCGCATCGCTTTGACTCAAAAGCAATGGTGGAAAAGGCAATAATTGGCTCCGAGATTGAATGCGCTGTCCTTGAAATCAACGGCGCCCCGCAAGCATCGGTAGCTGGAATGATTCATATCGATTCCAGATTTGAGTTCTACGACTTTGAAGCAAAGTACTTAGATGGTGCAACCTCGATAGAACTTCCAGCACCTATTGATAGTGCAATCGCAGATAAAATCCGTGACTCTGCAATCAAGGCATTTTTAGCACTCGGCTGCTCAGGCCTAGCCAGGGTGGATTTTTTCCTGACTGAAAAAGGTGAAGTGATTATCAATGAGCTCAACACGATGCCTGGATTTACAGCGACTTCAGTATTTCCAAAGATGTGGGCTGCAACGGGAATTGATTACTCAGAAGTTATTACTCATTTATTACAAGGTGCAAAAAAGCGCACAAATGGCGTGCTCGGTAATTAATTAGTTCTAGATTAATTAGTTACAGGACAGGTAAGTGTGCGAGTAATACCGGGAACCGCTTGCACCTTAGACAAGATTGCGCGTCCGAAATCTTCCATCGATGGCGCCTCCGCGCGCATAATGACATCGTATGGACCAGTAACGCCTTCCGCGAGTGAAACTCCTGGAATCGTTTTAATGACGTTAGCAACGGATGAGGCCTTGCCTACCTCAGTTTGAATCAGGATATAAGCCTGTATAGACATATAAGTTCCTTTCGCTTCGACCTAACGTTATCTCATGTCCTAGGCTTATGGCTATGGGGTTTAGCGAAGCGGATGTGATCTCGGTATTAAAGGAAGTCTTCGCAACCAACGACCCTCGTCTTCTTGTCGGAATAGGCGATGATGCTGCTGTAATCCAGGGCGCTGGACGTCAAGTAATTACAACCGACGTGGCAGTTGCAGGCGTACATTTTCGAACTGATTGGTCATCGCCCTTTGATATTGGGCGCAAAATTACTGCAGCTAATGTTGCCGACGTTTTATCTATGGGTGCTAGCTGTGATTACTTAGTTGCTGCGCTCACGCTCACCGGTGCCGAAGATTTACTATGGATAGAACAACTCGCTCATGGCATGAAAGCTGAGGCAGATCGTGCGGGCGCACTTATTGTTGGTGGGGATATTGCACGCTCATCAGTGATTACCATCGCTATGACGGCAGTGGGACGCTGTGATGCTCCCATACTTCGCAGTGGCGCCGGCGCTGGTGATGAAATCTTCATCTCTTCCCTCACCGGGTGGTCTGCTGCAGGTCTTGCTCTTCTGTCGAAGGCGAAGCCCTCGACAGGAGCGAGTGTAACGAAAGCGATTGCAGAATTTTCTGCTCCCACACTTGATTACGATTTGAATTTTTCTGCTGCAACTGCGCTCTGCGACATCAGCGATTCACTTCTCATTCAGGCTCAGCAATTGGCAGCGGCATCAGGTGTTTGCTTGCATTTCGACTCTGAGCTCATTCAATCGTCGGTAGAGTTTGCCGAGTTGCAGAAATTGGCGATAGATAGCGGCTGTGATGTGTGGGATTGGGTCTTGGGTGGCGGAGAAGATCATGTGTTTCTTGCTACGGGTAAAGACTTACCCGGAGTGCGCGTAGGAAGAGTTATGTCAGGATCTGGAATTTCGGGGATAGAAATGAAAAAGGCCCCAGTTTCCTGGAGCCATTTCAATTAAAAAAATTTAGCGGGTGACTTTGCCGGCTTTAAGGCATGAAGTGCAAACGTTCTGACGCTTTGATGATCCGCCTACCAAAGTCTTCACACGCTGAATATTTGGATTCCAACGGCGACGTGTCTTCACCTGTGAGTGTGAAACGTTGTTGCCAAAGCTTGGTCCCTTGCCACAGATGTCGCATGAAGATGCCATGGGTGGTTCTCCTTCTAGATTAAACGCTCGTAATCGAACAGAGCGTAAGGGTAGCAAGAGGGGCGCCTTTGGGCGAATCCGATGAAATTTATGCTCAAAGCACGCGCTCTTAAAGCAAGGCGGATTGCAACCAAGGCGAGAGAATGTCGCCATGGCAACCCTGGACTCGAAACTAGTTGGAGTACTGGGTGATCGCACAACAAAGGTACTGCGAGACTTATATGGCTATCTCACGGTCGGGGATTTACTCCATCACTATCCGCGTCGCTATTTAGTGCGTGGGGAACTCTCTAATATTTCAGAGCTTAATGAGGGCGATGAGGTAACAATTCTGGCTGAAGTATTTAGCGCCAGCAGCCGGCGACTGCAGGGAAGAAAGGGGAACATTCTTGAAGTTATTGTCACTGATGGAAGTGCGAAGTTATCGCTTACATTCTTTAACCAAGCATGGCGTGAGAAAGATTTAAAGGTAGGAAAGCAAGGACTCTTTGCCGGCAAGGTAGGGGTCTTTAACGGCAAACGCCAGCTTTCTCATCCAGATTATGAGCTCATTGCCGATGGCAACGATGTAGATGCTGCCGTGGAAGGTTTTGCAGGCAAGTACCTGCCTATGTATCCGGCGAGTTCAAAGATGCCATCCTGGAAGATAGCCCAATGCATTGAATTAGCGATAGGTGCACTCGATGAAGTTCCTGATTACCTGCCAGAATCAATACGCGAAAAGTATGGATACCCAACGCTCCATCAAGCTCTGGTGCAGCTACATAATCCGGCAGATCTCGATAGCGCAGAGAAAGCGCGAGAAAGACTTACCTACGATGAAGCGTTCTTGCTTCAATTGTTACTACTTACACGACGGAAAGAACTCAAAGGTCTGGATGCAGTAGCACGAGCAGTCACACCAGATGGACTCCTGAAAGATTTTGATGCATCTCTGCCCTTCGAACTTACCGCAGGTCAGCGCTCCGTTTCGGCAGAAATTGAAAATGATTTAGCGCAGCCGCATCCGATGAATCGGCTGCTACAAGGTGAAGTAGGTTCAGGAAAGACGATTGTTGCGCTGCGAGCAATGCTGACTGTGATTGATAACGGGGGACAGGCGGCGCTGCTTGCACCCACTGAAGTCTTAGCTGCGCAACATCTGCGAACCATTCAGAGCCTACTTGGCCCACTTGCTCTTGGCGGAATGTTGGGTGGATCCGAGAAAGCAACTCATGTCACGCTAATCACTGGATCACAGAGTGCGGCTTCGCGCAAAGAGTCGCTAGCGCAAGCAGCATCAGGTGCGGCCGGAATTGTGATTGGTACCCATGCACTTCTAGGCGAAAGCCTTGAGTTTAACGATTTAGGTTTAATTGTGGTCGATGAACAGCATCGTTTCGGAGTTGAACAACGCGATGCGCTTAAAGGCAAGGCTGTAACTCCACCACATTTATTGGTCATGACGGCAACACCAATTCCACGCACAGTTGCCATGACGGTTTTCGGAGATCTCGATATATCAACTCTGCGCGAGCTTCCACTAGGACGACAACCGATTACCACTCATGTTGTGCCAGTCTTAGAAAAACCTGGCTTCCTGGAACGTGCGTGGGAGAGAATCCGGGAAGAAGTCACACAAGGGCATCAGGCCTACGTTGTCGCACCTCGTATCGCAGCGGGCACATCAGAGGATGCGGATATCGATTTTCTTATGGGAGAAAGTTCATCCATCTTGGCATCAGTTGAAGACCTTGGCCCACTTCTTTCGGGCGGGGCGCTGCAGGGACTTCGTGTGGCGCCCTTGCATGGAAAGCAGGCCTCAGAACTTAAAGACGCCACCATGAGGGCATTTAGCAATAGAGAGATTGATGTTCTAATTTCAACGACTGTTATAGAAGTAGGTGTGGATATTCCCAATGCCACAGTGATGGTCATCATGGATGCCGACCGTTTTGGTGTCTCACAACTCCACCAATTGCGTGGTCGTGTGGGGCGAGGAACTTCACCTGGGCTGTGCCTGCTTGTGACATATGCCATTGCTGAAACTCCAGCACGTGAGCGATTAGAGGCGGTAGCTGGTACTACTGACGGCTTTGAACTCTCGCGGATTGACTTAGAGCAAAGACGTGAGGGAGATGTATTGGGTGCAAGTCAATCTGGATCACGATCACATCTGCGATTACTGCGCGTCTTGCGTGATGAATCAATGATTGAGCAGGCACGGGAAGATGCATCTAGAATTCTTGATGAAGATATCAAGAAGTATCCACTTCTTGAGGCTGAACTTTCGCAGATACAAGCAGATGCCGCTGCTGAATTTATAGATAAGGCTTAATCATGAGAATCATTGCCGGCCGGGCAAAAGGGCGAAATATTGATTCAGTCGCATCTGCCACGCGCCCTACATCTGACCGTGCGCGCGAAGCGCTCTTCTCAACGCTGGCTTCAGAATTCGGAGATTTTGCTGGATTGCATGTCCTTGATTTATACGCCGGTACAGGTGCGATTGCGCTAGAGGCGCTGTCTCGAGGCGCCTTAGTTGTGCACGCGGTAGAAAAAGATGAGCCCGCAGCGCAGGCGATTGAGAAGAATTATGAGAATATCAAAAGCGCGCAGTGCCCCGGAATGTTTCATCTTTACACGATGGGCGTGAATCGATTCTTGCAAGATAAGGCGCAGTTGCAATATCACTTTGTATATGTCGACCCTCCTTATGATCTAGCTGACCTTGATGTGATTGAAACCCTGATCCAGCTTGTTTCTGGCGGTTTCTTACATCCACAAGCACTGATTGCAGTAGAGAGAAATAGCAGAGTGCGTGAGATTTCCTGGCCTGATGGGCTCGAGCAAGTGCGTGAAAAGAATTACGGCCAAGCAACTATTTTCTACGGTTCTCCCACGCCTGTAGATGCGGAAAATGGATAACAACTCGAATCATTGCTAGCGTTTGCACTATGAGACGCGCCGTTTGTCCCGGGTCATTTGATCCCATCACCTTCGGGCATTTAGACATCATCGAGCGCGCCAGTCATCAATTTGATGAGGTAATCGTGACAGTATTTGTTAACCGCAAGAAATCGAGCCTGTTTACGATCCAAGAGCGGATGCAGATGATTCAGGAAAATGTTGCCAAGTTTAAGAATGTTCGAGTTGATTCCGGAGACGGGCTTCTTGTTGAATATTGCAAAGCCAATAACGTTCAGGCGATTGTGAAGGGATTGCGTGCGGTAACAGATTTTGATTATGAGTTGCAGATGGCACAGGTTCACACCCAAGCATCAGGTGTGGAAACTATGTTTATGGCAACTTCGCCGACGCATTCGTTCTTATCCTCATCAATTGTTAAGGAGCTTGCTCACTTTGGTGGCGATGTTTCAAGCATGGTTCCAGATAATGTTCATCAAGCACTGAAGGCAAGAGTAGGAGTATCAGAATGACAATGGATTCGATAGAAAAACTCAATACTGCTATTGCGATGATTGAAGAGGCGCGCGGCGTGCCACTTTCTGCTTCTTGCGTTATCCATCGTGGTGAGATGCTTGAAATTCTAAATAGCGCGCGTAATTTTCTCCCAGTTGATTTCCTAACAGCCGAAGCTATTCTTCAAGATCGCGATCAGATTATTGATGAAGGTCGAACAAGTGCCGAAGCAATGATTGCAACCACTCGTGAAGATGTTTCACGGATGATTGAGCAGACTTCAATTGTGCAGGCAGCGCGCGATGAAGCCAAGAGAATCCTGGTAGATGCTCGCGCAGTTGCCGAAGAAGAACGACATGAGGTCGAGGCATATATAGATTCTCGCCTTGCAACCCTTGAAGTGATTCTCAACAAAACCCTAGATGCAGTGGCTCGTGGACGTGAACGCCTTGAAGGTGCCGGCGATAACGACGTCCTATCTCAGCTCAACTCTGATCGCTAGTTAGCAAGAGGACTGATTTTTATGAATAGAGACGCGCAACCTTTCCTGCTCAATACTTACGAGCTTGGTCGTCGCGCTGGTGAGATGAAGGAATATCAACTAGATATTGCGGCTAATGCGCGTATTGGAGTGCCGCTTATTGCGGTTCCAGAAGGGGATGTCATTGAAGTCGATGCCCGTCTTGAGTCAGTGACTGAAGGAGTTCTACTCAGCGCGCAAATCTATGCAGTAGCTCAAGGGGAATGTATTCGCTGCTTGGATCCAGTTGAGATTGTGATTGACCGAAAAATTCAAGAGCTTTATCGATACGAACCCACCAATGAAAAAGGACGGAAGAAAAAGCTCGAGGAAGAAGATATTGATTTAGAAGATGTGGAAGAGTTGCAGATGGAAGGTGACCTCATGAATCTTGAGATTCCTATCATCGATGCAATCATTCTCACGCTGCCGGTTAACCCACTCTGCTCCAAGGAGTGCCTGGGCCTCTGTCCTGATTGCGGGGAAAAGTGGGAATCCCTTCAAGAGGACCATGCCCATGAAGTCATCGATGCCCGCTGGTCTGGTCTCGGAAGCCTAGATTTTGGCAATTAAGGAGATATGGGCGATACTTAGCCCTATCGCCACACCAGCTAGCAAATCTAGATTTGCAGCAATCAAGTAGCCATCAAGATTAAGGAAGATTACCGTGCCAGTACCAAAGCGAAAAATGTCTCGTTCAAAGACACGTTCCCGTCGAAGCATGTGGAAGACAACTGCAGCGGCTCTTTCAACTTGCCCACAGTGTCAGCAACCAAAGCTCAACCACGTTGCTTGCCCAACATGTGGCACATACAACCGCCGTCAGGTTCTAGAGGTCTGATCTGTACTCAAACCTTCTTAAGCAATTAGGGGTAGAACTTTCTCCAGAACTGCTTGAGTTAGCCTTTACCCACCGTTCCTTTGCATATGAAACTGGAATATCAACGACCAATGAGCGCCTGGAATTCTTAGGTGACTCGGTTTTAGGCCTGATCGTCACCGAAGAGCTCTACGTTAAATACCCAGATCTTGATGAAAGTCGCTTATCTCCGCTGCGTTCAGGCATAGTCAATATGCGCGCACTTGCAGATATCGCGCGAACTCTCGAACTTGGGAAATATATCCGTTTGGGCAAAGGCGAAGAAGTAACAAATGGCAGAGACAAAAACTCTCTCTTAGCCGATGCACTAGAAGCCTTAATTGGCGCCATCTATCTTGAGTGTGGATTTGAAAAATCAACGATGGTAGTTCGCCATTTGATTAAAGAGACTCTCGATAACGCAATGTCGAGAGGTGCCGGCCTTGATGGAAAGACAGCGTTGCAAGAGTTGTTAGCCGCACAAGGCAAGGGATCTCCTGAATATCAAGTCAGTGAAACAGGTCCAGATCACGATAAGAGTTTTACTGCAGTAGCACTTGTTGCAGGTGCGCCAATTGCAGAAGGAAGAGGAAAAAGTAAGCGCGAAGCAGAACAATCAGCAGCGCGCACCGCTTTGGAAATACTTTCTCTACTTGAGCCTTAAACCCTCAAGTTCAACTTTAACCGAGTCGCTTTTATACCAATGGCGCACACACCGGTAGGTTTACCGCGTGTATTTGAAGAGTCTGACACTCAAAGGATTTAAATCCTTTGCCTCTGCCACCACTCTTCGACTCGAACCCGGAATCACCTGCGTGGTGGGTCCTAACGGCTCTGGAAAATCAAATGTCGTTGATGCGCTCACATGGGTGATGGGCGAGCAGGGCGCAAAATCTCTGCGCGGTGGAAAGATGGAAGACGTAATCTTCGCCGGAACGTCTGGCCGGGCACCGCTTGGTCGCGCTGAAGTTGCAGTGACCATAGATAACACCGATGGCGCGCTACCGATTGAATATACCGAAGTAACTATTTCGCGCATCCTCTTTCGTAATGGACAGAGTGAATACCAGATCAACGGCGAAGCATCACGACTTCTCGACATTCAAGAGCTCCTCAGCGATTCAGGTATTGGCCGTGAAATGCACGTCATCGTTGGACAGGGCCAACTGGATGCAATTTTGCTGGCAACACCGGAAGAGCGTCGAGGATTTATTGAAGAGGCTGCCGGTGTTCTTAAACATCGTAAACGTAAAGAGAAGGCGATTCGCAAGCTTGACTCCATGCAAGCAAATCTGGCGCGCGTTAATGACCTCACCGTTGAACTCAGGCGTCAGCTGCGTCCACTTGGCAAGCAGGCAGAGGTCGCCAAGAAGGCGGCCACGATCCAGGCAGATCTGCGCGATGCTAAGTTGCGATTGCTGGCAGATGATTACATTGCAATGTCTAAGACTCTCGATGCTGAAGTTGCAGATGAGAACGCTCTACGTGAACGTCGTGCACTAGTTGAGACAGAGCTCGACACTGTTCGCCGCCGGGAACAGGAACTTGATGCCACCTCAGCTTTTGAGAGTCCACTTTTAATAAGTGCGCAAGAGAATTTCTATTCATTGAGCGCCCTGCGTGAAAAATTTAGGGGCACGCAATCTTTGGCGCAGGAGCGCTCACGATTCTTGGCAGAAGAAGCCGAAGAAGCTCGAAGCGCTGGTCGAGATCCCGAAGCTCTCGACCAAGAAGCTGCAGCCCTGCGCGTTGAAGAATCTCGACTTCGTGCAGAAGTTGTACAAGCGCAGAGTGCACTAACACAAGCAACAACATTTTTAGGAACTACCGAGGCCGAGCTCAAGGCCGAGGAAGACACCATTGCCGCTGCGATGAGAGCAATCGCTGATCAACGAGAAGGCACAGCGCGGCAAGAAGGACACATCAAATCTCTTGCGGCACGACTGGAAGCAATCACGGAAGAAATTTCACGTCTGGCAGCAGCACGCACTGAAGCACAATCCCGTTTAGATATTGCAAAGGTAGATTATTCTAGATTTGAAATGGAAATTGGTAGCGCCGATGCCGGTGAACAGGGCCTAGATTTTCAGTTCGAAGTCGCTAAGAGCGCACTTGATACCGCAAAAAAATCCTTCGAGGAACTCATTGATGCAGAGCGAGCCGCTGACCGTGAGCGAAACGGCCTTGAATCAAAGCTAGAGGCAATACGCATTACCTCTGAATCACGCGATGGTGCCGCAGAGTTGGTTCGCGATTCCCGTGGGGTACAGATCCTTGGAAGTATCGCTGCACTCATTGAGATCGATAAAGGATGGGAGGCAGCAACGGCTGCCGCACTCGGGGGACTTGCAGATGCGGTAGTCGTAAAAGATCTCTCTTCTGCCGTGAGCGTGCTGACAACACTTCGCCGCGAAAATCTTGGGAGAGCGGATGTGCTGGTCTATGAGCCAGGCCAACAATCTGTGACTTCTACCCCTAGCGGACTGACCTCTCTTCTCAGCCATGTACGCTCGAACCAAATTTCTGAACTCTTAACATCACTTCTTTCGATAACAGTGGTGGCCAATAACGCATCTGAAGCCGAAGGAATTTTGCGCCAGCACAAGTCAGTCACTGTGGTCACTCGAGATGGGGATGTATTTACATCACACCGGGCACGAGGCGGCTCGGCATCTTCACGTTCACTGATTGAAATATCCGCACTTGTTGCCGATTTGGGCGCAAAGTTAGAGGATATAAATCATAAGAGCGACCGATTTAAATTTGAGATTTCTACTGCGGTCACTGAGGTAGAAAATAGGCAATCTAATTTTGATTCAGCGCTAGCTAAGCTAAACGAATCAGATGCTCGTATTGCAGCGCTGACCGAGCAACTAGCAGTTTCAGGTCAGAACATTAAGTCGGCTGGTGCAGAAGTAGATCGCCTCACAGTTGCTATTAATGAAGCTACCTCTGCTAAGTCTCGCGACGAGAATGAACTGATGATTGCTCGCACTCAGATGCAACACCATGGTGAGATAACCGAACCTGATCATTCAAGTGCGGAGGAGATCCGCAACTCTGTTTCACAAGCTCGAACTGCAGAAGTCGAGGCACGTTTAGCTGTGCGTACATCTGAAGAGCGAGTCACATCGATTTCAGCCCGTGCGCTGGCACTTGAGGAATCAGCGCAAACAGAGCGAGATGCATCTGAACGCGCAGTATCGCGTCGCGGAGCCCGAGCCCGAGGTGCCATTATTTCTCAAGCAATCGCTGAAGCCGCCTATGAAGTTCTCATTAAAATTGAACGTTCTATTGCGAAGGCTCAGACGGAACGTTCCCGGTTGGAGTCAAACCGTTCAGATAGAGAAGGTGAAACTCTGACAGTACGCGCGCGAAATCGCGAGCTAACATCCGAACTAGACCAGCTCACATCCAGCGTTCACCGCGATGAAATAGCGCGCGCGGAACAACGTATGCGAGTAGAGGCACTTAAGATTAAGGCAGTTGAGGAACTCGGTATAGATATTCCAACTCTAATCAACGAATATGGTCCCGATAAGGATGTGCCTACATTCATCGAAACTGAATCAGGTGAAATTGTTGCAACTGAACTCATTCCATACCGCCGTGATCAGCAAGAGAAGCGGTTAGCCGCAACTGAGCGTTCTCTCACGCTGCTTGGCAAGATAAATCCATTGGCTCTTGAAGAATATGATGCCCTGGAAGAACGTCTTAAGTTCTTAGCTGAGCAACTAGAAGATTTAAAGAACACTAAGAAAGATTTGCTGGATATCATCAAGGAAGTTGATGATCGCGTGCAAGACATATTTATGCAGGCATACGAGGATGTCGCTGAGCACTTCAAGGATATTTTTGCTCGTCTATTCCCAGGGGGAGATGGTCGACTCTTCCTGACTAACCCTGATGATTTACTCAATACGGGAGTCGATGTTGAAGCACGCCCGCCAGGCAAGCGAGTCAAGCGCCTCTCACTCCTATCAGGAGGCGAGAAGTCACTTACCGCAATTGCAATGCTCATCGCCATCTTTAAATCACGCCCGAGTCCTTTCTATGTGCTTGATGAAGTCGAGGCCGCACTTGATGATACGAACTTGGGTCGACTGCTGACAATTTTTGAAGAATTACGCCAAAGTTCACAGCTGATCATCATCACCCACCAGAAGCGCACGATGGAGATAGCTGATGCACTCTATGGCGTGACCATGCGTGGAGATGGCGTGACGGAAGTTATTTCACAGCGTTTACGTGAATCTGAAAATGCGTAATCTTTTAGTCGGTTAACGATGGGTCTATTTAATCGTTTAGTTGCCAAAGTTCGAGGAATTTCCACAGCATCAGCACTTGATTGGGCTGAAATCCAGACCGAGCTACTCTCATCAGACCTAGGCCCATCTCTTGTGACAGAGCTGTTGGAAGCAGCGAAGAAGATACGCGGAGATGATGCAGAAGGTGCGATTGAAGAGATTCTGCGAAGTAAATTCTCGAAGAAACCGCGGGCGCTAGCCAAAGGAGATGGTCTTCAGATCATTGTGATTGTTGGCGTTAATGGGACTGGAAAAACTACCTCGGTTGCCAAGCTAGCAACACATCTACATTCGCAAGGCAAATCCGTACTCCTTGCCGCCGCCGATACTTTCCGTGCTGCAGCAGTTGATCAGTTACGAACGTGGGGTGAACGCATTGGTATCGAAACTATTTCAGGTAAAGAAGGCGCCGAACCAGCAGCTGTCGCCTTTGATAGCGCTAAACGCGCTTTAGAAGTGGGTGCTGGTTTTCTGCTGATAGATACCGCTGGTCGACTTCACAATAAGAGTGCGCTCATGGATGAACTGGGCAAGGTAAAGCGAGTTGTAGAAAAGGTTGCACCGATTTCTGAAGTTCTACTTGTCATTGATGCGACCACTGGCCAAAATGGTCTTGCGCAGGCAAAAGTATTTAGCGAAGCCGTAGATGTCACTGGACTGATCCTCACTAAACTCGATGGAAGTGCGCGCGGTGGGGTAGCACTGGCGATTGAGAGCGTTCTGGATATACCTATTAAGTTCATCGGAACCGGGGAAGGTGCCACCGATTTCATGCCATTTGACCCTGAGAAGTACCTAGAGGGCTTGCTCGCGTAACCCACTTGTAACAATTGGGGCGCATTTGTGACACACCCTTAACCTGCATATCCATCGGCTGTAATGCGCCGGAGGCATCTTTGCGCCATCTCAACGACGAGTATCTCAATCGTATGCAATGGATTCTGACTAGTGGAATTCGGAAATGGACTCGATATGGAAGAAGTAGTTCTTAATAGCGGTGATACCGCATGGATGCTCGCAAGTACAGCTCTTGTACTTTTGATGACTCCAGGATTGGCATTTTTCTACGGCGGAATGGTTCGTACGAAAAGCGTTCTTAACATGATGATGATGTCTATGGTGACAATCGGAATCGTGAGCGTTCTATGGGTCATCTATGGGTTCGAATTAGCCTTTGGATATAAGTCAGATTCACCGTGGTATGGTGGAATAGGACTAAGTGATCTTGGTGGGCAGGTAAATGAGCTCACCAATAACGGTGGCGTGTACCCAATTCCAGTTCTTGTCTTTGCTGCGTTCCAGTTGATGTTTGCAATCATCACTCCTGCACTTATTTCAGGTGCAATTGCTGATCGTGCAAAATTCACTTCCTGGGCAATCTTTGTCGCGATCTGGTCAACAGTCGTCTACTTCCCAGTGGCTCACTGGGTCTTCGCATTTGGAAACAAGATTGGTGACACTGTTACTAGCACCGGATATCTCGCTGGTAAGGGAATTCAAGACTTTGCTGGTGGAACTGCCGTTCACATCAATGCTGGCGCCGCAGGTTTGGCACTTGCTATCGTTCTTGGAAAGCGCATCGGGTGGTGTAAAGAATCAATGCGTCCACACTCATTGCCATTGGTAATGCTTGGCTCAGGCCTACTGTGGTTTGGTTGGTTTGGCTTTAATGCCGGATCTTCCCTTGCTGCAAACGGAATCGCAGGACTTGCTTTTATGAATACTCAGGTTGCAACTGCTGGCGCAGTCATTGGCTGGCTCTTAGTGGAAAAAATTCGAAATGGGCATGCAACATCATTGGGTGCGGCATCGGGTGCGGTTTCAGGGCTTGTAGCAATTACACCAGCGTGTGCATTTGTTGCGCCATGGGCTGCAGTAGTAATTGGCTTCATCGCCGGAATCCTCTGTTCACTTGCAGTGAGCCTGAAGTACAAGTTCGGCTTCGATGATTCACTCGATGTCGTAGGCGTTCACCTTGTCGGTGGCATCTGGGGTTCATTAGCAATCGGTCTATTCGGAACTAGCGTTGTAAATAGCATCGGATTAGACGGAATCTTCTATGGCGGCGGCACTGCGCTCCTTGGTAAGCAAGCACTGGGCGTAGGTCTAGTACTTGCATACTCATTCATTGCAACTCTGATTATCGGATATGCAATCGAAAAGACTATCGGCTTCCGTGTCACACGTGAAGTTGAAATCGAAGGCATCGACCTAAAGGAACATGCTGAATCTGCTTATGAACTAGCAAGCTCATCACGTGGAGGTGCATCACTATGAAGTTGATTACCGCAATTCTCAAACCGTTCAAGTTAGATGAAGTAAAAGATGCTCTGCAAGCTGCAGGCATTAACGGCATGACTGTCTCTGAAGCTAGTGGCTTCGGACGTCAGCGTGGTCATACCGAGGTCTATCGTGGTGCTGAATACACCGTTGATCTCGTTCCAAAAGTCCGTCTCGAAGTTCTTGTAGATGACAAGGATGCGGCATCAACCGTGGATGTCATCATCAAAGCTGCATCAACAGGATCTATCGGTGATGGAAAGGTTTGGACAACTCCAGTAGAACAGGTTGTGCGCGTTCGAACAGGAGAGCGTGGACCTGAAGCCATCTAGAGAGGTCCAAATCAAGTAACTGGAAACTAAGATTGGTCCATGGGAACAAGAGAGCGAAGAACTAGATCTAACGAGGGAGATCTTCTTCTCACATCTTTGTTCAAAGAAAGTGGCGCCAATGTTGAAGAGGTAGCTATCGCCGCGGTCGGAGGTTTCGGCCGCGGCGAACTATCTCCAGGTTCGGATTTAGATATTGTTATTCTTCATAACGGATCTCTACCTGAAGCTCAATTAGGAGAGTTAGTAAATAAGATTCTTTATCCGATTTGGGATAAAAAGATAAAGGTCGACTACTCCGTTCGTACCCGCGCGGAGGTTCGAGCTGCGGCCGGCGATGATCTGAAAGTAATTCTTGGTCTATTAGATATCAGGCTTGTCTGCGGAAGTGCTGATCTTGTTGCCGGCGTACAAATTGATGCACTGGATGAGTGGCGTAAGAATTCCAAGGGCAGACTCGTGGAGCTAGAAAGTTCTCTGACCGAACGCCATCAACGTTTTGGTGAATTGGCATATTTGCTAGAGCCTGACCTTAAAGAAGCTCGCGGTGGATTACGTGACATCACCGCACTACGTGCAATCCATAAAAGTGGCACGATTTTGATTCCGATTGAAAAGATAAGTGTTGCTGAGTCAATTCTTTCCAACGCGAGAGAGGCCCTTCACACAGTAAGTGGGCGCGATAAGGACAAGTTATTTTTCCAAGAGCAGGACGATGTGGCAGCGCTCTTGGGTTATTCTGATGCCGATGCTCTCATGAGTGAAGTTGCCCAGGCGGCTCGTTCGGTTGATTACCTTCTAGATTCAACCTGGTATCGCTTTGCGCATAAGGGAAAAGATGGCGTAGGTCGATTCTTGCGTCGCGTGCGCACCACAACAATCTCGCGGGATATCAGCGTTTCAAATAAAGAAGTAGTTATTGATCCCAACGCAGATTTTGCAGGTGATCCGGTGATTGGATTACGTGCGGCAGCATCGGCTGCTCAATTGGGACTTCCATTGTCGATGGACTCACTTGAGCGTTTATCAGAATCACTGCGAAATGGAGTGGGACACTTGCCACATCCATGGCCACGCGAGGCTCGGGAGAACCTGATTTCACTCATCGGTGCAGGCTCTGCGATGGTGCAAGTCTTCGAAGCCCTTGATCAGGAAGAAGTTTTATTTGCCTGGATTCCAGAGTGGAAATCAGTTCGCTCTCTTCCGCAGCGAAATGTTTTACATCGCCATACCGTTGATAGACATATGGTTGAGACGGCTGTTCACGCTGCAGCTCTGACTCGAAAAGTTCACCGACCCGACCTGCTTCTCTTTAGCGCACTCTTTCACGACATTGGAAAGGGAAGCGAAGAAGACCATTCCGAAAGAGGAGAAAGACTTATCGAGCCGCTTGCTTTGCGCATTGGTTTTTCTCCGGAAGACACTGCAACGATAAAGCTACTGGTCAAGCATCATCTACTTCTTTCAGCAACAGCCACACGTCGAGACCTAGATGATCCTGCAACTATCACTTTAGTCGCAGAAGTAATTCCAGATTTGCAGTCCCTTGAACTCCTGCATGCCCTCAGCATTGCCGATGGGGAGGCAACCGGGCGGGCGGCATGGACAGATTGGAAAGCCTCACTTGTTGCAGAGCTGGTAAGGCGAGTAGAGCTAGCAATTACGGATTACACAGTTGCCAAGCAGCCTGAGCTCACAGTTGCTCAGCGAGATCGAGCGGAATCGGGGGCACTCTCCGTCAGCATTGAAGATCGTGGGGATGTCTATGCCATCGAGATAGTTGTGCCAGATAGCACAGGTCTGCTCTCTATTGTTGCTGGCATACTGAACGTCATGCGCCTCGACGTTAGATCTGCACGAACCAAATCTGTTTCACAAGCCGCTGTTATGGAATGGATTGTTATCCCAGACCCTAATGCGCCTGCCTTAACGCAAGAGAAGTTGCATCAAGAACTCACCAGAGCGCTGGAGAATAAGAGTTCACTGGCAGCTCGAATTCAAGAACGCATCGACACATATGCCCAATTACCAACTATTCCGGTTCCAGCACCCGTTGTTGAAACCTTCATGGATGCGGCAACTGATGCAACTGTTATTGAGGTAAGAAGCCACGATCAACCAGCGCTACTATTTCGTATCGGTGATGCAATTACCCGAAGCAATATTGATATTCGCTCTGCCATTGTCACGACACTGGGGGCGGAAGCTATCGACACCCTCTACGTGAGCGAAATTGGGGGAGGCCCACTTAGCGCTGAACGTGCCAATGAAGTGGCGATTCGAATTCGAGCAGCCCTGAAGTAGAGTTCCCCCACTATGTTTGATTCGCTCTCATCGAGATTTGCCGGTGCATTTGGTGCACTTCGTGCAAGAGGCAAAATTTTTGAGAAAGATATCGAACTCACCACCCTAGAGATTCGCCAGGCTCTTCTTGAAGCTGATGTTGCACTAGATGTTGTGGATAGTTTTACAGCACAAGTACAGAGCAAATCATTGGAGTTACTGTCAACGCTCCAGGCAGGAACAAATCAAGCACAGGCAATCTTCGATGTCGTAAACCAGGAACTCACGGAAATTCTTGGCGGAGGAGCCCGTCGAATTCGTTTCGCAAAGAAACCTCCCACCGTCATCATGTTGGCTGGTTTACAAGGGGCCGGTAAGACGACGCTCGCTGCAAAGCTAGCAAAGTTTTATAAAGACCAAGGTGAGACACCAATTCTTGTGGCATCAGATTTGCAACGCCCAAATGCGGTAAATCAATTGCAGGTAGTTGGTGCCTCTGTTGGAGTTCCAGTATTTGCTCCGGAATCAGGAAATGGTGTGGGCAATCCCGTAACCGTTGCACGAGATGCCATTGCATTTGCAACATCAAAACTTCATAGCATGGTCATTGTTGATACCGCCGGACGTTTAGGTGTGGATCAAGAGTTGATGAATGAAGCAATCGCTATTCGTGATGCGGTCACACCGGATGAGATCCTCTTTGTTGTCGATGCCATGATTGGTCAAGACGCCGTGCGCACGGCACAAGCATTTCAAAATGGCGTTGGCTTTGATGGAGTTGTGCTCACCAAGCTTGATGGTGATGCACGTGGTGGAGCTGCACTTTCCATCACCGCACTCACTGGGCGCCCCGTCATGTTTGCATCAACTGGTGAAAAAATCAGTGATTTCGATATTTTCTATCCAGAGCGTATGGCCTCTCGCATCCTGGGCATGGGAGATGTTGCCACGCTGGCAGAGCAAGCGAAGAAAGCGTTCGATGGTGACTCTGCCAAAAAGCTCGAGGACAAGTTCTTATCGGGGGAAGATTTCACCCTCGATGATTTCCTAGAACAGCTAGAGGCAATGTCAAAGATGGGCTCGATGGGCAAGTTACTTGGAATGCTTCCAGGTTCAGGAGCCATGAAAAAACAGATCGAGAATTTCGATGAATCTGAGATCACGCGCACAAAATCGATAGTGCAATCGATGACTCCAAGAGAACGGCGAGATCTGAAAGTGCTTAATGGTTCACGTCGCGCTCGAATTGCGTTAGGTGCTGGACGCAAAGTCGCTGATGTCAATGCACTGGTAGATAAGTTCACTGCGGCGCAGAAGATGATGAAGCAGATGAGAAATGGTGGCTCTATGCCTGGCATGCCTGCTGGAATGCCGGGTCTGCCTCCGGCGCCTCGTAAGGCTGCGCCACCGGCTAAGAAGAAGTCCAAATCAGGAAATCCTGCGAAGCGTGCGCTGGAAAATGGGACGATTTCTTAATTTTGAGCGCAACTGGCAAGATTAGCAACCTGTTACAGGGCCCTCTACCCCGGTAACAATCCAATCCACAGTTGGACCACGTAGCTACGCACCCCGCTGTAGCAACTTGGTATGACACACTTTTTAGGAGCACAAGTTCTTTGTCTACAAAAATTCGTTTAATGCGCATGGGAAAAATTCGCACACCTTATTTCCGCATCGTAGTTACAGATTCACGTAAAGCACGTAATGGTCTTTCAATTGAAGAAATTGGTCGCTACGTTCCAGGTCAAGAACCATCACTGATCGAAGTTAATTCAGAGCGCGCTCTGTACTGGCTTGGTGTTGGCGCACAACCATCAGAGGCAGTAGAGGCGCTTCTGAAGGTGACCGGAGATTGGCAGAAGCACAAGGGTCTTCCAGGAACCGAAGGAACACTTCGCGTTGCAGCTCCAAAGCCACACAAGAGTGTTGCTTATGAAGCAGCTGTGAAGGCTGCCGCTGCAGAACCTGCAGAAGGTGCAACAACTATGAAGAAGAAGGCACAGGATAAGTTAGCTGCAAAGGCAAACCCTGTTGCGGCAGAGCCAGTGGCTGAAGTTGTTGCGGAAGCTCCAGCTGAAGCTGTAGTAGAAGCTCCAGCTGAAGCTGTAGTAGAAACTCCAGTTGAAGTTGTAGCCGAAGAAACTCCCGCTGCAGAAGCGATAGCAGAAGATGCTGCTGTAGCAGAAACTCCCGCTGAATAAATATGATTGACGAAGCACTCGAACATCTCGTAAAGGGAATCGTTGATAACCCTGACGATGTCAATGTGAAGGAAAAGACTCATCGTCGAGGAACAACTCTCGAAGTTCGAGTTAATCCTGAAGATATCGGCAAGGTGATTGGCCGCAATGGTCGTACAGCTAAGGCGCTACGCACAGTCGTAAGCGCGCTAGCAGGACGCACTGTTCGTGTTGATCTCATCGATACCGACGAGGTTCGCTAACTTTTACTTCCATGAAATTAAACGTGGGCCGAATTGGTAGAGCTCACGGAATTTTAGGTGAAGCGACAATCGAAGTTCGCACTGACGAAGCTGAAGATCGCTTTGCCATCGGTGCAGTCTTAGAGACAGATAGCCATGGTGAATTAACTGTGGTTTCTGCTCGCGTTCACAATGGAATTCTTCTCCTTGGCTTCCAAGGTATTGAGGACCGCAATTCGATTGAAGCGCTGCGCAATGAACTTCTCTATGCCGAAGTTGATATCCAAGCGCCTGGAATTGATGAAGATGACTATCACGTCCTACAACTTGTTGGCTGCACCGCATATCTCGTTGACGGAGATGAATTCGGAGTTGTCACCGATGTTTTGAACTTGCCGGGCCAAGATGTCTTAGCAATCAAGAGCGCCGATGGCGAAGTGCTGATTCCATTTGTCCGTCAGTTAGTTCCAGTTGTCGATATTAAGGCGCAACGAATGACGGTAATCCCACCTGATATCGATGGAAGTGTGCGATGAAAATAGATGTCATTTCCATATTTCCTGAGTATCTATCGCCGCTGAAACTATCCCTACTCGGCAAAGCTCAAAGCTCAGGTTTACTTGAGATTGAAGTGCATGATCTGCGTGCTTTGAGTACCGATAATCACAACACAGTCGATGACACTCCTTATGGAGGAGGCGCCGGCATGGTGATGTTGCCGGAAGTTTGGGGAAAGACCCTCGATCCATTAATGGTTGAGAATACAGATCTCATCATCCTCACCCCGGCAGGTCGTCGCTTTACTCAGAAGATAGCTGAAGAGTTCTCGACCGCAGCCCACTTAATATTTGCATGCGGGCGCTATGAAGGAATTGATGATCGTGTGCGTCAGTATTATTCAACGGCAGAATTCCAGAACCGCAATATTCGCATTCATGAAATCTCTATCGGTGACTATGTTCTAGGTGGGGGAGAAGTTGCATCGATGGTCATGATTGAGGCCATTACACGACTTATTCCTGGGGTACTCGGTAACCCACAGTCTTTGTCGGAAGAATCACATAATTCAGAGGGCTACCTCGAATATCCAAACTTTACCAAGCCACAAGAATGGCGAGGTATCCCGGTACCGGAGATATTACTCAGCGGAAATCACGCAGAAATTGCAAAGTGGCGAAGCCAACAGGCAGAAAAACGTGCAAAAGATAATCTTTAACTCGAAAGTAATGGCACTTCTGCCTTACTCTTAGCCCATGAGTGAAGAGTCAGCAAAGATCCAGTCTCGATTAATTCGAGACCTTGAGCCTATTGTTGCAGTTGAACTCGAGCGACATATATCAGTTCAGAAGAATTGGTACCCACATGAATATGTCCCATGGTCTGAGGGACGCGATTATGCGGGCCCACTTAATGGAGATGCCTGGGAAGCAAAAGATTCTCGCCTGACTCCCGTTGCGCAAGATTCACTCGTACTCAATTTACTGACAGAAGATAATTTGCCGAGTTATCACACCGAGATATCAATCTCGATGGGCCGTGATGGCGCATGGGGTAATTGGATCGAACGTTGGACGGCAGAAGAAGCACGCCATGCGATTGTTATTCGTGACTACCTGATGGCTACTCGAGGTGTTGACCCTTACGAACTTGAAGATCTACGGATGGCTCATATGTCACTCGGATATCAGACTCCATATGAGAACGATATGTTGCACACAATTGCCTACGTCTCCTTCCAAGAGTTAGCAACACGTATTTCACACCGCAACACTGGAAAAATTTCAGAGGATCAGATTGCGGAAGGAATGATGCAGCGAATAGCGCTGGATGAGAATCTTCACATGCTTTTCTATCGCAATACTCTTTCTGCAGCACTTGATATGGAACCTAATGCGGCAATGCGCGCCATTACAGACGTAGTAACAAATTTTGATATGCCAGGGGCAAACATGCCAGGCTTTCGACGAAAAGCGGTGCAGATTGCGTTAGCTGGAATCTATGATCTTCAGCAACACCTCGATGATGTGATTGCTCCTGTTCTACGTGCCTGGAATGTCTTTGAAAGAACCGATCTTTCCGGTGATGGAATAAAGGCTCGTGATGAACTTCAGGCCTTCATGGATGAGACATATAAAGCGGCTTCTGTATTTAATGATAAGCGCGAAGTTCACTTCGAGCGTCAAATCGCTCGTGGTATTGCACCGATTCGCATCACTAACTGACTCTGAAATAAGATAGGTGCCATGTCGCGCACATATCTAGTTGAGACCTATGGGTGTCAGATGAATGTGCATGACTCGGAACGTATCGCTGGCCTGCTAGATGAAGCCGGACATATTCCAGTGGTTCCAGGTGAGCAAGCTGACATCGTCGTATTTAATACCTGTGCGGTCCGGGAGAATGCCGACAATAAACTCTATGGAAATCTCAGCTTCCTAGCACCGATTAAGAAGAAGAATCCTGCGATGCAGATCGCTGTTGGCGGATGCTTGGCGCAGAAGGATCAATCGATAATCCTAAAAAAGGCACCCTATGTCGATGTTGTTTTTGGCACGCACAATGTGGGCTCCTTGCCACTTCTACTTGAGCGTGCGCGAATCGAAGAAGAGTCTCAGATTGAAATTCTCGAATCGCTCGAGCATTTTCCATCGACTTTACCTGCACGCAGATTCTCAGCATTCACATCGTGGGTCTCTATCTCCGTTGGTTGCAACAACACCTGCAGCTTCTGCATCGTTCCCGCGCTTCGCGGAGTAGAGAAAGATCGAGCTGCTGCAGATGTGTTGAAAGAGATGCAGATGCTGGTAGATCAAGGCGTCATTGAAATCACTCTGCTTGGGCAGAATGTAAACGCCTATGGTGTCGAGTTTGGTGACCGTGGGGCCTTTGCCAAACTCTTGCGAGATGCTGGCAAGATCCAGGGGCTAGAACGAGTTCGTTTTATGTCCCCTCATCCTCGCGACTTTACTGATGATGTCATTGAGGCGATGGCCCAGACCGAGAATGTCATGCCACATCTGCATATGCCTTTGCAATCTGGGTCAGATTCAATTTTGCAATCTATGCGCCGCTCCTATCGCACCGATAAGTATCTTGGAATTCTTGATCGCGTACGCGCATCCATCCCACAAGCAATGATTACAACTGACATCATTGTGGGTTTCCCAGGTGAGAGTGAAGTGGATTTTCAGGGAACTTTGGATATCACCACGCAGGCGCGATTTGCCGCGGCATATACATATAAGTATTCAATTCGTCCTGGTACTCCTGCCGGAGTCATGCCAAACCAAGTACCGGAAGAGATTGTGGGAGGGCGATATACCCGTTTACATGATCAACAACAGAAAATCTCACTCTCGGTCAATGAAGAATCAATCGGCTCAACACATCGCGTGCTGGTCTCGGAAGTTGAGGGTCGAAGAGATGAATCTCGCTCCCGCATGACTGGAAAGTCAGAAGATTTCAGGCTCGTGCACTTCGATAACGATACTGACGCCCGCCCTGGTGATTTTGTTGATGTTCAAATTACCGAAGCATCTGCGCACTATCTCATCGGTAGCGCGCTCTCAGTGATTCGCACACGTGGGGGAGATGCCCATGCGGCAAAGTCCGCTCCAGCTTCAACATCGCTAGGTATTCCAAAGGTTCGCACTTCGTGAAAGTGATTGTCATTTGTGGCGCCACTGCAACAGGTAAGAGTGAAATGGCGCTAGATATTGCAGCGCAGATAGGTGCTGAAATTATCAACGCCGACTCGATGCAGTTATACACGGGTATGGATATTGGTACGGCAAAACTTAGCGTTGCAGAGCGTCGCGGTATTCCTCATCACCTACTTGATGTTTTGAGCGTGAAGCAGGATTCAACTGTAGCCTGGTATCAACAGATGGCACGCGAACGAATAAGTGAGATTCATTCGCGCAATCAACATGTGGTCTTAGTTGGCGGAACCGGGCTCTATATAAAAGCTGTTCTAGATGACCTTAATTTTCCAGATACCAATCCGGAAGTGCGAGCACGGCTGGAGTCTGAGGCAGAAGATTTTGGTTCAGATTCACTGTTCACGCGTTTGCAAGAGCTAGATCCAGCAGCAGCGCTGGCCATTGATCGGGCAAATACCCGTCGGATTATTCGTGCCCTTGAAGTCATTGAAATTACTGGAAAGCCATTTACCGCAAATCTTCCACGAGCAGATAGTTCGAGATTCCCAGATGCGCTGCAGTTTGGCCTGGTCATGGAGCGCGAACATCTTGGAGAGAGGATTGATCTTCGGGTTGAGAAAATGTGGGAGCAAGGTTTCCTCGCAGAAGTTGATGCACTCATTTCAGATGGAATTCTGGAAGGGTCAACTGCCCAACGTGCGTTGGGTTATTCAGCCCTGATTGCAATGCGCGCCGGGCAGATGGCGGAGGCAGAAGCAAAGGAAGAGACAAAACGCTCCACCCGCCAATATGCACGCCGGCAAGAGACATGGTTCTCGCGCGATGCCCGGATTCAGTGGATAGCACCTCATCAACCTCGCCTTGAAACCATCATGCAGAAGATAAACTCATAGCGTTATGTCGAATTCAATCATTGCCACATATGGTCACGGAACTGAGAATGATTTTGTGATTCTCTTTGATCCTGATAATCAAATCAACATTTCAACTCATCAAATAGCTGCAATCTGCAATCGTGAGAGTGGAATCGGCGCCGATGGCTTTATTCGTATTCTAAAAAATGGCAAACAATGGTTCATGGATTACCACAATGCCGATGGCTCACTTGCTGAAATGTGCGGTAATGGTATTCGAGTGATGGCTAAGTACCTGGTGACTCATGAGCATCAGCCTGAAGGAATCTTTGCAATTGATACCCGTGCCGGAATCAAGCACCTGCGTGTCCCACATGATGGCGATATCTCAGTGAATATGGGTCATGTCACTGATGAGATGGAAGAAATTACAGTAACCCAAAACGGACATACCTGGAGTGGATACAACATCAATGTGGGAAATTCGCATGCCGTAGTTTTTGTTGATGATCTAAATCTGGTGGGCTCACTAGAAGAAGCCCCACTTGTCGTACCTGCATCCTCTTATCCGGAAGGTGTCAATGTTGAATTTGTGCAGTTACTCCCAGGCAATGAAGCGCATATGCGTGTGCATGAGCGTGGCAGTGGCGAAACACGATCATGTGGAACTGGTACCTGCGCAGTGGCGTTAGCAGCATCAATGAAGACAGGTGTATCCCTGCCATCGCGATGGACAATTTTCCCACCAGGAGGTCGCCTAGTTGTCGATATTGATAACCATTCAAATGCGACCTTGATTGGACCGGCAGAGCTCATCAGCGAACACGACATTTCTTCCTACCTTAATTCATGACTACTTCAGAGGACGGCTACGACAAACTCTTCGAAGACCTACTGCGAGAAAGTGCGCGGGCTGCTACTGACTTTGACTCTGATGAGACCGAGTATGAAGAAAATGAGCAGCAAGAACTCTCAGATCGAAATGCACTTCGGCGCGTCAAAAGTTTCTCAACCGAACTTCAAGATATTTCTGAAGCCGAGTATCGTCAATTACAACTTGAACGTGTAGTCCTGGTTGGGGTGTGGACTGAAGGAACTGCCGAGATGGCAGATAATTCCTTAGCTGAGTTGAAAGCACTTGCAGAGACCGCTGGCTCAGAGGTCATGGAAGGGCTCATTCAACGCCGCGATAAACCTGACCCATCTACCTACATTGGTTCTGGAAAGTTAATTGAACTAAGACAAATTGTTATCGCTACTGGCGCCGACACTGTTGTATGCGATGGCGAACTTTCACCGTCGCAGCTTCGCACCTTGGAAGAGAAGTTAAAGGTCAAGGTTGTCGATCGTGTTGCTCTAATCCTTGATATTTTCGCCCAACATGCAAAGAGCAAAGAAGGCAAGGCCCAAGTTGAGTTAGCTCAGATTGCCTATCTTCTTCCGCGACTTCGAGGATGGGGAGATTCACTCTCTCGACAGGTCGGCGGTCGTGTAGCAGGCGGTGCTGGTATTGGCGGTAGAGGTCCGGGTGAAACCAAAATTGAAACTGATCGCAGACGCATCCGCGACAAGATGGCCAAGCTTCGACGTGAAATTGCTGAGATGAAGACCTCTCGCGACACAAAGCGACAAGAACGTAGGCGAAACAATATTCCTTCGGTTGCAATCGCTGGTTACACAAATGCTGGTAAATCCTCACTGCTCAACGCGCTCACCGGTGCAGGTGTATTGGTAGAAAACGCGCTCTTTGCAACTCTTGACCCCACAGTGCGCAAGTGTGAAACCGCTGAGGGTCGCATCTACACACTTTCAGATACCGTGGGCTTTGTTCGACATCTGCCGCATCAGCTAATCGATGCATTTAAATCAACGCTGGAAGAGGTCTCGGGCTCTGATCTGATTGTTCATGTAGTAGATGGATCTCATACCGACCCCTTTGAACAAATTCGCGCTGTACGCGAAGTCATTACTGAAATTGGTGGGGGACACATCCCGGAAATTATTGCTATTAACAAGGTCGATATTGCAGATCCTGCTGTCGTCCTTGAAATTTTGCGCAAGGAACCAAATAGCTACGCCTTCTCGGTTCGTTCCGGATTTGGAATGGAGGGACTAATTCGTGCAATGGAGAAGTCACTTCCTCATCCAAGTGTTGAAATCACTGCAGTAATTCCATATAACCGAGGCGATCTCGTTTCTGCTATCCACGAACAGGGCGAGATTCTGAGCGAAGAACATCTTCCTGAGGGAACATCGATTCATGCCTACGTGGATGCGGGGTTAGCGACAGCGATAGCAAAAGCAGAAGAAATCGCCGCCTCTATTCAGGAATAAATCCGACACGCCGGCGGTTGTATAGGCTAGATACCGGGTAATGCGCGACTATTCGCCCAGGTAGCGGACCATTCGTCCGCACATAGATAATGGAAGCGAGGTGAGATCAGTGGCAACAGATTACGACACACCCAGAAAAACCGACGAGGAGCTTCACGAGGAATCGTTAGAAGAGCTCAAAGCAAAGCGAGTAGATGCACAATCAGGACAGATTGATGTTGATGAGGCAGAAGCCGCAGAGAATCTTGAACTTCCAGGAGCAGACCTCTCCGGTGAAAAACTAGCCGTGCGAGTAGTGCCAGTGCAGACAGATGAATTCACATGCTCTAAATGTTTCCTTATTCACCACATTACACAACTAGCAAAAGGTGAAGGCGCGAAAGCTATCTGTCAAGAGTGTTCTTAAGCTCTTTACCTTTTTTACAACTTACAAGCCAATAAGGTGTGGGATCACGTTTATCCTTCAGCGTAATCTTCACACCTGTTGAGATCCAAAACTTAATCGCCAAGAAGGCAGCAGGATTAGCATCACGTGTGCGCATGAGACTCATGGCATCCTTATCAAGGATTTCTACATCAGCTAAATATTTGACTCCAATGTGAGCCTTGCCGATTACTAATTCATTCTCGATAACTCTAACTTCACTCTTTGCCATCACGGCAATTGCAAGTAGTGCAATGGTGAGGGTGATAAAGGTAATCAGCGCGCTGAGATTGCCCAGAGCGGCCCAGACTGCGATAACTAAAGATAAAAACATGAAGTAGATGAAGGCTAAGAGCCATAGTGGGGGACGTATCACTTCTTTAAAGAGCATAAGCACTAGGCTATCTCTTACTTCATCAAGTAACCTTGCACCATGAGTCGCGTTGCATCCACTACGCCGCCTGAGGGCTCGGTGATTCCAGATCGCCATCCGCTTTCACCGTCGACAGGTGACCAGATACCTTCGCACTTTGCACATTGTTTCGGGTGCGGTGAACTCCACCCCCTCGGACTGCACCTGGTTGCTCACGTCGGTAAAGGTGCAGATATCACAGCAGAATTCACTGTTACTGAAAATCACCAGGGAGCTCCTGGTCTTGCACATGGTGGTCTCCTATCACTTGCATTCGATGAAGCTCTTGGAAAATTGATGTGGCTCCTTCGCGCCCCCGCGGTCACTGCTCGCCTTGAAACAGATTTCCTAAAACCTGTGCCCATCGGAACCGTTCTTCATATTTCTGCCCAAATTACAGGTCAAGTAAATAGAAAAGTTTATTCAGAGGCAGTAGGGCGCATCGGAGGAAGCGATGGGGAAATCGCAGTGCGCGCAGCTGCACTCTTTGTCATCGTGCCTATGAAACATTTCCTAGAGAGTTCTCCCGCGGAATATCTAGCAGCTCTTCGCAAGAACCCAGAACTTTTCTCCTTTGTGGATCCCGAGTTTGATATCAACCCATGAGTAATTTTCAGGTTTTGATTAAGAGGCTTGACCCAGATCTGCCACTTCCAAAATACTCCAAAGGTGGAGATGCCGGAGCCGATATTTTCTCGCGGATTGACTTCACATTAGCGCCGGGGGAACGAGCACTGGTGCCAACCGGGATCGCCCTCGCTCTTCCCGATGGATATGTTGCACTTGTTCACCCACGCTCAGGCTTAGCAATTAAACATGGAGTCACTATGGTGAATGCGCCAGGCACCGTGGACGCGGGATTTCGTGGTGAACTACAGTGCATCTTGATTAATCATGATCCTCACGAAATTGTCAGCTTTAAACGTGGAGATCGCATTGCGCAGTTAGTCTTTCAGAAGGTAGAACGAGCAGAGTTTGTCGAAGTCGATTTGTTGCCAGGTTCAGGTCGCGGTGATGGCGGATTTGGATCAACTGGGAGATGATGAGCAACGATAACGAATTTAGGCCAGATGAAGATAGAGATAAGGTGATTTCTGCCTTTGGTGGCAAGAAGGGACTGATTGATTCAGGCATTCCTTCCGTAATCTTTCTAGTCATCTTCAATCTGCGAAAGGACTTGCAGACTGCTCTTATTGCATCCATCGCAGTATCTGCACTTCTGACGATTATTCGCTTAGCCAAGCGCAACACGGTGCAACATGCCCTCAGTGGCTTCATCGGTGTTCTCATTTGCGCCTGGTTTGCCAATAGAACTGGTAATGCCACAGATCTTTATATTCCTAAGTTATTTACCAACCTTGCTTATGGATCTGTATATCTGATTGCAAACTTAGCCGGTTGGCCTGTCCTGGGTCTAATGCTTGGACCAATCCTTGGTGAGAACTTGTCATGGCGCAATCATTTAGCACGTAAGCGTGCTTATATTCAGGCAAGTTGGCTCTGGGTAGCTATGTTCTTTACCCGAATTGCAGTGCAGTATCCAATTTATAGGAGCGGTAATGTCAATCTGTTGGGAACGGTTAATCTCGCAATGGGTTATCCGTTCTTTATTGCTACCGCCTACGGCTCTTGGCTCATTATTCGCCGCGTTCCCACAGTCAAGCCTTAAGAACGAGCGATAAAACAATCTCTAATTTTATCTTCAGCGGCAGTTGAAGCGACAAAAAGTAGCTCATCGCCTGCGATAAAGAGGTCACTCGGTGTAGGGGAGATTACCCGCCCATCTCGCACGATGGCAGCGAGTGATGCATCTTCTGGAAGCTCAACTTCTTCGATTGTTTTTCCGATACAAATTGAGGAATCTGGAAGAGTAATTTCAACGAGGTTTGCCTGGCCTTTTCTAAACGAAAACAGTCGTACAACATCTCCGACGCTGACAGCCTCTTCCACCAGAGCGGTAATGATTCGTGGAGTAGATACGGCGACATCAACACCCCATGATTGATCGAAGAGCCATTCATTCTTTGGGTGGTTGATTCGAGCAACAACTCGAGGAACTCCATACTCGGTCTTTCCTAAAAGTGATGCGACGAGATTGACCTTATCATCGCCGGTAGCGGCAACTAAGACCTGACAATTATTTAGTTGAGCGTTATCAAGAGATGCGATTTCACAAGCATCTGCCATCAACCACTCAGCATCAGGCACAGAATCAATCTTCAATGCTTTTGGATCGCGGTCAATCAGAAGGACTTGGTGGCCATTATCAAGAAGTTCGCGCGCAATAGCTCGTCCCACATTTCCGGCACCTGCGATAGCAATTCTCATTACTTATGCACCTGGGCCTTTCGATAGCACTGCTTCAGCAATCGCCAAATTTTCATCGACAATAGTCATGTGGACCAAGTCCCCATCCTGTAAGACGGTGTGCTCGTCGGGGATGAGTGCTCCACCCAAGCGAGTTAGAAAAGCCACGCGTGACGCTGCCGCTGCTTCAAGTTCAGAAATCGGACGACCATACCAATTCAGATGCGGGTGCACTTCCAGGAGTTGAACTGTGCCTGTGGCGTCGCGCCATTCTGAACGCGCCCCACCCGGCAAGATTCGACGCAAAATTTGATCGCTCGCCCAACTCACCGTTGCAACAGTCGGGATACCTAAACGCTGATAAATTTCTGCTCGCCCTGGGTCATAAATACGGGCCACCACATTGGTTACCCCATAATTCTCGCGAGCAACACGCGCAGCTAAAATATTAGAGTTATCACCATTACTCACGGCAGCAAATGCGTCAGCGCCATCGATTCCAGCTTCAAGTAAAGTGTCCCGATCGAAGCCAACCCCGAGAATGGTGCGACCCTTGAAATCAGCACCGAGTCGACGGAATGCATCTTTTGATTGATCAATAATTGCTACTGAGTGTCCGGCTGCTTCCAGGGCGGTCGCCAAAGATGAACCGACTCGTCCGCAACCCATGATGACTACGTGCACGGATCTAACTTACTACTCTTGCGCATATTTATCTCGACTACGCTTAGCCTTATGTCATCACCCAAGAAAGCGTCCGTCGAGGTTGGGGCACGAATAAGGGTTGAGATTGAAAAAGTGGCCCATGGCGGCCACTTCATCGCCCGCCATGAGGGCGCGGTGATCTTTGTTCGCCATGGAATTCCAGGTGAATTTGTTGAGATAGAAGTAACGAGTGTGGGTGCAAGCTTTAATCGAGCTGACGTTGTGGAAGTAATTACACCATCGGATGACCGGGTATCGGCGCCATGTAGATACGCGCACAGGCTTGGCTGCGGTGGCTGCGATTTCCAACACATTACACCGGCGCGACAGCGAGTGCTCAAGAGTGAAGTAATCTCAGAACAATTTTTAAGGATTGCAAGGATGGAAATTGACGTTGAGGTAGAAGAGGTAAGTGCGCCCCTGGGATGGCGGACCCGGTGTTCGGCTCACTCAACCAAGAGCGGCGCCCTAGGTTTCTATCAAGCACGCAGCCACAAAGTTACCCCAGTAGATGATTGCAGAATTCTAGTTCCAGAAATGAAGTTTGCAGAACTTGCCCAACGTGGAGTCAAAGGCGATCAACGGCTAGAGATTTCGATATCTAACACTGACGAACGCACAATCGCTACCGCTAATTCCCGTGATGAGTCACCGATGCGACTTTCTGATGGCCCAGATATTGCCCACTATCGCGTGGGCGAGAAAATCTTTAACGTGAGTCAAAAATCTTTTTGGCAGAGCCATAAGGATGCACCCCGCGTCCTAAGCGAAGTGGTTATCGAACTATCTGATATCAAACCAGGCGATCATGTTCTAGATCTTTATGGCGGGGTTGGGCTATTTACTGCAGTTATTGTGCCAATAGTTGGGGAAGAAGGTTCCGTAGATATTGTCGAGGCAAGCAAAGCTGCAACTGCCGATGCCAGTAGTAATTTCGCCGGCAACAGCAATGTCACGGTGATTACTGCCGATGTGGCCAAGGCCATCACCCGATTTACCCAAGCTGATGTGATTGTTTTAGATCCACCGCGAGAGGGTGCCGGAGAGGAAATATTGCAGAATTGTGCACGGATGGCCCCGCGCGTAATTGTCTATGTGGCGTGTGACCCAGCGGCGCTGGCTCGGGATAGCGCATATTTGCGTGAGTTCGGATACACGTTAGAAAAAATACGTGCCTTTGACCTCTTTCCCATGACACATCACATCGAATGTGTTGCCAGATTTGTCGCCGATAAGGTATCTTGACATCAAGATAAATTCACTGAAGGAAGTTGCATGATGAGTAAGAATTCATTGGGGACCAAGCGGAATCTCACTGTCGGTGGTAAAGATTTTGAAATCTTTGATATCTCAGCTGTTGCAGGTGGCGAAAACCTACCCTTCTCCCTCAAAGTACTTCTGGAGAATTTACTACGCACGGAAGATGGTGCAAATATCACCGTCGATCACATCAAGGCTCTTGCCCAGTGGGATCCATCGGTAGAGCCAGATACTGAAATTCAATTCACTCCCGCTCGCGTGATCCTGCAGGATTTCACAGGCGTTCCATGTGTCGTAGACCTGGCCACTATGCGCGAAGCGATTGTCGATCTTGGGGGAGAGCCAAGCAAGGTAAGCCCTCTTGCTCCGGCCGAACTAGTCATTGATCACTCTGTCATTGCCGATTTCTTTGGCACAAACGATTCTTTTGAGAAGAACACAGATATTGACTACGAACGCAACCATGAGCGCTACCGATTCTTGCGTTGGGGTCAGGGTGCCTTTGATGAATTCAAAGTAGTTCCACCCGGAACAGGCATTGTCCACCAAGTTAATATTGAATACCTAGCACGCGTTGTTATGACACGGACCATTGATGGTGTTCTTCGTGCATATCCAGACACTGTGGTTGGTACCGATTCACACACGACGATGATAAACGGACTCGGAGTTCTAGGGTGGGGAGTTGGCGGTATTGAGGCAGAAGCCGCTCTTCTTGGTCAGCCAGTTTCGATGTTGATTCCACGCGTTGTCGGCTTCAAACTTTCGGGCCAGCTTTCTGTTGGAACAACCGCTACAGATTTGGCGCTAACAATTACTGAGATGCTTCGTAAGCACGGAGTGGTTGGAAAGTTTGTCGAGTTCTACGGACCCGGTGTGGTCTCTGTCCCAATGGCCAACCGTGCAACCATAGGAAATATGTCGCCAGAGTACGGATCGACTTGTGCCATCTTCCCTATCGATGAAGAGACGCTTCGCTACCTGAGACTTACCGGACGAAGCGATGAGCAAGTGGCTCTCGTGGAACAGTACGTAAAAGCACAGGGCATGTGGCATGACCCAGCTAAGGCACCACGTTTCTCAGAACATATCGAACTCGATCTCGCAACCGTAGTCTCATCAATTGCCGGCCCAAAGCGCCCACAAGATCGCATCTCACTTACTGATTCAAAGGGTGCATTTGAAAAGATTCTTCCAACCTATTTCACTGACAAGACTGGAAAAGAAGCGTATCCAGTACATGTGGGAGCTAATGCGACAACAATTAAAAACGGAGATGTGGTTATTGCATCGATTACATCGTGCACAAATACATCTAATCCATCCGTGATGATTGGAGCAGCTCTTCTTGCCAAGAAAGCAGTAGAGAAGGGGCTGACATCTAAGCCATGGGTGAAAACCACCTTGGCTCCTGGTTCAAAGGTTGTCACTGATTACTACGATCGCTCTGGACTTACCCACTACATGGAAGCACTTGGATTTAACCTTGTTGGCTACGGATGCGTGACCTGTATTGGAAACTCTGGACCACTACCGATTGAAATCAGTAAGGCAGTCAATGAGAACGACCTTGCCGTTTCGGCAGTACTTTCTGGGAACCGAAATTTTGAAGGACGCATTAGCCCAGATGTGAAAATGAATTACCTAGCTTCACCTCCTTTGGTAGTTGCATACGCGCTAGCTGGAACGATGAATCACGATTTTGAAAGAGATGCGCTAGGTACTGATAAAGAGGGGAAGCCAGTGCTCTTGAAAGATATCTGGCCAACAGAGGCAGAGATTCAATCAGTCATTGATTCGTCAATCTCCTCTGAAATGTTTAAGAAAGATTACTCCTCTGTCTTTGAAGGCGATCACCGTTGGAAGTCACTTGATACTCCCACTGGAAAGACATTTGAGTGGGATCCGAAATCTACCTATATCCGTAAACCGCCATATTTCGAGGGTATGCCAGCGCAGCCAAAGCCGGTTACAGATATTGCTGGAGCACGCGTCCTTGCAATTCTGGGTGACTCTGTAACCACTGATCACATCTCACCGGCTGGAAATATCAAGGCTGATTCACCTGCCGGTAAGTATTTAGAAGACAATGGCGTTGACCGTAAAGACTTTAATTCTTACGGTTCACGTCGTGGAAATCATGAAGTGATGATTCGTGGAACATTTGCAAATATCCGTTTAAAGAACATGCTTCTTGATGGCGTCGAAGGCGGATTCACCCGTAACTTCTTAGCAGATGGCACACAATCAAGTATTTATGATGCATCTGTTGCCTACCAGGCAGCGGGAGTGCCGCTAGTAATTCTTGCTGGCAAAGAGTATGGATCAGGTTCTTCCCGTGACTGGGCGGCTAAGGGAACAGCGCTCTTAGGTGTACGAGCAGTGATTGCGGAAAGTTTTGAAAGAATTCACCGTTCGAACCTAATTGGTATGGGTGTTCTACCTCTGCAATTTGTTAATGGCCAGAGTGCAAAATCACTCGGTATCAAAGGCGATGAAGTCTTTGCAATCACAGGAGTGATGGCACTGAACAACGGCAGCGTTCCTAAGGAAGTGACCGTCACGGCGGGGGATATCACCTTCACCACAAAGGTGAGAATCGATACACCTGGTGAGGCAGATTATTATCGCCACGGCGGCATCATGCAGTATGTGCTGCGCCAACTGCGTGGCTAATCTAGACTGAGCGGATGCTGGAATCAATTAAGAGCCCTACCGATCTTCAGGGGCTCTCTTATGAGCAACTCACTGAGCTCAGCGCTGAGATTCGCCAATTTCTGATTACCAAGGTTTCAAAGACTGGCGGTCACCTTGGACCCAATCTTGGAGTTGTTGAACTCACGATTGCAATTCACCGAACATTTGATTCACCGAAAGATGTAGTCCTCTTTGATACAGGTCATCAATCCTACGTTCATAAGATTCTTACCGGTCGTGCTGATCAATTCGATGGATTGCGCCAACGTGGAGGAATAGCCGGATATCCCAACCGGGCAGAGAGTGAACATGATGTCATTGAAAATTCACATGCATCAACTGCACTCTCGTGGGGCGATGGAATTTCTCGAGGGTTTGCTATCACCAACCAACACGATCGCAGCGTTGTAGTAGTTGTTGGAGATGGGGCACTCACTGGTGGAATGTCATGGGAAGCGCTCAACAACATTGCAGCATCAAATGAACGCAATCTTGTCATTCTTGTTAATGACAACGAGCGTTCATATTCACCGACTATCGGCGGTTTAGCAACATATCTGGCAACCCTTCGAGTCACTCGTGGCTATGAGAAGTTCCTAGATTGGGGCAAAGAGGTTCTTACCAACACTCCGGTTGTTGGAAATCCCATTTATGAAACCCTTCACGGAATGAAGAAGGGAATTAAAGACATCATTGCACCGCAAGGTATGTTTGAAGACCTTGGACTTAAATATGTTGGTCCTATTGATGGACATGATTTAGTTGCTATGGAGCGCGCACTCTTGCAGGCGAAAGAGTTTGGTCAACCAGTATTAGTTCATGTGATTACCGAAAAAGGTAAAGGACATGAACCTGCCGTTGCAGATGAGGCCGAGAAGTTCCATGCCGTAGGCGTACTCGATCCGGAGACCGGAATGCCTCTGGCTAAATCATCCACAAGCTGGACCAATGTTTTCTCGGAAGAGATGCTCGCCATCGGTGAAGAGCGCACAGATATTGTTGCTCTTACGGCAGCAATGCTCGGTCCTACTGGCCTTGATAAATTCCAAGAGAAGTTTCCGACGCGCACTATTGATGTGGGAATAGCCGAACAACATGCCGTCACAAGCGCGGCCGGGCTGGCATTTACCGGCCTTCATCCTGTCATTGCGGTGTACTCAACATTTCTTAATCGTGCATTTGATCAACTCTTACTAGATGTTGCCTTACATAAGGCGGGAGTCACATTTGTACTCGATCGTGCAGGAGTCACCGGTGACGATGGACCCTCACACCATGGCATTTGGGATCTCGCGCTGACTGGAATTATTCCAACAATGCGAGTTGCCGCACCGCGCGATGCCTCACGGTTACGTGAAACATTACGTGAGGCAATCGATGTCAGCGATGCACCCACAGCGATTCGTTTTCCTAAAGGCGCCGTTACTAAAGATATTCCGGCCTTTGAGCGTCGCGATGGCGTAGATGTGCTCTATCGTGGAGAAAGTGCCGATGTACTGCTTGTAAGTATCGGTGCCATGGCAGCAATTGCCGTAGAGGCTGCCTCACAGGCTTACCGTGAAGGCGTGGGCGTAACAGTTATTGATCCGCGTTGGGTAAAGCCAATACCAGAATCACTGATCACGATGGCACGTCGCTATAAAAGTGTTGTCGTCTTAGAAGATGGGATTAAGCGCGCCGGAATCGCAAGTTCAATCTCTGAACAATTTCGTGAAGCTGGACTTAATACTGCAATTCACAGTATTGGCATCCCGTTGGAGTTTATTGAGCACTCTAAGCGATCAGAGATTCTGGAAGACCTTGGAATTAGCGCACAGAAGATTTCACGTGACATCGTCGCATGGAATTCTACTGTGGAAGAGATGCAATTCCCGGAGCATGAAAACGTTGACCGCACACAGAATCGCTGATTCCTTCGCGATCTAAGTACGGCAAAATTCCACCTAAGTGCAAGGGCCAACCGGCTCCCATCAACATGCAGAGATCAATCTCTGCCGGGCTGGAAACCACGCCTTCATCAAGCATCATCCGTGCCTCTTCTGCCAAAGCTTTGAGTGCACGTAGTCGAACTTGCTCAGCTGTTGATGGTGCATCACCCTTGTGAACGAGGGCAAGAGCTGCCGGGTTGGCACCATATGTTCCATCATCGTTTTTGATGTAGAAAGTCTTCACGCCCTCTTTCACCATCGCCTGCATCGTGGGTGATATGCGATATCGCGGACCTAGGTTTGCATGCAACGTTTCGGCAACGTGCACAGCAACTCCTGGACCAACAAGACCCAATAATTCAAAGGGAGACATTGGAAAACCGATACTGCGCATTGCATTATCAGCTATCTGCGGATCAGTTCCCTCATCGACGGCATCGGTGATTTCGCCCATGAAGCGTGTGAGTAAACGGTTAACGACGAAGCCTGGAGCATCTTTACAAATAATCATGGTCTTTTTTAACTCTTTGCCGATACTGACCGCAGTTGCAGTCGTCGCATCATCGGTATGTGATGTTCGAGCGATTTCAAGAAGGGGCATCACCGCAACCGGATTAAAGAAGTGAAAACCAACTACTCGCTCTGGGTGTTCTAAGCCTTCGCTCATGGCCTGAACTGAAAGTGATGATGTATTTGTCGCCAGTACGCACTCTGGTCCGACAATCTTCTCCAATTTTTTGAAGAGCTCTTGTTTCAGTGAGAGTTCTTCAAAGATAGCTTCGATTACAAAGTCACAACCAGCAAAGACGCTTTGATCTGCAGACCCGCTGATGAGCAGGGCAAGGCGGGCGGCAGATTCTGCGCTCATGCGCTTCTTTTCTACCAACTTAGCGAGCTCATTTTTTACCCAAGCAACTCCTTTATCCGCACGCTCTTGGTCAATATCGGTCATGACAACTGGACATTTAAGGTTGCGAAGCAGAAGCAACGCCAATTGCGAAGCCATCAGACCAGCACCAACGACTCCTACTCGAGCCACCTTCCGTGCTACTGCCGGCTTTGGCGCTCCTTCAACTTTCTTACGCTTCTTTTGAATGACATTAAAAGCGTAGAGCGAAGCACGCAAGGGATCTGACATGGTGAGGTCTGCCAGCACTTGATCTTCGGCATCAAAACCAGCCCCACGAGAATTTGTCTTGGCAGCTGCTATGAGTTCTAGCGCCTTAGTGGGTGATGCCATTTCGGCGCCGCCAAATTTCTTTAGCGCAGTTGCGCGACCAGCAGCAAGGGCAGCATCCCAAGCTGGGTCAGCTGAATAATCTTTTCTTTCGATTTTCTGCGAGCCACTTAAAATGCGAGCTGCGAAAGAGATTGATTTTTCTAGGAAATCTGCTGGTTCATAGACGGCATCTACAACACCAAGTGCTAGTGCATCCTTTGCTTTCATCATGGTGTTGTTATTCAGTGAATTACCAATAATCACCTGCACCGCACGTTCTGGCCCAATTAGCTTAGGAAGAATGGTGGCACCGCCCCAACCTGGAACGAGTCCAAGGAATACTTCTGGGAGAGCTGTAAAAGCGGTAGTGGCAAGCGTGCGGTAATTACAGTGCAGTGCAATCTCTAGGCCACCACCCAGGGCTAGTCCATTTACAAATGCGAATGTCGGAATTCCTATTTCATCTAGGCGCCGAAAGACATCGTGGCCTAACTTGCCAATGGCCACTGCTTGATTTCGGGTATTAAGAAATGCAAGTCCTGATAGATCAGCGCCAGCCGCAAAGATAAATGGCTTTCCGATGATTGCAATCGCAGCAGGTGTGCGAGCGGTGGCATCAGTGATGGCGGCATCTAGTGCCGTCAGTGATTGTGGTCCTAGCGTGTTGGGACGAGTGTGATCAAGTCCGTTATCAAGTGTGATTAAGGCAAGTGAACCCTTAAAGCCGAATGGCGCGAGATCCACATCGCGCACTAGCGAGTGGGTAATTACTTCTTCTGGCGCACCCTCAGGAAGAGTAATTGTCGTTGCCATTATTTAGCCCCGCCTGTGAAATGCGGATTCTCCCAAATAACAGTTCCACCCATTCCTAAACCGATACACATCGTGGTAACTCCGTAACGAACATGTGGTGATTCTTCAAATGTGCGAGCTAAATTAAGCATCAGGCGCACACCGGATGATGCAAGTGGATGACCAACAGCGATGGCCCCGCCATAAGGATTTACACGCGGATCATTATCTGCAATTCCAAAGTGATCTAAAAATGCCAGCACTTGCACGGCAAATGCTTCATTTACTTCAAAGGCTCCAATATCTTCAATCTTAAGTCCCGCTTTAGCAAGTGCCTTAATTGTTGCCGGAACTGGGCCATATCCCATCACTTCTGGCTCGACCCCAGCAAATGCAAAAGTTACAAGCCGCGCCTTAATCGAAAGTCCAAGTTCTTTCGCCTTAGCTTCACTTGCTAAAAGCGCTGCAGTTGCTCCATCGTTGAGTCCAGATGAGTTTCCGGCAGTGACCCGACCTGCTGGCCGGAAGGGAGTTTTTAATCCGGCAAGTCCTTCAATAGTTGTTGTGGGGCGAGGTGATTCATCAACAGTTGCAATACCCCAACCGGTCTCAGGATGACGGGCCGCTGTTGGAATGAGATCTCGCTGAATCTTTCCATCTGCATATGCCTTCGCAGTCTTCATCTGAGAATTAAAAGCATAGGTATCTGCCCGCTCTTTTGTTAAATGTGGGAAGCGATCATGTAGGCGTTCTGCGGTTGCTCCCATCGCAAGAGCATCTTGTTCGACTAACTTTTCCGCTAAGTAACGCGGATTAGGATCCATCAGTTCACCCATCGGATGATTTCCCATATGCTCAACACCGCCAGCGATTGCAATATCGATTGCTCCCATCGCAATAGCACCTGCAATCGTGGTTGTTGCAGTTAGCGCACCAGCGCACCAGCGGTCGATGGAATAGCCAGGAACAGTCTTAGGTAGCCCAGCCAGTAGCGTTGCACTGCGACCGATATTCATTCCTTGATCACCAGTCTGGGTTGCCGCAGCGATAGCAACATCGTCGATCAGTTCTGGCGAGAGGCCAGGGTTGCGTTCTAGCAGCCCACGCATCGCTCGCACCATTAAGTCATCGGCGCGAGTGCCTGAATACAGGCTGCCCGCTTTTCCAAATGGAGTGCGCACTGCATCAACTAGAACGACGTTGTGAAGTTGGGATGTCATAGAACTTCCTTTACCTGGTGAGTATGAAGCTAGGTTACTCGCCAGTAGCAAGAAGCGCTATGCGTTGATGGGAGTTTTTACCCTCTTAGCAGGGGCGAGGTAGAACTTCAGCGTCAATCCAATGTAGGTAAGCCATCCTGCTAGTTGGAGCCAGGATGTCGTGGTGTCAAAGCCGATCATTCCACCCAAGAGCCCAGCAACGAGTGACTCCTTTGGCATCCAGGAAGTGACATCCCAAACAAATGCATCTGGGCCAGGAAGAATTCCGAACTCTTGGAACTCGTGAATACCGTATGAGAGAACTCCGGCGGCAACAACCACGAGTGCCACGCCAGAGTAGGTGAAGAACTTTCCGAGCTTGAGTTTAATTGAGCTCTTGTAGATTCCAATTCCAAGTCCTACAGCGAGTGCTAAACCAAGAATTAAGCCCAGGGTCGCACTTGATACAGCGCCCACTGTCTTAAAGTTTGTATAGAGAAAGAGCGATGTCTCAAGGCCTTCCCGGGCAACGGCGAAGAAGGCCGCCAATGCCAGCGCGATGGAACCGGCGCCAATTGCAGACTCTGCCTTGGTCTGTAGTTCATTGCGAAGGCCACGAGCTGCACGCTTCATCCAGAAGACCATCCAGGTAACGAAGCCGACAGCTATGAAAGATGTGGTCCCGGCAAAGAGCTCCTCACCACGTGATGAGAGCTCGGCAGATGTGTACGACAGGAATGCGCCGAAGGAGAGACTGGCAATAATTGCTACCGCCACACCACTCCACAGCGCTCGCAGGTGTTGCCGGCGCTTGGTCTTAACCAGGTAGGCAACCAAAATTCCGACTATGAGTGAGGCTTCTAGCCCTTCGCGAAGGGCGATGATGAATGTACTTAGCATGGAGTGAGAATAATTGACTCCTCGTAATTACGTAACTTTAATGTTGCGTAATTCATTACTCCTGCGCGGACTCTGAAGTTGGCTCTGGCTCCCCATCGGGCTCGGCAATCTCCAGCGCCTCACTCTCTAGTAGGGCTGCCTGCAGGATGGGAGCGGCTATTTGCGCCTGCCAGCGACGGGCACCAAGTGCTTCTAGCGCCGCCAGAACTGAGCTCTCCGGCGGAGACCAGCAGATACGGCGAACAAGTTCCGGGGAGATCAAATTCTCAAGCGGGATGGAGAGCTCTTGCGCCTTAGCTGCCAAGTTAAAGCGGGCATGGGAAAGCGGAATGAATTTCTCAGGAAAGCGCTCGCGCCATAATTTAATCGGCGGCAAGGAATCACTTTTAGAACGTGCCTCTGGCCACTGTTCCTCGGGCAATTCCAGCGCAGTGGTGATCGAGGTAATCCAGGTGGATGCGTTTTCTAACCATCGCGCTCGCAGACCGAGGGGGCGCAAGATTTTTTCCAGATGTTTGCGATTAGTAATAGGGGACTTCTCCGCATTTTGTGCGAGTTCAGTGATAGCCGCATCAGATAACAATCGACTGGGCGAGACATCTGCGCCTTGCGCAATATCATCACGGGCCTGCCATAACTCGCGCACTACCGCCATCTGTAGTCGTTTCTTAATTTTATGCATTCCAGATGTGCGTCGCCACGGATCGATCCGAGGTGCGGGTGCGGGAGCAGAAATGATTGCCGCAAAATCTTCTTGTGCCCAGGACCATTTCTTTGCATCCACTAAGAGCGTATAGACCTTATCGCGCAGCTCCACGAGCAGTTCCACATCAAGTGCTGCGTAGTTAAGCCACTCTTCGGGCAATGGGCGCTTAGACCAATCGGCCGCTGAATGTTCCTTGGCAAGTGAAACTCCCATCTGTGATTCTAAAAGTGGCCCTAGTCCTACCCGAGCCAGGCCAGCGATACGTCCACCCAATTCTGTATCAAAGAGAATCTGCGGATTAATTCCTAATTCACGCAGACACGGTAGATCCTGGGTACTGGCATGCAAAATAACTTCTTCATTCGCAATTAGGTTATTTAACTCTGCAAAGCAACGATGACCAGGACCAAAAGGAATAGGGTCGATGAGGTGTAAACCGCCACCTATACGTTTTATTTGAATCAAGTATGCGCGGGCACTGTACTTAAAACCGGATGCACGTTCGGCATCAAATGCATACGGACCAACACCTTGCGCCAGAGCGGTGAGAGCCGCATCGAAAGCTTTCTCGGTTTCGATGATTGCTGGAACTCCCGCTGCGGGATGCAGCAAGGCAATAGCGGCCGGAATCTCTTCTTCTTCAGGCACGACGTCTTGCTAAACCAATAGTGGCAACACCTTCTGGAAGCGGTGGCAATCCGGAGACTTCAGTCATTAGATTGCACCAGGCCTGCACGTGCGGAAAGATCTCTTCAATCTGAGTAATAAGCGGAGTCCACGATGCTCTGATTTCAATTTCAGAATCACTATTTCTAGGAGTTAACTTTCCAAAGGAGGCGCTAGAGACTCGCGTCACCGTTCCACTAGGCGCGTTGAATTGCGCGCCCGTTGCGCCAAGGCAATCAAGTAACCAGTTCCAGCCCACTTCAGGAAGCAAAGGGTCTTCTTGCATTTCACTATCAACATCGGCTCGCATAAATGTCACGCAACGAAAGTCGCCCTCCCAGGTTTCTTGACCACCTGGCTCGTGCAAAACCACAAATCTACCTGATGCAATTTCACTCTCAGCATCACCGGATAGTCCATTAGAAATATCAGCTGTGAAAGCAAATGAGTATGTAGCTAATTTCTGGGGCGCCGGAACTTCTTCCAGAATAATTTCTGCTCGCGGAGTGAAGGTACGAAGAAGTTCAATCAATTCATTAAAGGCAATTGGCGACTTCACTGCTCAATTCTAAAGTTTGCCCTGCGATTTACGGGGGAGGCTAAGCCGATAGCGCGGTAGAGTCTGGCCCCATGGCCAGCATCCTCGCTCTCTTCTCGAGCGTTTTATGGGGAAGTGCCGATTATCACGCTGGCAAGCTGAGTAAGAGATTTCCCACGATCGCAGTTCTAGCCGTTACTCAGGCCATCGGCTTTATAACTGGCGTTGTGCTCGTTCTTGTCAGTCGCAGTTGGGATGCCGAACCCTTCGGTAGCGGTGGATATTTACTGCCTGGAATATTTGCCGGCATATTTGGATATCTCGGTCTCATTTGCTTGTATGCCGGACTTTCAACCGGTCGCATGGGAGTCGTTTCTCCCATTAGCTCGCTGAGTGCGCTGATTCCACTTGGATACGCGCTCTACTTTAAGGGTGATGATCTATCTACGATTATTGGTATCGGAGTATTCATTGCCATGCTCGGTGGATTCCTGGCAAGTGGTCCGGAAGTTTCACAAGGCCTTCCACTTAAGCCAGTTCTTTTAGCTTTAAGTGCAGCAGTTTTCTTTGGAAGTGCACTGGTGTGTATGGCAATTGGTTCTGAGAGCAGCGCTCTGATGACCATGACAACGATGCGCACCACAACCCTGCTTGTTGGGATTTCACTGTTTATTCGTTACCGCAACATTGGTGGCTTGGGTAAACCCGAATTACCGATTCTCACTTTTATTGGGGTAGCAGACTTCGTTGCAAACTTACTTCTAGGAGTTGCAACAACTAAGGGTCTAGTCTCAATTGCAATGGTACTTGGTGCCCTCTATCCGATTGCGACTTCGCTGCTAGCCTTTATCTTTCTCCATGAGCGGCTACACAAAGTTCAATATGTCGGAATAATTTTTGCAGTCCTAGGGGTATGTATTATTTCCGTCCTTTAATTACTTCGATGCTGAGACAAATCTCGTTCCATCAACGACTCGTTCTTCACGCGTTGTAAAAGCTCCCAATAAAGAATCAATATCGACTCTCATCTCTCCGCCAGTGGCGCTAGTAATGCTCAGTTCAAACTGGTCGATCCGGCCGGCGGCAATAAGTTCGCTGATTATTGATGCACCGGCTTCGACATGAATACGAGGCCCAAAAGTCTCTATTGCTTTCGCTAGCCCAGCTACAGGTGAAAGGCTCCATAGGCGGGCCAATGGATTACTCGCTAATGGATTATCTAGTTGACGTGAAATCACCACTACCGGAACCGGAGTGCGAAGGTATGGCTCGGTACGTGCAGTGTTGCCACCGATGAGGATGCAATCAGCCAATCTGCGATGTTCAAGAAAATGTGCTCGATCAGCGCCACTTGTGACCCCCTGCGAGGTGCCGCCTTTTGTGGTCGAGCCATCTGCGCCCACTACCAGCGTTGCGATAACAGCCATAAGCGGAGAATATTCTTTTTCTCACATGATTATCATGGGTATTTGACGCTTAAAATTGAAAATTGGCGATGAGGGGCATTAGCCTTTGAAACATGCGGAATCCGATGAGTGCTGCCACATGGGGTAGGACCCTCATCACTCTTCTCTCTCTTATACGGGTGCCCACCTCACAGGCGGCCCAGACTCTGGCGCAAATCCAGGCTGGGATTGTGGATGCGATTTCAAAGACTTTGGGTGCTACCACCCTCAACCAGAATCGCGTGTAAAAGTTGCAACGACTGATAAGAGACGTAAGCGTCTGGTCGCAATACGCCGGTTCTAATGCCTGATAATAATTTAGAACATCCAAAAACCCTCTGTCTCACTAACGACTTTGGGCCGCGCGCCGGAGGTATCGAAACTTTTATCATTGGATTAATCCAGCGCTTGCCCAAGAATTGCGTCATCGTCTACACCGCTTCCCAAGCGGGTTCTGCGCCCTTCGATGCGATGTGGCTGCGCGATTATGGCGTTGTAGTGATTCGAGATCCTTCCAAGGTATTACTCCCATCGTTTCGGGTGGGAAGGAAGGTAAGAAAGTTAGTGCGAGAGCGCAACATCGAATCTGTTTTCTTTGGCGCGGCAGCTCCGTTGGCGCTACTTGCCCAGGGATTTCGCACGGCTGGAGTGAAGAAAATTGTTGCACTCACCCACGGGCATGAAGTTTGGTGGTCCCGGCTCTGGCCGTTTTCATGGGCAATCGCCCGCATTGGGCGCGCAGTTGATTCCCTTACTTACCTTGGAGATTTCACACGGGGAGAAATCGTCAAGGCGTTAGCTCCTGGCGATGTTGCAAAGCTAGTTCGTGTCGCACCGGGTATCGACACTGATCATTTCAATCCGCGCACTGATGCCCAGGGTCTCCGGGAAAGTTTGGGGTTAGGTGATAAGAGAGTGATTGTCAGCGTTGGGCGTCTGGTGCACCGGAAAGGACAAGATGTGTTGATTGCGGCAATGCCAGAGATCATCACAGCTATTTCTGATGTCCATCTGCTCTTCATTGGCGAGGGTCCATATAAGAAGGAACTTGAGAAACGAATTAAAAAACTAGGTCTAGAAAATCGAGTTACTTTTGTAGGTCGAGTGCAGTACTCGGATCTACCGCGATATATCTGTGTGGGTGAGGTCTTTGCGATGCCATCTCGTTCTCGTCTTGCTGGCCTTGAAGTTGAAGGACTTGGAATTGTTTACCTTGAAGCAAGTGCATGTGGACTGCCGGTCATTGGCGGAATTTCCGGGGGAGCGCCGGATGCAATTTTGCAAGGCGAGACGGGCTTTGCTGTCGATGGGACATCGGCGCATGAGGTTGCTCAGGTGCTCGTGAAAGTGCTTGCAGATAAAGAACTAGCGCAGAGATTAGGAACGCGCGGGCGGCAATGGATTATTGAACAATGGCAATGGCAGATCTGGTCAGAGCGGTTTAATCAGCTACTTAAGTAAGTCCGGTGACACGTGCCTTTTCAACAGCCTGCAAGCGACTATGCACATCTAATTTGCGATAGATGCTGGAAAGATGGGTTTTCAAAGTTGCCTCTGTGATGAAAAGCGAAGAGGCAAGCTCTGCAACAGGGGCAGCCTTATGAAGTTGTGTGAGAATCTGCAGTTCTCGCTGTGATAAATCGAATCTATCCCGCTTTCGCTCCACGGTTTTCACGGTTTCACGAGATGAGAAGGTAAGGGGTGCAATAAGAGAGTGATCTATTGCGGCTAGAATTTCAAAAAGTGGCGCAGATTTATTCAGATATGAAGAGGCACCCGCCTTCATGGAAGCGAGAAGAAAGTCATCATGTTCGTTGAGGGTCAGAACTATGATTGCAATCGTCTGTGAAATCGAACGTGCCCAGGAAACTAGTTCCAAACCGCTGCCATCGGGAAGATTGATATCAACAACAATCACATCAGGATTTACTTTCGCCATCTGTGCAAACGCCTCTGACTTTGAAGCCGCTTGAAATATGGTGAAATCTGCTCGTCTTTCTAACGCGGCACAGATTCCTGCTCGAACGATGGCGTGGTCATCGATTACCAGAACCCGGATTGAGGTGCTCATATTGAGATTGAAATATGAGTGCCGTCTCTATCTTCAATTGTGCAGCTGCCGTTGAGAGCGCGAATTCGTTCTGTGATTCCTGGCAATCCCCAACGGTTCTCTTTTATCACTGCGCCACCATTTCCGTTATCGCTAATCTCCAGACAGTTGTGATTGTTGACCCAGTAGAGCTTGATGAGAATGAGGGTAGCCCCAGAGTGGGCAACGATGTTTCGCAGGATCTCTGCTGCAACTGCCAATAGTTCACTTTGCGCAGTGGCATCTACCGCTACCTCCTCAATCTCAAATGAGACTTCCATCCCAGCGCAAATTTCTTTGGCACACCTCTGCAGAAGCAGGTGAAATGAATCTTCGGAGTCTTTTCGTAGCGCAAGAATTTCAGCGCGGACTTTGATGATCAGAGAATCGATATGTAACCGTGAGGCTCGAACCTGATTTCGTGAGAGTTCACTCAACTTCGAATCAGCCAGTATTAGATCGAGTTGATACCCAAGCCCCACTAGATCCTGAGCGATTCCATCATGTAACTCCCGAGCAATTCGTAGTCGCTCGGGAGTATTGGTAGCCACAAATTACTTTGTAAAGAGCGCTGAAATTTCAGCAGCAAATTGCTGCGCGATAACGTGACGCTTAAGCGATAGCTTTGCGGTGAGCTGTCCACCTGCAATGGTGAAATCAACCGGCAGAATTGTAAACTTACGAATTGATTCTGCCTTTGAAACAGCTTTGTTTGCCTCATCGACCGCAGTTTGAATGACAGCAATCAAATCTGGGTCATTTCGCAGCGTCTCGATTGTTGCGCCAGTCTTTGCATTCGTAGCAATCCAGCCTTTGAGCATATCTTGGTCGATAGTTATCAGAGATGCGATAAATGGCTGGTTATCACCAACGACCATGCACTGACTGATAAGAGGATGAGCACGAAGACGATCTTCCAAAACTGCTGGCGCTACATTCTTGCCACCTGCGGTAACAATGATTTCTTTCTTGCGGCCGGTGATGTAGAGATAGCCATCATCATCAAGTCGACCAAGGTCGCCAGATCTAAACCATTCACCATCGAATACTTCTTGATTCTCGGCATCGTTCTGCCAGTATCCGCGCATCACGATAGCTCCGCTGATTAGAACTTCGCCATCATCTGCAATCTTGATGGAAGTTCCAGGAATTGGCTTACCGACTGAGCCAACACGGAGAGAATTGGTGAGATTTAAGGTAGCTCCAGCGGTAGTTTCGGTGAGTCCATAGCCTTCGAGCACTGTGATGCCCGCTCCACGATAGAAGTGTCCGAGTCGTTCACCAAGGGGTGCACCACCAGAGATAGCTGCCTCAACTGCGCCACCCATACCGGCGCGAATCTTTGAATACACAAGCTTGTCAAAGAGAGCGTGCTTGAGAGTCAGAAGCGGATTAAATCCACCTTTATCTTTGCCCTCGCTATATGCGATAGCAACATGAGCAGCTGCTCTAAATATCTTTCCTTTACCGGCAGCTTCTGCCCGTGCTTCGGCGCCGTTGTAAATCTTTTCAAAGATGCGAGGCACAGCAAGTACAAAGGTTGGTTTAAAGGATGCCAGATCTTGCGGCAAACGCCCGACTGGATCACTGCAATGCGCTAAGTGAAGACCGGCATGGATTGATCCAATTTGAACCATTCGACCAAAGACGTGTGCGACCGGTAAGAAGAGAAGGGTAGAGCCGCCCGGCTTTTTAAAGAGATCACTTGCCGCTTCCACAACATTTCCACATTCGGCCAGGAAATTTGAGTGGGTAATTTCCACACCTTTTGGACGCCCGGTTGTTCCAGATGTATAAATCAGTGTCGCAAGAGTTGATGGCGCTAATGAACTGCGACGACGTTGAATTTCTTCATCAGTGATCTGCGCACCGGAGTTACGAAGTGCAGGCAGGACATCCTCGGTCATAACCCATACGTGCTTCGTATGAGAGGGAAGAACTGGTGTGACAAATTCTTTCAACAGTGGAGTTTCAACGATGATGCCAACAGCGCCTGAGTCTTCAAGGATCCATTGAACTTGCTCAGTAGAGGAAGTTTCATAAATTGGAACTACCGAACCACCGGCATACCAAATTGCGAAATCTAGGACAGTCCACTCATATCGCGTGCGCGCCATGATTGCTACGCGATCACCAACGGCTATACCTGCCGCGACCAGACCCTTTGCCGTGGCGCGAATTTCTACTTCCAATTCCTGTGCTGTCATAGGTTGCCAGCCATCGCCAAGCGGGCGCGAAATTGTGATTCGATCTGGTTCAGTCCTTGCACGGTCAGCGATGAGATCAGTGAGATTTCCGGCAGTTGCAGCGGCGATCATGGCGGGTGTGGAGACTAGATTCATGGTGTTAACGTTATACGGCAGATGATAGAAATGGGAAGATGCTTTTCAAATAATTGATAGCCTTCGGCCATGACTGAGAAGAGCTCTTCCACAACAATCATCGATGCCCCACTTGCCGACGTACAGGCGGCCCTATTTGATATCGCCACCTATCCCGAATGGCTTACCTCCATTAAGAAGTCCGATGTCTTGGAAAGGGATGATCAGGGGAGAGCTATCAAGGCCAAGCTCGCTATCGATGCGGGCATGATGAAAGATCGTGTCACTCTCGATTATGACTGGAGCGCGGCTCCCGCAAGTTTGTCATTTACTATGGATGAAGCAGATTTACTCACGCAAATGGATGGTACCTATCTGCTTAAGGCGATAGATGCAGATTCAACGCAGGTAACTTATGAGCTCACTGTGGCAGTCTCACTACCTGTGCCAGCAATGATGATTACCAAGGCCCAACAACAGACTATCGATGCAGCCCTTAAAGAGTTAGCCGCGCGAGTTTCCTAGATGGGCTACACGGTAGGCATCGACATCGGTGGAACGAAAGTTCTTGGCGGAGTTGTCGATGAGACAGGTGCGCTCATTAGACGAGCGCGTAGAGATACACCTGCCGAAGGTGGCCTAGCGCTCACACAGGCTATTGCAGATGTTGCGCTAGAACTCATGAAAGATGATGAGATTAAATCTGTTGGAGTCTCTGTGGCCGCCTTCATCTCTGCAGATCGTAAGACAATTCTGGCCACGCCAAACATTAAAGATTGGAATGAAGTCAATCTTGATTATGAACTCACCTCGCGTATTGGTTTGCCAGTGGTCATTGAAAATGATGCCAACTCCGCAGCCTGGGGTGAATTTAAATTTGGTGCAGGTCGCGGGAAAGACAATATCTTAATGCTCACCGTTGGAACCGGAATTGGTGGCGGAATCGTAGTAAATGGCAATCTCCATCGTGGATCATTTGGAATTGCGGCAGAGATTGGTCATTTGCGGATTGTGCCAAACGGCCTGCTCTGTGGCTGCGGCGCACATGGATGCTTTGAACAATATGGTTCAGGAACTGCCCTGCTTCGCCATGCGCGCGAAGCTATTCAGGTGAATCCCGATCGCGCCAGCAATATTCTTAATCGCGGTGATGGCTCAATTGCAGGAGTCAAAGGCAGTGCCATTACCGAAGCTGCGCACGATGGTGATGAATTAGCATTGTCAATCTTTGAAACAACTGGTGATTACATAGGTGCGGGTATCGCATCCCTTGCTGTCATTCTTGATCCAGAAGCAGTTGTTATTGGTGGGGGAGTAATTGATGCAGGTGAGATTCTGCTCAACCCGATTCGCACTAGCATGGATAAGTACATGCCTTTTGCGGGAAAACATCCGCATCCGCAGATAGTTGCTGCGCAGTTGGGTAATGAGGCTGGATTGGTCGGAGTTGCCGATCTTGCACGCATCTAGAGCGCAGGGCTGGACTTTTTACACAATAGAAGAGATTCGCGGTAAATTACTTCGGTGAACAACCTTCCTTACGGAACGCTTCGTGCGTTCCTGACTCCCTTCTTGATGTTGTTGTTCAGACCAAAGGTAAAGGGTCTACGTAACGTTCCTGTTTCCGGACCGCTCATTCTTGCCTCAAACCATTTATCCTTTAGTGATTCCATCTTCATGCCCTTAGTCGTTCCACGTAAAGTGACCTTCCTTGCTAAGAGTGAATACTTCACTTCACCTGGACCTAAGGGTTTTATTAAGAAGCTCACCTTTATTGCACTTGGACAAGTACCAGTGGATCGATCGGGTGGAAGGCGTAGTGAGGCTGCCCTGATTACTGGTCTGCAAGTTCTTTCAGCCGGAAATTCACTAGGTATTTATCCAGAAGGAACCAGGTCCCCTGATGGTCGTTTATATAAGGGCCGCACTGGAATCGCGCGCCTGGCAATTGAATCTGGCGCACCGGTTATTCCAATTGCAATGTTTAACACCGACAAGATTCAACCGACTGGAACGGTTGTTCCCAAGGTGATGCGGGTAGGAATTACATTTGGCGAGCCGATGTATTTTGAAGGCGATTCAACTGACCTGCAGTATTTGCGCGAGATCACAGACCAAATCATGAAGCGAATTCAACAGTTATCCGGGCAAGAATATGTTGATACCTATGCGGTGAAAGCGAAGAAGTCTAAAATCAAGGACGAAAATAACGAAGAGAACGATTAATCAATCTGTAACTCTGCACGTTTAAGCAGGTAGTTACAGACGGTGCACTCCGCTCCGGATGCCGGCATCCCACCTTCGATAGTTGAAATGAGCTCTTCCAGAAGTGCGGTAAATGTTGCGGTGTCACGTTCGACTGGAACATAGTGTTGGTTTACTCCGAAGCCGTGAGAATTCGACGCCAGCTCACTGGCGGATGTCTCTGTCACCCCTGCCAGCTTCCAAATCAGCAGACCCATTGAGGTGACAGGAAATGGCTTTCCCTTATCGGGGTTCTCCAGCGCATGCGCATATGCCTCAAGCTGGGGAGCATAAAAAGGCCCGTTATCACGATCTGAATCAGAGACCTTGCAATCAATAATTCCGACAGTGCCATCTTCGTAATGACCCAATAGATCATAAATTCCTAATATTTTCCAACGTGTTTCAAAGCCATTGATTTTAATGGGAGAACTCTTTACCCATTGCCCCCATTGCTTGACTACACCGGGCTTTAAGGTGGAAGAAATATCTGGCATTGATGCGCGCCGGAAATGCTCTTCCTGTGAATCTGCCAAAGGTTTGACCAGTGGAAATTCTTTCTTCATATCAAATTTGAACCAGTACTTGAGCCAGAGGCAGCGCTTACACGTTGATAATCCGAAGGTGAGATCAGATGGAGCAATCGTGTCGCGGGCCGGAACCTCTGGTTTATTCATAGCGACATTCTCTCGCTATGAACTGACAACTGCGCTAATCAGCACAAGAATTCCAAGCACAATCATGACCGTTCCACCGGTTGCACGTAACCCTTCAAGGCGCCGGGCATCAGTAGCTAGCCACTGCCTGGCAGTGCCGGCAAGTAGACCCCAAGTACCATCAGAGATAAATGCCAGAACGCAGAAGACCAAGCCCATAAAGAGAAGTTGCGCGGTGACATTGCCACCATCGATATCAACAAATTGGGGAAGGACAGCGGCAAAGAAGACGATTGCTTTGGGATTAAGGACTCCCACCCAGAATCCATCCCGGATCGAGCGCCCAACACTTGGCACACGCGGTCCCTGATTGGTCATATCAGCTGCATGCTCAGAGCGTTTCCTAATCGCATCGATACCGAGGTAGATCAGATAGAGCCCGCCACCCCATTGCACCGCCAAATAGGCAAGATCAAAGCGCGCAAGTATCGGACCGAGTCCCAAGGCAACGAGTGTAGATAAGACGAGTGAGCCCGAGACATTTCCAGCAACGGTCAATACGGCAACCTTGCGCCCCCAGGAGATGGCTCGGGCAATGACGAATAGGACGCTGGGTCCTGGAGCCAGGATGATGATGATCGCGGCCACCATGTATTCAAGCAGGCGCGTTGGAATCACCGGCACAGGGTAGCGCCGGGGCGTGTCGATTTGCGATTGGCGCCTGATTCCAGTTAACTATCGCCTAGATATATCGATACGATATATACAGTAGTTATAACCATTTCGGAGGCAGAAAAATGCGATCACGCGCAGATTCACTGGAGTTCGCCCTTCTCGGTCTGCTCTCAGATTCTCCGCTGCACGGGTATGAGCTCCGTAAACGATTGATGACAATTTTTGGCCCATTTCGGGCGCTCTCATTTTCAGTCCTCTACCCGCAACTTAAGCGCATGGTGATAGCTCAAAGCATTGAAGCTAAAGAGGTCGGTGTGACATCACGTCGCACCCGCATCGTCTACACAATTACCGAAAAAGGCCGGAAGCGTTTTGCTGAACTCAACGGTTCTGTCACTGCAGATGCTTGGGAAGATGAAGGCTTTGGAGTGCGTTTTGCATTCTTTAGCCCGACCACAATGAATAACCGAGTAAGAATTTTGGAGGGGCGCCTGCGTCGCCTTCAAGATAAGGCAGAGGCGCTGCGTACTGATCTTCAGGCGCAACCTCTGGGGATAGATAAGTATCTCGAAGAGTGGCGACGCTTTTCACTCGAGTCACTCGAGCGCGAGATTTCATGGTTAGAAACAATGATTAAGAGTGAAGGGAAAGTAAAGTGAATATAAAGACTGGATCTGGAGACATTCGCGTTGCGATTGTTGGAGTTGGAAACTGTGCCAACTCGCTTGTGCAAGGTGTTACCTATTACAAGGATGCAGCTGTGGATCAGGAAATTCCTGGACTTATGCATGCAGTAGTTGGCAGCTATCACGTCAACAATACTAAGTTCGTAGCAGCCTTTGACGTTGATGCCAAAAAAGTTGGGTTAGATCTCGCCGACGCCATCTGGGCCAGTGAAAATAACACTATTAAATTCTCTGAGGTCGCCAAGACTGGCGTCACTGTGCAACGTGGAGTCACCCTCGATGGGCTTGGTAAGTACTACAAGGAGACTATCGCTGAATCTACCTCCGTCCCAGTTGATGTCGTAGCAACCCTGAAAGAGGAAGCCGTTGATGTATTAATCTGCTACCTTCCTGTTGGCTCGGAAGAAGCGGCAAAGTTCTATGCCCAATGTGCAATCGATGCTGGTTGTGCGTTCGTTAATGCGTTGCCGGTATTCATTGCATCAGATCCTGAATGGGCGAAAAAGTTTGAAGATGCCGGCCTTCCTATCGTGGGCGATGACATTAAGAGCCAGGTCGGTGCCACAATTACTCACCGCATTATGGCTAAGCTATTTCAAGATCGCGGAGTTCACCTTGATCGCACCTACCAGCTCAATGTGGGTGGAAATATGGACTTTAAAAACATGCTGGAACGCGATCGACTTGAATCAAAGAAGATTTCTAAGACAAATTCAGTAACATCACAGCTTGAGCACGACTTAGGCAAAAAGAATGTACACATCGGGCCATCTGATTACATCCCATGGCTTGATGACCGCAAATGGGCTTATGTTCGTCTTGAGGGGCGCGCATTTGGCGATGTTCCTTTAAACCTCGAATACAAGCTTGAGGTATGGGACTCACCAAACTCAGCGGGAGTCATTATCGATGCCCTGCGCTGCGCAAAGTTGGCTCTGGATCGCAAGATTGGTGGAGCGCTGCTTTCTCCGTCATCCTATTTCATGAAGACTCCGCCAATTCAATATACAGATGAGCAGGCTCGTGTGGCTGTAGAAGAATTCATTTCAGGAGTTCTGGTTAGCTAAAATAAGTTGAAGAAAAACCCCGGGTTCTGAATTAACAGAATCTGGGGTTTTCTTTCTTCCCAATCTCGCTTTAGGATGAGGCAATGAGTGAGATCACCAGCACCCGCATAGGCCAAACACAGGTAATTCGCCTCAATCGCCCTGCGAAAATGAACGCGATCACCCGCGATATGTATGCGGAGTTAACTTCTGCGCTCAATGAGGCTGCCGGAGATTTTGGCGTGCGCACGGTAGTTATTACCAGCGAAGGTGATCATTTCACTGCCGGAAATGACATCAAAGACTTCATGGCCAATCCACCAACGGAGGATTCATCAGAGGTCGCACGCTTCTTAGCTGCTCTCCTTGAATTCCCAAAACCACTGATTGCTGCCGTAAAAGGAAATGCGGTCGGAGTGGGAACAACGATGCTCTTGCACTGTGACATCGTGATAGCTGCGCCTAGTACCAAATTTTCAATGCCATTTACCTCACTAGGTTTAGTCCCGGAAGCAGGCTCTTCAAAGTTATTTCCCGAACTCGTGGGTTATCAGCGAGCTGCTCGGATCTTCATGACAGGTGATGCATTTTCTGCCGATGAAGCTAAAGAGATGGGGCTAGTCGAGAGTATTGCTACGGATCCAGAGAAAGTGGCGATGGAGATCGCCGAGCGTATAGGGCACCAACCACTGCAAGCGGTCATCAATACAAAGGCGCTCATGAAGGCCGGCAAACATGACGCTGTTGCCGCGGTAATGAAAGCAGAGTTTCAGATCTTCGCACTTGCCTTGCAATCTGAGGAAGCGGCAGAAGCGTTTATGAAATTCATGTCCAAGAAGAGCAAATAGGGGAGAGCGATGTCACTACAAGGAAAGAGAATCTTCATTACTGGAGGCTCTCGCGGCATTGGTTTAGCCATCGCACTACGAGCTGCTGCAGATGGGGCTCATGTCGCGATTGCGGCTAAGACTTCGGAACCCAATCCAAAGTTGCCTGGAACAATTCATTCGGCAGCCGAGGAGATTCGGGCCGCTGGCGGAACAGCCCTACCTATTCAATGCGATCTTCGTGATGAGAATCAGATTGCAGATGCAGTTGCGCAAGCTGCCAAAGAATTTGGTGGCATAGATATTCTGATCAACAATGCCAGTGCGATTAATCTGACTCGCACCGAAGATACTCCAGCAAAGCGATTTGATCTTATGTTCGACGTCAACGTGAGAGGCACCTTCCTTACATCCCAAGCCGCGTTACCGCACCTTCGTGAATCAGCCGGAGCTGGGCGCAATCCACACATTCTCACCTTGTCACCTCCACTTTCTATGAAAGCTAAGTGGTTTAAGAATCACGTTGCATACACCATGGCTAAATATGGAATGAGTATGTGTGTTCTTGGCATGGCTGAAGAGTTTAAGCGAGACGGAATTGCCGTTAACGCGCTCTGGCCTCGCACCGCAATTGATACTGCTGCGCTGCAAATGATTCCTGGAGTGGATACCGCTGCCTGCCGCAAACCCGAGATACTTTCAGATACCGCCTACATCATCCTAAATCGCAATTCAAAGGAATGCACTGGCAACTTCTTCGTTGATGATGAAGTTCTGGCATCAGAAGGAATCACAGATCTGGAGAAGTATTCGGTAGTTCCCGGAACGAAAGATTTCTTGCTCGATTTCTTCTTAGACTGAGCAAATATTGGTTAGGTCATCTAAACTCCCGTACATGAACCTGGAACTCAACGGCACTAACGTAATCGATGAGAGCGAGCGTGGCGGTAAAGCGTCCTCGCTCTTCTGGCCTTGGTGTGGGGCAAATGTTTCGTTACTGGCCCTCTCATATGGCTCATTCTTCCTAGGCTTTGGTATCTCGTTCTGGCAGGCAAGCGCTGCCGCTTTTCTGGGAACCGTTCTCTCCTTTCTTCTCGTTGGCGTCAGTTCACTTGCCGGTAAGAAATCAAATGCGCCAACGATGGTTCTATCTAGAGCAGCCTTTGGAGTAAAAGGCAATCTTCTTCCGGGACTGCTTTCCTATCTAATCTTTGTTGGTTGGGAGACAGTTCTTGTCTCTCTTGCAACGTTAGCTACCGGCACCGTTTTCGTGCGCGTTGGCCATCTGGATCGTGACACCGCGATGGTCCTTGGTTTTGCGATAGCCGTTGCACTGACTGTCTCAGCTGGCGTACTGGGCTTTGGCGTCATCATGAAACTTCAGCGCTATCTAACAATTATTACCATCACCATGACCTGCGTATACATCGCGCTGACAATCAACAAAGTTGATTGGAGCCTTGTGACATCTATGAAAGCCGGGAGCGTGCAGGGCTTTATTGGAGCACTGATCTTCGGTGCAACCGGAATTGGCTTAGGTTGGGTAAATTCTGCTGCTGATTACTCGCGATACTTGCCTAGAACGATCTCCAGTAGAAGTGTGGTTGGTTGGACCGTTTTAGGAGCATCAGTGGTACCAATCATCTTGGTTATCTTTGGTGCTGCCCTTTCTGCTAGTAGTGAAGATTTGGCGGGTGCGATTGCCAGTGACCCCATCGGCGCCCTCACGACAATACTTCCCACCTGGTATCTCATTATCTTTGCTCTCGTCGCAATTTTAGGTTTGGTCGGTGGAGCGATACTTAATCTCTACTCATCTGGACTCACGCTGATTTCATTGGGTTTGCCTGTGAAACGACATGTTGCCGCTTCACTTGATGCATTGATCATGCTAATAGGAGCTATTTACTTTGTTTGGGTTGCAGATGATTTCTTCTATCCATTCCAAGGATTTCTCATCACACTGGGCGTTCCAGTTGCCGCTTGGTCTGCAATATTTGTAACTGATGTATTGCTGCGAAAGCGTTATGACCAGAATGATCTCTTTCGCATAGAAGGTCGATATGGCGCATGGAATTTAGGATCAATTGGTCTTTTAGTTTTTGCAACAATCGTTGGCTGGGGATTTGTCACTAACGGATTTGCTAGTTGGCTAACATGGCAAGGATATTTCTTGGGCGCACTTGGTGGCAAAGAGGGGCAGTGGGCATATGCAAATCTGGGAGTCTTCTTTGCTCTCGTAATTGGTTCTGTTGGATATGGCTTACTCGCGCGAAAAACTATCGTGCAACAGGAGAGCGCTTAAGCCAGAGGAGTCCAAGAAGGCCAGAGATTAGAGCTGAAATAAAAAGCCCAGCTCGAACCTGATCAAGCTCAACATCAGATTTCACCGTAATTTCGGCGATCACCATCGAAACTGTCAGACCCATGCCAGATAGGAAGCCGATTCCGATGATGTCGGTAAGTAGGACATTTCTCGGATAGTCAAGAGAGGCAATCTTCACAATTAGCCGGGCGGTGAGAGTTATGCCGAGAACTTTTCCAGCAACTCTGGCTGCAATAATTGAAAGTGAGATGGCAGATGTTGCCTGCGAGAAATCTAATTGAGCCAGCAGATTAATGGCAATGTAAAGCGGAATAATCAAGAAAGTAACGACGGGTGAGAGAACTCTGATGAGTTGGGCGCGAAAGGGGAGCAGGCTTCCAATGGCTGCGGCGCCTAGGGTGTAGATAAAACTATCAAGGTGCAGTTCGGATCTAAAGAATATGCCGATTACTACTAGCGAGAAGAAATCATCAGCAATCGCAAGTGTGAGAAGAAAAAATCTCACTTCAGGTTTAATCCGTTTTCCAAGGAGTGAAAGTGCACCCACGGCGAGTGCCACGTCGGTGGGCATGGAAACTGCCCAAGCGGGTGAGTCTGGATTCAGGGCGATAAAGATAATTGCTGGTAAAAGCATCCCGCCCAGTGCGCAAATCCCCGGCAAGATCGCATCCTTAGGTTTTTCCAGTCCATGTCGGATTTCAAGTCCGATTAATAGAAAGAAGATAAAAGTCAGGATGTGCGAGAGCATGAACAAACTCTAATGGTTAAGCGAGGTGGTTAGAGAGTTAGGCCCGCCCCGGAAAGGGCTCGAAGCCCCGCTATTGCATAAATCTGTGCGCTTCGAATCTCCAACTCCGAATCGTTACCAGATTCAATTCTTACGGAGGCTGCTTCGATAGTGTTTTGGAGATAACTCATGGCACCGCGGATATCGGTAAGGCCAATTTCTTGTAGTGGCGCAGAAATTGTCGTCATCAGATTTCTATGGCCCTGAGAGATTTCATCTCTTCGAAACTCAGGAATCGTTACTGCGTTAAGGCTTTTAATCAGTATGTGACGACCATCGACTACATACTGCAGAGCCTCTGCTATCCAAAGCTCTATATGTTGGTAAGGATCTTGCGTTCCAATAACAGCATGGGAAAGACGCTTTTGGTAGAGGGCAAGTTCCTCAATAACTAAATCGGCGACGAGATCTGCAGAGGAGGAGAAGTATTCATAGATGGAAGAACGAGCAAGTCCCGCTCTCTGCGCAACTGCTGCAACCGTGATACTTGCGGGCCCAGATTCCAGTGCGATAGCAAGTGCGGCATCAATGAGTTGGCGCTGGCGCATGGCGCGCTGCTCGACAATTGTTGCTGCCTGAATCTTTGGGGACACGGCGTAATTATTGTATGCATTTCCAGGTGATGCCACCGGAAGTGATGTGATGTTGGAAATAGAAAACCCCGCCATCGCTGACGGGGTTTTCCTAACGCTATCTCTTAGATGTCGTAGTAGAGCTCGAACTCAGCTGGATGTGGACGCAGGCGCACATAATCAACTTCATTCTTACGCTTCCACTCAATCCAGGTTGAGATGAGGTCCTCTGTGAAGACTCCACCCTTGGTGAGGAATTCGTGATCCTTTTCCAGGCTGTTAAGAACTGCGTCCAGTGAACCTGGAACCTGAGGGATACTCGCTGCTTCTTCAGCTTCTAGTTCATAGAGATCCTTATCAACTGGAGCAGGTGGTTCAATTTTGTTCACGATTCCATCAATGCCAGCCATCAGCATCGCAGCAAATGCAAGATATGGATTAGATGATGGATCCGGGCAACGGAACTCAACGCGCTTAGCCTTTGGTGATGATCCGGTAATTGGAATACGGATACATGCAGAACGGTTACGAGCTGAGTAAACCAGGTTTACTGGCGCTTCATAACCTGGAACCAGGCGACGATATGAGTTCACAGTTGGGTTTGTGAAGGCAAGTAGTGATGGAGCGTGCTTTAGAAGTCCGCCGATATACCAACGTGCTATATCTGAAAGATCGCCATATGTGCCAGCTTCGAAGAAGAGTGGCTTGCCGTTCTTCCACAGTGACTGGTGAACGTGCATACCAGAACCGTTATCTCCAAAGAGTGGCTTTGGCATGAAGGTGGCGGTTTTGCCACCTTCCCATGCAACGTTGCGAATAATGTACTTAAACTTCATTAGCTCATCACCAGCAGAGAGAATGTCGGTGAAGCGATAGTTGATTTCCATCTGTCCTGCAGTACCCACTTCGTGGTGTGAACGCTCGACCAGAAGACCTGCGCGACCGAGTTCCATCACCATTTCATCTCGAAGATCTGCAAACTGATCTGTTGGTGAGACTGGGAAGTAACCACCCTTGATGCGTGTGCGATAGCCACGGTTAGGTGTTCCATCTGGATCGGCAACGATGCCGGTATTCCAAGCACCTTCATATGAATCTATGTGGTGGTAAGCCTCGTTGATGCCAGTCTTAAAGCGAACCGCATCAAAGACGTAGAACTCAGCTTCTGGTGCAAAGAACGCCTGATCTGCAATACCAGTTGACTTCAAGTAATCAACAGCCTTCTTCACTACACCGCGTGGGTCGCGTGAGTAAGGAGTGTCATCTGTTGGGTTGTGAACAGAGAAGATTATAACGAGAGTTTTTTCAAGACGGAATGGATCAATAAATGCTGATTCTGGTACCGGGAGCAACTTCATATCTGACTCATGGATTGATTGGAAACCACGAATCGATGATCCGTCAAACATAAGCCCATCGGTAAAAACAGCTTCATCAAATGATTCAATTGGAACGTTGAAGTGATGCTGGATACCTGGAAGGTCGGTGAAGCGAACATCAACAAGCTTCACATCTTCCTTCTTGATGTATGCAAAAATTTCGGTTGAATTCTTAAACATAGTTACTCCCATTTAAGGCTAGTGATTGCCCAGCGAAATCGTCTTTGCGAGCTCAACTTTGAGTGCGCCTGATGGAGTGAAGGTTAGTTCTGTTGCGTAAAAATGTCATATTCCCTGTGTTACAGCCGTGTTACATCACACTAGGCTTAAGCCCATGACTGAACAGGCATATCCGCGGGTGAGCCAAGGCCGTCGCCTTGCGGGCATCACCATTGATTGGTTCGCCTGCTATGCGATAGCTCTTGGCTTCTTTGCCGGATCAGGCACTTTGGCTGATCGAGTGCCTAACGCTCGAATCCCGCTTCTTATCCTGCTCTTTGCGGAGTACTCGCTCTTGATCGCACTTACTGGAGCATCCTTTGGCCATCGCTTAGTGGGGCTTAAGGTCGTCCGCTTTTCAGATGCTGGACCGGTAACTCCTGTGCAAGCTCTCATTCGGACGGCGTTTCTTTTGCCACTGGTTACCGCGATCACCTTCGATGAAAATGGTCGAGGGATTAATGAGAGGTTTTCCAATACCGTTTTAGTGCGTAGTAGATAGTTATTGCTTGTGTCGAAAATATCTGCGCTCCTGAAAGCATCACACTTTGGCCCCACCGTGCTTGTTACAACGATTTCCTTCTTCTTCGCCCGCCATTATTGGTGGGAAGGTCCGGCATGTGTGATTGCATTTGGAGTATTCGTGGGTCAGCTCATTGTTGGTTGGAGTAATGATCTATATGACTATCAGGATGATCTCTCGCACCAACGGATGAAGAAGCCACTAGTATCTCAGACAATTACATTTGATAAACTTCGCAAGTGGACCTTCTGGATGATTCCGTCTGCTTTCTTTGCAAATCTTTTTGGCCCACTGGGCATAAAAGGCGGCCTGGTATATATGTTGGGAATCGCCTGCGGAGTTGGTTACAACTTCTACTTTAAGTTCACAGCACTGTCTCCGCTTCCCTATGCAGTTGCATTTGCGGCGCTTCCTTCATGTATTGCGATATCGAAGGAGATTACGCCGCCACTGTGGATGTGGCTTGGGGGAGCAATCTTCGGCGTGGCAGCACATTTCATCAATGTGCTAAAGGATATGAAGAAAGATCAGCAAAGCGGAATTCGTGGCCTGCCGCAACGACTAGGTAGCACCGGCTCAATAATTACAGCTGGTGTTCTGATTATTGCTGGAGTTCTTCTACTTCTTTACTCCCGCTAGGGCTTAACGAATCTTTATACCTTTTGGCATTGGACCCTTTGGAATCGGCATTGATAGACCGCCAACTGCCTTAAGACGCGCACGAACTTCACGCATTTGATGAGCAGATAACTTCTTCGGAAGTTTAGCTACGTGCTTTTGTAACTTACGAATCGAAACTTGGCCATCGCCATCGCCCACAATGATTTCAGTAATTGGTACACCTGGCGCAAAGCGTTCAGCCTTCTTCTTTTCGTCTTGAATCATCTGACGCACTGCAAAGCCACCTTCGCCGGTAAGAACAATTCCGGCGCGACCAACGCTGCGATGGACCATATCTTGTTGGCGATTGACTGCAACAGCGGGAGTTGTTGTCCATCCTTTACGAATTGCCATGAGAACACTGGCACCTGCGCCCATTTGGCCTTCAATATTTGCATAGGCAGCAGAGCCCGCAACGCGAGTAAAGAGAAACATTGCAGCGAGCACAGCCACGGGAATTGTGACAAAGCCGCCATAGACAGGATGATTAAAGATAATTCCAAGCGTAATTCCGATTGCCAGAACAATGAGGAATGTAACAATGAGGACAAGACCGATCCATGGTTTTACTGATTTGGTGACCGAATAAGCATCACGAATCGTCTTAAAACGTGGAGTCTTGATTTTGGCTTCTTTACTCTTATTTCGCTTAAACATGGGCGTTAGTTTAGGGGAGCGGGGGCGCTACCACCAAGGCGGAGCGGGGCCCAGCGTTGACGTTGGTGTGAATCGGGATACTTCTGCTGCACCTCATAGAGCATTGCAATCATGGTTTCGCGCAGCAAACTCTCGCTAGCTGCAACATCGCTCTGCTTGTTAAAGAAGAGCGGCTCACCGAAAGCCACAGTGACGGGAATCTTCTCGTGCCTTAGATTACGTTTGACCTTCTTGGTCCAAATTCGCTGCGAACCCCAGACAATTGTGGGAATAACTGGAACGCCAGCAGCCATTGCCAGTCGCACGGCGCCGGATTTCAATTCCTTTATTTCAAAGCTGACCGAGATAGTCCCTTCCGGAAAGATGCCGACCACTTCACCGGCGCGAAGGGCGCGTAGTGCTGCTACGAAAGATGCTGTGCCACTACTTCGATCAACGCTGATGTGGTGCATTCCACGCATGAGCGGGCCGGCTAATTTATTGTCGAAAACTTCTTTCTTTGCCATAAAGCGCACATAGCGACCCGTGGGAAGCGCGGCTGTTCCGGTGAGTGCGAAGTCTAAATAGCCCACGTGATTGATGGAAAGAATTGCTCCACCTTTCCGTGGAATGTGGTGAACGCCCTGAAAATCAAATCGAAGTCCCAGATATTTCCAAAAAAGTTTAATGGCTACGACAACTGGTGGATAGACAAGATCAGCCACGCAGTGATCTCTTCTCCTGTGCTTGCTTGTATAGGCGACCAGCCCGATAAGAGCTACGCACCAGTGGGCCACTCATCACGCCACTGAAGCCAATGTCTTCGGCCTCTTGTGCCAGCTCAACGAATTCATGAGGCTTAACCCATCGCTCAACTGGGTGATGCTTACTTGTGGGACGCAAATATTGCGTGATGGTGATGAGGTCGCATCCGGCAGCATGTAGATCTATCAGTGCCTGTGAAATTTCTTCCCGAGTTTCACCAAGGCCAAGGATGAGGTTTGATTTTGTTATCAGGCCATAATCCCGCGCCTGGGTAATGACATTGAGCGAGCGTTCATAGGTAAATGCCGGACGAATTCTTTTGAAGATACGAGGAACTGTCTCGAGGTTGTGTGCGAAAACTTCCGGGCGGGTTTCAAATACCTCATTGAGATAGATCGGATTTCCGCTGAAATCTGGGGCAAGCATTTCAACGCCGGTACCAGGGTTGAGTTCGTGCACCTTGCGAATTGTCTCGGCATAGAGCCAGGCACCTTCATCCTCTAAATCATCGCGAGTAACTCCTGTGATGGTGGCGTATTTAAGGCCCATCGATTGCACTGACTCTGCAACTCGTCGTGGTTCATCTCGGTCTAGTGGGTCAGGTTTACCAGTATCGATATTACAAAAATCGCAACGACGAGTGCATTTTTCGCCACCAATGAGAAAAGTCGCTTCCTTGTCTTCCCAACATTCAAAGATATTCGGACATGCTGCTTCTTGGCAGACGGTATGCAGGCCTTCGGATTGAACGAGTGAGCGAAGCCTTGTGTATTCCGGGCCCATGTTGGCACGAGTCTTAATCCACTCCGGCTTGCGTTCAATAGGGGTCTCAGTATTTTGAGCTTCAATACGTAGAAGTTTGCGGCCTTCGGGTGCGATTGTCATGCGCTCACCTTCGCTAAGTGTTGGCAGAGAATCTCTTCGACAACAGGTTGCACTTCATTAATAGTAATCGCTCTACCTAATTCCTTTGTCATTGAGGTAACTTCGGCATCGTTAATCCCACAGGGAACAATCTTGGTAAAGGCCGCTAAATCAGGATTTACATTGATGGCAAATCCGTGCATGCTCACACCCGATGCCACGCGGATTCCAATGGCTGCAATCTTGCGCGCACCGCTTGAATCTTCCACCCAGACCCCAGATCTTCCGATGATGCGTCTACTTTCAATACCGAAGTGATTGCAGACTTCAATCAGCGCTGCTTCAATTTCGCGTACGAAACCAACTAATTCGCGTGGGTTTGCGAGTTTAACAATGGGATATCCAACTAGCTGTCCAATTCCGTGCCAAGTAATTTTTCCACCACGATCAACATCAATTACTGGTGTTCCATCTGTTGGCTTCTCTGAATCGAGAGTCCTTCTGCCAGCGGTGTAGACCGATAAATGTTCAACAATGAGTAGCGTGTTTCGAGCGAGCCCTTTGGTTACATCTAGATGAATTTTGCGTTGCACTGCCAGAGCTTCCAGATAATCACGCGTACCTAGTCGCTGGGTCGCGATGGCTTCTGCGGATATTTGCGACTCGAGGTCGGGGCTAACTACTGGCACGGGAACAGCCTAAAGGTAGGCTAGGGCTCTAGCGAATCTCACATCCGCGCAAGCCCGAAAGGTCTGGCCATCTCCATGTCTATCAACACTGCCCAAAAATCTCGTAAGCCTTTTGCCCTTGCAATGCTGGTGGTCATCATCTGGTTCCTGATTGTGGGCATCTTCGGACCGCTCTTCGGCAAGCTCACCTCGGTTCAAGAGAATAACAACTCTTCATTCCTGCCAAAGGGTGCTGAAGCCACACAGGCATCTGAAGTTATTCAAACATTCTCAGGCAAGGACTCATTTAACTTGCCAGCGCTGGTTCTCTTTGAGGGTAAGACAACTCCCGAAACTATCGCACAGATTAATGATCACATGCTTGGTGTTGGTGGACTGACTTTAGGCGGAACTGAGAAGAAGATCTCTGATTACCTAGCTCCAGATCAGGTGATTACTGTTTTCCCAGCGGCAGATGGTGAAGCCATTTTGGCAAATGTTCCACTTGATGGAAGCGCTATAGGCGAGCTATTGCCTAATGACGAGCCAGTTCTACCAGCAGTGGTTGAAGCTCTACGCGAAGATGTCAAGGAATTTGCCCAAGGTGCTGGCGTCACTCAATATGTGACAGGACCTGCTGGATTACTCGGTGATCTCTTTAAAGCATTTGGTGCAATAGATTCGGTTTTACTCTTGGCAACACTCGGCGTGGTGGCAGTGATCCTGATCTTTGTTTATCGTTCTCCGATTCTTTGGATTATTCCCTTACTTTCATCGCTATTTGCTCTGGCAACTGCCGGTGGAATTATCTATCTCTTGGCAAAAAATGACATTCTTGATGTGGATGGACAGTCGCAGGGAATTCTTTCAGTTCTAGTCATTGGTGCGGCCACCGATTATGCACTGCTTTTGATTGCTCGCTATCGAGAAGAGTTGCACCATCATGAAAATAGATTCGATGCCATGCGCGCTGCCTATAAAGGTGTGTGGGAGCCAATCTTGGCTTCTGGTTCCACCGTTGCAATCTCGCTTATGGTTCTTCTCTTTAGCCAATTAACCAACACAGCAAGCTTGGGTCCTATCGGAGCTATCGGAATTGTTGTCTCAATGATCACCATTCTGACTTTACTGCCAGCTCTGATGTTGATTTTCGGTCGCTGGTTGTTCTGGCCGCGTGTGCCACATAATGATGGCGATGATCATGTGCTGGAAGGCATGTGGTCAAAGGTAGGAAATTCTATTGGTCGCAATCCACGTAAGTCTTGGATAGTAACTGGAGCCATTCTTTTACTCTTTGCATTTGCATCAACTACTTTGAAAACCGATGGATTAGGAACGGTAGATACATTTACCGGAAATCCAGAATCAGTTGTTGGCCAGAAACTACTTGAAAAGCACTTTCCGGGCGGTCAAGGTGACCCCACACAGGTTGTCGTCAGTGCCGATAAAATTCAAGCGGTAACGGATGCGGTCAGGAACGCCCCTGGAGTAACAGATGTCTCTCCACAATTAGATGGCTTCCCGGTTCCGGGTCAACCACTGCCGGCGGTAAAGATTGTGAACAATAGGGCGATGTTGAATCTGACCCTGAATAAGGCACCAGATAGCGTTGAAGCGGGTAATGATGTTCCTGAGATTCGCCGACTTGCTAAGGCGGCAGATCCCACCGCTTTAGTGGGTGGAACAAGTGCGGTGTACTACGACGTACGTCAGGCAAATGATCGTGATAACAAGACAATTATTCCAATCATCTTGATTGTTATCACCATCATCTTGGGACTTCTCTTGCGAAGTATTCTTAGTGCAATAGTTCTGCTTGGAACTGTAGTTCTCTCATACTTTGCAACCTTGGGGGTATGCGCACTTGTCTTTAACCATGTATTTGGTTTCGCCGGCGGAGATAATTCATTCCCACTCTTCGCCTTCATCTTCCTGGTAGCTCTTGGAATTGACTACAACATCTTCCTTATGACGCGTGTGCGGGAAGAGTCGACCAAGATTGGAACACGTGCTGGAGTTATTAAGGGCGTGACCGTCACAGGTGCCGTGATTACATCTGCTGGAATTGTGCTCGCTGCTACCTTTGCCGTCCTTGGCTTGCTGCCGCTGGTTCCACTTGCGCAACTCGGCTTTGCCGTCGCATTCGGAGTACTGCTTGACACCATTATCGTTAGATCAATTTTGGTGCCGGCACTGGTTCACGAAATTGGACCAAAAATCTGGTGGCCTTCAAAACTTCAAAATAAGTAAGCCATAATCACTTCGTGTCTGATAAACCTGTAGCAGTAATCGGGGCTGGCCTTGCCGGGATCAGCGCCGCACTTACCTTGCAAGAGGCAGGACGCGAAGTCGTTATCTATGAAGGCAGCGATCGAGTGGGTGGACGGGTAGCCACGGATTACATCGATGGATTCACACTCGATCGCGGCTTTCAGCTGATCAATGCGAAATACCCGGAGCTCATTCGACTCGGATTAGTTGATGAATTGGAATTCATTTTTGCTCCTCGCACTATTGATGTTTGCGTAGGAGAGAAGACAATCGCGCTAGGAGACCCGCGCAGTAATCCGTTCGCTAGTTTGAATCCGGCAACTGGAAGCTTGCTTCAGAAGCTCGGGCTGATTGCCTATCTCTTGCGCACGGCTGATGCTGAGAAATCTGTCGAAGAAGAACTAAGCCATCTAGGAAATCTTTATTCACGAGTACTCAAACCATTTCTCTCCGGAGTCTTCTTAACATCACCAGCATCGGTCAATGCAGTAATAGGAAAAGGATTGATTACATCGTTCATTTCCGGAAAGCCTGGGCTACCGCGTAAGGGGGTGGGAGCACTCCCAGCTGCACTTGCTGCTCGGATTCAGAAGATTGAGCTGAACCACCGAATCGACTCGTTATCGCAGTTTGAGAATCAAGAAGTAATCGTTGCCACAGATCTCACGACGGCTGCGCAATTACTTGATATTGCAAATGTTCCAAAGTTGGCCGGTAGTACGACCTGGTACTACGAAGTACCCCAGGAACTCACCGGATCTGCGCGCTTGCTTATTGATGGTGAGCACCGGGGCCCAGTAATTAATTCGATAGTGATTTCCAATTTTGCCTCGTCCTATTCACCTGCCGGGCATTCACTCTTGGCTAGTACCACGCTAGATTTTGCATCAGAGTCAGAGGTGCGCAGACATCTAGCGCTCATGTGGGGAGCCCACACAGGTGGATGGTCCCTAATTGCTAAATATGACATTCCAAAGTCGCTGCCAATCTTTGCAATTGGTAATCAAAGTGCAGCATCATCACAATTTTCTAGAGACATCTATGTGGCGGGGGATTACAGAACGGCACCCTCGCAAAATGGAGCGCTTTTGTCAGGTCGCCTTGCCGCGCAGGAGTTACTCCTCGATCAGGGCCGTTAGCGCAGTTGTGATGTGTGGGTAATCCCAGGTAAAGCCAGCTTCGGTAAGAGCCTGCGGAGTTACCTTCTTATTTCCGAGGACTTCACTTGAGAAACCACCGAGTGCGATCTTTAGCGCAAAGGCTGGTGCTGGGAAAAGAGCTGGGCGGTGCATTGCACGAGCAAGAGCTGATGTGAATTCTTGGTTGGTCACAGGATTCGGTGAGGTGAGGTTAACCGGACCAGATATTGGTTTTTCTAGAATAAAAGTGATTGCGTTGATGAGATCGTGCAAGGTGATCCAAGACCACCATTGTTTACCTGAACCAAGTTTTCCACCAAGACCTAAACGAAACAGTGGCAACATCTTTCCTAGTGCGCCGCCAGTTGGATCGAGAACCAGACCGGTGCGAATCTTTACGGTGCGCACACCCATTGCAAGATCTGCAGCACCTTCCCACTCGCGGCAGACAGCAGCTAGGAAATCATCGCCCACGCGATCACTTTCAACAACCGCGCGGTTTCCTGATTCGCCATACCAACCAATAGCACTGGCTGATATGAAGACTTGTGGTTTCACTTCTGTCACGGCATTTGCAATCGCAGTCGTTCCAAGCAGACGTGAGTTAAGGATTTCCGACTTATATTTTTTGCTCCAACGCTTATCGCCAACGCCAACTCCGGCCAAATGAATCACCGCATCGACGCCACGTAGGGCTTCGATATCTACATACCCAGTCTTTGGGTCCCACTGAATTTCATCAGGTGCAACAACGGCGCGGCGGACAAGGCGCTGCACAGTGTGGCCTTCACTTTTAAGATGACCAACCAGTGCGGTTCCGATAAGACCGGAAGCACCAGTGATTGCAATACGTTGCGGAACTGACATCTATTAGAGACCTAGGTCTGCTTCGAAGGAACCACCTTCTAGCCGCTCTTTGAGTGTTACCAAGAAGCGAGCTGCATCTGCGCCGTCAACAACTCGGTGATCATAGGAAAGTCCAAGGTAGACCATGGAGCGAATCGCAATAGTTTCTCCACCATCTTCACCTCTGACGACCATCGGACGTTTCACAACTGCGCCTAGTCCAAGGATTGCAACCTGTGGTTGGTTAATGATTGGAGTATCAAAGAGCGCGCCACGTGAACCGGTGTTAGTGATTGTAAATGTTCCGCCACCGAGTTCATCTGGAGTCACCTTGTTATCGCGAGTACGCGCAGCAAGATCTGCAATCTTTCGGGCAACGCCCCCCATGTTCAGATCACCCGAATTATGGATAACTGGAACCAAAAGACCGCGATCGGTATCAACGGCAATAGCTAGGTGCTCTGCGCCGTGGTAAGTAATCTGGTCACCTTCGACAGATGAGTTCAATACCGGATGTTGCTTCAGGGCTTCACATACTGCCACCGCAAAGAACGGAAGGAATGAGAGCTTGACGCCTTCACGAGCTTCAAATGTTGCCTTTGATTTATCACGCAAGCGTGCAATCTTGGTGACGTCTACTTCAACCACAGTGGTCAATTGTGCTGATACTTGTAGTGATTCAACCATGCGGGATGCAATAACTTTACGCAGGCGAGACATAGTCACGGTTGTGCCGCGAAGAGGCGATGCGGCAACTGGCGCTGCTGCTTTCACTGGCGCCGAAGCAGCAGGTGCTACTGAAGCTGGCACAGCAGGTGCGTTCTTCGGAGCAAGGGCTTCAATATCTTCCTTACGAATTCTTCCACCGATACCGGTTCCCTTAACTGATGCCAGGTTTACCCCGAGATCGTTAGCGAGTTTTCGAACAATAGGAGTGACATAGGCATCTGTTGGCTGTGAGACAGGGGCAGGTGCAACAGGTGTTGGCTCAACGGGAGTCGCAACAGGTGCTGGGGCTGCAAATACTGGAGCTGCAACTACTGGAGCTGGCGCTGGGGTTGCAACTGGCGCAGGTGCGCCACCTTGAACTCCAATAAGTCCTAGACGCGCACCGACTGCAACAGTTGTATCTACCGCTACATCGATTGCTAACAAGACTCCTGCGACAGGAGATGGAATCTCGGTATCGACTTTATCTGTAGAAACTTCAAGAAGTGCTTCATCAACTGCAACCGCATCACCAATGTTCTTAAGCCAACGCGTAACAGTTCCTTCACTCACCGATTCACCGAGTGCCGGCATGGAAATCACAATTCCACTTCCACTGGCAGCAGCAGGCGCTGCAACAGGTGGTGGAGTTGGTGCGGCAACTGGTGCTGCAACAGGAGGAGTTGGTGCGGCGACAGGTGCTGCTGCAACGGGTGCCGGTGTGCTTGCACCAGCTTGTGCAATGACAGCTAACTCTGCTCCAACTGCAACGGTCTGATCTACGCCGACAACAATCTTTGATAGAACGCCTGCAGCAGGTGATGGAATCTCAGTATCAACTTTATCTGTCGAAACTTCAAGGAGTGGCTCATCAACTGCAACGACGTCGCCTTCATTCTTAAGCCAACGAGTGACGGTGCCTTCAGTGACGCTCTCTCCGAGAGCTGGCATTGTGACTGAGAATGACATAGTTATTTTCTCCTCTTACTTAACCGTGCGAGTGAAGTGGTTTGCCTGCCAGAGCCATATGAGCTTCGCCCATCGCCTCTGACATTGTTGGATGTGCATGTAGAAGAGGAGCAACATCATCTGCAGTTGCTTCCCAGTTAAAGATCAATTGTGCTTCTGCAAGAAGTTCACCGACGCGAGCTCCCACCATGTGAATTCCTAAAATTGGCCCATTCTTTTGCGCCACAAGTTTGATGGATCCGGCGGTCTTAAGAATCTGCGCCTTGCCATTACCGGCTAGGTTGTAGTCGAGCTCAACCACATCGTGTCCGCGCTCCTTGGCAACCTTTGTTGAGAGACCAACGGAGGCAACCTCAGGCTCGGAATAGGTAACGCGTGGAACACCATCGTAATTAATTGGTCGAGGATTCAGACCAGCAATTGTTTCGGCCACAAGAATTCCCTCTTGGAATCCAACATGTGCTAACTGCAAAGTAGGGATGATGTCGCCTACTGCGAAGATGCCAGGAATATTTGTGCGGCAGTGGTCATCGACAGTGATATATCCGCGATCCATTGCGATACCGACTTCTTGGTAACCAATCCCATCGGTGACAGGCCCACGGCCAACTGAGACGAGAAGAACATCAGCAGTGAATTCACGACCATCTTCTAAAGTGACGGTAACTCCCTTGGAATCAACGCGATGGGATTTGAATCGCGTCCCAAGTTCAAGGTTGATTCCGCGTTTGCGAAATGCTCGTTCAAGTAACTTGCTAGAGGACTCATCTTCTAGCGCAACTAAATGCGGTAGACCTTCAATAATTGTGACCTCAGAACCAAATGATTTCCAGACCGATGCAAACTCGCACCCGATAACGCCACCACCAAGAACGATGACGCTCTTCGGGACATAATCCATTGCGGTGCCATGATCGGATGTAATGACCTGCTTGCCATCGATATCTAATCCGGGCAGGGTGCGCGCATAGGACCCAGTAGCAAGAACAATATTTTTTCCGACGTATTGAGTTCCATTTACATCAACTGTGTTATTTGAAAGGAGGCGACCGGTTCCTTCAACGTATGTGATTCCGCGAGATTTCACGAGACCTTGTAGTCCTTTATAGAGTCCGGCAATGACGCCATCCTTATAAGAGTTTACTCCGCCCATATCGATGGAGTTAAATGTTGCATTGACTCCAAATTGGGAAGACTCGCGAGCGCTATCTGCAACTTCACCTGCGTGAAGCAGCGCCTTGGTTGGAATACATCCACGGTGTAAACAAGTACCGCCAACCTTGTCCTTTTCGATCAGCGCTACGGATAAACCGAGTTGTGCACCTCGAAGGGCTGCTGCGTAACCGCCGCTTCCTCCACCAAGAACTACAAGATCAAAATCCGACACAGAATGACTCCTTTAGGCCTGCTCAACTCTAGCTTGCAACGGGGGTTATCTTGCCAGCCTTAGTCGCCTAAGGCTAAATCGTAAGAAATGGGTTATTGGCCTCGCGCTAATTCGACCAATGACCGTAGGGCGATACCTGTGCCTCCCACGGGGGTGTAGCCATGTGCCTGGCCTTCATTAAATGCCGGGCCTGCAATATCTAGATGTAGCCAGGGAAGATCTTCGCTGACAAACTCCTTAAGAAATAATCCTGCGACCAGCATGCCGCCCATCCGATCTCCGATATTGGCCATATCGGCAACGGGGGAGTCAAGTGATCCACGCAACTCAACCGGAAGTGGCATCGGCCAGAAAGATTCGCCGGCAATCTCTGTCGCTCTCAAAAAAGTAGCTGAGAATTCTTCATTGTTAGTCATGACCGCACTGGTGCGAGTACCAAGTGCGACGACTTGTGCACCAGTTAGGGTTGCAACATCGATAATTCCATCGAGGTTCTTACTTTCCTGCGCCTTCACAAGCGCATCTGCTAATACCAAGCGACCCTCGGCATCAGGGTTGAGAACTTCCACGGTTTTACCGCCATAGATGGTGATGACATCGCTTGGTCTAGTCGCATTCTCACTCACCATGTTTTCCGCAAGTGGCGCCCAAGTGTCGATGGTAACGGGTAACTTAAGAAGCGCGATGGCAATTGTTGCCGCACATACCGCCGCAGCCCCACTCATATCAGACTTCATCGCCTCCATGCCGAGGGCAGGTTTAAGAGCAAGTCCACCAGTGTCGAAGGTAATTCCTTTTCCGACAAAGGAATACTTTTTCTGCGAGGCAGCACCCTTTGGGGTGTAGGAGATATTCAGAAGTCTTGGTGGATTAATCGATCCCTGGCCGACTGCTGTGATGCCGCCAAAACCTTTAGATTTCAATTGCGATTCGTTCATCACCGAAACTTTTAGCCCCACAGATGATCCACCAGCAACTTTGACAGCATCATTGATTGCGGCGCAGAAACTTTCGGGTGTGAGGTGGCTTGGGGGAGTATTGATTAAATCGCGCACCAGGTTCGTATAAGTTGCAATCACTTGCGCCGATTTCGCAGCATCTTTTGCCGCAGGCGTTGAAGCTAGAAGTGAGAAGAGCGTGATGTTTTTCAGAGGACTCTTTTGTGCATCTTTCGTTGTTCCTCGAAATGAATCGAAGAGGTAGCTTCCAAGTCCAGCTCCTTCGGCAATGGCAGTCAGGCTGCGAAGGTCCTTGGCAGGAAGTGCGAAGGTGGCGCTGGCATGTCCCGATAGCGAACGAGCAGCGGCACCGGCTGCGCGACGCAATACTTCTGAATCGTAAGATGTCGAAACTTTGCCAAGTCCGGTAAAGACAATCAAGCGCGTTGATATGCCGGCTACCTTGATAACTTCATCGGCCTTACCTGTTGCACCCAAATCACTCAGGGCTTGAAGAAGAGGTTTCGGATCAAATGGCAAGTCACCGGATTCAATCTGAAATGAGGCTTTTGCACTCTTGCCTGTTTTTGTGGCGAGACCAACAACCAGAACATCGTCTTTCACGATTCCGTCGGTGAGGCGGATGGTTGTCATTAATGCTCCTTCGATTTTATCGGCCATTTTTCGCGATGGCGATACAGAGTTCAGATGTCGGGTAAGTGTAAGTTGTCATCGTGAAAAACTCACCTTTGCATCAGAAACATGTCGAGCTGCAAGCCAAGATGGCCGACTTTGGTGGATGGCTCATGCCTATTGAATACTCAGGAGCAGGTGTTCTTGCAGAGCATAAGGCGGTGCGCGAGCGGGTTGGGCTATTTGACGTTTCTCATCTTGGTAAGGCCAGTGTGACTGGAGTCGGGTCTCTGGAATTTCTTAATTCGATGTTCACCAACGATCTCACCAGAATCACTGATGGCAAGGCCCAATACACCCTGCTCTGCAACGATGATGGCGGAGTCGTTGATGACCTGATTGCATATAGGAATAGCGATGAGGATTTCTTCTTAATCCCCAATGCTTCGAACACGGCCGATGTGGTTCGAGTTCTGCAATCGCGCGCTCCCCAGAAAATATCGGTAACCAATCTTCATGAAAAGTTTGGGGTGCTAGCGCTGCAAGGTCCAGATGCACAGGCAGTGATTCAAAGCTTGGGAGTTAATCCGACGATGGATTACATGGCTTTTGCTCACGTGATGATTGGTGGTTGCGACGTGATTCTCTGCCGAACTGGATACACCGGTGAACATGGATATGAAATCGTTCCACGTTGGGATGATGCGGAAGATGTTTGGGATGTCCTGGTGCAAGCGATGCAAGCATTCGATGGCGAGGTATGCGGACTAGGAGCCCGAGATACCTTGCGCACTGAGATGGGTTATCCATTACACGGCCATGAACTCACGCTAGAGATCACACCAGTTCAGGCCAGTGCGGGATGGGCAATCGGATGGAAGAAAGCAGATTTTCGTGGCGCAGGCACGTTGCGTGCTCAACGCGAAGAAGGCACTGTTCGCACACTGCGCGCCCTGAAATCAAATGATCGTGGTATTCCGCGCGCGGGAATGGTTGTGAAGGATATGCAAGGTGCGGAGGTAGGAGTCGTCACAAGTGGAACCTTCTCCCCATCACTAAAAGCTGGAATTGCACTGGCACTGATTGATCCAGGTTTTAGCGAAGGTGATGAAGTAGTGGTAAATGTGCGAGGTCGCACATCTTCGGCAACTATATCTTCGTTGCCATTTTCCCCATCGCATGTGCGCTGAACTCTGCTTCGCGCTTTTTTTCTGGCTAAACCCAGCCACTCTTGGCAACAAGCCACGCAAGGACTTAAGGTAAGGCGCATGGAATATAGACGCCTTGGAAGTTCAGGAATGTATGTCTCAGAGATTTCATATGGAAACTGGGTTACCCATGGATCCCAAGTTGAATCTGAGGCAGCTGCAAAATGCGTGAAGGCAGCCCTGGATTGTGGCATCACAACATTTGATACAGCTGATGTCTACGCTGGAACAAAGGCAGAAGTTATTCTAGGTAGAGCGCTCAAGGGCGTGCGCCGTGAATCATATGAATTACTTACCAAGGTTTACTGGCCAACTGGGCCTGGAAAAAATGATCGTGGACTGTCTCGTAAACACATTACTGAATCTTGCAACGCTTCACTCAAACGTCTAAAAACTGATTACATCGATCTTTATCAGGCACATCGATTTGATGTGGAAACACCGCTAGAAGAAACCTTAAGCGCCTTTGATGATCTGATCCGCCAGGGGAAAGTTCACTACATCGGCTTCTCAGAATGGACCGCCCCACAGATAGCCCAGGCACTTGCAATTCAAGATGCACGTGGATACAACCGATTTGTCTCCAGCCAGCCGCAATATTCTGCGCTCTGGCGGGTGATTGAAGCCGAGGTTGTTCCGCTTTCAAAGAAAGAGGGAATCGGTCAGATTGTTTGGTCACCGATGGCCCAAGGTGTTCTCACTGGCAAGTATCTGCCGGGTGTGAAACCTCCGGCTGGCTCAAGGGCAACGGATAAGAAGAGCGGAGCAGGTTTTATCTCAGCCTTTATGAAAGATGAAATTCTGGTTGCTGTGCAAAATCTGAAACCGATAGCGGCGGATCATGATTTAACTACTTCTCAGCTTGCGCTGGCCTGGGTATTGCAGAACGAGAATGTCTCTTCCGCAATCATGGGTGCTACAAAACCAGCTCAGGTGAAAGAGAATGTCAAAGCAGCTGGAGTCAAACTCTCACTCGATGTCATGGCAACTATCGATAAAATCCTGGGGGATTTACCCGAACGCAGAGCCGATCAAGATAAAACTCCTAGACCACGCGCTTAAGTAAAGAAGTTTAGAAAGAATCTCCGCGTTTGATTGCTGGCTTTGGCGTGCGCATTCTGCGCATCTGAGTTGAACGAAGCCAGCCATACATGCCAATGCCTTTAAGTTCTGCGCCAGGGAACTTCTCGGTTACTACCTTCTTTAAGGTGCGGCCGAGGAAGAATCCATCAATGACTGAGGTCAAAAGTACGGCATACATAATGAAGATACTTCCGAGCTGGAAGACTTTAGAAGGAATTAAAGTCAGAACTAAAACAACGAAGATAATCGGCAAGAAATATTCGCCCACTGAGCGGCGGGCATCAACATAGTTACGAACAAATTTCTTAACTGGTCCCTTATCGCGAGCTGGGAGTGCACTTTCATCTCCGCGAAGGTAGGCAGCTCGTTGTGCTACACGTGCAGCGCGTGATGCTTCTTTAGCGCGAGCTTTCTCTGCCTTAGTAGATGCGGGGGCAAGGGAAGAAACCTTGCGTGCAGCTTCGGCCTCTTTGCGCTTAGGAGTAGGGCGACCTTTTTTATCGTCAGTTGAATCAGGCATGGGCGCGATTATAGAGCGAGCATCTGTTCTAGAGCCAACTTTGCATACTTTGCTACGCGTGGATCGACCTTAATCTCATTAACAATGTGGCCGGCAATGATGGACTCCATCGACCAGACCAGGTGCGGCAGGTCGATTCGATTCATCGTTGAGCAGTAGCAGACCGTCTTATCCAGAAAGACAACTTCCTTATCTGGATTATTGGCAGCCAGCCTAGAGACCAAGTTCAACTCGGTACCGACTGCCCATTTACTGCCAGGAGCTGATTGCGAAACAATCTGAATAATTTTTTCAGTACTTCCCACAACATCCGCGGCCGATACAACCTCATACTGACACTCTGGATGAACAATGACTTGCACATCAGGTATCCGCGCACGCACCTCATGAATTGATTCGAGTGAAAAGCGACCGTGAACTGAGCAATGTCCGCGCCAGAGAATCATCTTTGCCCCACGGATTTCATCTTCGGTGAGCCCACCCATGGGTTTCCATGGATTCCACAGCACGCAATCTTCCAGTGACAAGCCAAGTGATAACACCGCAGTGTTGCGCCCTAGATGCTGATCAGGCATAAACAAGACTTTTTCAGATTTAGCAAAAGCCCACTCAAGTGATTTCTGCGCATTTGATGAAGTGCAAATGGTTCCACCATGTTCGCCCGTGAAACTTTTGATTGCAGCCGATGAATTCATATAGGTGACCGGCGTGGTGCGCGAGGCAACACCTAACTTCTCCAGGTCTTTCCAACACTCATTAACTTGATTTGCGGTGGCCATATCTGCCATAGAGCAACCAGCAGCTAAGTCCGGAAGTATGACTCTTTGCTTCGAACTAGTCAGAATGTCGGCGCTTTCTGCCATGAAATGCACACCACAAAAGAATATGAACTCTGCCGAACTTTGATCGGCCGCGGCTTGCGCGAGCTTAAATGAATCACCGGTGATATCAGCAAATCGAATCACTTCATCGCGTTGGTAATGATGGCCAAGAATGAGGGTGCGATCACCTAACGTAGCTCGGGCAGCTATCGCTCGCTCAACTAAGGTGGGGTCACTTGCTGCCGGTAGCTCACCCGAGCAGGAGACACCCCGTTCTGAGGCTAGGTCTTTACCTTGGCCTAAGACGAGCAGATCTGAGAGTGAGATAGACACAGGAGCATTGTCATCTCTTTCGGTTCGCCACGGCAACCCGGCGCGAGTATTCTTAGCCACATGACTACTGAAATGACTTCAACTCCTGTCGATATTACAACTGGCATCAAACTTACCGATGTCGCTGCCGCAAAGGTTTCAGCCCTGTTGGCGCAAGAAGGTCGCGATGACCTCTACCTTCGTGTGGCAGTGCAACCTGGTGGCTGCTCTGGTCTTAAGTACCAGCTCTACTTCGATGATCGCGCCCAAGATGGCGATATCGCTCGTGAATTCGGCGCCGTTAAAGTTGTCGTAGACAAGATGAGTGATCCCTATTTGATGGGCGCTTCAATTGATTTTGTAGACACAATCGAAAAGCAGGGTTTCACGATTGATAATCCAAATGCGCAAGGTTCATGCGCATGCGGCGATTCATTTAACTAATCTCTTCGATTACTTCTCTCCTTTTGGATAGATTGCGCCCATGAAGATCGGCGTTGCAGGTTCTGTTGGGCTAGATCACATCATGACCTTTCCCGGAAAGTTCAGAGACTCACTTGTGGCCGGCTCTCTGGAAAAGGTTTCGCTCTCATTCCTTGTTGATGGACTAGATGTCCGGCGTGGGGGATGCGCTGCCAATATTGCATTTGGACTTGGTGTTTTAGGACTTAACCCAATCTTGATTGCCGCAGTGGGTAAAGATTTTGCGGAATACGATGCCTGGCTTATACGCCACGGCGTGGACACATCACACGCACTTGTCTCTAACGAGCAACACACCGCTCACTTCACGGTCACAACTGATACTGAGTTAAACCAGATTGCATCATTTTATCCCGGTGCGATGTCGGAGGCTCGAAATATTGAATTGAAGCCAATCATCGACAAGGTGGGAAAGCTCGACATCCTGGTTGTTTCACCGGATGATCCCGAGGCGATGCTGCGCCATACCGAGGTGGCACTTTCGCTTGGAATCGCAGTGGCGGCAGATCCTTCGCAGCAGATGGCGCGCATGAGTGGGGAAGAGATCAAGAAACTAATTGATGGTGCTACCTATCTCTTTATGAATGAATATGAGTTGGCACTTGCGATTCAAAAGACTGGCTGGAGTGATCAGGAAATTTTGCAGCGCGTGAAATATCGGATTGTCACGCTAGGGTCAGAAGGTGCCCGGGTGGAAAGTGTTGATGGCACTTTCATTAAAGTGGGATGCGCCAAAGAGAAGGCAAAAGTTGATCCAACAGGTGTTGGTGATTCTTTTAGATCGGGCTTTGTCGCTGGACTTGCATGGGGGCTTTCACTTGAAAGATGCGCTCAGCTTGGTTCCATGATTGCTACCTACGTTATTGAAACTACCGGAACCCAGGAATATCGATTTACTAGCGCTGAATTCCTTGCCCGCTTCACAGATGCTTACGGGGATCAAGCAGCGAGTGAGATTGCCGGCCACCTTTCTGCTTAAGAAGTAATTTCGATAAGTGCCTTCGTTAAGGCCTGAATATCAGCGTGAGTCATTCCAGTTTTCAGGGTGATGAGCAGATGTCCCTCAGTTGGATAACCCATTGCGGCTAGTACGTGGCTGGGCTGTAAATCTGCGGGGGAGCAGGCAGAACCTGAATCCACATCAATTGCGCGGGCAGATAATTCGCGAACCAAATGTTCGCCATTAATACCAGCAACGACGATTGAGAAAACGTTGGGAAGACAGGGTGCTTCCGGGGCAACCGCGCGCACGCCAGGAATAGCAGCTAAAGCAGCGAGTGCGAATTCGCGTATGGCGGGGTCTTCGGGTGTGAAGTTCTCAAGTGCAACTGAAGTGGCAATCAATAAGGGAAGTGAATAAGTTCCTGGAGATTTTATCGGTGCAATGCGTGGCAACGGATATGCGTATTGACTTTGATTATTGATCGCAAGAATGGCTAAACCCCCAGGGCCATGCCAGGACCGGGCATCAAAGAGAGCGGTATCCCAATGGTCAGGCAGATGAACTCTTGCACCCGATGAGGTGGCATCGATTGCAACAAATTGTGATAAGCCAGCAAGTGTCTGTGAATCTTGCACAACTCCGGTCTCACCATTAGCTAGTTGCAATGAGAGCACGGAGCCCGGTGGAATCTGCGCGGAATTGATTGCTCCCGCTTCATCGACCTGTAGTTCTGCAATCGCCCCGCGATGAGATCTGGCTAACGCCCTGATCTTTCCTTTGTCGGTAGCCGAATACGCAAAGGTGAGGTCATCACGTAGCAGCCCCGCAATGGCCAAGTAGTGACCCAGAGCGGGTTCGCCAAGTACTTCTATGGAATCAGCCGGTAGCTGCAAATGTGCAGCGATATTTTCTAGGGCCTGATTATGCAGAATTGCTGCCCGAGCCGATGACTGCGAAAGTTTTTTCGGATCAGCCCAGCCTTGGTCGAAGGCAGCCAGCAGGGCGCTACGAACCACCTCGGCAAGAGGTGACTCGGCGGTGAAACTTCCTGTGACATGAACCACCGGATGAACGCTACTGCCTCGAATGGGCGCATGCACTTCGCGCCACTATCCTTAACCTATGTCTTCCAACGCACCACGCAATTGGCGCCCATTTCAGGTAGCCGCAGCGATACTTCCAGCGCTAATCGTACTCAGCGGCTGCTCTTTTGATCTCAAAAATGTATCTGGCATGGGATTTCCTAAGAACGTATCGAGTGTCAATGATATTTCACTCTCGCTTTGGCAAGGTTCATGGATAGCTGCCGGAGTAGTTGGAGTCTTCACTCTCATTTTGATTCTTTGGCCAGCGGTTTTCCATAGAGCTCATGCAAGTAAGGGTGAATTTCCGAAGCAGACTCAATACAACATACCGGTTGAGATTCTTTACACAGTCATCCCGTTCATTATCGTGGCCGTTCTTTTCTACTTCACTGTCGTTAAAGAAAATAAAATTGTAGATAAGACAACACCGGTCAAGCATGAAATTTCGGTCAATGGATTTCAATGGTCTTGGCAGTTTGCATACCCAGAAGCGGGAGAGAACGCAGTTGTCACAGGTTCTCCTGCACAACCACCGACTCTCTATCTTCCACAAGGAGAGAGCGTGCGCTTTACCTTAAACTCTAGCGATGTCATCCATGGATTTTGGATTCCAGCATTCATGATTCAAATGCAGAACCTGCCCGGTGAGACAAATCAATTGCAATTTACCGCCAATAAGATTGGTGAGTTCCCTGGTCGATGCAACATCTTGTGCGGCCGAAATCATTCACAGATGCTCTTTAAGGTAAAGGTAGTAACACCAGCGAATTATCAGAAATATCTTGACTCACTGAAGGAGAGCGCCGCATGACCACGTATGCCGAACGTCCAACGATTGCAGCTCCGCGCCAAGGAGTGCAAAAGACCTCGCTGGGATCTCAGTTTGTAAATACAATCACATCAACAGATCACAAGCGCATCGGCTATCTCTACTTAGCAACCTCCTTCTTCTGGTTCCTCTTTGCCGGAGTACTAGCGCTCTTAATCCGGATCGAACTTGCCCGCCCAGGCATGCAATTCATCAGCGTTGAGCAGTACAACCAGATCTTTACCATGCACGGAACAATCATGTTGCTGATGTTTGCAACTCCGCTCTTTGTTGGTTTCGCTAACGTGCTTATGCCCCTGCAAATTGGAGCTGCCGACGTTGCCTTTCCACGTCTTAATATGCTTTCTTATTGGCTATTTCTCTTCGGTTCAATTCAAGCAGTTGCCGGCTTCTTAACTCCTGGCGGAGCGGCATCATTTGGCTGGACTGCCTATGCCCCACTTGCTAACTCAACTTATTCGCCGGGCATTGGCGGAGACCTCTGGGTAATGGGGCTAGCTATCTCGGGCCTCGGCACAATCCTTGGCGGCGTAAACTTCATTACAACTATTTTTACAATGCGCGCACCTGGAATGACCATGTTCCGTATGTCTATCTTCTCCTGGAACGTTCTCTTAACTTCAATTCTCGTTCTTCTTGCCTTCCCACCATTGGCTGCCGCGCTCTTTGGACTTGAATCCGATCGACTCTTTGGAACACATATCTTTGACCCGGCAAATGGCGGAGCCATGTTATGGCAGCACTTGTTCTGGTTCTTTGGCCATCCTGAGGTATATATCTTGGCGCTGCCGTTCTTCGGAATCGCCACTGAAATCTTGCCAGTCTTTAGTCGGAAACCAATTTTTGGTTACAAAGGCTTGATTGCAGCAACTATCGCTATTTCTGGGCTCTCGGTTGCAGTGTGGGCACACCACATGTTTGCAAGTGGAAAAGTTCTCCTGCCCTTCTTTTCATTTATGACATTCCTGATCGGTGTTCCCACTGGCGTGAAGTTCTTTAACTGGATCGGAACCATGTGGCGCGGCCATGTCACTTTTGAAACACCGATGTTGTTCGTTATGGGATTCCTGGTCACATTCCTCTTCGGCGGTATTACTGGAATCATTCTGGCGTCACCTCCACTTGATTTTGCAGTCTCTGCTTCCTACTTCGTGGTGGCGCACTTCCACTACGTCTTATTTGGAACCGTGGTCTTTGCCATGTTTGCTGGCTTCTACTTCTGGTGGCCAAAGATGACCGGACGCATGCTCAATGAACGACTAGGCAAGATTCACTTCTGGACTCTTTTCTTTGGTTTCCACCTAACCTTCCTGATTCAGCACTGGTTAGGTATTAAGGGCTTCCCTCGTCGCTATGCCGACTACCTAGCGACCGATGGATTTACGCAGATGAATATGATTTCAACGGTCGGTTCATTCCTGCTGGCGCTTTCCATGATTCCGTTCTTCGTCAACGTGTGGATTACACGTAATTCGCCGAAGGTTGAAGTCGACGATCCTTGGGGATATGGCTCATCTCTTGAATGGGCAACATCATGTCCACCACCGCGCCATAACTTCACGTCGATGCCACGCATTCGCTCTGAGCGACCAGCATTTGATTTGCACCACCCTCACATAAAGACAGAAGGTCACTAAGCATGAAGGCTAACTGGCAACTCTTTACCGGACTCGCGATTTTCTATGCGATCATGTCAATTGTTTATTACTACGTCGGTGGGGAGGCTGTTGGTATCACTGGCATGATTTTGGCTGCATGTTTAGCTGGCATGGTTGGCTTTTACATCTGGTTCACTCAGAAGCGAATCGGTTTTGATATTCCTTCAGATAATCTCGAGGGTGAGATTGCAGATGATGCAGGTGAACTTGGTTTCTATAGCCCACACTCATGGTGGCCACTTCCGGTCGCCTTAAGTGCAACAGCCATGGGTCTAGGGTTAATTATCGGATGGTGGCTCACGCTCATCGCTCTGGGTGCCTTAATTATTAGCATTATTGGAATGGTCACTGAGTACGAAAAGCCACTGACCAGTAGCAATCACTAAGAATTACTAGCGAAGCTGCTTTCAGGATAAAGTGCGAAAGCTAGTAGCACTTGCACCCTGGATCTTCGTCCTAATCTGGAGTTCAGGCTTTCCGGTCTCAAAGTATGCATTTTCATCAGGGGACCCGCTCTATTTTCTGGCCATTAGATTACTTTTGGCCGCACTGATTCTCTTTGTGTTAGCACTTATTTTTCGAGCCCCCTTAAAGCTCTCACGAAGTGATTTTTTCGCCTCACTTGGGATTGGCATCACCCTGCACGGCATGTATTTAGCGGGAGTTTGGTATGCCATCAGTTTGGGGGCACCAGCAGGCTTATCTTCGGTGATTACAAGTATGCAGCCAGTGCTGGTATCCCTGATCGCGATTCGATTATTAAGTGAGCCCTTAACTCGAAAACAGGTAATCGGTTTAGTACTGGGATTCATCGGTGTCTTTCTTGTTGTCTTACCTAAGCTTTCAGGCACATCGCACTTCACGACAACATCACTCGGGCTCTTGGTCCTAGCTCTCTTAGGAAGCACGGTTGCGACCCTGATGCAGAAGAAAATAGGTCACTCAATTCCACTTTTAATCGGCACCACTTATCAGTTCGCAATCTCTGGTGTGGTCCTTCTCGTTCTCTCAGTTGCGATGGGTGCAACTGAATTCCACCTCACGCAGACCGGTCTATTTGCGATGCTCTGGGCGGTACTTGTTACATCAATCGCGGCAGTGCTCTTGCTCTTCTGGCTGCTAAATAATGGTTCGGCGGCGAAGGTCTCATCCTTGTTCTATCTCGTGCCACCGATAGCGGTGCTAGAGACATACGTGCTCTTTGGGGAAAAGATCAACGCCCAGGGGTTCATAGGTATTGCTATGACCACACTGGGCGTTGCGTTAGTGCTACAGAACTAGCTTTTTATCTATTAGTGATGTTCTTCCAGCTCTCTGCGCTCTGTTTGGGTTGCCTTAGGAACTGCAGTAGCCATCGAACGCGAAATCCGATTACGAATTTTATTCTTGATAGCCCCCGGTCTGCGAACTCCTCCGCCGTCGTGATCAGCGAGTTCAAGCGGAGCTAGTTGTTCGTGTGAAGTCAGAAGCCAAGCCTTTTCCGGTGAGATTGGTTCATGAATTTCCACAAATTCACCACTTGGCATACGCACCAAGCGTCCGGTTTCGCGCCCATGAAGAACGAGATCGCGGTCAGCGCGCTGGAGTGAAAGACATAGGCGCTTGGTAATCACATATGCAAGAGGTGGTAACACAATGACACCAATGCGTGAGAACCACATCATCTGGTTAATGGTGAGGTCAAAGGTTGTGGCAATGATGTCGTTACCACCATTGAGGAGACATACAAGAGTGAAGGTAAGAGCCATCGCGCCGATTGCGGTGCGAGTAGGTGCATTACGCGGACGATCAAGTAGATGATGCTCGCGCTTATCTCCGGTTGCCCAGCTCTCAATAAATGGATAGAGCGCAAGGGCGGTGAACATGATTCCCGGCAAGATAAGTCCAGGGATCAAAATGTTCCACGAAATCGTGTAACCGAAGGTGACTGTTTCAATTGGGGGAGCCATGCGCACAAGGCCATCTAGCCAACCCATATACCAATCGGGTTGCGAACCGGCAGAGACTTGTCCTGGCGTGTACGGACCGTATAACCAGATGGGGTTAATGGATGCGACGGCGCCAAGAAATGCGGTAACACCAAAGACGATGAAGAAGAATCCGCCAGCTTTAGCCATATAGACCGGCATTAGTGGATAGCCGACAACGTTCTTCTCTGTGCGACCTGGACCAGGGAATTGGGTGTGCTTCTGGTACCAAACAAGCATTAAGTGAACAGTGATGAGTGCCAGGAAGATTCCAGGCAGTAAGAGCACGTGCACGGTATAGATACGTGGAATAAATGCTTCTCCGGGAAATGCGCCGCCGAAGGCGAAGAAGGCAAGATATGAACCAACTACCGGTAGCGCTTGAATGATTGCTTCGGCAATTCGGATACCAGTACCGGAGAGAAGATCATCAGGAAGTGAGTAACCCAAGAAACCTTCCACGATGCCGAGTGTCAGAAGTCCAACACCGATAACCCAGTTAGTTTCCCGAGGTTTGCGAAATGCACCAGTGAAGTAGACCCGCATTAAGTGCACGACAATTCCCACCATGAATATGAGTGCAGCCCAGTGGTGAATCTGGCGCATCAGTAGCCCACCACGAACCTCAAATGAAATATCGAGAGTAGATGCGTAGGCGGCGGACATCTCTAAGCCTTGTAATGGTGCGTATGAACCCTCATAGACAACTTCGCGCATTGATGGATCAAACCAAAATGTAAGAAATGTTCCGGAGAGAAGAAGAATGACGAAAGAGTAGAGACAGATTTCACCGAGCAGGAATGACCAGTGGTCGGGAAAGACCTTGGTGAGGTTCTTCTTCATCCATTTTGCGGCACCGGTACGATCATCGACATATCCTGCGACGTTACCGGCAATTCTTTCGCGTGCTGTCATGTTGAGCGCTCCCAGAAACTAGGTCCTACGGGTTCATTAAATGGTGCTTGTGCCACGAGGTAACCCTCAGCATCAATTGTAATTGGCAACTGTGGAAGTGGGCGAGCCGAAGGGCCGAAGATGACCTTGGCCGCGCGGGTGACATCGAATGTCGATTGATGACATGGGCAGAGCAGATGCTTTGTCTGCTGCTCATAGAGGGCTACCGCGCAGCCCATATGAGAACAGATTTTTGAGAAGGCGATGATGCCCTCATAGGTCCAGGAAAGTCGTTCGGCATCGAGATTAAACTCTTCCGGGCGAAGACGAATAAGTAGTACCGCATCTTTGCCAATGTCATTTAAAGATCGGTGCGCGCCAGGGGCTATCGCTGGGAGTGTCTGAGCTACTGCTCCTACCTCAAGATCTTGCGGACGCAGCGGGCGATCTCCTGGATCAGTAACCAGGCGAGTGCCCTTCTTCCAAGACGTTGTTTTAAGTTGGTTTCCGGGTAGTGGACCGAGGTCACCCAGAAGTAGCACAGGAGTAATAGCTGATAAGCCAAGGGCTGCACCGAGGGTGCGCTTAATGAGAGGTCTGCGACCAAGACCGGCAGCGGCGGCGCCAGCCTTAACAGTCTTTACAAAGTCTTCCCGATCTTCTTCTTCAGACTTAAATTCATGGCGTTGGGAAATTACTTCTTCATCAGGCATCAGTGTCTTAGCCCAGTGGATTAGGCCTGCACCAATACAGAAGAGTGCAATCGCCATTCCCATACCGAGACCTAGTTGGTGCGCGTTAGTATTTCCTAGAACAGGAATGAAGAAAAATATATCCTCATCAATGAAAAGGTATGAGTAAATAAGAAGAACCGCACCGAGTGCGGAAAGAATAAATAGCGTTGCTACTTGACGCTCTGCGCGAGCAGCAGCTTTAGGATCAGTATCGGCGCGACGGTGAACATGGGCTGGCAGACCTGGATCTTTGATTAGTTCTATCTCGTTAGACATCTACCTATCTCGCCTTCGCTGCTAACCAGACTGCAACACCGATTAGCAATCCGATTCCTAGTGTCCACACAAGTAGTCCTTCAGTAACTGGACCAACACGACCGAGTGATGCTCCACCTAACTGAGGTTCAGCTTCAGCTGCCTTGATCCACTTAATCACGGAAAGTTTCTCTTCGGGTGTAATTGTCTTATCGCTAAATACTGGCATTGATTGTGGGCCCGTGATTAAGGCTTCATAGATATGAACAGGCTCTACTCCCATCAGAGTGGGCGCATATTTGCCTTGCGTTAGCGCTCCACCTTGGGCTGCGAAGTTGTGACACATGGCGCAGTTAGTTCTAAATAGTTCGCCACCTTCAGCAGTGGAACCATCGCGTTCGTAATTCAACATCTCTTCCGTAGGAATTTCTGGTCCAGGGGCGAGAGATGCAACATACATAGCTAGTGCATAGACCTCTTCCGGGTTATAGAGCGGGGTTTTTCGCATCGCCTGGACGCTCATATCGCCCATTGGCATGCGACCAGTACCCACTTGGAAATCTACCGAGGCAGCGCCAACCCCAATTAGAGATGGTGCTATCCCGCCGCTTTCAGCATTGAGTCCGTGGCAAGAAGAGCACCCTTTAAGAAATATTTCACGACCTTCATCGATGGCAGCAGAGCGGGCGGCGATTGTTGTCGTTTGTTCAGCATCGACGGCGCTTGCAACCTGGAAGGTGGTGCCGATGGTCAGGAGAGCAAAGATCAGCAGCATGGGTCCGGTCGCACGATGTCTACGTAGCCGAGAAAGACGCTTCACATTTTTCCTTTCAATTCATTCTTAATCATTTGATGAGGTAAATAGCAGAGAAGAGAGCGATCCAAACAACGTCTACGAAGTGCCAGTAGTAGGAAACTACAATCGCAGTAGTTGCTTGTCCTTGCGTAAAACGACGCGCCTTAGCAACGCGAACCATGACGATGAGGAATGCGATAAGTCCGCCGGTTACGTGCAGACCGTGGAAGCCGGTTGCCAGATAAAAAACTGAACCATACGCATTTGATGAAAGGGTTAACCCTTCTAGAACAAGATGTGCGTATTCATAAATCTGTCCGGCAACGAAGAAGCCGCCCATAAGAAATGTGAGTGAGAACCATTCGCGCATTCCCCACTCATTAAATTTGAAAAGCGATCCGGTACGACGTGCTTGGAAGCGCTCGGCGGCAAAGACACCGAACTGACATGTGACAGAAGAGAGCACCAATACCGTGGTGTTAAATGCAGCAAAGGGAATGTTGAGGACTTCAGTAGATTCCAGCCAGATAGTTGGGCCTTGCACCGCACGCGTTGTGAAATACATGGCAAAGAGTGCGGCGAAGAACATGAGTTCACTTGATAGCCAGACAATCGTTCCAACCGCCACCAAGTTCGGGCGGGTGATCTTGTGGTGAGAACTCACGCTGGTGCTGCTCATGGCTCCCATTATTCCCGAAAATGTGTCGTCTCACCTAGTTAAGAGCCCGCCCGGAGCCCCGATTTGCCCTTGGGAATAGGTGAAAAGGGTCACCAAAAAATGAGAGTCAACATCCGGATTATCCAGAATAGACTTCGCTCATGTCTGAATCCGGCGGTAGTAAAGAGCGAAAATACTCCATCGTTATGTATTCTGATGATTCCTCCGTTCGGCGGGCAATTATCGGCGCTCTGGGAAATCGGGTTGCGCCAGATATGGCCGAGCATGTGATTCACGAATTTGCTACCGGGGCAGCGCTTCGACTCTTTGTCGATGGGAAGAAGCGAGCAGCCGATAAGCCAATTGATCTGTTCATTCTCGACGGTGAATCAGTTCCAGAAGGTGGCCTGGGAATAGCGCGCCAACTTAAAGATGAGGTTTTTAATTGCCCGCCAGTATTGGTAATCACCGGTCGCAAGGCTGATGCCTGGCTGGCGGCGTGGTCGCGGGCAGAGGCAAATGTTCTTCACCCGATTGATCCATTTACACTTTCGCATACTGTGGCAGATCTACTTCGCACCCGCACAGCTGCACTTTCTACGCTCTAGATTTAACGGAGAACCAATTCGCCATGGCCGTTAATGATGATGGTGGGAGTTGGAAGACAAATATAGAAGCCCTCACATCTGGTCTTGATTTAGCGCCGGAACAGATGAGCTTTGTCATGCGGGAAATCCTGAGTGGAAACGCTGATGTGGAATTAATCAAGAGCTTTCTATTGGCACTTAAAGCCAAGGGTGAAACCGCCGCAGAAGTCGGAGCGCTCGTTGCTGAGATGTATGCACACGCTGCACCGATCAATATTGCAGAACGCGCAGTTGACACCGTGGGTACCGGCGGAGATGGGGCGCACACCATCAACATTTCAACAACCGCGGCAATCATCGCCGCCGCGGCTGGTGCTCGAGTGGTAAAACATGGCAATCGCGCTGTCTCCTCTAAATCTGGTGCATCTGATTTCCTGGAAGCCTTAGGAGTAGTTCCGGGCCTTGATGGCAAAGGCGTAGAGCGCACGGTGCGCGAACTAGGTATCGGATTTTGCTTTGCGCCGATTTTTCACCCAGCGATGCGTTTTGCCGCCCCGGCGCGAAAAGAACTTGGGGTTCCGACCGTCTTTAATATTTTGGGCCCGCTAGCTAATCCGGCCAAGCCAAAAGCTGCTGCTGTGGGAGTTGCTAATGAGCGGACGCATCTGGTGATGGCGCAAGTATTGGCTGCCAAGGGCTGCGATGGTTTTATCTTCCGGGGCGATGATGGTCTTGATGAAATCACGCTAGCGACAACGACCACAATTTTATCAATTGGAAAAGATGTGATTGCAAGTAATCGAATTGATGCAAAAGATTTTGGTCTTGCAAACGCACCACTAGATGCAATTGTTGGGGGAGATGCCGCAGAGAATGCGCGCATCAGCCTTGCGATTTTCGCTGGCGAGCGCGGTGCACCACGAGATGCTGTCCTACTCAACGCAGCTGCTGCAATTGCTGCCTTTGAAGGTGAACTTGATTCTGAGATTAAGCAGCGACTAACTGCCGGGCTCGCACGTGCTACCAAGGCTGTTGATTCTGGGGCAGCTAGTGAGTTACTGAAGAAATGGGCGGCGCTTACTGCCGAGATTTCGGCTTCTTAACTTTCTTGCCAAAGTTGTGCAGTTCTTCCAGGGTGTAGATGTCGAAGGAGCCAAGGCGCTCAATTAATCCGTGCAAAACATCAACTGTTGCTCTGGCATCATCGAGAGCGCGATGGTTGGGAGTGGTTTGAGTTCCAAAGAAGGAAGCGAGAGTTCCTAATTTGCAGTTCGGAACCTCATCGCGAGTCAGCACTTTGCGCGCGATGATCGCGGTATCAAGGACTGCGAAGGCCGGCCACTGGTATCCGTGCACTTTTGAGTAGTGCTTGAGAAAGGCGAGGTCAAAAGGTGCGTTCTGCGCAACGAGTACCGTCTCTTGATGTGAGCCAAGAAATTCAAAGAGTGATGGAAGAACAGTTGAAATGGAAGGCGCCTCATAAACCATGGAGTCGTTGATGCCGGTGAGCTCCTGGATGTAGTCAGGAATGAGATGACCAGGATTTACAAAAGTTTCAAATTCACCAAGAGTTTTTCCTGCCTTAACTTTGACCGCGCCAATTTCGGTAATGGCAGCGCCGATATGCGGGCCGGCACCGGTGGTCTCTAAATCAAGGACGACAAATGTTGTCTCCAGCAGGGGACGACCGAGATCTTGCAACGTTGATTGCCAGGAATTGTCGTTCACGCAACGAACTGTATGTG
>NZ_JBBAMU010000002.1:0-71645 GCF_040402315.1 Candidatus Planktophila sp.
CGCCACTTGTCTTTGCTGGTGAGTGCGATGATCTGAAAGCAAAGATTGCCGAAGCTGCAGCAGGTCGAGCTTTTTGGTTACAAGGTGGAGATTGTGCAGAGACATTTGCATCTGCCACAGCAGATTCCATTCGTAATCGAATTAAGACAATCTTGCAGATGGCGGCTGTATTGCAATATCACTCAAGTTTGCCGGTCATCAAGGTGGGCCGGATGGCGGGGCAGTTTGCTAAGCCACGTTCTAATGATCTTGAAACTCGCGGTGATGTCACACTTCCTGCCTACCGAGGCGATGCGGTCAACGATATTGAGTTCACTGAAAGTTCTCGCACACCAGATCCACAACGTTTGGTGCGCGTCTATAACACCTCTGCGGCAACCCTGAACTTGGTTCGAGCATTTACGCGTGGTGGATTTGCAGATCTTCGTCAGGTGCACGAATGGAATAAGGGATTTATCCGCGATTCAAAGTTCGGTGAGAAGTACGAACAGATGGCAACCGAAATTGGCCGAGCACTTGCCTTCATGGCATCTGCCGGTGTTGATCCGGAGCAATTTAAGGCCGTTGATTTCTATGCCAGCCATGAAGCCCTCATCATCGAATACGAGAAGGCGTTGACGCGTATTGATTCACGAACAGAGCTTGCCTACGATGTTTCCGGGCACTTCATCTGGATCGGTGAGCGCACAAGACAACTAGACGGTGCACATGTGGACTTCGCATCTAAGGTGCGTAACCCGATCGGAGTGAAGTTAGGGCCGAAATCAACTGTGGCAGATGCGCTAGCGCTGATCGCCAAACTCAACCCCGATGATGAACCAGGGCGCATTACCTTTATTACGCGTATGGGCGCCAAGACAATTCGCGAAGTACTTCCCAAACTTGTCGAAGGCGTTACTAAAAGCGGTGCACAAGTGCTCTGGGTCTGTGATCCCATGCATGGCAATACCTTTGAATCAAAGAATGGCTATAAGACCCGTAACTTTGAAGATGTACTAGATGAAGTGCGTGGCTTCTTCGAGGTGCATAAGAAACTAGGGACACACCCAGGTGGAATCCATATCGAACTCACCGGTGATGATGTCACCGAGTGTCTTGGCGGGGGCAATGAGGTCTCGGAAAAGGATCTCGAGTCCCGCTATGAGACAGCGTGCGACCCACGCCTGAATCATTCGCAGTCACTTGAACTCTCATTTTTGGTTGCCGAAATGTTGCGCGACCGCTAACTTTGCCAGCGTGACGTTGCTTCTCTCCACCTTCCACACCCCGATCGGAACTCTCAATCTCATCGCAGATGAGCATGTTCTACTCGCTGCTAATTTATCTAGCGTGAAGGCGCTCAAAGAAAGTTTGAGTCAAGAAGACTCGGTGCGAGAAATCACTAGTGTGAAGAAGATTCCAGTCATCACTGATTTGCTCACCGATTACTTTGCTGGTGATATCGCTGCCTTAAGTTCAATACATGTGCGTCAATCGGGTGGTCATTTTTCACAAGAGGCATGGAAGGCGATGAAGAAGATTCGCCCTGGCAAAGTCATTTCCTATGCCGAGCTTGCTGTGAGGGCCGGAAGTTCGGCAGCGATTCGGGCGGCGGGAAGTGCGTGTGCCAAGAATGCAATTGTGCTGGTGGTGCCGTGTCACCGAATAGTAAAGACCGGGGGAGCACTCGGTGATTACGCGTATGGGTTAGAGAAGAAAGAGTGGCTACTTCGCCACGAGGGCGCGTTGTAATATCGCAATTGCTTCATCGCATTGCCCATCACTGACATCCATATGAGTAACAAGACGTGCGTAATGTTTACCAAGTGCGCTAATCCATAGCCCAGCTTCGCGGCAGCGGGTATTTAACTCGGCCGCTGTCATGCCAATACCAACAAGGTCTAGTCCCACAATGTTTGTGTGCACATTATCTGGATGCACAAGCGATGGATTCAGTGCATACATTGCGCGGGCAATCTTCTTTGCCTTAACATGATCTTCGCCAAGCCGAGTGATGTTCTGATCCAGTGCGTAATGGCCGGCAGCTGCGATGATTCCTACTTGTCGCATTCCAGCGCCATAGCGCTTGCGCCAGATGCGCGCCTCTGCCACGCGTGCTTTAGTCGAAAGCATAAGTGAACCAATGGGCGCACCCAGCCCCTTTGAAAGACAAACGCTAATAGTGTCAAAGTGCTTTCCGTATTCGATCAGTGAAACTCCTGATGCGACGTGGGCATTCCAGATGCGGGCACCATCTAGGTGCATAGAAATTCCACGAGCACGCGCGGCTCGAGCCAGAACTGCAATCTCATCAATGGGTTGAATCGTTCCGCCACCAAAGTTGTGCGTGTTCTCAACTGCGATAGCAGTTGTTGATACTAAATATGGACCAGCATTTTCATGAGCAATTGCAAGTGGGTCCTCGGCGCGCAACACACCATGGGTGGACTGCCAGGTGCGAGTAGTGATTCCGCTAAATGTTGCCGCGGCTCCGAGTTCGGCGCGCACGATGTGAGAACTAGTTTCGGTTAGTAACTCTTCGCCAGGTTTAACCAAAGTGCGAATTGCTAATTGATTTGCAAGTGAACCAGTAGGGCTAAATAGACCGGCCTCGTGGCCAAAGAGTGCGGCAACGCGCTCTTCTAGTGAATTAACGGTGGGATCATCGCCGTAAACATCATCACCGACAGCAGCGCCAGCCATCGCAGCTCGCATCCCAGTACTCGGCGCAGTGACGGTATCTGAACGTAAATCAATTGCCATCTTTAAGCCTCCTTAAGCACAATCATAAACATAGCAATCAGTACGAGCAGACCACCAAAGAAGGTGCGAAGCGAGAGGGATTCTCCGCCGAAAACCACGGCAAATAGGGCGGCAAAGACAACTTCCATGGTCAAAATAACGGCGACTTTGGTAGCTGACATATGTGCCTGCGACCAAGTCTGCACAACAAAGGCGACGGCTGTGCAAATGATGGCGGTGAAGAGAACGACATACCAACCGTTGCTATCTGGAGGTGCTTCATAGCCTTGAATAAGTGAGATGACACCTGTTGCTAGCGCACACGTTGCAAGTTGCACGATGGTCATGGCATAGACATCAAGTCCATTGCTCCATTTACTTAAGGCGATGATGTGAGCGGCAAAGGCGATGGCACATAAGAAGACTAAGAACTCGCCATAGCCAAGGTTCCACCCTTTAAGTGAGAGAAGAGCTAGACCAACGGTGGCTAGCAGAACGCATCCCCAGGTGAAGGCAGTGATTCGCACACGTAGAACGAGTGCGGCAATCACTGGTGTGGCGACAACATAGAGCCCGGTAATAAATCCGGTAACGGCGGCGCCGGTAAGTGCCAGACCTAGCGTCTGCAAAATGTATCCAGCTGCTAGAAAAAGACCTGCGATAAATCCTTTCCGTAGTATTTCCCGGTTAATTACTTGAATGACAGTGGGTTTAAGTAAGAACATGGCAATCACGGCGACCAGAAAACGGGTGAAGAGAAAGCTGTTCACGCTCTGTCGCTCGATCGCATCTTTCATGACCACAAAGGCAAGGCCCCATGATGCAGAAACTAGGAGCAGCGCCCAAGGCGCAAGGCGCATCTTTAGCGCATGCGAAGAACTCATCCCCGCAACTTCTTTAGCAGTGCAATTTCAGCACCGTGCTCGGGCTCCATTCCTGGAGTTTCAAGAATCAGGGGAGCGTTGGCAACAGCTGGGTGATGTAAGAGTTCTTTAAATGGGTCAACGCCGATAAATCCTTCACCAATATTTTGGTGGCGATCTTTAAGCGCCCCACACACATCCATTGAATCATTGGCGTGAATCAGTTGAATACGTTCAATGCCAGCAACTTCAACTAAGAGATCCAACGTATCTTTCATCCCACCCTTTTTTGCAATGTCATGGCCTGCGGCAAAGACGTGGCAAGTGTCAAGACAAATGCCGACCTTTGGATGATATTCAAGGGCCTTTAAATAGTATTCAAGATCTTCGATGCGCTTTACTAGCGATTGCCCCTGCCCGGCGGTGGGTTCTAGCAGCAGGTATGGTGCATCATCTGAGAGCGCCTCAAGAATTGGCATCATGCCTTTGTTGATCTGCTTCCACGCTTTATCAATAAAGTCTTCATTAACTGCCGAGCCGGTATGAACCACCACACCTAACGCACCAATCTCCTTACCGCGCTTGAGCGAGTACTCAGTTGATGCCAATGAATTCTTATAGGTACCTTCGGTGGGAGAACCTAGATTGATCAGAAATGGTGCATGCACATACGTTTCTAGATCAAGTGCCGCAGCTTTTTCCCGGAAGATGGCATCTGCTTCGTGGTTTGTTTCCGGCATCGCCCAGCCGCGGGGATTAGATGTGAAGACTTGAATAGCTTCAGCACCGGTCAGCTCTGCATAGGCGATAGATCGCTTAGCCATTCCGCCAGATGTGGGGGTGTGGGCGCCGATACGAGGTTTCTTCACCGACTCACCCTACTGTGATGGTTACAGTACTGCCACGTTTAACCTTCGTGCCTACCTTCGGTGAAACAGAAGTGACTTTCTTTATCGCTTTTTTGCCAATCTTCTTCACGACAACTTTGAGTTCAAGATCTTTCAGGCTTTGAATCGCTAGCGATTCCTCGATGGAGAAGACATTAGGAATGTAGGCAAATTGTGAACCTTTAGAAACTACGAGCTCAATCTCGGAACCTTTATTAACGTTCTTTCCACCCTCGGGCTTTTGGGAGATAACTTCACCGGCAAGTCGCAACTCACTAAAGCCGTAGATCGAGCTCACCATGAAACCAGCTTCGGTAAGTTCATTGAGCGCTTGATCTGCACTCTTGCCCACATATGATGCAATTGCAATTTGCTCAATTCCTTTAGAGATACGGATAGTAATTGCGGTGCCACGTTTTACTTTCTCGCCAGAATTTGGCACCGAGCCAATGACATAACCCTTGGGAACAGTTGGGTTAAATTCTTCAATATTTGGTTGTAGCGACAGTGGTAGTTTTTTCACTAAATTCGCGGCAGCTTTTGGAGTCAGGCCAGCTAATTGCGGAATCGCATAACGCTCTGGTCCTTTAGAGATAACGAGGTCAACGATTCCGCCTTGATCAATGCGTCCGCCACCTTCGGGAGAAGATTCAATAACTCGATCTATGCCAATCTCTTCACTAAATCGTTTTTCAGCAACGACAAAGGTGAGCCCGAGTGGATCAAGTGCCGCGCGCACCTCATCTTGGGTTGCACCCACGGTGGAGGGAACAACAACGCGGGAACCTGGCCCAATCAGGGCATACCAACCGAATATTCCAAGTGCGACCGCCAAACCGAGTGCGACAAATCTATTTCGCTTTACTCGCTTACTTATCTTTTTCCGCTTTTCCACTTGGGCCGTTGTTTCCTGGGCTTTTGGAACTGGAATCGCAGCGGTAATTTCGCGCACTCGCTTGCGCAGTGATTTAGGTTCCTTCTTCGGGCGCATTGGTGCAATGGGAATATCTAACTCAAGACTCATTTGATTCTTCTTGGGGTTCAATGCGCTCAGCTCTTCAAAAAAAGCTCCGGCATCGCGCGGACGCTCATCAGGGTTAGCACTAGTTGCCCGGTAGATCAGTTCATCCAGTGCCTTGGGAACGTTATCCAAGACTGAACTTATCTTCGGCACCCGGCTATTGACATGCATATATGCCACTTGAATAGGAGCATCACCTTCAAAAGGTTTATTTCCGGTGAACATTTCAAAAGCTGTGATGCCAATGGAATACACATCACTTCGCGCATCTGCAATTCCGCGTTGTACTTGCTCGGGGGATAGGTAGGAAACGCTGCCGAGAATCACACTTGATTCAGCTGTCATCGTTCCGCCTAGCAGTGGCCCTTTTGCTAGACCAAAATCTGCAATCTTGATGCGACCTTCTTTGGAGATCAAAATATTTTCAGGCTTGATATCACGGTGGACAATGCCAATTTTGTGAGCAGCAGCAAGTGCGCTCAAGACAGGAGAGAGGCATTTAATGCCATCATCGATTGATAACTTTCCACGTTCATTGAGGTATTCCCGAAGGGTGTGGCCTTCGATGAGCTCCATGACAAGAAATACTGCCGGCGTTCCATTTTGGTTCCAGCCCTGGTCTTGCACGGCGACAATATTGGGATGGGCAAGGGATGCGGCAGCTTTTGCTTCGCGAATAAAACGCTCCACAAATTGTTCATCTTGAGCAAGGTGTGGGTGCATGATCTTGACTGCGACCTTGCGATCAAGTCTGGTATCTACCGCCTCATAGATGCTTGCCATTCCACCGCTGGCCATCTGGCGGATGAGTTGATAACGCCCATCGATTAGCTCGCCGGTGAGGTCAGACATAAGACAAATTCTAGGTAGTGAGTATGAAATCCGCGGCGTTCTGCGTACCTTCGACGCGAAAGTGTTGCTCCTGCAGTGTGAGCCACTTCTCCATCGGAACTCTTATTGATTCACCATCGCGTGCAATAACCCGCGCAAATCCTTGCGAATCGTTGATATCTATCCAGATTAAGGCAGCGAGTGAAGAGCGGATAGAACTCTGACCACTTCCTACGCCTTCTAGAATCAATAAATCCGAGTGCGGCACTACTTCTGTTTCATCAAAATTTTCAGTACTCCAGTTATAGCAAGAGTAGGAAATATTCTCTGATTTCTTATGTAATCCGACAATGTGCGATAGGACTGATGCGAAATCTTCACCGAGTGCGCCGTCCCAGCCATTGTAGAGATTATCCATATGAATCACAGTGGTGGAAAGTGAGGTGGCAAAGGCGAGTGCCAGGTTTTGTGCAAGTGTGGTTTTGCCACCACCTGCCGGTCCATCGATTGCAATGACGGGTTGTGTTACACCTTTACAGAGATCTAGTAGCGCGGCGGTGAGCTCCATACCAACTGCTCCATCCCAGTGCTGCCATGATTGTAAAGAGTACATAGAGCAACGTTGTAAAGAGTAACCCTTGTGAGGCATAGAGGGCGACGTATCCAGCATCAACTACCAGCCATAGCGGCCAGGTCTCGTACTTTTGATAGACCATCAGCATCTGCGCCGCAAAACTTCCAAAGAAGAGAATGGCATCGACGTAAGTAGAGGCTGCTCCCAAAGATTTAAGTACTGGGCCAAGTGCCAGAGTGGAAATCAAAATTGCAGCCAAGGTATAGATGCGATAAGAGTTCTTTACTGGTCCTGGTTTAGCACCGGTTGGTTCCCAGCCAAACCAACCAATGATGGCGGCTGCAATAAAGATCAGTTGTAGGGCGGCACTTGCATAGAGTTCATACTGCAAAAAGAAGATGCCATATAAAACACTGCTTGCCGCCCACCATGGCCAAGTTATTCGCTTTCGAGTAATACCTAGTGCGACGCCGATAAATGAGACTAGGGAAGCGATGAATTCGAGATAAGAGACGTCATATCCCCATGCGGTAAATAGAGTTGAAAACAAGATACACCTGCCATTTCTAGATCCGCATTACCGGACCAGTCAGACGGTCGACTTCAATGAAGTCCTCTCAGCCACCTTGGCTCCCGTGCGTTCAAAGTCTAACCGATACGAGCCACAATTGCCTGGAGAAAAGCAAGGCCAGCTACTTTGGCGCGGCGAGCGGTCGATGTCTTGGCCCGCTTATTAAATATGTCATAGCCAATGGCTTCGACTTCATCGACGATGCCGCAATAGAGCTCACTCGCCGCACGAATACATGGGCGAGACTCCTTGTCCAAGTAGGAGATTCCCATCTGTGACTCTGCTTGCAATTGGCGCACCCGCGCAATTTGAAACTTAAGTGCTGCAACAATCTCGGGTGTTAACTTTCTGCGTTCTAACATCGCTCTATCAACACCGAATTGGGCAAGTTCTTGCAAGGGTAGATATACCCGACCTCGATCAAGATCTTCACCCACATCGCGGATGAAGTTGGCGAGCTGAAAAGCGATACCTAACTTCTTAGCCGCTTCGAATGCTCGCTCATCGGAATAGCCAAGGATGGGCACCATCTCAAGGCCGATTACGGCAGCAGAGCCATAGACATATTCAAGTAGGTCTTCATATGTTTGGTAGTGCGTAACGGTTAAGTCCATCTCCATCGAGTGCAAGAAATCTACGAAGTGCTGATGGGGAATAGCAAACTTCTTGGCCGTATCTACCAGAGCTCTGCCAATGTGATCGGTTGAGCATCCTGCCGCTAAATCATTTAATACACCGGTACTCCAAGTTCCAAGTGCATCGGCCTTCTCTTGGGGCGTGAGCGTAGATGCTAAATCATCGACGATTTCATCGGCGTAACGGGCAAAGCCATAGAGGGCGTGCACGTATGGGCGCTTGTTCTTCGGAAGCAATAACGTTGCTAAGTAATACGTCTTGCCATGCAGCGAGTTAAGGCGCTTGCATTCAAGGTAAGACGCTTGGAGCAACGCATCCATTTACTTGACCGGACCCACAATGCGTTCGGCGGCAAGACGACCTGAGATGAGAACCATCGGAACTCCAACACCTGGTTGGGTTCCACTGCCGGCAAAGACTACGTTTTCAAAACCGGCGGCAATATTGCGAGGTCTAAATGGACCGGTTTGGAAGAAGGTATGCGCGCTAGCAAATGGTGCACCCTGCTCCATGCCTTGTCTCTGCCAATCAAGTGGCGTTGTCATCACTTCAGTCTCAATGGCATCACCAAAACCTGTGTATCCACGCTCTTCTAAAGTCTTAATCATGGAATCGCGATATGGCCCAGACTGTTTGTTCCAATCGATATCTGCAGTCAAGTTAGGAGTTGGAAAGAGAACGTAATACGACTGCTTGCCAGCTGGTGCCAGGCTCGGGTCGTCATGAGATGGAACTGTGACAAGCACAGATGGATCAGACATCAACTGCTTCTTCTTAATCAATTCATCGAAGACGCCATCCCAAGATTTACCGAAGTGAATATTGTGGTGGGCAATATGGTCATATTTCTTGGAAGAGCCTACAAGCAGGGTCGCACATGATGGTGAGTACTTAAGGCGCTTGATATTCAGCGGTGTTTTGCCCAATAGTTCGCGCCACACAACCGGCAAATCTGGGTTCATTACAACCACATCACACTCAATGCGTTCACCGGTATTGGTAAGTACCGCCTTCACGCGACCGTTCTGCTTATCAAGTGAGGTCACTGTGGTGTTATATTTAAATTCAACGCCATGCTTAGTTGCAGCAGCGGCCATAGCTCTAGGAACTGCGTGCATTCCACCCTTAGGAAAGAAGACGCCGTTGACTGAGTCCATATAGGCAATTACGGCATAAATTGCTAGAGCCTGTTGTGGACTTACGCCGGCATACATCGCCTGGAATGAGTAGACCTTTTGCAGGCGCGGATCTTTCAGAAATTGATTTACTTTTGGTTGCAGACGTTTGAACCCACCCAGTGCGATAAGTCGCGCCAGGTTAGGTGTGAGTAAGTTAAGTGGGGAGTCGATATTTCTATCAATAAAGTCATTCATTTCATACTTATATAACTTGGTGACAAAATCAACGTAACGACGATAGCCAAGTGCTTCTTCGGCCGAGACCTTGGTGCGAATCTCCTCTTCCATCTGCGCGGTGTTGGCATGGACATCAATTTGTGAACCATCGGCATAGAAGGCGCGGTATAACGGAGAAAGTGGCATTAGCTCAAGCCAATCCTTCATATCTTCACCGACACATGAGAATGCATCTTGAATCAGGGATGGCATTGTTAACACAGATGGCCCGGTATCAAATGAGTATCCATCTTTTTTAAGCAGACCATTTCGTCCACCAGGCACAGATTCACGTTCAACGACGGTGACTTTTCGCCCGGCGCCAGCAAGTCGCATCGCTGCGCTGAGGCCAGCTAAACCGGCTCCGACAACAACAACATGATCGGTAGGGCCTTTTACACGTGCAACCATTAGTGACTCCTGCGGATAGCGCTATCGGCAAGTGCCGATAGAAACGGTTGGGCATCTGCGGCAATGGCAGATGATTGAGCTGCAATCTTTGATTCTGTCGCCAAGCCGTCGATGAGCTTTTCAACCTCTGCTACGGCGCCAGTTTCAGTGATGATGGTACGCAACTCCTCGATTCGCTGCACGGTGAGAGTTGGGTTGCCCAGGTCACGTTGCAATTCTCGCCGCGCTGGTGCACTGGCTTTTTCCAGAGTCATAGCCATCAATACCGTGCGCTTTCCTTCACGTAAATCATCACCGGCCGGTTTTCCCGTCACATCAGGATTTCCAAAGATTCCAAGTAGATCATCACGTAATTGGAAGGCTTCTCCGAGTGGTAGCCCGTATGCCGAAAGCACATTGAGAAGTTGGCCATGTTCACTCTGGGCAGGACTTGCAATCACTGCGCCCAGGTGAAGTGGACGCTCGATGGTGTATTTGCCAGATTTATACCGAGCAATACGCAAGGAGCGTTCCACGCTAAATTCTTTCTCACCGGCTTCTCGCACATCGAGATACTGACCGGCCATTAATTCAATGCGCATCTCATCGTGAATCAGCAGCGCTGCCAGCAAGCTCTCGTGCGATAAACCTGCGTTATGCAACATGTGATCAGACCAGACCAGCGCTAGGTCACCGAGTAATACTGCAGCTGCTGCGCCAAATTGTTCTGGAACACCCGCCATGGACCCTTGTCTGTGTAGTGATTCAAAGTGGCGATGTATGGCAGGTTTTCCGCGGCGGGTATCTGATCCATCCATGAGGTCATCATGAATAAGAGCGCATGCTTGCAAGAGTTCTAGGCTGGCCATCGCACGAATATCTGTGCGAGTGGGCTTAGCGCCGGCGGCCATGAAGCCGGCGTAAGCAAAGAGCGGACGAAGTCGCTTGCCACCTTCGAGTAGATAATCTTCGAGTGCATCACAGACCGGAATTAACTCAGATGCGATGCTGGTCAGATAGTCGCGCTGTTCTGCCAGGTAGTGGGTGAGCTCTTCCTTCACGGCGCTGCGCACGCTTTCGATGCTTGAAGTGAGCTCATTATCCACGGCGCAACGATACTCTGAGGCGGTGGATAAAAGCAGCGTGCGAAGTGGAGTTACGTACTCCTTTGAATTCTTCCCGCCTAAGGATGTCGAAGGTGAAGCGCGCCTCTGGTCGGCGATGTCACAACTGGAATCAATATCCCCTGACTTTATCTCGGTGACCTATGGCGCAGGTGGAAGTACGCGAGATCGCACTATTCGCATTACTTCAGAAATCACTGCGCGCACACATATTCCCACCGTTGCACACTTAACCTGTGTGGGTTCAACTCGTGATGAGTTACTTGAGATTCTTGGAAAGTATCGCGATGCCAGAATCACAAGTATTTTGGCTCTGCGCGGAGATCCGGCCGGCGGACCGCGAGCACCATGGGTGCCAACGCAAGGTGGACTCAATCACGCGGATGAATTAGTCACCATGGCGGCAGAGTTCGGTGGATTCAAAATCGGAGTTGCAGCTTTTCCTGATGGCCATCCGAGTTCTCTTGGAGATATTGATAAAGATATTGAAGTCTTACTTGAAAAGCAGCGACGTGGTGCAACATTTGCCACCACGCAATTCTTCTTTGAGGTAGATAAATGGAAAGCGCTGGTCGATAAGTTAGCGGCTAAGGGTTCCAGCCTTCCCATCATCGCTGGCATCTTGCCGGTGACAAATGTGAAACAACTTAACCGGATGGCAGAGTTGGGTGGAACACCGATTCCGGCATCCATTGCAGAGCGCTTTGCAGCGGTAGAAAATAGCCCAGAAGATGTCAGTAAGTTAGGGGTGGAGATAGCCACAAATCTCTGTCATCAATTACTAGAAAGTGGAGCTCCTGGACTTCACTTCTACACAATGAATTCATCAACTGCCACCCGTGAGATTTATGCACAGATTAAAGATGAACGATGAGTGCACTGACTGAGAAGGAATTCAAAGAGCGCTGGAGCGCACTTCACGGGGGAGCTGCTATTAAGGGCGCAGTTGCGGGGTGGCTGAGTTTTTCCTATCAAGCTGCGCGTGTGTGCACGGCGCTGAAGTTCACACCAAATTTCTTAACTCTTCTTGGACTTGCAACTGCAGTTGCGATGGCATTTTCATCTAGTGCCGGCATCGCACTAGTTCTTCTTATAGTTTCCCTCTTCTTCGATGGCATCGATGGAAGTGTTGCCATTGTGCAGGAGCGCGAAAGTAAGTGGGGCGCAGTTCTTGATTCCATTGCTGATCGCATCTCGGAAGCGTGCTGGCTCTACTTTGGGTGGACTGTGGGAATTCCGGCCTGGGCGGGGATTCTGATGTGGACGATTGCATCAACCCAGGAATATGCCCGGGCGCGACTTGCCTCCCTTGGCCACTCTGAAGTTGGAGTTGTGACAGCAACAGAGCGTCCGGTGCGAGCAATCTTCCTGGCACTTGTTCTAATTATTTTCATTCTAGATATTCCAGGAGTTACTTATATTTCATATGCGTTCATTCTTCTACTTCTGGTCAGCTTCGTGCAGGTAATGAGAGTTGCCAAGAACACCTTGTCTTAATCGAGAATTGCGTTAGCAACTATTTCGGCGCTTAATCCCACAAGTGGCAAGCCGCCACCAGGGTGGGCAGAGCCACCAACTAGATAGAGACCCTTAATGGGAGAGCGATTTTTCGCACGCGAGAATGCCGAGCGCGCTCCGTTACTTGAACTTCCATAGATAGAACCACCTGGTGCATGCACGCTCTCTTGTAAATCAAGTGGGGTGCGAATTTCAAGAACTTCTAGCCGCTCACGCACCGAAATTCCGGCAGCCTCTATCTGATTGATGATTGAGTGGGCATAGCGTTGGTTAAATTCAGCATCACTCCAATCGAAACCACCTTCATACGGGTCATGTCGTGGTGCATTAACTAAGACAAACCACGCTTCGTGTCCGGCATCTTTAACCATTAGCGGATCTCGTGGGGCGCAGATATAGATAGTAGGTTTTTCAACGGGAGTCTTGCTGGTGAAGATTGATTCAAATTCGAGATCGTAATTTTCGGGGAAGAGAATTGTGTGGTGGGCAAGTGGTTCAGCTGTACTCGGCTTGAGCCCCAAGAGCAGTGAAAAGCCAGCAAGGGAAGGCTCTGATTTAGCTAGCTGCTTACGAATCTTTACCACTTTATTTGTCGGTGCCATCAGGTTGTTATAAACAAATTGGGCATCAGCATTTGCGACAACGCGATCAAATTCTTCATGATGGCCCTGGACCACGACACCTGTGACAGCACCTGACTTGGTTGTGATTTCATCTACGTAGGTATTGAGGCGAATAGTGACTCCAAGTTTTTCACAGCGTTCTGTGATTTTTTCAGAGAGCGTGCCAACGCCACCTTTCACATGCCAAGCACCAAATGCCTCTTCCACGAAGGCGATGGTGGAAAGTACAGCAGGGGCTACTCGTGGATCTGAGCCGCTATATGTTGCATAGCGATCCATAATCTTGGCCAAGTAAGGATTGCGAATTCCGATTCCACGCAGTGATTTCCAGGGGGCAATCGTCTTGAGATCACGAATCAGTTGTGGTCGCTTAAGTAATGAGAGTGGAGATTTCAACTCTGATTCCACAAATGGTCCACGCGAGACATCCCACATCGCCTCTGCTCGCAGCATTACTTCATCCCATTCGCGGGCCGCTTCTTCTCCCAGTGACTCCGAAATAGATGCCAGAGTTTTCTTTCGCGAAAGATTAGAAAATTTGACGCTCTTGCCATCGTGAAAGCGATAGTCAAATGAAGGATTTACCTCTTCAATTTCAAGAACGCGACCCATGACATCTCCGGTGCGTTGAAAGAAATCACGATAGACAGCTGGCAGTGTTAAAAGTGAAGGTCCGGTATCAAATGCATAGCGGCCGATCCATTCGGTCCTACATTTTCCACCAGTGCGGTTCGAGCTTTCAAAGATTGTCACGAGATGACCTGCTTTTGCTAGGCGAGCTGCGGTGCAAAGTCCACCAATACCTGCGCCCACAACTGCAATGCGCTCTGGTTTCGCCACTTTACCTACTCGTCCGGTCATACGGTGCGACCTTTCCACTGAATACTTCCGCGCTTGGCCCAAGAGTAAGCGATGAGATAGAGAAGAAGGGCCGCAGATAGTGGATGCAAGAGTGCGTAGAGCGGATTGGAACGAGCGCGAATAGCGCTCAGTGCTCTCGTCAATGCAATACAGAAGAATGCGATCCAGCCAATGAAATAGCCATCGAGTATGAGTAGTAGCGGTGCGAGACCGGTCGCTGCAATAAACAGTGAGGCAACAATGGCGCCGAGTGCGCCCCCGAATGCTTTGTGGAGAGATTTACCGTAGCCCTGGCAAATCTCAGCAAAACTTGTATACATGCGCGTGTGTGAAATCCCGGAACCTTCGGTCACAACGCCTGAAAACCCGGCGGTAATCAGTGACCTAGCTAGTTCTACATCATCAAGAATCTTGGCTGCGACAGGTGTAAAACCATCAATTGCAGTCAAAGCTTTGGCGCGGATAAGAAAAAATTGACCATTAGCCACGGCGGTACTTCGATGTGGGACTTTTTCGGCAAGGCGCAGAATGACAGTGCTCATCCAGGACCAATGAAGTAGTGGCTGAATCAGTTTTTCACTGAAAGTACCTGCGATTTGGCGCGGGTATGGTGAAATAAAAGTTAGCGATAGATCTTCGAGTTGATTGACTGCGCTCGAAATAGCATCGGGTTCTAATCGCACATCGGCATCGAGGCAGATAATGATCTCGCCTGCACTTCGCTCGAACCCAGTCTGTAGAGCAGAAACTTTTCCGAGCCATCCATCGCGTGGCTCATCGGCTTCAATCACAGAAAACCTGGAATCTGCACCAATTGCTGCCTTGAGCTCCTCAGCTGTGTTATCAGTTGATTGATCATTAATGATGACTACTTGCAGCTGCTTCACATCTTTTTGTGCCATCAGCCCCGCAACACATGGGCCGACATTGGCCTGCTCATTGCGTACAGGCAGCAGCACGGTTACTGGCGTGGAAACCGCCGCCTTATTGCGAGGAATTCGAATGGTGAAGAAGTTAAAGAGTGCGATGAGCAAGATGAGATAACACAGGACAAAGAGTGCAAAGCGCATCAGAGGCTAATCTTTATTGCCGAGCCAGCTGGAGAAGAAGTACGGTGTAAGAATCACTCCCATCACAAATCCAGCGAAGACGGCCAAGCCTGGGCGATCAAAGAACAAGAGATTGCCGATGAAACCTGAGAAGAGCGTCCAGATTAATAGCGCATCGACAGCAACAAGTGAAGCGCTCTCTTTGCGTCGCTCGCGCGGAAGAATCAGATGCAAAATTCCAGTTATGACTAACCCGGAAAGTAACCAACCGAATGCATTGGAAAGTGGGATATCGGGTGTGAAGGGCACGTGCGCACCAGGTACTTCCCACGTCCAACGACCGGCGGCAACCATCTGCGGATCAAGAAATAGATCCCAAGCCATGAGAAGTGCGCCGCCGTAGATAAATACCCAGTTGGTTGTGACTCGACGCGCTGCGGTGAGTGCTGGATGCACCATCATCAACCAGGCAAAGGGAACAACGAGTGGAACACCGAAGAGTGCAACACCGAGCGATGAGTCATATTCGTAAGTACCAAAGGGCCAACCAGTATGTAAGCCAAGGGATTCTATTCCTAGGCCAAAGAGAAATACTGCTGGCACATATCGCGAAGAATATTTGAATCCATAAGAGAGATGACCATGCAAAATCATGGCAAAGGCCCCGGCATAGACAGTTGCGATTGTGACAATACGTAGCGCTTCACCGCCGATCAGTGGATATGAAATCTGCAGAGCAATAGTGAGTGCAACGAGTGCGTAAAGGAAGTTGCGAGTTTTCGGGGAGACTCCGCCACGGCGTCTGCGACGTGGGTTGTAATGGCGGATCGACATAGGTTAAGTCTGCCTTACTTATGGGTAATCGTAGAAATCTCACCTCGAAGTTCTAGGACTTCAAAGCGGGCGAAGAGTTCTTCGCTATACCAATCAATATCTTTAGTCTGCGCTATCGCCTTTTGATGCGCGGCGCCCTTATATGCAAAATCTCGCAGGGCAGATGCGGATTCCCATAGTGAGAAAGTCCCTTGTAATCCGATAGGTGCTTCGCCAATTCCTATGGCAGCAATAAAGCCGGGGGATTGATGCAAATCAGTAACAACAGGAGGTACCGATTTCCAAAAGATGAAGTTCTTACTCCACTTAATTCGTGCACGTGTAATCGCAGCAATCTTTGCATCAGCATTTAGTTGCGGCGCTGTGAAATCAAATGGGTTCTTCTTCGCCCACAGCCCGTGCGATGAAAGGGGAGTAAGCACGGCGCGAAATTCAGAAGTCGAACGGCTGCGCCAAGCTTTGATAATCGAAGATTGATCAAAGGTAGCAACCTGGTCTTTTCCAATAACAACCACCATGCCCCAGCGATAAAGATTTGCATCATTGGGTGTAAATGTCTCACCGCTGCCGGTGCCCAGCATCTTGGCGAATGAAATCCCGGTGAACATCCGCGCGCGCAGCGCGTGGACTGCCATGCTGATAAAGGCGAAGGGGATACTCTTGGCTCTTAACGTAAAGAAGTACGCGACCGCCACCTTCTCATCGCTACTCATAGGCAAAGGATACCCAGCATCCGTGTTGAGCAGAAAGTTAACCAGTGAATTTCTAGGCACGGCCACCCTCATTGCCACGGTTGTGGGTTCTGGAGCGATGGCCACAGCGCTCAGTAACGATGTTGGAATCCAGTTGCTGATTAACACCATCGCAACTGTCTTTGTCCTCTACATCCTAATCACCTTACTTGGCCCCATCAGTGGCGCCCACTTCAACCCAGTTGTTACTGGAGTTGATTTTTTTACCAAGAAAATCAAGGGCAAAGAGTTTTCGCTATACATCATTGCGCAACTGGCAGGTGCTGCCGTTGGAGCAATAGTTGCCAATCTGATGTTTGAATACTCTGCAATCTATATTTCAGAAAAAGAGCGCACCGGTGCCCATCTACTGCTCGGTGAAGTCGTTGCTACAGCGGGTCTGATATTAATTATTCACTTAGCGCTCAAGCAGAAGGAAGATAAGAAAATTGCCCGGCTGGTTGCCGCCTGGATCGGAGCTGCCTACTTCTTCACCTCCTCAACCTCCTTTGCCAATCCAGCAGCAGTCTTTGGCCGCATGTTCTCAGATACCTTCTCTGGAATAGCACCTAAGTCAGCGCCGCTATTTGTACTAGCTGAAATTATCGGCGGCCTGCTCGGATACCTTGGATTTAAAGCACTCACATCTAAATCAAAGTCAGGAAAATAAATGAGTAAGCCAAGTGTTCTCTTTGTCTGCGTTCACAATGCAGGTCGCTCCCAGATGGCAGCCGGTTTTATGCGCGAGCTCGGCCAAGGTCGCGTGGAAGTACTCTCTGCCGGCTCTGCGCCAAAAGATTCCATCAACCCAGTTGCAGTTGCTGCAATGGCTGAAATCGGAATTGATATTGCCAATAACACCCCCAAGATTCTTACACCAGAAGCTGTTCAGGCATCAGATGCCGTGGTGACAATGGGCTGCGGAGATGCATGTCCGTACTACCCAGGTAAGCGATATGAAGATTGGGTTTTAGATGATCCGGCAGGTCAAGGAATTGAGTCTGTGCGGGTGATTCGTGATGACATTAAGGGCCGAGTCGAGAAGTTACTTGCGGAGTTACTCGCTTAATTTTCTACAACATTTTAGTTCTGCTCGATTAAGTCCCATTTGTTTCCGTATTTGTCTTTGAATACAACAACTTGGCCGTATGCCTCTTGGCGGGGGGATTCTATAAATTCAATTCCTCTCGACTTGTAGAGTTCATAAGTTTGCGAAAATTTTGTTGTATACATGAAGAATCCAACGCGACCGCCAGTCGAGTTTCCAATGGCAGCTTTTTGGGTCTCGTTTGCAGCTTTTGCAAGGAGAATTCTTGCCCCTTGATTACTCGGTGCTACAACTACCCAACGCTTTTCAGGAGTGAGCGTTGTATCTTCAAAAAGAGTGAAGCCTAAATCCTCAACATAATGCTTAATGGCGGCATCGTAATCATCAATTACAATCGCAATCATCCCAAGACTATTCATTCCTAATCACCAACAACCATTGGCTGCGCGCCAGTAGAGGTAATGAGTTCGGCATATGTTGTTGGATATACAGCGTGCGGATGGCCAGATGCCGCCCACACCACGTCGTAATCGTTTAGCGCTTGATCAATCAGAATCTTCTCAGGTTGGCTAATCCAACCAAGTGGTGCAACGCCCCCGACTGAATAACCGGAAACCTCTTTTACGTAATTGGCATCTGCGCGGCCTAGTTCTGTAATTCCTAAATTCTTAGCAACTAACTCGGTATCAACGCGATGACGACCGCTAGTAATAATCAAGAGCGGATTACCCGATGGAAGTCTAAAGATCAGGGATGATGCAATCTGACCAACTTCAATTCCCAAACTATTTGCGGCATCGACTGCGGTGCGGGCAGTTTCAGCTAGTACTTTCACTTGGCCGTTAACACCTAGTGAATGAGCAGCTTCTTGAAATCTTTTAACCGCAGCTTTCTCCAAAATTCCATCCATAGGTAAACTTTATTAGATAGCGCCACGAAATGTCTTCGGGTGCCCTGACTATAAGGTGCGCGAGATCAATTAGATCCAAGTTTGAATGACAGTAAAGGTGGCCAGGGCAAAGAGCAGGTAGGCAAAAGATGCGCGCAGGACTTTAGGATCTGTGCGATGGGCCTGTGATGATGCAATTTGGGCGACCACAATTGCTGCAGCTCCAATAAAGATTGGGATATGCCACTGCACATCGTTCCACTGATCTGGGCGGCCTAAGAAGGCGGTGAGTGAGTTGATGCAGATAATAAAAAGTGCGGTTCCGGCAGCGACTACTTGCGGTGTTCCAAAGAAGAGCACCAGCACTGGTAGCGCTATGAATCCGCCGCCTATTCCGAAGAGTCCGGTAATGGAGCCAATAACTAGTGACATCACTATGAGCACAGGTATGGGCATGCGCTTTTGTTCTTCCAGCTTTGGCGGACGCAACATAGAAGCACCGGCAACTACAAGCACAACAGCTAATCCAGAAGTAATAAATGCATCAGGTAATTTATCTGCAATCGAGGAGAAGCCGAGGTTGGTAATGAGCCCGAATGCCCAGATTACTAAGGCATCGCGGTAGAGCACCTGCTTCTTGCGTGCTTTCGGAATGACACCGGATGCAGCTGCTAGAAAGACCACTGCGATAGCGGCTGTGGTTGCTTCGTTTGGGTCAAAACCAAAGCCATAGATGAGGATCGGCACAGAGAGCATCGCTCCACCTGCGCCAACAAAGCCAAGAACTGCGCCAATAAATGATCCGGCAATCAGGGCTCCGAGGATTTCCATAGCCGCATCTTTCCATGAGAATGCGAAAGCCCCCACGATTTCTCGCAGGGGCTTTCGTGAATTACTGGCTAATTAGAAGTTGAAGAATGCAAGATTTCCGATGCTTGGTCCGAATTCTGTCAGTGTTCCCCATGCGATGAGAGCGAAGAGGATAAGTGAAGCTCCGGCAAGTGCGATGTCCTTGTTAAAGGCGATCATTTCGTTCTGCTTAGTTGTTGGGTCAGTCTCTTTCCAGAAGTTGTGGAAGATCACTGCGGCCAGGATGAGCGTGATTGCGAGCAAGAGCGCGCCAAGGTCTACCCAGAATCCGGCTGCGATATAGATACCGCCGAGCAGGAAGAAGAGACCTGAGATAAGGACTCCAAGCTTTGCAGCCGGTAGCTTCTTGTACTGGGCATAACCTGTCATCGCTTCAAGCTTTGCAAAGTGAGCGATACCTGATGTCACAAAAATAAGTGCGAAGAGGATTCGCCCGATTACTAGAACTGCGTCCAATTGATTCTCCTAAAGGTTGGGGTGGGTCTTACTTCTAAGAGTAGTTGAAATTTCAACTATATTTCGCCACGCCACGCATGATCGGGCTGCCTAGTTGAGCGTGAATCGAGGAGGAGTTGCCCTTGTCAGAGCTCTGGACTACTTTTCGAACATCTGTTCGAATATCCACAGGCACCAGGGGAAGTAGTAAAAGATGGCAGCAGAAGTAGTAAGGCCGCACGAGGTCCTATCCGATGGTGGACTCACACCTATCGAATTCACCTTTAAAGGTAAGCGTTTTCGTATCCATGCAGTTTTATCTAGATGGTGCGAAGCAGGCGGATGGTGGAATCGCATTAGCGATGGAAAGTTTCGCCCTGATGATCAAGCACGCGCACTCTGGACGGTAGAGGCGGCGCCCATTGGCGCACTGACAACCTTCCAACTCGAACGTGATGAGACAACGGGTCAATGGATTATTAGAGCTATCTAACCGTGAGACATCAAGTATGAGCTTTATTCACTTACGTACAGCAAGTGCCTATTCATTTAAATATGGCACTACTCAACCACGTGATCTTGTTGCGCGCGCATCTGAATTTGAGATGCCGGCTTTGGCACTGACAGATCGCGATGGCCTAGCTGGCGCAATTCGTTTTACTAAAGCGTGTGTAGCTCATGGCATCGCACCGATTATTGGAATCAATCTGCCGATTGCAATTGGCGATACATCGGGTGTCTTGCCGCGCATCACAATCTTGGCGCATGGCGATGGGGGATGGCGCAGCTTGGTGCGCTTGATGACCGGCATACATATGAATACCGATAGCCGAAAGCCGGTACTCACACCCGAGCTCCTGGAAAAATTTAGCCAGTACACATCTCAGCTGCATCTGCTTCACGGCCCGGAATCACCAGTATCGCAGGCGATTGCCACCCATCGCTTTGATAGCGCCCTTGATATCTTTAATCAGACCCGCGATCTCTTTGCCGACCATGCCATCGAATGCGTCTCGCACTTGGTGGCCGGTAATGGACCGCGCTCTACCGTGCATGCAGCACGCAGTCTTATCTTTGCTCGCGATAACGATATTGATGCGGTGATTACCAACGCTGTGCGGATGCGTGATCGCGCTGATGGTCCGGTTGCTGATGTCTTAGATTGCGCTCGCCAATTAGTGCCGCTGCATCCACGCAATGTTGAACGTCGAAATGCGGAAGCGTATTTAAAGAGCAGCGATGAAATGATTGCACTCGCTGCTGAAATCGCACGAGCAGCAGGTGAGCGCACGCCGCGTTTACTACTTAAAACAACGCGTCAGTGGGCCGAACGCGCAGTCTTATCACCGCATCGCGATATTGGATTAGGTGCTATTCATCTACCGGAAGCCCATGTTGTCGGCGCCGATTCACCTGCTGCCATGCGCACACTTTTGCGCACTCGTGCTGAAGCTGGAATCAATTGGCGTTATAACGATGGCGCCACCATTGCAAAGGCGCGGGCACGTCTTGATGATGAATTGGCAACAGTTGCAACGCTGGGATATGAGTCTTACTTTCTTACCGTTGCCGATATCACCGATATGGCGCGCGCTGCTGATATTCGTGTTGCAGCACGTGGCAGCGGTGCGGGCTCATTGATCTGTCACCTACTTGGAATCTCTGGCGTTGATCCGATGCAACACGGGCTACTTATGGAACGCTTTTGTTCACCGCTTCGCCGGGCGCTACCTGATATTGATATCGATGTTGAATCTGCAAGACGCCTTGAAATCTATGAGATGGTCTTTAAGCGTTATGGTGCCCAAGATTGGAGCAAGCCCGGCGCTCTTTCGCGGTGTGCCACAGTTGCCATGGTCGATACCTATCGCGCGCGTCATGCAATTCGTGATGCGGGGGCGGCGCTGGGCATGCCCGCGATGGAGATTGATTTATTGGCAAAGTCAATGCCACATATTCGAGCCGGCAATATTGATGCCGCGCTGAACTCGCTACCTGAGTTAAAGAATATGAATACATCGGCGCCTTTAACTCGGGCAACGATTGCTCTCGCTGCTCGCCTTGATGGCCTGCCACGACATCTTGCCATGCATCCATGCGCCATGGTCTTATCTGATGCAGCTTTCCTTGACCGGGCACCGATACAACTCAACGCTGGTGGCTTTCCGATGGTGGAATTTGATAAAGATGATGTGGAAGATATTGGTTTACTTAAGCTCGATATCTTGGGCGTGCGGATGCAATCAGCTATTGCACATGCGGTGCATGAAATTAAGCGAATTGAAGATACTGAAATTGATATCGATGCCGTGTCACTTGATGATGCTTATACCTATAACCTGATTCAATCAACGCGCACGCTCGGTATCTTTCAAGTAGAGAGTCCTGGCCAGCGCGAACTTGTGGGCAAGTTAGAGCCGCGCACATTTAGCGATCTGATTATCGATATCTCACTCTTTCGACCAGGGCCAGTCAAAAGTGACATGATCCGCCCATTTCTTGAGGCCAGACATGGCTTTACTCCAGCGCGAATCATTCATCCTGATTTGCTTCCCATACTCTCTGAAACTGAAGGCGTTGTTGTCTTTCACGAACAAGTCATTTCAATTATCTCGGTCATGACTGGTATCTCACTTGCCGCAGCTGATGAGAAACGTAGAGCGCTCGGGGACAGAGGCGGTCAGCAAGAAGTTTGCGATTGGTTCTTTCCTGCTGCAACCCAGCGCGGTTATGAGTTACAGGTGGTTACTGAAATCTGGGAAGTATTGCGCGCATTTGCATCCTTTGGTTTCTGTAAGGCACATGCGGCTGCCTTTGCCCTGCCTACCTATCAATCAGCCTGGCTTAAGACGCATCACCCAGCTGCATTTATGGCTGGGGTTTTAACGCATGACCCCGGTATGTATCCCAAGCGACTCATGCTCGATGAAGTGCGCCAACTGGGTGTGGGTATTGCACCGCTTGATATCAATAAATCAGCTGCTGATTATCACGTGGAGCGCACTCTCGATGGTGATGCAATCCGGATAGCTTTCGCCACCGTTGCTGGAATTTCTGCAAAAGAAATTGCATCCATTATTAGCGGGCAGCCCTATATTGATCTCGCCGACTTTTATCGCAGATCTGGCGCCTCAACTCCGGTGATTGAAAACCTTATTCTTACTGGAGCTTTTGATTCAGTGCACAGCAATCAACGCGATCTGCTGCTTCACTTTAGCGATCTTCAGAAATCTCCCGTGGCCCACCTTCCCGGCGCACAGCTCACCTTTGGTTTTGCAGCACCTGCACTGGAAAGTAGCGGTCTGGCACCTATGAATGCAGCCGAGAAAGTTCGTAGTGAGATCAAGCATCTGGGAATGGATGTCACCGAACATATGCTTAGCTTTTATGCACCATTTCTTAATGCAATTGGGGCGGTAAAATCATCAGATTTACTTTCCTTGCGTTCAAAGTCCGAGGTACTTGTGGCTGGCGTGAAAGTTGCTTTGCAAACTCCGCCGGTGCGCTCTGGTCGCCGCGTTATCTTTCTTACCTTAGATGATGGCTATGGATGTAGTGATTCCACCTTCTTTCCTGATGCCCAAGTCGATCATGCATCTACCTTGTATTCGACATCGCTGCTTTTGGTGCGAGGGCAAACTCGGCGCACAGGTGCACGTGGCATATCAATACGGGCAACAGCGGTGTGGGACTTAAGCCTGGCCTACGAAAAATGGCGCGTGCATAGAGATAGTGTGGCGATATGAGTGAAGAGCTGGTGCAAGCAACAATCTTGCATGTAGATATGGATGCGTTCTATGCATCTGTGGCCGAGCTCGATAACCCGCAATATAAAGGTAAGGCCCTTGTTGTTGGCGCTGGCGTGCGCGGCGTAGTTCTTTCGGCAAATTATGAAGCGCGTAAATTCGGTATTCGCGCTGCTATGCCGGTGGGACGAGCAAAACGCATGGCGCCCCATGCCATCTTTATCGCACCAGAGCATCATCGCTATGCCGAAATTTCAGAGCGAGTGATGGCGATATTTAACTCCTTCACACCCCTTGTGGAACCCATCTCACTTGATGAAGCATTTCTTGATGTGACAGGGTCCCAGAAACTATTTGGTGATGGACGCGAAATTGCCGCCAAGATTCGGGCGCAGGTAGAGCAGGAAGAGGGAATTACCTGTTCGGTGGGAATTGCGCAATCTAAATTTATTGCAAAGTTAGCATCCCAGCACTGCAAACCTAATGGCATGCTAGAAATCAAATCAGATCGAATCTTGGAGTTTTTACATCCACTTCCGGTGCGGGCGCTATGGGGAGTGGGGCCTAAGACAGCTGAATCACTAGATCGACTTGGGCTACATACTGTTGCTGATATCGCTAAGACTCCGCGGTCAACACTGGTGCGCGCACTAGGAGATGCAACAGGTGAATCACTCTATGAACTTGCCTGGGGTCGTGATTATCGAAATGTGATTCCAGATGAGCCAGAGAAAAGTATTGGCAATGAAGAAACATTTGCTCGAGATATTGATAGCCCGGAAGAGATATTGGCGGAGTTCTTGCGTATGGCAGAGAAGGCAACGGCGCGCCTGCGAGAACGAGGGTTATTTGCAAAGACTGTGACGATGAAGATTAAGTTTGCAGATTTCACAACCCTGAGCCGGGCAAAAACACTTCCGATCGGAATCGATGGCACACACGAGACCTATGAAATTGTGAAGAAGTTATATCTAGCCCTTAACAATGAAGGTGCACGTATTCGCCTAGTTGGGGTCTCACTGGGTAATTTGCTTGAGGAGGCACCGGTGCAGCTAGAACTTGGAGCGCGCGAGCGCGGGTGGCGCGATGCCGATACCGCTATCGATAAGGCGAAAGCCCGTTTTGGTGGGGGCAGCGTGCGCCCCGGACGGCTGATTACGGGGGATTCTGGCGATAGTGAGGCATAAGTAGCGCAAGAAAAAGAAGTGTTCTACAGTGTGTATATGTCTTTATCTGATCGCGAGCGCCGCTTACTGGCCGAGATGGAAGCTGCCCTGGCTACCGATGATCCAGGGCTAGAGTCAAAGTTGGCTGGCTCCACCATGACTGCTACCAAGCCGCGGCTGCTGCTCGCACTTGCCCTGGTCGTACTAGGCATTGGCGTCATATTTGCTGCCCTGATCTCGAAGACCACCCCAGTGGGAGTAGTGGGCTTTCTTATCTCCCTGACCGGAGTCCTTACCCTTATCCGCTCTATTGGCGCCGTGACCAAGAGCGCTCCACGCACCAAATCATCACGTAAATCTCTCTCCAAGCGATTTGATGATCGATGGGACCAGCGAGATATCTAAGTAAGTAAGCCCGCACCTGCCCTGGCCTCACGGTCGGGGCTTTTTTACGCCCTTTTTCAGCTCACCTCGCTGGGGGAGGGGGAGGGAAAATAATGGCAGAAAGTGGTGATAAAAGGAGGAAAGTGGTGTAAAATGGGGAATTAAGCGGGAATTTCACGCTTACGCCACTTGGGGAAGGGGTTCGATAGCGATGTTTCTCGGTACTCACGAACCACGCCTTGATGAAAAGGGCCGCCTGTTCCTTCCCGCCAAATTCCGGGAAGAGCTCTCTTCCGGCCTTGTTATTACTAAGGGACAAGAGCGATGCCTCTACGTATTTCCGGCAACTGAATTCGCAACTATTACCGAGACTTTGCGTCAAGCACCTGTTACGGCAAAGAGCGCTCGCGATTACCAGCGCGTGATGTTTGCCGGCGCCCACGATGAAATTCCTGATCGCCAAGGTCGCGTGACTATCCCACAAGGACTTCGCACCTATGCCGGTCTTGAAAAAGAGTGCGTAGTAATTGGCGCAAATACCCGCGTTGAAATTTGGGATAGCGCTGCTTGGAATGAATATCTCGCTGATCGCGAAAAGAGTTTTGCTGATGTTTCTGAAGAAGTTTTTCCGGGACTTTTTTAAAACATCAGCAAAAAACATTTATAACTGAATAAGAAGTTAAAAACTAAATAGAGCGCTCATTTGTGGCCACCGCCGACCTCTCCATACCAGTTGGGCCGGCAGCGACGTCCCTTCCCCGGCGTCGCTATCGCAATAGATCCGTCGGCCGGCGGTGACCAGAGCTGAGCGCTTAGTAAGTAAGACAAAGGATGGGAATGGGGGAGAAGATGCAACACATATCTGTGATGCGCGATCGTTGCGTTGATCTTCTTGCCCCTGCAATTGAAAAATCAGAGAACCCTGTTGTTATCGATGCAACTCTTGGCTTAGGTGGACACACCGAAGCGCTCCTTCAGAGATTTGAAAACCTCACAGTTATTGGCATTGACCGCGATGAAATTGCACTGAGCCGAGCGAAAGAAAGACTTAGCCCATATGCAGATCGATTAAAGACTGCCCATTGCGTCTTTGATCAGATTTCTTCTGTCGCGAAAAGCTTTGGCTATAACCACATCAACGGCGCCCTCTTTGATCTAGGGGTTTCCTCGATTCAACTTGATGAGTCAGAACGTGGTTTTTCATACTCACAAGATGCACCTCTTGATATGCGCATGGATCGCAGCCAAGGAATTACCGCATCTGAAATTGTTAATACCTATGAACCAGGCAAATTAGTTCATATTCTTCGCGCCTACGGGGAAGAGAAGTTTGCCACCCGCATCGTTGAAAACATTGTCAAAGCCCGCACCAAAGCGCCGATAAATTCAACGACTGAGCTTGCCACCCTAGTAAAAGAGAGTATTCCTGCTGCCACCAGGCGCACAGGTGGAAATCCAGCAAAGCGAACCTTTCAAGCGCTACGTATTGAGGCAAATGACGAACTCGGTGCAATTTCGCGCGCTCTTCCCGATGCCCTTGATTTATTAATGGTCGGCGGACGCCTAGTTGTGATGTCTTTCCAATCGTTGGAAGATCGCATCGTAAAAGAGATTTTTGCCGAAGCATCAACATCTAAGAGCCCGCGCAATCTTCCGATAGAACTTCCGGAATACGCGGCCAAATTCTCACTCGTTTTTCGTTCAAGTCAGACTCCGTCGGAGGAAGAACTAGCAAGCAATCCACGTTCTGCCTCAGTTCGCCTTCGCGCAATAGAACGGGTGGCTGCGTAATGTCACTTGCCACTGCCCGCGCGCTATTGCCTTCGCGCACACCAGCTAAGAATCGCAAACCAGTGGGGGAGCGAACTGCCGATGTCATTCTTGGGCTATTTCCTGATGTGAATAGCGGAGCACGCGCTACTCAGAAATACTTTGCTAAGTTCCTGACAATTGTCAGCTTAGTTGGATTTCTCGCGCTTCTTGGAATCAATACTTTGCTAGCGCAGGATGCCTTCACACTCTCGAATCTCAAAAATGAAGCTAAGCAGTTGGCGGATCAACGAGATGCGATTAATCGCGCCATCGATTCACATGCGGCGCCAGAAAATCTTGCTGCTGCTGCCACTCTGCTTGGGATGCGTCCATCTGAGACACCGGTATTCCTAGATCTCACTCCTGCGACGGGAGTAACCAATGGGTAATCTACGCCTGGCGCATTCCCGGATTGCCATCCTTGTTACTGTCATCTTTGGTGTACTTATCCTCTTTGCCTGCCAACTCGTTCGCGTGCAAGTAATTCAAGCCAGCGCATATCAAGCTAAAGCAGCGAATGAGATGCAGTCCACGAGAGTCATACCGGCTCCTCGTGGTGAAATCACCGATGTCAATGGAATTGGTTTTGCGCGCAGCGTCTCTGCCATCAACATTGTGGTTGACCAAACTCAGATTACAGACCCGGCCCGGGTCGCAGCTTTTGTGGCACCGATTTTAAATTTACCGGCAGAAGATATTCAAAGCAGTATCACCGGAACTCGAAAGTACTCAATTGTTCTTAAGAATGCCCGCCCAGCGCTCTGGGATCGACTCACAGAAGAGCTTTATAACTACAACAAAACACTGGCAAGTAAAGAACTTGAGAATCGAATCATTGGTTTCTTTCCAGAGCGGGTATTCATTCGCGAATATCCATCTGGTTCCCTGGTCTCATCACTAATCGGTTTTGTGCGCGCCGATGGCATTGGTGCATCAGGTCTGGAATCAGGGCAGAACTCAGTGATTACTGGTACTGATGGTCGTTACTCTTATGCACGTGGATACGGAGCTGAAATTCCAGGTTCGCAGCGCGAGTTAGTTGCGGCTAAATCAGGAACTAATGTTCGTCTCACAATTGATCGTGATGTTCAGTGGGTTGCAGCGGAGGCAATTGCGACAGCGGTAAAGGATTCGGCAGCATCGAATGGAACCGTGATCGTAATGGATCCAAAAACTGGTGAAATCGTTGCCCATGCAACAGCACCTACCTTTAACCCAAATGATACAAAAAATGTCGAACTCTCATTGATGCGAAATCCATCAGTACAAGATGTGTATGAGCCAGGTTCCACTGGCAAAGTAATGACGATGGCAGCAGCGCTGGAAGAGAAGACAGTTTCGCCTACGACAGTCTTTACTGTCCCATACATGCTTAAACGTGGTGGTGAGGCATTTCATGACCATGAAAAACATCCCATTCAGCATCTGACTACTTCCGGAATTCTTGCCGTCTCTAGCAACACTGGAACTATTCAGGTGGGCGAAACTCTCAGCCACGATACCTTGTATAGCTACTTGCGAAAGTTTGGAATTGGCTCAAAGACCGGTTCTGGACTTCCGGGTGAATCAGCTGGCCTCTTACGTCCCGTCTCGGATTGGTCTAGAACAACAGCTCCCACATTTGCTTTCGGCCAAGGATATTCCCTCACAGCGATGCAGGCGACAAGTGTCTTTGCCACCATTGCAAATAATGGAGTTCGTGTTTCTCCCACAGTGATTGCCGGAACAAGTGATGCATCAGGACATTTCACGCCAGCTGCCAATAGAAGTTCCACACGAGTGATAAGTGAGGACACGGCGGTAAAGCTACGAATCATGATGGAGAGCGTTGTTTCGGCCAAAGGTACGGCGCCGAGTGCGGCAATTCCTGGTTATCGAGTGGCTGGTAAGACAGGAACAGCAAACCGATACGACCCTAACACTGGTCGCTACAGCGGTTACACCGCATCCTTTATTGGATTCGCACCAGCAGATGCTCCTCGTTATGTCATCAGTGTTACTTTGCAGGATCCCAAGAATGGCCACTGGGGTGGATCACTTGGTGGACCAGTATTTAAGAAGGTAATGACTTTCGCATTGCAATCAGAAAATGTTGCACCCACTGGAACCAAAGTCCTACCGGTAGCGCTGACTAAATCAGAGCTGGCACGAGCTCGCGTCACACAGATTGTGACGAAAACCCAATGATTCGCCCGCTTACAAATTTCTCCCTCAACCTATCTGAGGTGGCGCAACTTGTAAGCGCTGAAAATATTGAGGCAATCAAGAAATTAGCTGCAGGTATTGAAATCACAGGAGTAGTGCACTCTGATTCTGAAGTTGAAGCTGGAGATATCTTCGTAGCAATTCCAGGAACAAAGGTGCATGGGGCAAGCTTCATCGCAGCAGCTGTTGCTCGGGGAGCAGTTGCAGTTGTTACTGATTTAGCTGGCGCAGCCCTCACAACCGCCCTACCTACCTTGGTAGTAAAAGATGTTCGCAGTGCTGGCGCCATGATTGCCTCATCACTCTATAAAGATCCCACTCGGGACTTAGCCACTATCGGCATCACCGGTACCAACGGCAAGACCATGGTATCTACCTTGCTCTATCAACTCTTTGCAGGTGCGGGGCGTGACACAGGACTAATTGGCACTATCGAAACCAGGATTGGAGCTGAGGTACTCAAAAGTGTGAGAACCACGCCAGAAGCACCTGAATTGCAATCACTGGCTGCGGTGATGCGCGAGCGACATATGCGACATCTAGTAATGGAAGTTTCAAGCCACGCGGTATCCATGAATCGTGTGAAAGCTTCCCACTTTGCAATTGTTGGTTTTACCAACCTCTCGCAAGACCATCTTGATTATCACAAAGATATGGAATCCTATTTCAAGGTTAAGGCAAAGCTATTTACTTATGAGTATGCCGATCTTGGTTTTATCAATATTGATAATGAGTACGGTGCAAGACTGGCTGCGCAGTGTGAAATCCCAGTTGCCACACTTTCGCGCAGCAATAGCGCAGCCCAGTGGCACTTTACTGCGATTCACACCATTGCATCAGGTGCGGAGATCAGTATCAGAGGTAACGGCGGAATTCTGATTGAGAGTAAAACTTCCTTACTCGGTGGCTATAACTTAGATAATCTACTGATGGCAGTTGCCATCGCACACGAGTCCGGAATAGATCCCGTTGAAATCGCTTCCCTTATTCCCTCGCTTACCGGAGCCCCCGGCAGAGTGGAACCTATTTCACTAGGACAGAATTTCACCGCCCTGGTGGATTATGCGCATTCACCTGATGCCGTTGAGAAAGTACTTGCAGCAGCGCGCGAGTTCACAACTGGGAAAGTGATTGCGGTATTAGGTTGTGGTGGAGATCGAGATGCCTCTAAGCGTCCCCTTATGGGCCAGGCACTTGTAAGCGGTAGTGATATCGCAATCTTTACTAGCGATAATCCACGAAGTGAGAGCCTGGCAGAGATTTTGCGCCAGATGACAGCGAAGGTGGATATAAATGAACCATCAAAGATTATTGAAGATCGCCTCGATGCAATTTCCTATGCGGTAAGCCAAGCACACGCTGGAGATACAGTCTTGATTCTGGGCAAAGGCCACGAAAAGGGACAGGAAATATCTGGAGTCATTACACCCTTTGATGATCGGCTCACATTGGCCAAGGCGATTGAGGCGAAAAAATGATTCCTCTGCAAGCGATGAAAATCGCGGAAATTGTCGGTGGCACACTCCATGGTGATGATGTCATAGTCACTCAGGCACCTGTCATCAATTCTAGGCAAGCAGTTGCTGGTTCCATTTTTCTTGCAATCAAGGGCGAGAATGTGGACGGTCATGATTTCGTCGAAGATGCAAGCACTCACGGTGCAGTGCTCACGCTAGGAAGCAAGGCAGTGGCTGGTCCGCACATAATTGTTGATGACGTCATTGTCGCAGTCGGAAAATTGGCTCACTATGTTCGCGAGCAATTGCCAAACCTGACAGTTATTGCAATTACTGGCTCACAAGGAAAAACAACGACAAAGGAGTTACTGGCTTCAGTACTTTCTAATGTGGCTCAGACAGTTTCCCCTTCTGGAAATTTCAATAATGACTTAGGAATGCCAATCTCATTGTTAGCGTGCACAGAACAGACTCGTTACTGTGTTGTGGAGATGGGTGCACGTCACGAAGGTGATATTGCGAAGTTAGCTGCCATTGCTGCGCCCAATATTGGCGTGGTGCTCAAAGTTGGCTCTGCCCATAAAGGTGAATTTGGATCAACGGAAGCGATTGCGCGAACTAAGTCCGAGTTAATTTCTGCACTAGCGCCTAGCGCCGTCGCCATCCTTGGGACATATGATGACTTTACCCCGAAGATGGCCGCGCTTCACAGTGGAAAGAGTTCACTCTTTGGTGAGACAAGTAGCTGCGATATCCGCGCGAAGGATATTGAATTTCGTGAAGGTCGCGCTCACTTTGATTTAGTTACTCCTGAGGGAAGAACCGCCGTTGGACTTCGCATCGTTGGCTTGCATCAAGTTGCCAACGCACTTGCTGTTGCAGCTGTTGCCACCGAACTCGGACTCTCACTTGATCAGATTGCCAGTGGGTTATCAACTGCAGAATCTGGTGCCAAATGGCGGATGGAAATTATTGAACTTCCACAACTGCTTCTGATTAATGATGCATACAACGCCAGTCCGGAGTCGATGGTTGCAGCTCTTGGCACGTTAGCTCTCTTTGCGCAAGAACGTGGGGGAGAGTCGTGGGCATTCTTGGGAAAGATGCACGAACTCGGCGAGTCATCCCAATCCGACCATGCCGCTATTGGGACCCTTGCTTCTGAGCTTGGAATTGACCATCTTGTTTGTGTCAATGCACCGGAGTATGCGAGCTCAGCAGAAAATGGATCCCTCACAACAATCCATTTATGTGCGAGCAAAGATGAGGCGAGTGCAATTGCGCGCAACATCAACGAAGGTGATGTGGTCTTAGTGAAGGCGTCTCGTTCCGAGAAACTTGAAGAGTTAGCGCAAATGATTTCGGTGCAATGGAGTGAAAGGATGGTCCCAGAGTGAAACTCATTTTGGTTGCTGGTGCCCTCGCACTCTTTTTCTCTTTATTCGGTACACCTGTACTGATCAAAGTACTTGCCCGACGCGGATATGGGCAAATCATCAGAGACGACGGTCCTACTACACACCATACAAAACGTGGCACCCCCACTATGGGCGGCATCATCATTATTTTCTCCGCTCTCATTTCATATTTATTTGCCCACCTAGTGCTCGGAAGCACTATCTCGGTCTCCGCCGTTCTTATTCTCGGTCTGGTCGTAGCACTTGGTCTCGTTGGTTTTCTCGATGACTACATGAAAGTCTCGAGACAGAATTCAGCTGGAATATCAGGTAGGGCGAAGATTTTTGGCCAAGTATTTTTCGCTTCCATTTTTGGATATCTCGGAACACACTTTCCTGATAAGGATGGCCTGACTCCCGTCTCACTTAATCTCTCAACCCTGCGCGATACCAGCATTTCGCTTGGTCCAATTCTGGTTGTGGTCTGGATTGCATTTATGGTGACCGCTACAAGTAACGGAGTTAATCTCACCGATGGCCTTGACGGTCTTGCTAGCGGAGCATCTGTCATGACTTTCCTTGCTTTCATACTTATCGGTGTGTGGGAGTTTGGACAAAGCTGTGCGGTAGCGTTGACAGCTAATTGTTACAACGTTCGAGATCCACTTGACCTCGCAGTTCTTGCTGCCGCATTTGCAGGTGCATGCACCGGATTCCTTTGGTGGAATGCATCGCCGGCAAAGATCTTTATGGGCGATACCGGCTCGCTAGCACTCGGTGGAGCGTTGGCCGGCATGGCTGCCTCACTACGTGTAGAACTTCTCTTAATCCCGCTCGGCGGAATCTTTGTCATCATCACGCTTTCGGTTGCATTGCAAGTTATCTACTTCAAAGCAACTGGTGGCAAACGCCTATTTAAGATGGCTCCTCTGCAGCACCATTTCGAATTGCTGGGTTGGGGCGAAGTCACAATAGTGCTGCGATTCTGGATCATTGCTGGACTCAGTGTGGCGCTCGGACTTGGACTCTTTTATACCCAGTGGGTTGCTGGATAAATACCAGGTAGCTATGCCACAGAATTTATATCTTGAATTATCCGATAAACGCATCCTGGTAGCTGGGGCAGGCGTCACTGGTATTGCCGCCGCGCGTGCACTTATCAAGCGTGGAGCAAAGGTAACGATTACTGATGAGAAAGTGCTGGAACTAGATGGCTTTGAATTGCTTCCGCCACTTAGTGTAAAAATTTCAGAATTCGATTTACTTCTTCTCTCACCAGGATGGCGTGAAGATCATCCACTAGTCGTTTCTGCTAGAAGGCACGAAGTTCCAATAATTAATGAGATTGACCTCGCCTGGAGCCTTAAAAGTCCTGCCCAAAAATGGATTGGCCTGACCGGAACAAATGGAAAGACTTCAACGGTAGAACTCACGGCACACATGATCCGCGTCGGGGGAGCCTCTGCTCTCGCTTGTGGAAATGTAGGAACAACAGTGATTGAAGCTGTTGAATCCCCAGAAAAGTATGAGTTTCTCATTCTCGAACTTTCATCCTTCCAACTTCATTGGCTAGAAGATGCTCATTTTGTCTCAGTTGCAATCCTTAATATCGCTGAAGATCACGTTGATTGGCATGGAAGTTTTGATGCCTACGCCGCAGATAAGTTTTCAATTTTAGAAAAGAGCAATACCGCAATTCTTAATGCTGATGATGGGCGCGTAGTCACAAATGCCGCTCACTGGCAGGGAAGAAAAGTATTTTTCTCACTTGATACGCCAGCACCAGGTGAAATCGGTATCGTGGAAGAACTTCTTGTCGATCGCGCATTTGTGGCCGATGCCCAAGAGGCTGCCATGTTCTGTGAACTCGCTGAAGTAATACCAACCGTTCCGCACAACGTATCTAATGCCCTCGCGGCTGCAGGGCTGGCAAGAACTGCTGGGATAGATCACGCGAAGATTCGCGTGGCGATTACCACATTTAGGCCCGGACGACATCGCATTGAAACAGTTCTAGAAAAAGATCACATAACCTGGATTAATGATTCAAAGGCTACGAATCCGCATGCCGCAGCTGCATCAATCATGTCAGCGCTCTCCGTGATTTGGGTTGCTGGTGGGTTAGCTAAAGGTGCAGCTATGGGAGAACTAATCGAGCGAGTAAAAAGTAGGGTGCGTTTTGCCATTCTTATCGGCGCCGATCGTGAATTGATTGCATCAGAGCTGCGTTTGCGCGCCCCGCAGATTGAAATCATCATGATTGATGCACCTGCTAACTATCAGATTGGTGCAACTGATAACTCTCTTATGGAGTCGGTAGTCAGAAGCGCGCGCGAAAAGGGGCTGCCAGGGGACACGGTTCTACTTGCACCTGCCTGCGCGTCCATGGATCAATTTCTCTCTTACGCCGATCGTGGAGATAGATTTACCCAAGCAGTAAAGAAGGTAGTTGAAAATGGCAATTAAGACCCGAGAGACTTTCCTAGCAAAGCCCGTCAATCATCTTTATATGTTATTAGTCAGCGCCGGCGCCCTTAGTTTCTTAGGGCTAGTGATGGTTTTTTCAGCTTCATCGATTCACGCACTTGATACGCGCGGAACCGCGCTAGCTATCGTTTTACGACAATTTCTATTCTTGTTATTGGCCCTTCCATTGGCAGCCTTTCTCGCAAAAATGAGCGGTAAAAAATGGGATGCAATCGGTAAATTGGGATTTATTATTTCGATTCTAGTCCTCATGATTCTGCTGATTCCTGGTGTGGGTAAGACGGTTAATGGAAATACAAACTGGATTAATTTCAAATACTTTGATGTTCAGCCAAGTGAATTTGCAAAATTCTTTATGATTTTATGGGCAAGCCATCAACTCGCTCGCCGAGAAGTAAGTGGCAAGTTTGATACCCACGTTCTTAAGTTAATTGCTCCCGCCTTCTGCTTCATTCTTTTTTTAGTGATGTTAGGTAGGGACTTGGGAACCGCCTCAGTGATTGCGGTGATTTTGGCTGGATTACTCTTTGTCTCAGGAATTAGATTGCGGGTCTTTGGAACGCTCTGTGCAGCAGGTGCACTGATATTTGCAGGGCTCGTAGTGACATCGACCTATCGCATGCAGAGATTCTTAGTCTTTCTCGACCCATTTGCACCTGAAGATTACAAAGACCTCGGGTGGCAGCCGGCCCACAGTCTGCTTGGCTTAGCAAGTGGCGGACTCTTTGGTGTGGGCCTTGGTGGCAGCCGTCAAAAATGGGGAAATCTCCCCGAAGCACATACAGATTTCATCTTCTCGGTAATAGGTGAAGAACTTGGACTTGTTGGAACGCTAGGCGTTCTCATACTGATTGCAACCTTGATTTATTCAATCTTTAGAATCGGCTTACGTGCACAAGATCCTATGACCAGATATGCATGTGCCGGAATCGGTGTCTGGATCGCAGTGCAATCTTTTCTCAATATTGGTTCGGCAACGAGCGTTCTGCCTGTCGTTGGAGTTACGCTGCCGTTAGTCTCCTACGGAGGTTCGGCGCTCGTTGCAACGATTGCCGCTTTGGGCTTTGTGGCTGGCGCGGCCCTGCGTGATCCTGAAGTTCGAAAAGAAATTGTAAAGAAGCGCCAGAAGTGAATCGAATTCTCTTCGCCGGGGGAGGCACCGCAGGACATATAGAACCAGCTCTGGCCACCGCTCGTCAGTGGAGATCAACTCATCCCCACGATCGCATTGATTTCCTGGGAACCTCGAGTGGACTTGAGACAAGAATTATTCCGGAGGCAGGATTTAACCTGCTGCTCATCACCAAAGTGCGCATTGCTCGTTCACCTTCGCCTTCATTACTTATTGCTCCATTTACCTTGATTAAATCTATTGCGCAGTGCCTGACCCATCTGCGCGGTGTTGATCTCCTGGTTGGATTTGGTGGCTATGTTTCTGGACCTGCATATATTGCGGCTGCGCTCAGGCGCGTTCCGATTGTTATTCATGAAGCAAATGCCAAGCCAGGTATCGCTAATCGCTTAGGTGTCCTTTTTACCAAGAATACTGCGCTTTCTTACCCTGTCTCGACTGGTTCGCTTGCGCATTCACTCATTGTGGGTCTGCCTCTGAAAGAAAATATTGCGCTGGCATTTTCTCGCGCTGAAAAAAATTGGGCTGGTGCGCGCGCAGCAGCTAAGTCGGAACTCGGCTTTAGTACGCAGCAGCCCCTGATATTTGTCTTTGGGGGTTCCCAAGGCTCCATGGCAATCAATAATGTAATCACTGAGTGCAGAGGCGAGTTGGCAGTGCGAGGATTTCAAATCTTGCATGGTGCTGGCGGCTCGGCTGAGCTCATCTCATCGGATGAGAAATACCAGGTTCAACCGTACATTTCAGATATGGCAACAGCATATTTAGCAGCTGACCTCATTATTTCTAGAAGTGGCGCTGTGACTTGTGCCGAGGTCAGCACCTTAGGAAAATTTGCGCTCTTTATTCCCCTTCCTGTTGGTAACGGTGAACAGAGCCTCAATGCCGCAGAGTTGGTAAGTGACTCGAGAGCCGAGATATGTGAGCAGCGAGAATTCACATCTATCTGGCTTAGCGCAAATATCGACCGACTTCTGGAAAAAAGTTCCCAACGCCCAGCCAGCGGATCAGATAAAGATATGCAGGCAGCTGCAAAGATTGCATCACTGATGGAATTTGTACTCTCGGGCGGAAAATAGATGCACTCCCTACACGGTAAGAAGATTCACTTCATCGGAATCGGTGGTTCTGGCATGAGTGGGCTGGCACGGATTGCCCTCTCCGATGGAATTACGGTAAGTGGTTCAGATTCAAAAGATTCCACCGTACTCAGCGCCCTTGTTGCTTTGGGTGCCACCGTGTATTCACAGCATGCAGCTGAAAATGTTGTGGGAGCTGATGTTGTTATCTATTCAACCGCTATCTCATCTACCAACCCAGAAATGTCATATGCAGTGGAGCGATCCATTCCAATCCTTACCCGTGCGCAAGCACTGGCTCAATTAATGGTTGGCACAAAGAGCATCGCAGTCGCCGGCACGCACGGAAAAACCACGACCTCGTCGATGTTGACCGTTGCCTTGCAGGCTTGTGGAAGCGATCCATCATTTGCGATTGGTGGCACCCTGATGGCATCGGGTGCTAATGCACATAGAGGCACGGGTCAATATTTTGTGGCCGAAGCAGATGAATCTGATGGCTCATTTATTGAATACAGACCACTATCGGCAATTGTTACCAATATTGAACACGATCACGTTGACTTCTTTCATACCCCACAAGAGGTAACAGCTGCTTTTGCCAACTTTGCGGCAACCATTTCAGCCGAAGGATTTCTTATCTACTGCGCCGACGATGAGGGGTCTCGGAAGCTAGGCGTACAATCACACCCATTCACCACTGTCTCTTATGGCGAATATGAGGGCGCCGACCTTCGCCTTGATCAGATCGCACTTCTACCCATGGGCTCCAGCGCTCGAGTTATTTGGCATGGTCGCACGGTGGGAACGCTAGAGCTGCAAGTACCAGGCCATCACAATGTGCTAAATGCCGCTGCATGTATTGCAATGGGGCTAAGTCTGGGCGAGCCCATTCACCAACTGCTAGCTGGCCTGCATAGTTTCCGTGGCGCCGGTCGCCGCTTTGAACTTAAAGCTACCGAACACGGAATCCGGATTATTGATGATTACGGCCATCATCCGACTGAAATATCTGTGACCTTAGATGCGGCACGCAGATATGCAGGAGATGGACGCGTCCTGGTCATCTTCCAGCCACATCGCTATTCACGCACCCAGGCTTTCTTGAATGAATTCGCAACCTCACTAGATAAGGCTGATGATGTCACGTTGCTAGAAATCTACGCCGCGAGTGAGAAACCAATCCCTGGAATTTCGGCAGAACTCATTGCCGAAAAGATGCAACATGGACACTTTATTCCGAATTTTGCACTTGCCGCAGAGCGCATGATCGAATTAGCCAAACCTGGAGATGTGATCATCACCCTGGGTGCTGGAGATGTTAATTCACTCGCCCCCATCATTGCTGAAGGGCTGAACAAGCGCTTTGCCTAAAATTAATCGACTCACCCTTATCACTGGAACGCTTCTGTTGATTTTTGTTGGTCTCATCTATCTATTTGCATGGTCTCCAATATTTACCGCCAAGAGCATTGTGATATCTGGTGCGCCAACAGTTGAGTCAAAGAAGTTAGTGCTCACGACATCTGGCATTCTTGTTGGAGAGAAGATGGCGCGCATCGAACCGCGATCAGTTGCCCAACGTTTGAGTTCGTTGACATGGATTCAAGACGTTCAGGTCTCGCGGAACTGGATTAGTGGCGATGTGGGAATCACGGTCGAGCCTCGAAAACCTAGTGCGTATTTTGCTGGCAAAACTATCGATTCCACGGGGACGATATTTCTTCTCCCTGGATTTAACGGAGCAGATCTGCCCTATGTGGCCGCCGCAACTCCAGCCCTTGGAGTCGATGCCATCGCCCTCTTTAGCTCCCTTCCACCGTCATTTCAAGGCAAGATAATTTCGCTATCCGCACGCAATGAATCCAACTTCTCCATGCGCCTTGCTTATCAAGGCAGAGAGTTGGTGGTGAAGTGGGGCGCCAGCGAGAAAAGTGCCTTGAAAGTTCAAGTATTTAACGCTCTTATGAAACTTCCGGAGAATAAGAATCTTCGCAGAGTAGATCTCTCGGCTGCACATGCACCCATTGTTAAATAGCGATGAGTGATCAATCTTTTTTACATTGATTTCTTCTTACAATCTATCAACGTGTAGTTGAGAAAATAGTTCGTGGCGGTCTTTGATTACTACTACCTAACGCCATACCTTCAGCGCAAAGATAAAGAGAAGAAATGTAAGTCTCAAGTCGAGGTTTACAGTTCGCAAGGGGGACTCACGTGGCTGCACCACAAAATTACTTAGCTGTCATCAAAGTTGTCGGTATCGGTGGCGGCGGAGTAAATGCAATTAACCGAATGATTGATGTCGGTTTAAAAGGCGTTGAGTTCATTGCCATTAATACAGATGCACAACATTTATTAATGAGTGATGCCGATGTGAAATTAGATATTGGTCGCACATCAACAAAGGGTTTGGGAGCAGGAGCTGCGCCAGAAAAGGGTCGTCAAGCTGCAATCGATCACATAGAAGAGATTGAAGAAATTCTTCGCGGAGCAGACATGGTCTTTGTTACTGCTGGTGAAGGTGGTGGCACAGGAACTGGTGGTGCACCCATCGTTGCAAAAATCGCACGAGATCTCGGAGCGCTCACAATCGGTGTTGTCACGAAACCATTCTCGTTCGAAGGAAAGATTCGCTCTCGTCAAGCTGATGAAGGAATCGAATTACTTCGCGAACAAGTAGATACTCTTATTGTCATTCCAAATGATCGACTCCTTGCAATCTCTGATCGTTCAATTACGGCAGTAGATGCATTTAAGAGTGCAGATCAAGTTCTGCTCTCTGGTGTTCAAGGAATTACAGAGATCATCACACAGCCGGGTCTGATTAACCTCGATTTTGCAGATGTTAAGACTGTAATGACTGATGCCGGATCTGCTCTGATGGGAATCGGTTCTGCGCGTGGTGAAAACCGGGCAACGCGCGCGGCTGAGTTAGCAATCTCGAGTCCACTCCTTGAAGCATCTATCGATGGAGCGATGGGAGTTCTTCTCTCTGTTGCAGGTGGCTCTGACCTTGGCCTCTTTGAAATTAACGAAGCGTGTGAATTGGTACAGAGCGCAGCACATCCAGAGGCGCGCATTATCTTCGGTACAACTATTGATGATGCCCTCGGTGATGAAGTACGCATTACCGTTATTGCAGCTGGTTTTGCTAGCGGGGAACCAACAAAAGTTCAGATGCCGGTAATTAACGCATCGACTTTGGGTGGGGTGGCTGACCCCATTCCTTCCAACGATCCGCTTTCAGTAGCACTTGATCTCGACTCATCTGGACCACGTAAGCGCGTGACTTTTGAAGAGTTGATTGCTGAAGATGAAATAGATGTACCAGATTTTATGAAGTAGGCCAGGGGCTCATCGCCATGAAATCGGCACTATGAATTACCGCTTTACCAATCGCACCGGAGGCGCAAGCACCGGTGCTTTTGCATCTGCAAATCTGGGTTTTCATGTGGGGGATAACCCAGAGCAGGTAGCGCAAAATCGGGCACAGCTTTTCGAAGAGTTTGGCCCGGTAGCTTTTATGACACAAGTGCATGGCGATCGAGTAGCGGTCGTTGAAGATCTCAGCGATGTGGATCCCACAGCCGATGCCCTTGTTACTGGAATTCTGGGAATAGCATTGGCGGTGCAAGTAGCAGATTGTATTCCGCTCTTACTCATCGCTTCGCAATCAGTTGCGGCAGTACATGTTGGAAGAAAGGGACTCGTGAACGGAGTGACCTTACGCGCACTAGAAGTAATGCGAGATATGGGAGCTAGCGATATCCGAGCAGTAGCAGGACCTGCAATCTGCGGTGTGTGTTATGAAGTCTCAGCAGAAATCTTTACCGAGGTGACCGCACTCCACCCTGCGGCCGCATCCAAAAGTGTGCGAGGTAACCTCGCCCTTGATTTACCATCGGCACTTGTCAAGGTACTAGAGGGCCAGAACATCGAAGTTGAAATTGTGGGTGGTTGCACGGTAGAAAATAGTGAGCTCTTCTCATATCGGCGCGATGGAGTCACTGGGCGCCAGGCTGGGTTGGTCTGGCTATGAACCGCCGCGATGAGATTGCTCAGAATCTATTGGCTGTTCAGGGGAAAATTACCGTTCCCGACATCACTCTTATCGCTGTAACAAAGACTTATCCGGTAAGTGATGTCCAGATTTTGCATGAGCTAGGCATTAGAAATTTTGGTGAGAATCGAAACGAAGAAGGGCTGGAAAAAGCCGCACAAGTAGAGGGCCGGTGGCATTTCCAAGGAGAAATCCAAAGTCGCAAACTACGCGATATAGCGCGGTGGGCAGATGTCATTCATTCACTCGATGATGCAGCTCACGCCACAAAGCTAAATTCTGTGACAGAGAAAGAGATCGATATTTTTTTGCAGCTCTCACTCGATGGCGACCCTACACGCGGGGGAGTAAGGGATTCAGAGCTTGCCGCTCTTGGTGCACATCTGCAAATTTTGCCGAATTTGAATCTGGTCGGTGTGATGTGTGTACTGCCACTTGGTATCGAAGCGCGGATCGGCTTCACCGAAGTCGCTAAAATCCATCGCGATTTTCAAGGTGAATTTCCTGCCGCGAAATCTCTATCTGCGGGAATGTCAGGCGACTTTGAAGTAGCCATCGATTGTGGTGCGACACATATTCGAGTGGGTAGCCAAATCCTCGGGATGCGCCCTCCCCACGGGTAACCTAATCACATGTCAGCACTCAATAAAATGATGGGCTTCCTCGGCCTCGTCGATACCGACCAAGAGACCGCAATCGCAGAAGCTCCTTCACGTCCTGCCGCCCCACGTGCACAACGCGAACGCACTGGCGTCACAGTTCTTGGTTCTCATAGCGCTTCCAATACAGCAAGTCAGCCTGCAATGCTGGAAGAGTCAGCTGCTCATTACAACATTGTTACTCTGCAACCACGTTCTTATTCAGAGGCCCGCAAAGTGGGCGAGTACTACCGTGAAGGTAACCCAGTCATCATCAACTTAGATGACATGGAAGAGAGTGAACGTAAGCGCCTTGTTGATTTTTCCAGTGGTCTTGTATTTGGCCTGAATGGTCGAATCGAGCGTATTAGCCTAAAAGTTTTCTTGCTCTCACCTGCAAATGTAAATGTGAGTAACGAAGATAAGACAGCTGCGCAAGCAAGCTTCTTCAACCAGAGCTGAGGTAGTTCTTCATGATTACCTCATTACTACTGCAAGTAATCGGTCTATTTAAATTTGCGCTCTTTGCCCGAATCATTATTGATTACGTAAGAATGTTTAAGCGTGACTGGCGCCCCTCGCCCTTCATCTCATCCATATTTGAAGTAATTTATTCGATCACAGATCCACCCATGAAGTTTGTCCAGCGCTTCGTACCTCCACTGCGCGTTGGTGGAGTAGCACTTGATCTTTCTTTCATCGTGATTTTAATTGCTTTGAGTCTGCTGCAGCGAGTAATTCTGATAGTTCTGTAAATTTTCGCTACGACTATTTAGCTTTACTCAGCTCCACATTCACACCGAGTTCACTCTCAATAGTTGAAATACCTGAATCTTCAGTCATAGAGAGCGCGAGAACTTCATCTGAGATGTGTGCGATATTGGAATTAATTGTCGCAACTAATTGTGCAGGTGCGTTCCACCTGACGTGAATACGATCAGAGATTTCAAATCCGTCACTCTTTCTGCGTTCTTGAATGAGGCGAATCACTTCGCGCACGTGCCCGGCAGAAATGAGTTCGGGGCTAAGAGCAAGGTCTAGCGCAACGCTCTCCCCATCGTGGCTAGCCACCATCCAACCGCTTTTTGGGACTTCGGTAATTACCAAGTCATCTAAACCGAGCGTGAACTGGCCAACCTCTGCTGATCCTGCACTTCTTAATTTCTTCACTAGTGCGGTGGCATCAGTTGTGCCAATAAGTTTGGCGACATCCTGAACTGCTTTTCCATATTTAGCACCCAATGATTTGAAGTTTGCCTTCACCGAAATATCTACCAGATCCCCATCAGCATCGGCGATATCTTCCAGGTCGATGACATTTAGTTCATCAGAGATTTGCTCTTTCATATCTGCCGGTAGCTGGGCCCAGCCTTGGGCTGAGATCAAAGCGCGTTGGAGGGGCTGGCGAATCTTGATTCCAGATTCGGCGCGAGCTGAGCGGCCCAGTTCCACAACGCGACGGGTCATTGCCACATGAGCATTGAGTGACAGGTCGATAAGTTTTGCATCGGATGTTGGGAAATTTGTTAGATGGACAGAATCAGATGCCCCAGTATCAGCAACTCGCACGAGCTCTTGCCAGGCATGTTCAGTAATGAAGGGGATCATCGGTGCTAAGAGTTGGGTTAAGGTCACCAAGCATTCATGCAGAGTCGCAAGCGCTGCCACATCACCATCCCAGAAACGTCGACGTGATCTGCGCACATACCAATTGGATAGATCATCGATAAAACGGGCTAAGACTTTGCCGGCTGCCTGTGAATCAAAGTCGTTATACGCTGAGTCAACCTCAGCTACCAAAGCGTTTAGTTCACTGATAATCCAACGATCCATTAGCGATCGATCTTTTAAGACCGGGCTCTGGGAAAGTTCGAAATCAGATGCCTCGGCATAGAGAGCGTGGAATGAGATTGTGTTCCAGTAGGTAAGTAGGGTCTTTCTGACAACATCAGAGATTGCATCGTGTCCCACGCGGCGGGCAGACCACGGTGAACCAGCTCCCAACATGTACCAACGGACCGCATCTGCGCCATGTTGGTCCATGAGCGAAATTGGCTCCAGCACATTGCCAACATGCTTACTCATCTTGCGACCATCTTTATCAAGAATATGGCCAAGACAGAGAACGCTCTTATATGAACTTTGATCAAAGACCAGTGTTCCAATTGTCATCAGGGTGTAGAACCAGCCACGAGTTTGGTCAATAGCTTCACAGATAAAATCTGCTGGGTAGGCAGCCTTGAATTTCTCGACCGAGCCGGGCTGATGTGGATATCCCCACTGTGCAAAAGGCATCGCACCGGAGTCATACCAACAATCGATGACCTCGGGAACCCGGTTCATGACCAATGTGCATTCACTGCAGGCAAATGAAATGTCATCTACAAAGGGGCGATGTGGATCTAAGTTGCTCAACTCTTGGCCGGCAAGCTCACCTAACTCCTTTAGCGAATCAACGCAGACTTCATGCTTATTTTCACAACGCCAGATCGGCAGCGGAGTTCCCCAATAGCGGTTACGTGAAAGAGCCCAGTCGATATTGTTATTAAGCCAATCGCCATAGCGTCCCGTCTTAATAGTCTCTGGATGCCAATCAGTCTTGGCATTTTCGCGAATTAACTCATCTTTAATGGAAGTCGTGCGGATATACCAAGAAGGCTGGGCGTAATAAATCAGCGCTGTGTGGCAGCGCCAGCAATGTGGGTACTCATGTTCATATGGTTGGTGCTTATAAAGCGCCCCACTTGCTTTGAGTTCCTTTACTAGTGGCTTATCGGCATCCTTAAAGAACATCCCTCCAACTACTGCAACCTCAGGTAAGAAAGTTCCATCTGGTGCAATGGGATTTACTACCGGTAGTCCGTAGGAACGACAAACCAATAAGTCATCGGCACCAAATGCGGGGGATTGATGCACCAGACCAGTGCCATCTTCAGTTGTGACATAGGTAGCTAGAACAACAAAGTGAGAATCTGGAATATCAACATAGGTAAATGGACGGGTATAGGAGGTGCGCTCTAGCTGGGCGCCCTTGATTGTCTTGAGAATATCGTGTTCACCTGCAACGACAGAGAGCAGTGGCTCGGCAACTACCAATACTTCACTGACATCATCAACGGTTGCTTTGACTACAACGTAATCAACATCTGGGTGCACGGCAATCGCCGTATTTGATACCAAGGTCCAGGGCGTAGTTGTCCAGACAAGTAGTGATGCTTTTAGATCAGCAAGTTCGCCCGATGTGATGGGAAAGCGCACATAGACAGATGGATCAACAACAGTCTCGTATCCTTGCGAGAGCTCGTGATCAGAAAGCCCAGTTCCACAACGTGGGCAGTAAGGTGCGACTCGATGGTCTTGAACAAGGAGGCCCTTCTTCCAAATCTCTTTCAGGCTCCACCACACAGATTCAACATATTCAGGTGCCATCGTCCAATATGCTTCATCGAAATCAACCCAGAAACCCATTCGCTCGGTCATCTGCGTAAATGCATCCACATGTCGGGTTACTGATTCACGACACTTATCGTTAAACGGTGCAATCCCGTACTTCTCGATGTCGCCTTTGCCTGCGAAGCCAAGTTCCTTCTCCACTGCAATTTCTACCGGCAGGCCATGACAATCCCAGCCTGCTTTTCGGGTGACGTACTTTCCCTTCATTGTTTGATAACGAGGAAATACATCTTTAAATACTCGAGCTTCAATGTGATGTGTTCCGGGCATTCCGTTTGCCGTCGGTGGACCTTCATAAAAAGTCCATGGCGCTTTTCCCTCGCGAGATTGGGTGCTCTTCTCGAAGATTTCGTTATCGCGCCAGAATTTCAGGATTGAGTGCTCCATTGTTGGCAGATCAATCTGGGCGCCGATAGCGCGAAATGGTGATGACATAAAAAATCCCCCAAGAAGTAAAGAACTCTTGGAGGGACGAACTGCAGGCAGTTCGCGGTACCACCCGCCTTGTACTGACCGCTTGATGCGGTGAGTACCTCTTTGTTAGCTCACATCGACTGGTTCTACCTCACCCTTTTGGGGCGAATCTTCCAGCGTGCTCCCGAGGTGATCGCCTCTTCAACGCACTTTTCCTGCAAGGTAATACGAGCATAAGTCTAAACCATGCGTGGCAAAGTTGGTTACGAAGAGAAAAAAGCATAGGGTGCGCGGCGTGCCAGGAAAAAAAGTAGGAAAGAAGGCAACCAAGAAGGCTGTCGCCAAGAAGGCTCCTGCGAAAAAGGCTCCTGCGAAAAAGGCAACTAAGAAAGCACCGGCCAAGAAGGCTGCTGCCAAGAAAGCGCCCGCTAAAAAAGTTGTAGCGAAGAAAGTGGCGACAAAGCAGGCCCCGGCACATAAGGCACCTGGTCGCCCATTCCCATCGAAAATTGGTAAGACAACCCTGACGGTAGATGAAAAATCACAGACTGTCTCAGTTGCAACAGTGATGGCACCTACTACAGCGCCCGTTGTTGAAGAACGTCGCTTAGTGATGCCACCACCGCCACGTCCAGAAAAAAGTGGAAAGAAAGTTGCACCTCTGAAGCCAATCAAGGCCGCACCTACTCCAGTGCTTGCAGCTGCAGGTGAAGCGCCTTGGAGTGCGGCAGAGCTTAAGATCGTGAAGGCGGAGATTTCAAAAGATCTAGAGCGCTATCGTAAAGAACTCACAAGAGTTGAAGCTGAAATGAATGAATTGATTTCAGATTCTGGTGAAGGTGCTGGAGATGACCAAGCCGATTCAGGAACAAAGACTTTCGAGCGTGAACACGAGATGTCACTAGTCAGCAATGCACGCGACATGGTTTTACAGACCGAACGTGCGCTAGAACGAATTGATAATAAGACCTATGGACTCTGCGAAGATTGTGGCGCCGCTATTGGTAAACCTCGGCTACAAGTTTTCCCTCGCGCAACTTTGTGCATGATCTGCAAGCAGAAGGAAGAGCGGCGCTAAGGTGCGCCGAATTTTTCTCACAGCGTGGACTATTTGGCTCTTTGACTTTGCAACAAAGCAATGGGCGATTTCGGTGCTAGGAGTTGAACCAAAGCAAATTCTAGGTTCATGGCTTCAACTTACACTGGTGAAGAATTCGGGAGCAGCCTTTGGCTTTGCAACTGGCTTAACTCTTCTGTTCTCCCTGTTATCACTCGCTGTTATATTAACTATCATCTACTTTGCTCGCGCTATCTCATCTCACGGGTGGCAGCTCACCGCAGGACTGCTACTTGGGGGAGTAATGGGAAATCTCGCAGATCGTGCCTTTCGTGAGCCAGCTTTCTTCCGCGGACATGTCATTGATTGGATACAACTGCCGAATTGGCCAGTATTTAATTTCGCGGACTGCGCAATCGTGATTGCTGCCGGTATCGCATTCGTTTTGAGCGTCAAAAATGTGCCACCGATTACACCGGTAAGGTAGTCACATATGAGTAGAGAGTTAAGAACGCTGAGTGTGCCGGAAGGCGTTGAGGGCGAGCGAATTGATAGCGCCCTGACCCGAGTTCTCGGCCTCTCTCGCACATCAGTAGTGAAGCTATTAGAAGATGGTGATATCAATTCAGGTGGACGCGCTATGCAAAAATCTGATCGAGTTACCGCTGGACAAGTAATTGAAGTTCTTCTGCCGGCACCGCTAAATCAAGACCCTATTCCGCTGACCCCACTTGAAGGCCTAACTGTCGTTTATAACGACGATGACATTGTTGTTATCGATAAACCTGTGGGATGTGCGGCCCATCCGAGCCCAGGTTGGATGGGTCCAACAGTTGTTGGCGCACTTATGGCTGCCGGTTACACAATCTCAACATCAGGGCCGGCAGAGCGTGCCGGTGTAGTTCACCGTCTTGATGCCGGCACATCTGGACTCATGATTATTGCAAAGACAGATGCTGCCTATTTAAAGTTAAAAGAGATGTTTCGCGATCATGATGTCGAAAAAACTTATCACGCACTTGTTCAGGGACATATGGATCCCTCTTCCGGAACTATCGATGCCCCAATTGATAGACACCCAAAGGAAGATCATCGCTTTGCCGTTGTTGCAACCGGTAAAGAGAGCATCACACACTATGAAGTTATTGAGTATTACCGCTCTGTCTCCTTAGTAAAGGTGGAGTTAGAGACTGGACGCACACATCAAATTCGAGTTCACTTCTCGGCGCTAAACCATCCACTTGTCGGTGACACTACTTATGGCGCAGATCCAGTGTTGGGTAAAAAAATGAAGATATCTCGACCTTGGCTTCACGCTTTAGAGCTGCGCTTTAACCACCCGATTACAGGTGTGCCACTTGAGTTGGTTGCGCCGTACCCACCCGACCTACAGGCCTCTTTGGCGTTGCTATCCGAGGCAGTTCTGCCTTAGGCGCTAATGTTGCGCCACCATGTCATCTGAAGATTTTTCAGCTTCACGGGCATCGACGAAAGACTCGTTTGTACATCTACATGTGCATACCGAGTACTCGATGCTCGATGGTGCCGCGCGCGTTGGTGATCTCGTTAATGAGGTAGCTCGCCAAGAAATGCCGGCGATTGCAATGACAGATCATGGCAATGTATTTGGTGCCTTTGATTTCTATAAGCAAGCCACTAAAGCAGGCGTCAAGCCCATTATTGGAATTGAAGCCTACGTTGCACCTGAATCACGATTTGATAAGAAGCGCGTTCAGTGGGCCGATGGTGGCGAAGATGATGTCTCCGGTGGCGGGGCATATACCCATATGACAATTCTGGCTGAGAACAATCAGGGGCTCGCAAATCTTTTTAAGCTCTCTTCTCTTGCCTCACTAGAAGGTTATTACTACAAGCCCCGTATGGATCGCGAGCTGATCTCTAGATATGCCGATGGACTCATAGCAACAACGGGCTGCCCGGGTGGTGAAATCCAAACACGTCTGCGTATGGGAAATTACAAAGAGGCGCTGCGTGCTGCCAGTGATTATCGAGATATTTTCGGTGCCAATAACTTCTTTCTAGAAGTGATGGACCACCACATTGATGTTGAAACTCGCGTGAAAGCAGACTTACTTAAACTGGGCAAAGAACTTAAATTGCCACTGCTTGCAACGAATGACCTTCATTACACATTTCATGAAGATGCCGCAGCCCACGAAGCTCTGCTCTGTGTGCAATCTGGCTCTACCCTGGCTGATCCCAAGCGATTTAAATTTGAAAACGATGAGTTCTATCTCAAGACTCCGGCGCAGATGCGCGAGCTCTTTAAAGAGATTCCAGAGTCATGCGATAACACCTTGCTCATCGCCGAGCGTTGTAATGTAAAACTGCGTGAAGATGAGAACCTCTTGCCTGCCTTTACTGTGCCAGAAGCAGAGACGGAAGATTCTTGGCTGCGTAAAGAAGCAGAGCGGGGATTGCATGAACGCATGAAAGATAAGGCATCACCAGAGCACATCACGCGATTACATTACGAACTTGATGTCATGATCAAGATGGGTTTCCCCGGATACTTCCTCGTCGTTGCAGACCTTGTGGCACATGCCAAAAAAGTTGGAATTAGAGTTGGCCCAGGACGTGGCTCGGCCGCAGGTTCACTTGTGGCTTATGCACTAGGAATTACCGGCCTTGATCCGATTGAGCACGGACTTCTATTTGAGCGCTTTCTGAATCCAGAGCGAATCTCAATGCCCGATATCGATCTTGACTTCGATGAACGTCGTCGCTCAGAAATGATTCGTTATGCAACGGAAAAGTATGGCGAAGACCGGGTTGCTCAGATCATCACCTACGGAACTATTAAATCAAAGCAATCGCTGAAGGATTCAACGCGAGTTCTCGGATACCCATATGCCGTTGGAGAAAAACTCACCAAGGCACTTCCACCATCGGTGATGGGGAAAGACATCACTCTCTTTGGAGTATTCGATAGTAAAGATGCTAGATATGGAGAAGCGGGGGAGTTTAGACAACTCTATGAAACTGACCCAGACTCCAAGCGAGTGGTGGATCTTGCCAAAGGTTTAGAAGGCCTTAAGCGTCAATGGGGCGTGCACGCAGCTGGTGTCATTCTTTCGCGCGAGCCGCTATTAGATGTAATACCAATTCACCGCCGGGAAGCAGATGGTGCGATCATTACCCAATTCGATATGGGAGCCTGCGAATCTACTGGGCTACTCAAAATGGATTTCTTGGGACTTCGCAATCTCTCTGTATTAGACGATGCGCTGCTTAATATTAAAGCGAACCAAAATATTGATGTAGTTCTTGAAGATCTACCTCTTCATGATCAGAAGACCTTCGAACTTCTCTCACGAGGTGACACACTCGGTGTGTTCCAACTCGACGGTGGCCCGATGCGAGCACTCCTTCGCAGCATGGCCCCCGATTCCTTTGCTGACATTTCAGCTGTGATTGCACTCTATCGCCCAGGACCTATGGGTGAGAATGCGCATAATAACTATGCCGATCGGAAGAATTCGCGAAAGCCGGTTGAGCCGATTCACCCTGAGTTAAATCTTCCGCTACAGGAAATTCTTGGTGATACCTATGGTCTGATTGTGTATCAAGAGCAGGTAATGGCGATTGCACAAAAGGTTGCCGGCTTTACGCTGGGTCGCGCAGATCTATTGCGTAAGGCGATGGGTAAGAAGAATAAGGAGATTCTAGATAAGGAGTACATTCCATTTGAAGCGGGAATGAAATCAAACGGTTTCTCCGAAGCTGCAATCGAACGGCTATGGGAAGTTTTGATTCCCTTCTCTGACTACGCATTTAACCGAGCCCATAGTGCCGGCTATGGTGTGGTCTCGTTCTGGACGGCCTACTTAAAGGCAAATTACCCGACTGAATATATGGCGGCGCTACTGACAAGTGTGCGCGATGATAAAGATAAGTCAGCGCTCTATCTTTCGGAATGCCGGCGCATGGGTATTAAAGTCTTGCCACCAGATGTCAATGAATCAGATGCTGAGTACACACCACGTGGTGTGGATATCCGATTTGGCTTGGCTGCGATCCGCAACGTTGGCGAAGGCGTAGTTGCCTCCATTAAAACTGCCCGCGCTACTAAGGGAGCATTCACTTCCTTCGGAGACTTCCTGGCAAAGGTCGATGCCAATGTGTGTAATAAAAAGACAATTGAATCTTTGGTCAAAGCCGGAGCATTTGACTCCTTAGGTCATTCGCGTAAGGGTCTGATGGCTATCCATCTTGAAGCTATCGACTCCGTCATTGAAACAAAACGGGCGGAGGCAATTGGTCAGTTCGATTTATTCGGAGGTGATTCAATTTCACAAGTGGCGAGTATGGATATTGAGATTCCAGCAATGGAGTGGGATAAGTCCACGCTGCTTACCTTTGAACGAGAAATGCTCGGTCTCTATGTATCTGACCACCCGCTGCTTGGGGTGGAGCACGTGCTTCGTTCACACACGGATATGACGATTAGCGAACTACTGGGTGAAAGTCTGCCTGATGGCGTCGTCACTATCGGTGGGCTAATAACTGGCATCCAGCGAAAAGTTTCTCGCCAAGGTGCATCATGGGCAGTGGTAAACGTTGAGGATTTAGAAGGAGCAATTGAAGTTCTCTTCTTCTCAAATACATATAATCAATATGCGCTCTCACTCACCGAAGATCGTGTAGTGGTTGTCAAGGGACGCTTCTCCCGCACTGATGAACAAGTCAGATTTACCGCCCTGGAAATGAAGATGCCAGATATTTCCGGAGCACCAACAGGGCCTTTACTTATCACCTTGCCAGCAACGCAAGTGACACCTCCGATTGTTGAGCGAATTAAAGAGATTCTGCGTTCTCATCCTGGAATACGTGAAGTCCATCTGCACGTGGTCGATCAGCAGAAGACCACCACTCTGAAAATTGACGCGCTAGTAACATCATCGCCAAGTTTGAGCGCCGACCTCAAAGCAATTTTGGGGCCGGAGTGCCTGGTCCGGATTTAAGGCATCGGTAATCACGTCACGTGATGCAGCGCTAACAAAGTAGAATGATGGCGTGATTCGCACCCTTGATTTGCGTGGAAAGAGCCTTGATAAGGCTGGCTATCAAGGCCTGCTTCCACGGGCCACGCTAGATGTTGCACAAGCGATGGTCGCAATCGAACCTATTTTAAAGCGCGTTCGCGAAGGTAGCGAAGCAGACCTGATTGCACTTGCGCAAGAATTCGATGGTGTAACGCCAGCAGCAATCAGAGTTCCACAATCAGCACTGAATGACGCACTTGCCCAATTAGATCCGGCAATTCGCACTGCTCTAGAAGTTTCTGCGGCGCGCATTCGCACAGTACACAACGATCAGATTCGCACAGATTCCAAGACCACTGTGGTCGATGGTGGCGTCGTCACTGAAAAATGGATACCCGTTGATCGCGTGGGGCTCTATGTCCCAGGCGGACGCGCGGTCTATCCAAGTAGTGTGATGATGAACGTGATTCCGGCACAGATTGCGAAGGTTTCTAGTATCGCTGTTGCTTCACCGCCACAGAAGGAATTCGGTGGCCTGCCACACCCAACAATTCTTGCAACGTGCGCGCTCCTTGGAATCAAGGAAGTTTATGCAGTGGGAGGAGCGCAAGCAATTGCACTCTTCGGATATGGCATGAAAGATCTCTGCGCAAAATGTGATTTGGTCACTGGACCAGGAAATATTTATGTGGCCGCTGCCAAGCGGGCACTTCGTGGAATCATCGGAATTGATTCAGAGGCTGGTCCTACTGAGATTGCAATCTTGGCTGATGAAAGTGCGATCGCAGCAGAGGTTGCGGCAGATCTGATCAGCCAAGCTGAGCACGATGTGATTGCCGCTGCAGTATTAGTGACCACATCGGAATCACTTGCGGCAGATGTAGTTGCCGAGCTAAAGGTGCGAGTGGCAAAGACGAAACACGCAGAGCGGATACGAACTGCACTCTCAGGAATTCAGTCGGCGATAGCACTTGTTGATTCAATCGAACAGGGTCTGGATGTTGTCAACGCCTATGCGGCCGAACACTTAGAGATTCAGACAAAAAATGCGAGTGCCGATGCGTTGCAGATTCGCAATGCAGGCGCGGTATTTATTGGTCGCTTCTCACCAGTTTCACTGGGAGATTATTCAGCAGGGTCTAACCACGTTTTACCCACTGGGGGATGTGCCTGTCACAGCAGTGGACTTTCAGTGCAAACTTTCCTACGAGGGCTACATTTCATCGAGTATGACCAGAAAGCATTTACAGATATTGCAAGTACGGTCATTACTCTTGCCGAAGCTGAAGATCTTCCAGCACACGGTGAAGCGATGACTGCTCGATTGGAAAATCTATGATGAGCCAAGATTGGCCATCGTGGTTGCCCTTGCGCGGTAATTTGCGCGAGCTTTCAGCTTACGGTGCACCGCAGTTACCCGCCGATGCTGTTTTGAATACCAATGAAAATCCATACCCGCCTTCACCAGAGCTAGCGCAGGCAATTGCCACACGGGTATTAACTGTTGCAAGTTCCTTAAATCGCTATCCCGATCGTGACGCAATATCTCTGCGCACCAAGCTGGCAGAGTTTGTGAATGATCTTTCTGCAACCTCTTTCACATCTAAAAATATATGGGCTGCTAATGGCAGCAACGAAATTATTCAGTCACTCTTTCTAGCCTTCGGTGGGGGATCAGCGATTGGCTTTACTCCTTCCTATTCCATGCACCCCCTTATTGCCGGCGTGTGTCAGGTTGCGTGGACCAATGGTTCTCGTAGAGAGGATTACTCACTTGATATTGATAGCGCAGTTTCCCAGATTCAAAGCTCAAAACCATCATTGACTTTTATTACAACTCCCAATAATCCAACCGGTTCTGCAGTCACCCTCGATGAAATTGAGAAGTTAGCTATCAACACCCCTGGGCTGCTTGTTGTTGATGAAGCGTATGCAGAGTTCTCTGATGAGGCATCTGCCATAACTCTGATTGAGAAATATCCACACGTAGTGATCATTCGCACAATGAGCAAGGCTTTCTCATTTGCCGGAGCGCGCGTGGGATATCTAGTGGCCCACCCATCGGTGATCGATGCCATGTTTTTAGTGCGCTTGCCCTATCACCTAAGCGCTCTCACCCAAGCCGCCGCCGAGGTTGCTCTCGATTTCAGCACAGAGCTCTTGGCGACAGTGGATCAGCTTCGCAGCGCGCGAAATCAGATGGCGCAGGAGTTAGAAGAATTAGGCCTCACCGTTCTTCCAAGCAGCGCCAACTTCCTACTCTTCACAGGTTTTGAGCAGTCATCGCCTGAACTCTGGCAGGCACTGCTTGATCGAGGAGTTCTCATTAGAGATGTGGGATTATTGGGCTACCTAAGAGTCACCATTGGCAATGTGGCCGAGAATAAGAAATTTATCGATTCACTATCGGCATGTCTAGGAGTAGAAATATGAGAACAGCACGCGTTGAACGCACTACGAAAGAATCGAGTGTTCTTGTTGAACTCAACCTCGATGGCACCGGTGAGATCTCAGTAGATACCGGCGTTCCCTTCTTCGATCACATGCTCTCACAGCTCGGAAAACATTCTGGATTTAATCTCACCGTGAAGACAACAGGTGATGTCGATGTTGATTCACACCACACTGTGGAAGATACCTCTCTTGCTTTTGGTCAGGCGCTACGCGAGGCGCTAGGTGATAAAGCTGGCATCCGACGTTTTGGTGATGCGATGGTTCCACTCGATGAGGTTCTGGTTCAGGCTGCTGTAGATCTATCAGGCCGACCATATTTAGTGCACCGTCAACCAGAAATTGTTGAACTAATTGGCACATTCGATACAACTCTGGGTAAGCACATTTGGGAATCCATCGTTGCAGAGGCTCGAATTGCACTGCATGTAAGAGTTCTTGAAGGGCGCAACGCCCACCACGTTTTCGAAGCGCAATTTAAAGCGGTGGCACGTGCGCTGCGCGATGCCGTTGCCATTGATCCACGAGTTGCAGGGATTCCTTCAACAAAAGGATCTCTCTAGCTTCGTGATTGCAATTCTCGATTACGGCTCTGGAAATCTTCGGTCGGCACAACGCGCCTTTGAAACATCCGGCAAAGAGGTTCTCATCACCTCTGATTACGAGACTGCCCTCAATGCCGAAGGCTTAGTAGTTCCTGGTGTGGGTGCATTTGCCGCATGCATGCAAGGACTTCTAAAGGTGCGCGGAGATCAGATTGTGCGCGAACGTTTTGCGGCAAAGCGTCCAACTCTTGGAATTTGTGTTGGTATGCAAATCCTCTTTGCGCGCGGCATTGAACATGGCGAGCATGCGGGAGTTGGAATGTGGGGCGCCACTGTTGAGAAACTTAACGCGCCGATATTGCCGCATATGGGATGGAATACCGTCCGCCCTGCTGCAGGCAGCACGCTCTTTGCTGGCGTTGAAGATCAATCGTTTTATTTCGTGCACTCATATGCAGCAAAAGAATCGGTGGGAGCTATGCCTACCCTTGCCCATCATGGTGAAGATTTCATCGCCGCTATTGAAGATGGCGCACTGAGCGCTACCCAATTTCACCCAGAAAAGTCTTCCGATGCCGGGTTACATTTGATTAAGAATTGGGCGCAGACGCTATGAGTTATTTAGAACTACTTCCAGCAGTGGATGTCAAAGATGGTCGCGCCGTCAGACTTGTCCAAGGTGAACTCAGCGCTGAGACTGCATACGGAAATCCATTGGAAGTCGCTCTTGAATTTCAAGCAGCAGGTGCTGAATGGTTACACCTGGTAGATCTCGATGCCGCCTTCGGAATCGGTGAGAACAGTGCACAGTTAGCAGAAGTTGTTGGCAGACTCGATATCAAGGTGGAGCTATCCGGTGGAATTCGTGACGATGAATCACTTGCGCGAGCACTTGCAACTGGATGTACTCGCGTCAATCTTGGAACCGCAGCGTTAGAAAATCCGGAATGGACTGCTCGTGTTATTGCTGAACACGGTGACCGGATTGCGGTGGGCCTTGATGTGCGCGGCCATGTGCTTGCCGCACGTGGATGGACTAAAGAAGGTGGAGATCTCTTTGAAACTATTGAACGCTTAGAGCGTGATGGATGTGCGCGCTATGTGGTCACTGATGTGACAAAAGATGGAACTCTGCAAGGACCGAATATTGGGTTACTAAAAGAGGTATGCGCAGTTACTTCAAAGCCAGTAGTTGCATCTGGCGGGATTTCATCTTTGGCAGATATTGCTGCACTTTCAGCGCTGAACTCATTCGGCGTGGAAGGTGCGATTGTTGGAAAGGCGCTTTACGCCGGTGCCTTCACGCTGGAACAAGCACTCGAGCAGACACGATTATGAGTCTTTCCGTGCGAATCATTCCGTGCCTTGATGTCACTGATGGCCGAGTGATGAAGGGAGTTAATTTCACAGATCTCGTTGATGCTGGTGATCCGGTTGAGATGGCTGCGCTCTATAACAAAGAGGGCGCTGATGAACTTACCTTCTTAGATATCTCGGCAAGTGTTGCCGGACGCGAAACAACGCTTGATGTGGTGCGCCGAACTGCGGAACAAGTTTTTATCCCACTGACTGTGGGTGGCGGTATTCGCACGGTGCAAGATGTGGACCGATTACTACGTGCAGGTGCGGATAAAGTCAGTATCAATACTGCAGCCATTGCCAGACCGGAACTCATCTCTGAAATCGCAGATCGTTTTGGTTCGCAAGTCCTTGTGATCTCTATCGATGCCCGCCGGGCACGAACCGAATCTGGTTTTGAAGTAACAACTCACGGCGGCCGCCAGAGTGCTGGCATCGATGCACTTACCTGGGTCGAAAAAGCATGTGCACTAGGAGTTGGCGAAATATTGCTCAACTCAATGGATGCCGATGGAACTCGCGCCGGATATGACATCGGAATGATCAAGGCGGTTCGAGCCGTGGCAAAGGTTCCCCTAATTGCAAGCGGAGGGGCAGGTTCTCTTGACGACTTCAGCGCCGCTCTAGATGCCGGCGCTGACGCCCTACTTGCAGCTAGCGTCTTTCACTTTGGGGTGCATCGCATCGGGGATGTAAAGAAATATCTGAATGCTCACAATTATTCGGTGCGCAATACCCAGAGCGCGTAAGGCAGAATAAGCACATGAGAGCTGAACTTTCCCCTGAAATACTCGCGCTCTTGAAGGACCCAACAACTTTGATTCCTGCGATTGCCCAAGATGTTAATACCCGAGAAGTTCTCATGCTTGCCTATATGAATACCGACGCACTTGCGCTGACTCTTGCAACCGGTAAGGCAACCTACTTTTCCCGAAGTCGCAATGAGATTTGGGTTAAAGGTGAAACATCGGGTCATACCCAGATGGTGCATTCGGTGGCACTTGATTGTGACGGCGATGCACTTCTGATTACCGTTGACCAAGTGGGCGCCGCCTGTCATACAGGAGACCGCACTTGTTTTCACCAAGCATTGGCCGCATCACATGAAGATTGAAGAATTTCGCAATCATGCACAGTCTCACAATGTCATTCCGGTTTATCGAAAACTTCTTGCTGATGGCGAAACCCCACTTAATATCTATAAGAAGTTAGCTCAAAATAAGCCCGGTACTTTTCTGCTGGAGTCGGCTGAACACGGAGGAGTCTGGTCGCGATATTCATTTATCGGTGTGAAAAGTCAGACCACGTTGACCGAAAAAGATGGGCAAGCGCTCTGGATTGGAAAACCCCCAGTAGGAGTTCCCACTGGAGTCGATCCACTGACAGCGCTACGTCAGAGCGTTGCACATTTAAAGTCACCGAAAATTGATGGCCTGCCAACTCTGACCGGGGGACTTGTTGGCTATATGGGCTATGACGCGGTGCGAAGATTAGAGAAGTTGCCGACAAGTTCTGCGAGAGATATTGAACTTCCGGAAATCTCCTTCATGCTCACAAGTGATCTGGTTGTCATGGATCACTCAGATGGCACCATCATCTTGATTGCAAATGCAATCAACTGGGATGGCTCAGGTGAACGAGTAGATGATTCTTATCTTGATGCAGTCTCTCGCTTAGATCGGATGCAACAGGAGTTACTTGGTCCCATCGCTGGCGATGTATCGGCTCTTCCCTCCTTTGCTAAACCCCTATTTGATCGCAATATGAGCGAGCAGGATTTCAAAAGCAAGGTTGAGATTGCGAAGGAGGAAATTCGAGCAGGTGAAGCTTTCCAAATAGTTCTCTCGCAGAGATTTTCCATGCCAACTTCAGCAGATGCCTTAGATATCTATCGCATGCTGCGCCTCAATAACCCCAGTCCGTATATGTATCTCTTCAGATTTGAAGATGGGTATGACGTAGTTGGTTCAAGTCCGGAAGCACTGGTGAAGGTCACCGGCCAACAAGTTATGGTCCATCCCATCGCTGGAACTCGCAAACGCTCTGACTCAATTGAAGAGGATGTGCGCTTAGGCGAAGAGTTACTGGCAGATCCTAAAGAGCGGGCGGAACATTTGATGTTGGTAGATTTGGGCCGCAATGATTTAGGTCGAATCTGTGCACCTGGATCAGTTGAAGTCATTGACTTTATGCATATCGAGCGGTACTCACATGTGATGCACATTGTTTCTACTGTCGTGGGCGAACTCGCAAGTGATAAATCACCGATTGATGCTCTCTTCTCCGTCTTTCCGGCCGGAACACTTTCCGGAGCGCCAAAGCCGCGAGCGATGGAGATCATTGAATCCCTTGAACCCACACGCCGCGCTCTTTATGGCGGGGCAATCGGATACTTTGATTTCACCGGCAATATTGATACCTGTATCGCTATTCGCACGGCGCTGGTGCATAACGGAATCGCCTATGTGCAGGCAGGTGCCGGCATCGTTGCTGATTCTGATCCCACTGCCGAAAATGATGAGACGCTTAACAAGGCAGCGGCCGTCTTGGGCGCTATCTCAGCTGCTAATGAGCTAAAGAGATAAATATGCTCAAAATATTTATTTCACTCGTATGTGTAGCAACTCTTGCCCTCATAATTAGTCGTAAATTTCGAATTTCTAATAGATATGAGCGAGCTCCACGCACTCTTACGCAATGGGGCTCACTGGATAAGGGAATTGATCCCACAGAGGAGGACAAATGAGCGTGCTCGATTCCATTATTGAAGGAGTCCGTGAAGATCTGGCAGCACGTCGACTGCCGCTATCGCAGATACATGAAGCGATGGAGAATGCGGCACAACCACTAGATGCATATGCATTCCTTTCACAATCTGAGATGAATGTGATTGCAGAAGTAAAGAGATCTTCTCCTAGTAAGGGTGCACTTGCACCTATTACAGATCCGGCTGCGTTAGCCGAGCAATATCAAGAAGCGGGTGCAGCTGCGGTCAGTGTTCTCACCGAGCGTCGTCGCTTTGCTGGCTCACTGGAAGATCTGGATGCGGTGCGAGCTCGGGTAACAATTCCGGTGCTTCGTAAAGACTTTATGGTTGATGAGTATCAGTTCCTAGAAGCACGGGCACATGCTGCCGATATTGTTCTGCTCATCGTTGCTGCTCTTTCTCGTTCTCAGCTCAAAGATTTCTATGATCTCTCCTGCGAACTTGGCATGGCTTCACTGATTGAAGTCCACACTGCGCAAGAGCTTGAAAGTGCGATGGAGATTTCACCCCGCATGATTGGCATCAACTCTCGCAACTTAAAGACACTCGATGTCGATACCCGGGCATTTGCCGATCTCATCCCGCAGATTCCCGATGAGATTATCCGAGTGGCCGAGTCTGGAATCTCGAGCCGAAGTGATGTACAGAGCGCCCAAGGGGCCGGGGCATCTGTGATTTTGGTCGGCGAAGCGCTGGTTAAGTCTGGGGATCCGATTTCTGCGATGCAGGAGTTGCTGGGTCGCCGGTAGTCTTGGACTTATGACGACGACTGCCGAGAATGCGCTAGCCGAAATAGCCGGACATTTTGGTCCTTACGGTGGTCGATTCGTTCCCGAAGCACTTATCGGTGCACTGGAAGAGTTAGATGCGGCAAGAATTTTTGCCCAAACCGATCCCACCTTTATCGCTGAATTAGCAGAGCTACATCGCACTTACACCGGTCGTCCCAGCATCATTACAGAGGCGAAAAGATTCGCTGAGCATGCAGGTGGAGCGCGAATTCTGCTTAAGCGAGAAGATCTCAATCACACCGGAAGTCACAAGATCAATAACGTTTTAGGTCAAGCACTTCTGACAAAACGCATGGGCAAGAAGCGCATTATTGCTGAGACCGGTGCTGGCCAACATGGAGTTGCTTCAGCAACTGCCGCCGCTTTGATGGGTCTTGATTGTGTTGTCTATATGGGCGAAGAAGATACAAGACGTCAATCACTGAATGTGGCGCGCATGAAGTTACTCGGCGCCGAAGTTATTCCAGTGACGTCGGGTTCACGCACACTTAAAGATGCAATTAATGAAGCGATGCGCGATTGGGTGACCAATGTTGAGACAACGCATTACATGCTCGGCACAGTTGCAGGACCGCATCCATTCCCATCGATGGTCCGTGATTTCCATAAAATTATTGGTGAAGAATCTCGCGAACAAGTGCTAGCACTGACCGGAAGATTGCCTGATGCTGTGATGGCATGCGTGGGTGGCGGATCTAATGCAATCGGAATTTTCCATCGCTTTATTTCCGATGAATCTGTTCGACTGATTGGACTCGAGGCAGCAGGAGATGGCGTTGAAACTGGTCGCCATGCAGCAACCATTACCGGGGGATCACCTGGCGTGCTCCACGGAAATCGAACTTATGTATTACAAGATGCCAATGGACAGACAATTGAATCTCACTCCATCTCGGCAGGTCTTGATTATCCAGGTGTCGGCCCAGAGCATGCCTATCTCCATGACATAGGTAGAGCGGAATACCGAGCTATCACTGATGACCAAGCGATGGAAGCTTTTTCGATCTTATCTAGAACTGAGGGAATCATCCCTGCGATTGAAACAGCGCATGCCTTGGCTGGTGCAATGCAGGTGGGTAAGGAACTTGGGCCCGATGCAATTATTCTGATTAATCTCTCTGGTCGTGGAGATAAAGATGTACAAACTGCGGCGCAGTATTTTGGAATTCCTCTCTAAATGAGCACACCGCTAGAAACCCTTTTCACCACAGTTCGGAGTGAGAATCGCGCAGCTCTGATCGCCTATATTCCGGCAGGTTATCCGACACAAGAAGGATGTAAGAAAGTTATTCAAGCCTTCGTCGATGGTGGCGTTGATGCAATTGAAATCGGTTTTCCCTATAGCGATCCAGTGATGGATGGCCCAACTATTCAAGCAGCTGCCGACCAGGCGCTATCGCAAGGCACCGGTGCCAAAGAAGTTTTTGAAGCGCTGAAATACGCCACAGATTTAGGTGTGCCGGCAGTTGTTATGACCTATTGGAACCCGATTGAAAAATATGGTGCTGATAAATTCGCCCAATCAATTGTAGATAATGGTGGCTCTGGAGTTATAACCCCCGATTTAACTATTGAAGAATCAGCAGCTTGGACAGCCGCTGTAGCGCGAAGTGAAATTAATTCGATCTACGTTGTTGCGCCAAGTACAAAAGATTCACGGTTGGCAAGTGTTACCAGTCATTGCAGCGGATTCGTCTATGCCGCATCACTCATGGGCGTGACAGGAACACGCACAACTGTTTCATCCGGTGCTCCAGATCTAGTTGCCCGAATTCGAAAGAGTACGGACACGGCGGTGGCGGTGGGGCTCGGAGTTTCAACGCGTGAACAAGCTAAGGGCGTGGCTGCATATGCCGATGGCGTAATAGTTGGGTCAGCCTTTATCAACAAACTCCTGGAAGCAAAAGATGAAGCCAGTGGTTTAATTGCTGTGCGCGAACTGACAGAGCAACTAGCACAAGGAGTCCGTGAGGGACGATGAGAGAGTTTAGGTTGTGGTGTGGCCTAGTCTCAAGATTGACCTTGAGTAGAGTCCTACTAGGTGCTGGGTTTCTCAAAAACTGCTGTTGTAGAGTGAGGATAATTTTTGCGTAGCGCAATTCCAACGCCAACTATTTCGGCGTTCGAAATCGGTCCACTCACTATTCACTTCTATGCTCTCTGCATTATTGCTGGGGTTGCACTCGCCATTTGGTTAGGCAATCGCAGGTTTCTCACCTCCTTCCCCCAAGCAGCGGGAGTCGTTGCAGATGTTGCGGTATTTGCAATCCCTGCTGGCGTCATTGGCGGGCGCCTTTATCACGTGGTTACATCACCCGAGAATTACTTTGGCACGAATGGTCGATTGATAGATGCTCTGAAGATATGGAATGGCGGCCTTGGTATTTGGGGCGCGATTGCACTTGGGGCATGCGCTGCTTATCTCTCTTATCGGAGATTAGCTTCCACACGCGGTTTACCAGCATTTGCCTATTTTTTAGATGCACTGGCACCGGGCATTGCAATCGCGCAAGCGATAGGTCGCTTAGGAAATTGGTTTAATGCCGAGTTATTTGGTCGCCCACTCGATGCTCCGTGGGCACTTTCCATCCCGGGTCAATCACGCCCGGCCGGATATGAAAACTTTGAAACCTTTCACCCGACATTTCTATACGAGTCAATCTGGTGCTTACTCATTGCTGTGGTACTACTCGCTCTGCGAAAGCGACTAGTCCCAGGATCAATCTTTCTTCTCTATATAACTCTTTACTGCTTTGGGCGTTTCTTCATCGAAGGATTGCGGATTGATTCGGCGCAGTCGTTGGCGGGACTTCGCCTGAATCAATACGTTGCCGGATTGTTATTTCTTGGCGCAGGCGCAGCTTGTCTCAAGTTTTTTCGGGCTTCAAGGTAGGATTCGGATATGGCTCTCGAGGATGTATTCCAGCGTAATCTGCACCACCGCGCCCACCGTGCCGGTTGGTTGCGTGCTGCCGTCCTTGGTGCAAACGATGGTTTAGTTTCAACTGCCTCGCTTATGATTGGTGTGGCAGCTGCTCGCGCTGGTGAGCAAAGTTTTCTTATCACGGCCGGCGCTGCGGGAATTGCAGCTGGAGCGATGTCGATGGCTGTTGGTGAATATGTCTCGGTTAGATCACAAAATGATATTGAAGAATCAGACAGACTCCTTGAGACTGAGCATCTAGCAATTGATCCGGAAGGCGAGTTTGAAGAACTTGTACATATCTATATCGAGCGAGGACTTACTCGTGAACTTGCGGTGCAGGTTGCTCATGCAATGCATGAGCGCAATCCATTAGAAGCGCATCTACGCGATGAGCTAGGGCAGCATCCGCATACAAAGGCTCGTCCAGTTCAAGCAGCGGTGGCATCGGCAATCGCCTTTACGCTCGGCGGGCTAATTCCATTTGCCGGAGCATTCGCACCGACGACTGGAGCAGCCGCATCGAGCATTGTTGGATTCACCATCGTGGGTCTGGTAATTACTGGAGTTGTGAGCGCGCGCACAGCCGGGGCACGGATATTGACCCCCACACTGCGAGTTATTGCGGGAGGCGTCTTGGGTATGGCTATCACCGCTGGGATTGGTCACCTCTTAAATTTGAGTGGCATCTAAAGCACCCCCTTGCTACCCTTGGCTTAGTGGATTGTTAGATAGTCGGGCCAATGATGTCCCTGAGTTAGCGAGAAATAGAGGGGCATCAGCGCATGGCACTTTCATCGAATTATCCTGTCGCACAGGGTCTCTACGATCCTGCACAAGAACACGATGCATGCGGCGTCGCGATGGTTGCCACCCTTAATAAAATTGCTACACATGACATTGTTGCGAAAGCTCTCACCGCACTTCGCAATCTAGAACACCGTGGCGCATCTGGTGCAGAGCCCGATAGTGGCGACGGTGCCGGAATTCTGATTCGAGTCCCTGACGCTTTTTATCGTGCTGAAGTTTCATTTACGCTACCTTCCGAAGGATCGTATGCAACTGGCATCGCATTTATCGCACAAGGCGCCGATGTTCGCGCTCAGATTGCCACACTTGCAGATGAAGAAGGTCTGACCGTCCTGGGTTGGCGCGAGCTACCAATTAATTCTTCTTCCCTAGGAAAGACCGCCCTGTCTGTCATGCCGCGCTTCGAGCAGCTCTTCGTTTCCGGCAAAAAGAGCGAATCAGGAATCGCTCTTGACCGTTTGACATTCGCACTTCGCAAGCGTGCTGAGCACGCACTTGACCTCTATTTTCCTTCATTGTCGTCACAGACAATTGTTTACAAGGGCATGCTTACAACAGGGCAACTGGAAGAATTCTTCCCAGACCTCAGTGATAGTCGAGTTGTTTCTCCACTGGCTTTGGTTCACTCACGTTTTTCTACCAACACCTTCCCATCATGGCCACTTGCCCACCCTTATCGATTCATTGCCCACAACGGCGAAATCAACACAGTAAAGGGCAATCGAAATTGGATGCGAGCTCGCGAATCACTTCTTGAAAGTGATGTTTTGGGCAAAGACCTAACCCGACTATTTCCTATCGTTGAAATGTCAGGTTCTGACTCAGCCTCATTTGATGAAGTACTAGAGCTTCTCTATCTCGGCGGTCGATCACTGCCACATGCAGTTCTGATGATGATTCCAGAAGCCTGGGAGAACCATGCGACCATGTCCCAGAAGCGTCGCGACTTCTATGCTTTTCATTCATCACTGATGGAGCCATGGGATGGACCAGCCTGCGTAACCTTTACTGACGGCCACCAAGTTGGCGCAGTTCTCGATCGCAATGGACTTCGCCCATCTCGTTTCTGGGTAACAGATGACGGTCTCGTAGTTCTGGCATCTGAAGTAGGCGTTCTTGATATTCCAGCGGAGAAGATTGTCCGTAAGGGTCGCTTGCAACCAGGAAAGATGTTCCTTGTAGATATCGAAGCTGGCCGCATTATCGAAGATGATGAGATTAAAGATTCATTGGCAGATGCGGCCCCATATGGCAGCTGGTTAGCCGATGGAATGATCAGACTTTCAGATCTTCCGGCGCGCGAACATATTGTCTATCCGCATAAGTCTGTGCTTCGTCGCCAAAAAGCATTTGGATATACAGAAGAAGAAATTAAAATCATCGTCACTCCGATGGCTAAAGGCGGGGGAGAAGCACTTGGTTCCATGGGAACTGATACGCCAATCGCCGCCCTTTCAGCTAAGCCGCGATTACTCTTTGATTACTTCTCGCAACTCTTTGCCCAAGTAACTAATCCTCCACTCGATGCAATCCGTGAGGAGTTAGTAACAAGCTTGGGTGGCTCTATTGGTCCAGAGCACAATCTGCTCGATCCTGGCCCTGAGTCATGCCGCCAAATTGCAATCGCCTTCCCGGTAATTAATAACGATGAATTAGCGAAGATTATTCACGTCAACGCTGATGATAACTATCCTGAACTTGAGTCTCACGTTGTCCGTGGCCTCTTCCCAGTAACAGGTGACGGAAACACCCTGCAGACTCGTTTGGAAGAGATTAAGAAGGAAGTTTCACAGGCCATTGCTAATGGCGCACACATCATTGTTCTCTCAGATCGTGATGGCGATGCCGAAGATTGCCCAATTCCTTCACTGCTGCTTACCGCCGCCGTGCACCATCACCTCATTCGCGAGAAGACTCGTACCAAGGTCGGTCTCGTTGTCGAAGCAGGAGATGTCCGAGAAGTTCACCACGTTGCACTTCTTATTGGTTATGGCGCAGCTGCAGTAAATCCATATCTAGTGATGGAGACTGCCGAAGATTTAGTGACACAAGGAGTTATCACCGGCATTACACCGGAAAAGGCAGTTGCCAATGTCATTAAGGCACTCGGTAAGGGCGTTCTTAAAGTAATGTCCAAGATGGGTATCTCAACCATTGCTTCCTATACCGGAGCTCAGGTCTTTGAAGCTATTGGTCTGGGGCAAGAGCTTGTCGATGAATACTTTGTCGGAACAACTTCTCGCTTGGGTGGAGTGAGCCTGGATGTCATTGCGCAAGAGACGATCAGACGTCATCACCTGGCATACCCGGTAGGCGGAGAGATTCCGGGCGCCAAGCGCTTGGCTGTTGGCGGGGAATACCAGTGGCGCCGCGATGGTGAGCCACACTTATTTAATCCAGAGACGGTATTTGCCCTGCAGCACGCCACTCGCAATAAGCGCTATGACATCTTCAAGCGCTATACCGACCAGGTCAATGATCAAAGCAAGACCCTTATGACCCTTCGTGGCCTCTTTGCATTTAACACCTCACAGCGCGCCGCCATCTCTATTGATGAAGTCGAGCCAATTTCTGAAATTGTGAAGCGATTCTCAACTGGTGCAATGTCCTATGGCTCTGTCTCACAAGAAGTCCATGAGACGCTGGCAATTGCCATGAACCGCATCGGTGGTAAATCAAATACAGGTGAAGGCGGTGAAGATGCTTCTCGCTTCCTTCCCATGGCTAACGGTGATTCTAAGAACAGTGCCATCAAGCAAGTTGCTTCCGGTCGTTTTGGTGTGACAAGTAATTACCTGATGAACGCCACAGATATTCAGATCAAGGTGGCACAGGGAGCCAAGCCTGGCGAAGGTGGACAACTTCCTGGATTTAAGGTCTACCCCTGGATTGCGCAAGCTCGTTTCTCAACTCCGGGTGTGGGGCTCATTTCCCCACCGCCACATCACGATATTTATTCGATTGAAGATTTAGCGCAACTTATTCACGATTTAAAGAATGCGAATAAGGATGCACGTGTGCACGTGAAATTGGTGGCTGAAGTTGGTGTGGGAACGGTTGCTGCTGGTGTCTCCAAAGCACATGCTGATGTTGTTCTGATCTCTGGCCACGATGGCGGAACAGGTGCATCTCCTCTTACTTCGCTAAAGCATGCTGGTGCTCCGTGGGAGTTAGGCCTTGCCGAAACCCAACAGACGCTACTACTTAACAACTTGCGTGATCGCATCGTTGTGCAGGCAGATGGGCAGATGAAGACTGGTCGCGATGTAGTAATTGCAGCGCTTTTGGGCGCAGAAGAATTCGGTTTTGCGACTGCGCCATTGGTTGTCTCTGGTTGCATCATGATGCGGGTATGCCATCTAGATACATGTCCGGTCGGCATCGCTACCCAGAACCCAGAGCTTCGTAAGAAGTTCACTGGCAAGCCTGAGTTTGTTGAGACCTTCTTTGAATATATCGCTGAGGAAGTTCGTGAAATTCTGGCATCCCTTGGCTACAAGACTTTGCTAGAGGCAATTGGCCATGTGGAAAACCTCGATACCCGCGCCGCGATAGATCACTGGAAGGCCAGTGGCTTGGATCTTTCGCCACTTCTGATGCGCCCTGATGTTGATTCACCTCTTCACAACACCACAAAGCAAGATCACGGATTAGCGGCAGCACTTGATAACAAGCTCATCGAGCTATCAAAGGCAGCACTTGAGTCGAAAGAATCTGTGCGCATCGATGTTCCGGTGCGAAATGTGAACCGCACGGTTGGAACAATGTTGGGCGCAGAGATCACACGTCGTTACGGTGCCGAAGGACTTCCTGCCGGAACTATCGATGTAACGCTGCACGGCTCTGCTGGTCAATCACTGGGTGCATTTATTCCACAGGGTCTGACCATTCGTATGTATGGAGATGCCAATGATTATGTGGGCAAGGGGATTTCAGGTGGCCGAGTAATCGTGCGCCCTGATGAGAAAGCCAGGTTTAAATCTGAGAACAACGTTATTTCAGGAAACGTCATCGGTTACGGGGCAACATCGGGAGATATTTACATCCGCGGTCTTGCCGGTGAAAGATTCTGCGTGCGAAACTCTGGCGCCACTGCAATCGTTGAGGGCGTGGGCGATCACGCACTTGAATACATGACTGGTGGAACAGCGGTTATTCTTGGGAAAACTGGACGCAATATTGCCGCAGGTATGTCTGGCGGACGCGCCTTCGTACTAGATCTTGATACCGCAATCGTTAATACTGAGATGGTCGATGTCTTAGCGGTGCCGGCAGATCAGCGCGAAACCCTTCGCGCCTTACTATCGTCTTTCCATGTTGAAACAGGATCTGAAATTGTGGAATCAATTCTTAAGGATTGGGATGCAGAAGTCGCGCGCTTCTCACTGATTATGCCTCGTGATTATGCTCGCGTGCTAGCAGCGATTGAGAAGGCAAACCGGGAAGGCTTACCAGTTGATGAGTATGTAATGGAGGTTGCCGCTAATGGTTGATCCAAAAGGATTTATGACGACTCCGCGCGAGACTCCGAAGCGACGTCCGGTTGATGTTCGTATTCAAGATTGGCGCGAGGTCTATGAACCACAATCGATGGAGCATCTGCAAAAGCAGGCAGGTCGTTGCATGGATTGCGGAATTCCCTTCTGCCACTCTGGCTGCCCGCTAGGAAACCTGATTCCAGAGTGGAATGACCTCATTTTTCGTGGCGATAAAGTTGAAGCTATTGATCGTCTGCACGTTACCAATAATTTCCCTGAGTTCACGGGCCGTCTATGTCCTGCGCCATGTGAGACTGCATGTGTTGTCGGAATTAACCGCGATGCTGTCACCATTAAGCAGATTGAACTTCGTACTATTGAAGAAGCCTTTGATGATAACAATGTGAAGCCGTTAGCACCTGAGCGCTTGACCGGAAAGACTGTTGCTGTTATTGGTTCTGGCCCAGCCGGGTTAGCTGCGGCGCAACAACTTACTCGTGCTGGACACACAGTTGCTGTCTATGAGCGAGCAGATAAAATTGGCGGACTTCTTCGTTACGGAATTCCAGAATTTAAGATGGAGAAGCACATCGTTGATCGTCGCCTTGCGCAAATGGAGCAAGAGGGAACTCGATTCCGCCCAGGTGTTGATATCGGCGTGGATCTCACCGGTGCCCAACTTCGCAGTACCTACGATGCAATCGTTCTTGCAATCGGTGCTACCCAGTGGCGTGATCTTTCAATTCCTGGACGGGAAAATAAGGGTGTCTATCAAGCGATGGAATTTCTTCCTTGGGGTAATAAGCAAGCTCTGGGAGAAATCGAAGAGTCACCAATTAACGTAGCTGGAAAACATGTGGTCATTCTTGGCGGTGGAGATACCGGCGCGGATTGCCTCGGAACTTCGATTCGCCAAGGCGCAGCCAGCATTACTCAAATTGAAATTATGCCGCGGCCAACAGATGAACGTCCATCATCGCAACCATGGCCGACCTATCCAATGATCTATCGCGTATCAAGTGCCCATGAAGAACTCGATAACCGAGTCTTCTCAGTGAGCACACAAGAATTTATTGGCGATGGAAATGGAAATCTCAAGGCCTTAAAGCTTGTTGATACAAAGTTTGAAAATGGAAAGTTTGAACCAGTTTCAGGAAGTGAGCGAGAAATTCCAGCTGACTTCGTATTCCTTGCCATGGGATTCACCGGACCAGAAAAGTCAGCCATCATCGGACAACTTGAAGTCGGTCAAGATGATCGTGGCAATATTTCCCGCGATGAGAATTTCCAATCAACCAAAGAAGGAATCTTCGTTGCCGGCGATGCCGGACGCGGACAATCACTGATTGTCTGGGCGATAGCCGAAGGTCGCGCAGCTGCTGCAGCTGTAGATCGATACCTGGTGGGGGAGACACAATTACCTTCACCTATCGAGCCCACTACTCGTTCGCTAATGGTTTAAATCAGGTTTAACCCAGTGGCTTATTAGCCATTACACCGGAAGTTCACGTCAGCGACGCCGTATCTTCACCACTAGCCTAGATAGGGTTATCACATGCGTCGCGCAAAAATAGTTTGCACCTTAGGTCCAGCAGTTGAGTCTCCAGAGAAAGTAAAGGAGATCATTGCAGCTGGCATGAATATGGCTCGTCTAAATCTTTCCCATGGCTCCTATGAAGAGCACCAAGGGCGCCTAGACCGAGTGCGTGCGGCTGCAAAAGAGGCAGGAAAAGCTGTCGCAATTCTGGTTGATTTGCAAGGACCAAAGATTCGTTTAGCCCGATTTGAAAATGGACCACACGAGCTATCACGTGGGGATATCTTCACCATCACCACCGATGAAGTTGCTGGCACAAAAGAGCGCGTCGGTACTTCTTACAAGGGGCTGCCAGGAGATTGCAAAGCTGGCGATCGCATTCTTATCGATGATGGAAGAGTTACCGTTGAAGTATTGGAAGTCAAGGGCAACGATGTCATTACAAAATGTATCCAACCCGGATTTGTCAGTAACAATAAAGGAATTAACCTACCTGGCGTTGCTGTTTCAGTGCCTGCCATGTCTGAAAAAGATAAAGATGATCTCCGCTGGGGGTTACGTGCTGGAGCGGACTTTATCGCTCTCTCTTTCGTTCGTAATGCAGCAGATGTGAGAGTTGTTCACGCCATCATGGATGAGGTTGGAATTAGAGTTCCGGTGATTGCAAAGATTGAAAAACCGCAAGCAGTAGCAAACCTGGAAGAAATTATTGCCGCCTTTGATGGCATCATGGTTGCTCGTGGCGACCTCGGTGTTGAGCTGCCAATTGAAGATGTTCCGATGGTGCAGAAACGGTGCGTGGAACTCTCTCGCGATGCAGCAAAACCGGTCATAGTTGCAACACAGATGCTTGATTCCATGATGAGTAACTCTTCTCCCACGCGCGCGGAGGCAACAGACTGCGCGAATGCGGTGCTAGATGGCGCAGATGCACTCATGCTTTCAGGAGAGACAGCCGTGGGTGAATTCGCCATTCAAGCGGTGCAGACAATGGCTCGCATTATTGAACGCACCGAAGAGCTTGGGCTTGACCGGATCCGTCCATTAACAAAAAATCCACGGACTAAAGGTGGCGCAATCACAAAGGCGGCGGCCGAAGTAGGGGAAATTCTGGGTGCCAAGTTCCTGGTGACATTTACTCAATCTGGTGACTCAGCTCGTCGTATTTCACGACTTCGTTCATCAATTCCTATCATTGCAATTACTCCTGATGTCGGTACCTATAACCGGCTGGCACTGACGTGGGGCGTTGAGTCATTGATGATTTCGATGGTCAAGCACACCGATGAGATGGTTTTACAAGCTGATAAAATCCTTATCGATGGAGAGCGTGCTGAAATAGGCGAGCCTGTGGTGATTGTCGCTGGATCTCCTCCAGGAATACCTGGTTCAACGAATGCGATGCGAGTACACATTGTGGGTGATGCTGTGAACGGCGTTGTTCCTGCGTATCGTTAATCCACAACGCTTACCGTTTCACCTATCTGCCGACTTCTAATACGATATGGGCTCACGCCTCGGTACTCCAACGGTAGAGAGGGCAGTCTCAAACACTGCATAGTGTCGGTTCGAATCCGACTCGAGGCACATGAGCAATGAAACGAGCGCGAAGAAGGCTGTAAGAATTCTAGTTGCCGAAGATGAAGCTCTTATTCGCATGGACCTCGTGGAAATGTTGCAAGAGGCGGGTTACGAAGTAATTGCCCAGGCCACTAACGGTGAAGAAGCAATTTCGTTAGCGCTAGAACACCAACCAGATCTGGCAATTCTTGATGTGAAGATGCCGGTGCTTGATGGCATTTCTGCGGCAGAAAAGATCATTGCAACTGCTCCAGTATTAATGCTGACCGCATTTAGCCAGCGTGAACTCATTGACCGTGCACGTGATGCTGGAGTAATGGCATATGTGGTTAAACCATTTACTATCGGTGATCTTGTTCCGGCTATCGAAATTGCCATTAGTCGCCACACGCAGATGCAGTCGTTGGCACTTGAAGTTGCCGACCTGCACGAGCGACTAGAGACACGCAAAATTATCGATCGCGCTAAAGGAATCTTGATGAAGGCCCTGAATCTTTCAGAGCCAGAGGCATTTTCCTGGATTCAAAGGGCTGCGATGGACCGGCGCCTCAGTATGAAAGAGGTGGCCCAGGCTGTGATATCACCAGAAGCCGCCCTGGACAAATAGTCGTGCCTTTGGCACTTTCGTAACCAAAAAGTAATCACGCACGCGGAGAAAGTCACAAATCCGTCTTGTCTCAAGGGCAGGTTGAGCATTACTCTTAGCGCTTCCCTGTCCCGGGACACATGAAAGACGAAACAGGAAGGCAATACATGAATAAGAAGATCGTAAGCGGCTTCGCAATAGCGGCTGCTGCAACACTTGCATTCGGTGCAGTTGCAACAGCTCCAGCGAACGCAGCACCAAAGACAGAAGTAACACTTGCATTTATGGGCCCACTAACAGGCCCTGATGCACAACTCGGCCAGGATCAGTATCCAGGTGCAGAGTGGGCAATTGCGCTTTACAACGCAACCAACCCAAAGACAAAAGTGAAGCTCATTAAGGCAGATTCACAGTGCGACGGAACTGTTGCAGCGAACATCGCTCCTGGTGT
>NZ_JBBAMU010000003.1:0-67439 GCF_040402315.1 Candidatus Planktophila sp.
TACCGGGCCTTAAGTAATTGATAAACATAAGTGGCTCTTATGTCACCTTAAAGCCTTTACTTCTTTAAAACTGGTACTGCGTGCCCCCAACGGGATTCGAACCCGTGTTACCGCCGTGAAAGGGCGATGTCCTAGGCCCCTAGACGATGGGGACGTTTGAGGCTCGCAAATCGTACCGGCTTAAGGGTGCACGACCAAACTCGATTAAAAAGGCCCTATAAATATGGGATTTAGAGCAGTGACCACTGCACTGTGACAGAGACAGTGACATCTTGTTCGCCAAGATCAACGACTGTCGCATCTGATTCTGCTTTTGCAACTGCCATCACTGGAACGTAAGGAGTTGGTGCAGAGTTTTCTACAAGGTAATTAACTTTTCCAAGCTTTACGCCGAGAAGTGATGCATATGATGCTGCTTTTGCACGAGCATTCTTGACTGCAACTGTGCGAGCAGCCGTTGCCGCTTTTGTGTTATCTAGAACGAAAGGAGTAGCGCCATTGAGTTGAAGGCTATCGCCACCAGCTGAAACTATTGCATCAATGACATCGCCGGCGGTAGCTGCTGCTCGCACAGTAATTGTGAATGATTGCGATGCGCGGTATCCCACGAGAACAGTGGTGTTGTTATCGTATTTGTATTCTGGGTAGACCGAGACACTTGTACTGGCAATATCTTTCTTATCAATTTTGGTCGAAGTAAGAGCAGCGCGGACCGCAGCAGAAGTCTTCGCCGTTGCAGCCAGAGCTTCTTTGCTAGTCGCAGCAATATTTGTAGAAGTCGCGTTGATTCGCACTGCATCTGGGATAACTTTGACACTGCCTTGTGAGCTGATGGTGATGTATCGAGTGGCGGCGGCATTGGCAGATGGAGCCACCAAAGCTGCAATGGTAAGTGTTAACACGGCAAGAGTTGAGATACGGCTACGAGTTGTCATGACGCTATTATCCCTTACTTCTTGTGGGGTGCGTTATAGAGTCCTGTGTGATCTCGGAGCATTCGCTCTAATGAGAAGTATGTATGTGCTCGCTCTCTGCCTGCGGCGCCCAGCTGACTTCGTAACTCTGAATCAGCCACCAATTGTCTTAACCGTGCTGCCATGGCGCTTGCGGTGGGGGCGGTAAGAAAGCCTGTCTTTGAATCTTCGACGATATCTGAAATAGAGCCGACAGCTGGAGCAACAATGGGTAACCCAGCTTGTGCTCCTTGAATTAGAGTAAGTGGAATTCCTTCATTATCACTTGTCAGAATTGCAATGTCACTGGCTGCAAATAGTTGGTCAATATCTTTGCGCCACCCTAAGAATGTAATCGGCAGTTTCTTGGCAATTGCTCGCGCACGAGAGCTTTCAAATAACTCTCCTTCACCGGCCACCAAGAAGTGGACGGCCACGTTCTGATTTGCCATCTCGGTTGCGACATTGATTAACCGGTCAGGTCTTTTGATCTGTGTGAGTCGACCGACAAATGTGCAGTAAATAGTTGCCGGATCAAGTTCTAACTCTTTACGTAGTTCGGACCTTTCGAACCTCTTTGGCTCAGGAAGCCCTGGGAAGAAGACGCTGTATTGCGCTGGCTTGCCAATACCGGCAGCTAGCAGGTCGTTCTTCACAACCGTGCCAATGGCAATGAGGTGATGAGTGCGCCCAGCTAGCGCTTTCTCAATTGCAATAACTAATTGGGTTTTCCATCCAGAAAAATACCCGTGTAACAAGTGGCCGTGAAATGTGTGAATTCGGATTGCACCGCGTCCGGCGATAATCGAAGCAAGGCGGCCCAGGACGCCAGCTTTCGCAGTATGAGTATGAATTACATTAGGTTGTAGTTTTTTAATCATTGCAACCAGACTAATAAATGCCCTTAGGTCAGTAACTAGCGATATTGATCTTCCGAGGCCGGCAATCCGAGTTGCCTTAATATCTGTGGCTACTTCTTCCAGGTAATCTGCTTCATTGACATCGCAATAGCCGGTGACAAGCACTTGATCGAACTTTGATGCATCAAGGCCTCGCATTAACTCAGCCACGATGACGGCAGGTCCACCCACATTCATGCGGGCGATAATCTGCATCACTTTTATGCGCTCGGCCATGTGGTTATCTTCTCGCAAAAAGGCTGGATAATTGAACTCATGAGCAGCGGGCAATTCGTATCTGAGTGCACAGCAGATGCAATTACGCGCGCTGCCCAGCAACTAAAAGCTGGTTCACTGGTCGCGCTACCGACTGAGACTGTCTATGGGCTGGGCGCCGATGCCACAAACGCCGCCGCAGTTGCCAGAATTTATAAAGCAAAGGGCCGCCCCACGGATCACCCACTGATAGTGCACGTGAGTGAAATGGCAGATATTTCTGAGTGGGCCGATGAAATTCCAGAGTATGCAATTTTGCTGGGACGTAAATATTGGCCCGGTCCTATGACCCTTATTTTAATGAGAACAGATCTCGCGCAAGATTTTATTACTGGGGGACAAGCCAGCGTTGGCCTACGCGTCCCAGATCATGTTGTGGCACTTGCGCTGCTGGCAGAATTTAAGAAGCTTGGCGGCAAAGGTATTGCCGCCCCTAGCGCTAATCGCTTTGGCCATGTCTCACCGACATCTGCACCAGCTGTCAGCGCCGAACTTTCAGATTACTTAATCGCTGGCGATCTCATTCTTGATGGCGGGCCATCGCAGGTCGGCGTTGAATCAACCATTATTGATTGCACGGGTAGTGCTCCACGAATTTTGAGATCTGGCGCAATTACCGGAGCGATGATCACACAGGTCACCGGATTACACCTTGCAGAATCCGAGACAGATATTCGAGTAAGTGGCTCACTTGAAAATCACTACTCACCGGCCGCCGCAGTGGAACTTAATTGTGAGCCAGAACCTGGTGATGGATTTATTGCACTAGCGAGTGTTCCCACACCTGACGGTGCTGTGCGCCTTGCATCACCTGTAAACAATGAAGAGTTTGCGCGCGTTCTTTACGCTGCGCTACGAAGTGCTGATGAGCGCTCATTAACCCGTGTTGTTGTGCACCAGCCAGCAGGAGATGACATCTCTGTCGCGATTCGCGACCGATTACTGCGTGCCAGCCGCGGTCGCTAAGGTGATAAAGTTCGGCTTCTAGCGCGCAGTTTGCGCTAGTTGTATGTGGGGCCTATAGCTCAGCCGGTAGAGCAACGGACTTTTAATCCGTGGGTCGACAGTTCGAGCCTGTCTGGGCCCACTCATCTTTTCGACACGTGCTCATAGATTGAGTTAACAGTTGCTTTCTGTTAACTTTCCTCCACTTAGTACCGTAGGAAACTACAAGTAATGAGTGGCGTTGTGTCTAGCGAAGTCCGGTTTAATTCCGGCGCTGTCCCGCAACTGTAAATGATCGAAAGATCTAAGCCAGGTCGCCTGGCAGAACGCCGATGTATCCGATCCCGGAGGAGGGTCGGGTCTTAAAGCGCTACTGCTTTTTGCCCCATTTTCCTCCCTTTTAATCTAGAGGGAGTTTTTTATGTTCAATGCACGCCTACGCGCTCTTACAGTTGCAATTGTTGCAATTGTGTTCGCATCTATCTTAGCTAGCCCCGCGCAAGCAGTGGGGACGAAGTATCCGCTCACAATCAAGTTTGGTGGCTACACCACCAAATTGGTAAAGAAACCAACAAAAATTATCTCGTTATCACCAAGTGCTACCGAAATATTTTATGCAATCGGTGCAAAGTCACAAATCTTGGCAGTTGATAATCTTTCAAATTATCCAACTGGTGCGCCTATCAGCAAGATCAGTGCCTACGAACCAAATGTCGAGGCAATTCTTGAATTGAAGCCAGATCTTGTTTTACTTGCTTCAGATTCTGTCAAAGCACCACAGATTAGAAACGCTTTAATTAAGTTAGGTGTTGCTGTTTTGATGGAAAAAGCGCCGGCGACTCTGACTGATGTGTATGCTGAAAATACCGCCTTAGGCAAGGTAACTGATCGTGCCGGCGGTGCCACGAAACTAAACGAATCAATGGCGAAATCAATCAAAAGTATTCTTGCAAAAGCCAAGAAGGATTCAAAAGTTCGCATATTCCACGAGTTGGATGAGACCTATTACTCAGCTACATCTAATACCTTTATCGGCAAGGTCTATCAGGATTTTGGAACTGTAAATATTGCTGATGCGGCCTTAGGTGCTGACTCATCGGGATATCCGCAGTTATCTGCTGAATACTTGCTCAAGAGTGATCCCCAGGTAGTTTTCTTGGCCGATGCGCAATATGGCACAACGGTAGATTCAGTATCTCAACGCGCTGGATGGTCACAGATGAGCGCAGTTGTAAATAAGAAAATTATTGCGCTACCTGCAGATATCCCATCACGCTGGGGACCACGTCTTGTTGATTTCTATAAGTTAATCGGCAACTCTCTGGAGGCAGTGAAGAATTGAAAACAGGTGAGATTGACCGAATCTGGCACTGGCAGATTACAGCGGTAGTTGGAGCAGTCCTCTTTGCCGTATTGCTGCTAGCTGTCAGTTTTGGTCCTATCTCACTAGATTTTGTAAAAATTCTACGCACCTTGTTTGGTTTAAGTGGCGGGTTGCAAGATGAGGAGAAGGCCCTCTTCTTGCAACTGCGCCTGCCACGCGTGTTATTAGCCGCACTCGTTGGTGCCGCACTAGCAACCAGTGGTGCAGTTTACCAAACAGTCTTTCGCAATCCACTCGCCGACCCTTACTTGCTGGGCGCAGCCGCTGGTGCTGGGTTGGGTGCGACACTTGCATTAACTGGTGGAAGTTCAAGCTTTTATGCAGCGCTACCGCTCTTTGCATTTATCGGCGCAGCACTTGCCGTGGCCGCAACATTTTTAATCTCAGGTAGATCCTATGCCGATCCTGCGATGTTGTTACTCTCTGGAATTGCCATAGGCTCTTTTGCAACCGCCGTTCAAACCTATTTGCAACAACGTAATAGTGAAGTTCTTCGCCCCGTGTATTCGTGGATTTTAGGACAGTTGACCGTAGCTGATTGGCAGGTAGTTAAATGGGCAAGCTTCTACATTGTTCTGGCGCTAGCAGTTTTAATTCGAATGTCCCGACTATTAGATGGGTTACTGCTCAGCGATGAGGAAGCTTTTTCACTGGGCATCTCACCGAATAAAGTTCGAATAATTGCAATTGGCGCGGCCACTTTGGCTACTGCAACGGCAGTTTCAGCTAGCGGCTTGATTGGCTTTGTCGGAATTGTCGTGCCGCACTTAGTTCGGGGAATAACTAAGCGGGCAACGAATCGCGCACTCTTCACAGTGGCGCTATTTGGTGCCGCTTTTCTTGTTCTGGCCGACCTTGGTGCCCGCACCTTGTTATCTCCCGCCGAATTACCTATTGGAGTAATCACCGCCTTTGTAGGTGCGCCATTTCTTTTATTTGTGTTGCGAGCCAAAAGAGTTCTCAAATGATTACAATTAAGAACCTCTCCCTTCACTATGGTGATTTCTACGCACTCAACCAGATCACCTTGGACATTCCACGCGGCAGCTGGAGTTGCCTGGTGGGACCAAATGGCGCGGGTAAGACAACCTTTTTAAAAACACTTCTAGGTAATAAACCATACGACGGATCTATCACTATTGACGGGGTTGAGGTCTATAAGAACTTACGAAACGTGGCATTTGTTCCGCAACGCCCTGAAGTTCCAGCAGGGATGAATGTCGCTGAATATGTGATGCTTGGACGTGCCCGCCTAGACGGTTGGGGACGCGAATCGAACACAAGTCGTAAATATGCGATGGAGATTCTGGAAGAGATGCAGCTAGCTGCAATGCGTCAACAATTAGTGACACAACTATCGGGTGGAGAAATGCAGCGGGTCCTGATTGCTCGCGCCTTAGTCCAGGAGGCTGAACTTATGATTTTAGATGAGCCGACCTCAGCCCTGGATTTGCACCATCAAATTTCTACTCTTAATCACATCGAAAGAGCACAAAAGAATGGGACTACCATTGTTTCGACAATGCATGACATCACCTTGGGTGCCATGTATGCAGAGCGAATCATAATTATGCAACAAGGAAGAGTATTACTAGATGGCCAGGCACACGAAGTAATCCATTCCCAAGAGCTAAAGCTGGCCTTTGATGATGGCATCACAATTCACACCTTAGAAAATGGTCGCCCAGTCATTGTTGCGAACAAGGCCACGGCCAGCCTTTGACTCTGATATTCATCGCCGGTGGTGCGCGGAGTGGAAAAAGCCGAAAAGGTGAGGAGTTGGCAATTGCGTTAGCCGGTGTGGGAAAACCGATCTTTATCGCCACTGCTGAGGCTGTCGATGATGAGATGAAATCGCGAATTGAAAAACATCAATTAGATCGAGGAACTGCATTTGAGTTGATTGAAGAGGCGAAGGATTTAACCAAGGTATTAGCGCAAATCAATCCTGGGGCAACTGTTCTGGTGGATTGTCTAACGCTTTGGTTATCAAATAATATGATGAGTGAAGAAATAGATACCAATCAATCCGTTATATCTGCCGCCCGTGCTCGAGTGGGAAATACAATATTTATCAGTAATGAGGTGGGTGAAGGTATTGTGCCGATGCATCCGGTGTCACGTCAGTTCCGAGATCTTTCTGGCATCATGAATCAAGAGTTTGCGCAAGCTGCGGACAAGGTTTACTTCATGAAGTTTGGAATTGCCCAGGAACTAAAATGATCAATGATGTGAAAGTCGCTTTTGCTTTTTTAACTCGAATTCCGATAACTCACAAGGACGAAGTTTCGATTCAAAGAAGTGCAATTTGGTTCCCCTTTGTCGGCTCCGTAATAGGACTTTTCTCGGGGTTGGTATTTGTCGGACTCAATGAATTAATCCCAGCTACACCGGCTGCGGCACTTACCCTTCTTTTCTCCATCCTTGTCACCGGGGGATTTCATCACGACGGGTTGGCCGATACCTTTGACGGTTTAGTTGGAGGCTGGAACCCCGAAGATCGTCTTCGAATCTTGAAGGATTCGCGCCACGGAACATATGGCGTGCTAGCTATTGTTTTGCAGTTAATCATTCAATTCGCACTTTTATCCGCACTCAGCCCTCGGACTGCTCTGCTCGCACTTATCTCGGCCCACACATTGGGGCGGCTCGTTCCGATTTATTTTATGCTCTCACCTGCTGCGCCTTCCCATGAAGGTATGGGTGCCACCTATGCGCGCACCGTTAAAGGCATCCATGTGCTTTTTGCAACAATGCTCACAGTCGCTTTGCTAATACCTTTAATAGGTCTTCACTTCTTGCTCCTGGGCGTAATCGTTGCAATTGTTTCACTTCTTTTTTTGTTTTATGTACGAAGAAAAATTGGTGGCGTCGTTGGAGACGTTCTGGGTGCATCCGAGCAGATTGCTGAAAGTCTCGTCCTTCTCTATTTTCTAATTATCTCGACACACAAACTTTGGTTGTCATGGTTGATTTAATTACTGCACGTTTCGATTGTGTACTTTTTGATCTAGGTAACACGCTAATTAAGCAGGAAAATCCGGGAACTCCCTATGAAGCCTTATCCGTCCAGATTTTGCTGGGAGTGCAGAACTTGCTCGATACTCTCCGTGGTCAGGTGAAGATTGGTATTGTTTCAAATACGCAGACAATTACTGCAGCCGATATCGAGCGAAAACTTGAAACCGTTGGACTAGAAAAATACTTTGATCTCATCATCGCAACTGCCGAATTTGGCAAACATAAACCAGATCCCGCACCCATTACCGCCGCTATCAAAGAACTTGAGGTGAGCGCCCAGCGCACACTCTATATAGGAGATGTTGAAACTGATAAGCAAGCAGCTTTGGCCGCGGGTGCGCACTTTACCTACACTGGTCCAGATGCTTATGCGTCAGTACACCAGTACTTGTTGCATAGTGAGAGCGCATTAGATCGTGCCAGACACACGCAACCAATCTTTTCAACGCAACATTACGAGGCTGCACAAAAAGCATTTGACGGATTAGCAAAACCAGTTGGTGCGCTCGGCAAGTTAGAAAAGGTCACCGCCAAAATTGCCGGCATCACGCATACTCACACCCCCACCGTTGATCCTGCCGCCCTTGCACTTTTCGGTGCAGATCACGGAATAGCATCTGATGACTCAGTAACTCCTTGGCCGCAGGCAATCACCGGCATGATGCTGGAAGTTATGGGAGAAAATAAGGCGGCAGTCTCTGTTTTTGCGGAGGTGGCAGATGTGTATCTTCAGATTATCAATGTCGGTGCGGTAAGTGATTCCCAATCTCCACAGGTGCGCAACGTCAGGGTAGCAAGTGGCACCAATGACATTCGAACACATGATGCAATGTCTCAGGCGGTTGCGATTGCAGCCTTAGAAGTTGGCGCCAATACTGCCGAAAGGTTAATCGCGGGCGGATCGCGCGCACTTTTGACTGGTGAAGTTGGAATAGGTAACACGACACCGTCAGCAGCACTGATAGCCCACCTTACTGATTCGACTGCTGCGCAGGTCACAGGTCGTGGATCTGGAATTGATGATGAAACTTTTGCAAGAAAGGTAACAATTGTTCAGCAGTTAATTGAGAGGACAAAAGATGAGAAGGATCCCATTCTTTTGCTAGCCCAGATAGGTGGGATAGAGATTGCGGCATTGGCAGGTTACATATTGCGGGCAGCTTCACTACAGATACCAGTGGTATTAGATGGGGTAATTACTCTGGCTGCAGCAACTGTTGCGAAAGCGATTAACCCGCAGATCACACAATTTCTAATCGCTGGACATGCATCCTCTGAGCCAGGATCGCGCATTGCACTCGAGCATCTTGATTTAGACCCAATCCTAAATTTGGAGTTAAGGCTCGGTGAAGGTACCGGTGCTTTACTCGCTCTACCCATCCTTCGAGCCACTTGTCAGGGGCTCTCCCAGATGGCTCGCATCGTAGATTTGCTATAACGGACTTTTAATCCGTGGGTCGACAGTTCGAGCCTGTCTGGGCCCACTATTAAGTACAGTCTCACCATGAACACCCCCGTGCAGCGCCAGAGTTCCTGGATTCCTGCATACATCACACTAGGAATTGTCTGGGGCTGTTCTTTTATCTTCATCAAGTTAGGTCTTGAATTCCTGACCCCCTTCGGAGTCGCCTTTGTGCGCTGCGCACTAGGCGCAGTGGCACTTCTCATCTATGCAAAATTAAGAGGAATCTCCCTACCTAAAGATCGCATGGTGCGATTTCATCTGTGGGTTGTTGCAATTTTGCTTAATGTCATTCCTGGAATTTTCTTTGCACTTGCTGAAACTGCAGTGACCTCGATTTTGGCAGGAATCATCAATGCCGTGACACCATTGATGACAATTATTGCAATCTTGGTGATTAACCGAGAGGAAAAACCAAAGCCTTCACAACTGCTGGGCCTATTAATTGGCTTTCTTGGAGTCCTTACCGTTCTGGGAGCATGGAAAGGGTTGGGAGATAATCCACGCTGGGCAATACTTGTTTTACTCCTTGCCGTCAGTTGCTACGGAATCTCATTTCCTTACACCCGCAAATATGTGATTCCACTTAAGATTCAAACCGAGTCCCTCATGGCTATGCAGCTCACTTTGGCTGCGATCACACTCTTACCTTTCTTTCTTTTCGATGGAATTTCTAAGTACGAATATCGAATTGGACCAGTACTGGCAATGATTGGTTTGGGTGTCTTTGGCAGTGGTTTTGCCTACTTATGGAACTACAAAGTTATGCAGCTAGCTGGTAGCGCGATCGCAAGCTCAGTTACTTACCTGACTCCACTAGTTGCAATTATCGTGGGAATCATCTTTCTCAACGAATCAATTACCTGGAATGAGCCGGTGGGTGCTCTCATTGTTTTGCTGGGTGCAGCCATTGCGCAGGAGCGAATCACCTTAAAGAAGAGTTAGTCGATCTTCCATCCATCTTTGATTGGACCTAAATCAATTCCCGCTGCAGCGTGATTAGTATTTTCTCCGCGAGCCATTTGGGCCGAATGTGCTGAGTTGTGCCAACGCTGCTCAATCTTGCCAAAGCGCCACAGAAGCAGGGCCACACCCCACACAACAACGAAGCCGGCGACGATGTAATAACCGGCTGAATTTAAGTTAAAGGCAAGTGCATATTCCCAAAATCCACCCGTGAGATTTAACTGCTCGGCAATTACTTGGCAGATTTCAAGGCCACCTACGAAGAGTGCAACCGCAACTGAAAGCCCAGTGATGATGATGTTGTAATACACCTTACGTACTGGTTTCGAGAATGCCCAACCGTAAGCAAAGTTCATAAATGAACCATCGATAGTGTCTAGCAAGCTCATTCCTCCGGCAAAGAAAAGTGGAAGTGAGATAACTGCCCACCATGGCAGACCGGCAATCACAGAAGAGCCTGCAAGGACTAGTAGACCAATTTCAGTTGCGGTATCAAAACCAAGTCCAAAGAGAATTCCAAGTGGATACATCTTCCAGCTCTTATCAATACGGCGTGCAATCGGACCAAAGAAGCGCATTAGCAGACCACGAGAGTTCAGATGCTTCTCTAACTCTTCTTCGTTATATAACCCTTTGCGCATCTTGAAAAAGACACCAACGATCGAGACCAGGACAATTAAATTTAAGATTGCAATGAGCATTAAGAATGTGCCTGAGACGGTAAGACCAATAATGCCGGTGTAGTGGTTCAGGGCAGAATCTTCATCTTTCAATTGGCTACCAACAGCCTTAATTCCGAAGGTGAGTAATATTGCAAGTGCTGCAACTACCGAGGAATGTCCGAGGGAGAAGAAGAAACCAGTCGCTAGTGGCCGCTGTCCTTCTGACATTAATTTTCGTGTTGTGTTATCGATCGCGCTGATGTGATCTGCATCGAATGCATGTCGCATGCCAAGGGTGTAAGCGAGAACGGCAGTTCCCCAGCCGAACAAGGTGCCGTCCGCTAACTTATAATTGCCCGTTGTGGCCTTCCACATGAGAAAGGCGCCTGCTACATGCAGGAATGCGATGAAGCCGAACATGAGCCCCATCCGGCGCCACTCATCGGGTGTGAGGCGATCACGCAGGGGGACGCGAGGAAGCTCGCGTACTACTTCATTCATTGATGAGGCCTCTCCAGCTAGATGCAAATGATTCGCAATAAGGAGAGGTTAATCGAGAATTTACCCTCGTGCCACTCGAAATATCCACGAGCTAGCCAGCGTTAGGTCTAAAGTGCAGGAATCTGCCAAGCACGGCGTAAGCCAACGGGAGGTCAAAAATGGGCGAAGACTACGGCCAAGAAGAGCTCGTTACCGAGGAGATGCTCTGGGATCGAATCCCTGAGGTCCAAGGTGAAGAACGTGCAAATACTTTCTATGAACTCTCAGCTCGAATCTTTGCTCGTGGCCAATATGACGAGGCGTTAGCGCTGGCTGAAACTGCGCGTGATATTTTTTCAGAGCTGGGTGCATCGGCGCAGAGTGAAGGTTTAGCTCAGGCGTATTCAGCTATTGGTTACAACCTCAATCAATTAAAGCGCATGGATGAAGCAGCCACTGCAATGAGCAAGGCTGTTGCAATTCTGCGTGATAACAAGTCTCCGATTGCCCTCGAGCTTGCCTGCACCTTGGGCGAGTGGTGGTACTCATCAAAGAATTACGAAAAAGTAATTGAGACCATGTATGAATGCTCACAAGAACATCTCGTAGATGGGAACACCATTGGTGCGGCAAATGATATGCACCTCATCGGGTGCTCCCACCGCGAGCTGAAGAATTACAACGAAGCGATTATCTGTTTCCAAGAAGCACGCAAGATGTTTAAGATGGAAAAGGAAGTTATCAATGTTGCGCGTTGCGATCAGAAGATTGCATCCTGTTATGTCGAAATTGGCGAAGGCGAAAAGGCCCTTGAAGCAGCTCGCAAATCAATCGATGTCTTTGAAACTGCCCATGATCATCGCCGGGAAACTTTTGCCCTCTTTGAATATGGCAAAGCTGAAATACTCCTTGAGAAGTTAGAAGATGGGCTCTGCACACTCGATGGCGTGCTTCAAATCATTGCTGAAGATGAGCCTAAAGATTTCGATTTCATTCTTGATATTGAAACTCGCATGGTTGCGGTGATGCGCAAACTCGGACGCATGGAAGAAGCTGATGAAGTCGATCGTCGTCTTGCCACTGTGCGAGAGGCGCTAGAAAGTGACGAAGCTCCTAAAGAAGACGGCTTCTAAAGCAACGCTAAGACTTACGCGGTAAGTGCTGCAGGGCCCAGTGATACATCGCAATAGCACCGGCGGCTGATGCGTTCATAGAACGTGTTGATCCGTACTGTTCAATGGCGTAGAGAACTTCACAGACTGCAATTCCCTCATCTGACATTCCAGCACCTTCTTGCCCAAATAAAAGGACGCACTTTTCAGGTAGAGCCGAGCCTTCTAAGTGCTTTGAAGAAGGAACATTGTCGATTCCAATGATGGGAATTTTGTTTTCTTTACACCACGTTGCAAAGTCAGCAACGGTGGGGTGGTGCATCACTGTTAGGTAGCGATCGGTCACCATAGCTCCACGTTTATTCCAATCGCGTTTGCCGATGATGTGGACAATCGAGACATTAAATGCATTTGCAGTTCTCACAACAGATCCAATATTTAAATCATGTTGCCAGTTCTCAATTGCAATTTGTAGCTTATGACGTTTACTTTCGAGGTCGGCGACAATAGCTGCGACCGACCAATATCGGTAATAATCGAGAACATTTCTGCGGTCACCGTTTTCCAGTAACTCTGGGTCATATTGAGCACCTGTTGGCCATGGCTTCTCATGTGGACCGACTCCGACTACTGGGAAAAATTCACCGGGTCCTATGACTGCAGGTGTGTTGATTTCCATGGATGCACTCTAAACTTACTTTACTGTTATCACCAAGGAGTGTCATGAACATAGTTTTTCGTAATGTGAAGATACGCCTACCGAAAATTTCGCTCTGGATGGCGATAGCAGCCCTAATTGGGAGCATTAGCTTGTACCCACAAAGTGCATCTGCGCTAGAGCCAAACTCTGTTGCATCTGTGTTTAATAGATATATTGAAAATAAGTACCTAGCAAACCCTTCAGTTGTTGTCATTGATCAGCTCGACGGCGCTGTCGTGTACGAAAAGGGGGCGAATTCGCTACGTAAGCCGGCATCTATTCAAAAGATTTTCATGGGTGTGGCAGCAGTCATGCATCTGCCTATGGATCAGGTCTTTCCCACTTCGCTCTGGGTGGGCACAGAACCAAATAGTTTGGTGATTCAGGGGAGTTACGACCCGTGGATTAGTACTAGTTCCAAGCTTGCCGAAAAGATGGGCCGGACATCTTTGCCCCGCTTTGAATTCAACTCTCTCAAGGCACTGAAAGATGCGAACTCTGGATCTATCAAAAATTTCACGTTGTACTACTCAAGTCTTTTTACATCTGATAGCGAACATATTAGACAGTTCTTTCGCAAGAAAGGCATTACTGCCACAATGAAGAGAGTGAGCATGGAGACAGCGCTCACTCTTTCAGAGAAACTAATTCTGGGTTCACAATCACCTGTACTTGAGGAGATTCTTGGCTATGCAGTTGCATGGAGTGATAACACACTCTCAGAGCGGATTGCCCGACTTAGCTCAGTAGCTGCAGGCAACACCTTTGATCAGGCTGGCGTTGCAGATACTTTCTCAAATGCATTGGCAGAACTTGGAATCGAATCTTCGAAGATGATTGTCAAAGATGCCAGCGGGTTATCCAAGGAGAATCGGGTCACCGCAAATCAGGTTGCTCAATTACTCGTGAAAATTAGAACAGATGAACGCTTCGTTCCACTGATTAACGGTTTTCCGATAAGTGGTATTTCTGGCACCCTACGAAACCGATTTACTGAAACCGCCCCAGATGCAGTCGGTCTAGTGAAAGCAAAGACTGGAACACTGAGTAATACAACTAATTTAGCAGGATATGTTGAGTCTGGTGATCGTGAATATGCCTTTGTCATCATTTCAGATAGGCATGTAAAGACTTATTCTGTCGCTAACCGAATACGAAATCTGGTTGATCGGATTCTGGGAAAGATTGCAGCTCCGTTTTTTCCTAGCGTTCAACCAGAACCGGTGCCAGCGCCAGAACTAGAACCAGAATTAGAGATTGCTAGTTCTGAAATACCTTTATAGAACCTTCGTAACAGGCAACCCAGGTTCGTTCAGTCTCATTATCGTAGGTAACTCCAATAGGTTCTTTGCAGACTTTAATGTTTTGGATAATTGAAAGATCGGCGGCCCGTAACTTCGTCATGGTTCCGCTTTTGAAGTTAACAACAAAGAGTGCTGTGCCATCACCGTTTAGTGCCAAACTCCGGGCTGCAAGACCAGTCTTTACGCTTTTTATTGCCTTGTTCTCTTCCAGATTCCAAGCAATAACTTTCCCTGAGATGTTAAGGGTGGCGTAAAGAGTTTTATCATCTGGCGATAATTGAATCGCTCGTGGGTTTGATCCGATTGGAATTAAGGTCTTACTAAAGTCATCTAAATCAATTCGGTGGATATTGCTTCCACCCATCTCGGCAACATAGGCGTACTTACTATCTGAGGAAATTGAAATACCTCTCGGATACCGACCAATCTTTATCGTTTTTATTAATTTTTGTTTGTCAACTGAAATGACTGAAACTGTGTATGAACACCAGTTGCTCACCAAAACATATTTGTTATCAGGTGAAACGCTGACAACTTTTGGCACTGATCCCACGGGATAGATCGCATCAATTGTGTAATCTGCTAAGTTGATCCGAGATAGATAACTGGAATCAAACCCGGAGGAAGGCGAACAAACATCGTGACCCTCTTTACTAAAACCTTTTCCATACATCGAATAATTAGTGAAGTAGAGATACTGTGAATCTGGCGAGTACGCACCTTCTACGGGAGCACCTCGATGAGTGCCCGAAAATCCTGGAATCTCTAGCGCTGAAAGTGATACAGAATCTTTGACTGTCGTAACTAATTCAAGAGAACGTGAGTCAAAAATTGTGACGCTATGTTGGTACATCATATTGTGCGCACTCACCAAGCCGCTCTGCGATGCGGCTACCGATTTAGGGCTCAAAGAACCGGTGAAGGTCTTAATCAACTGCATCTTGGATTCAGCTGGCTCACTTGCAAGTACTGGGTAGGCAAAGAGCAGGGGAGTCAAAGCTGCTATACAGAGGGCAACTGTGACTTTGGTCTTATGCATGCCGGCAAGAGTACTAGTGCAAAAAGGTAGGCTATGCGTATGAAGTTAGTGCGCGCATATCTAGACCTGATGAAGTTACGCGTGGTTGAACTCCTAATAATTACAACTCTACCTGCCATGGTTTTGGCAGAAAAAGGGCTACCAAGTTTTGGTTTGGTTGCAGCGACCCTTGTCGGTGGCACGTTAGCAGCAGGCGCATCAAATGCTTTCAATATGGTGCTTGAGGTCGAAACCGACAAGCTAATGGCCCGAACTTCAAAGCGGCCTTTAGTAACAGGATCTATTACCCGAACTCATGCAATTATCTTCGCTTCCGCAATAACGGTTATATCTCTTGTGATTTTTCAAATCTTTACAACCGAATTAGCAACTCTTCTTGCGGCGTTAGCAATTTTCTACTATGTAGTCATTTATACAATCATTCTTAAGCCCAACACTTCACAAAATATTGTTTGGGGTGGCGCAGCTGGTTGTATGCCAGTTCTTATTGGATGGGCTGCTGTTACAGGATCGCTCACGCTCGTTCCTGTCGCATTCTTTCTGGTGGTCTTTTTCTGGACACCACCTCATTTCTGGGCCCTTGCAATTAAATATAAAGATGATTACTCGGCGGCAGGAATTCCTATGTTGCCCTCGGTATCAACACAATCTAACGTCATCAATCAGATGTGGTTTCACACGATTGCAATGGTGGTCTCCTCTGCAGCCTTGATTCAATTGGCAGGACTGCCAGTGTGGGTTCTATGTGCCACCGTACTTCTTGGAGCAGTCTTTACATTCCAGTTATTTGCACTTAAAGAAGATTCAGATAATTATAATAAAGTCGCGGCAGGAATCTTCCATTGGTCGATAACTTACTTGAGTTTACTCTCAGTATTACTTGTCGTGGCTCAGTTATTGAGTGCTTGATTTAAATCTTTGATCAAATCATCGATATGTTCTAAACCGACTGAAAGTCTAAGAACAGATGGTGTAATTCCCATCTTCACCTGATCATCAGCGCTCAGGCGCCGCTGAGTAGTCGAAGCAGGATGAGTAATCAGCGACTTGCTGTCGCCGAGGTTATTTGAAATATCAATAACACAGAGTGCATCCATAAAAGCAAAGGCTTCTCGCTGTGAACCAGCAAATTCAATACCTATAGTCGTTCCACCAGCACTCATTTGTTTCTTAGCTAATTCGTGATCTGGATGTGAAGGCAAGCCTGGGTAGCGAACACTCTTAATCTTTGGGTGTCCTTCAAGGAATTCCGCAATAGCCTGCGCGCTTTCTGACATGCGCATAACGCGAAGTTCCATAGTTTCAAGTGACTTCACAAGTACCCAGGCGTTAAATGCACTCAGCGTTGGTCCGGTATGTCGAACGAAAGGAATCAATTTTTCGAAGATATACGAAAACGATCCGAGAATTGCGCCCGCAAGGACTCGTCCTTGACCGTCAATGTGTTTCGTTGCTGAATACATCACTACATCCGCACCCAGTTCCAGCGGCTTTTGCAAAACAGGCGATGCCATCACGTTATCAACAATCACGGTTGCGCCAACTTTGTGAGCCAAATCTGAGACAAATCTGATATCAACAATTTCAAGGAGTGGATTACTTGGAGTTTCAAGAAATACTGCCTTAACTTTCTTAGACAGTGCTTTCTCCCAGCCAGCTTTATCATTTGCTTTAACTAATTCGTAAGTCACGCCCCACTTAGGCAAGATTTCAGTAATAACAACATGGCATGAGCTAAACATCGCAGCTGAAGCAACGACATGGTCACCAGCTTCGAGAATACAAGCTAGGGATGCAAACATTGCTGCCATTCCAGATGCGGTTGCTACACAGTGCTCTGCTCCTTCAATGGCTGCCAAGCGCTTTTCGAACATGGCAACAGTTGGATTATGAAAGCGGCTATAGAGAAAATGATCGGTTTGGTCGGTAAAAGCATCGACTGCTTCTTGTGAATCGGTGTAGGTAAATCCGCTGTTGAGATAGAGCGCCTCAGATGTCTCACCGAATCCAGAACGAGCAAGTCCTTCGCGAACTGCTGAAGTTTGAGGATGAACTACCCACTCGGGCTCGCGACGTTTTGGGTGTTCGTGATAACCCCAGACCTCTTTACTCATAAGAGCATTCTAAGGTTTGGATGGTAAATTGCACATATGACTATTATCGCGATATCTGTCAAAGATCTCAGCAAGAAATACGATTCTGGCTTTGCAGTCTCGCACGCAAATTTTGAAGTTCCCCTGGGCACCATCTGTGGGTTCGTTGGTCCTAATGGAGCGGGTAAGACAACAACTATTCGTATGCTGCTCGGCTTGATCTCACCTACGGGCGGAACTGCGGAAATTCTTGGGCAATCCATCAATCACCCAGATAAATACCTTTCACAAGTGGGCGCGATGATTGAAGGGCCGGCCTTTTATCCGGCGCTGTCAGGTGTGGAAAATCTTAAAGTCCTGGCAACTTTGGGTGGCTTTCCGGTAGCTCGAGTAGAAGAACTCATTCGAATGGTTGGACTCGAGGGGCGCGGTCAATCGAAATATAAAACGTATTCACTTGGCATGAAGCAGCGATTGGGTATTGCTGCAGCCCTGCTGCCGAATCCAAAGATTTTGATACTAGATGAACCAACCAATGGATTAGATCCAGAAGGTATTCAAGAAGTTCGCGACTTACTCAAAAAGCTAGCTTCACAGGGCACCACAGTTTTCGTCTCATCACATCTACTTTCAGAGCTAGAACTCATCAGTGAATACATCGTTATGTTGCGAAAAGGCGAAGTTGTATTTGCAGGCCCACTTCTAGAACTTATGCAAGCGCAGCAGCCACTGATTTTGGTGAAGACACAAAACCTCACAGACCTGCAGAAAATTATTGAGATTGCCGAGCAAGATGGACATAAGGCCACTATCCGCTCTGAAGTTGCACATATTGAAGGTCCAGAAGAGTGGGCGGGAACTCTTAATAAAAAAGCTTTTGAAGCAGGCATTGTCCTTACTCAACTTGCTCCACAACTTCCTAACCTGGAAGAGACATTCTTTGAAATGACTGGAGATCGTTCATGATTCGCGTGATTATGGCCGAATGGCGCAAGTTGCGCAGGCCAACGCTTTTTCTTGGCACTATAGGTGCTGCACTTTTCTTCACTGGTCTCACGAGTATTTTTCTCTACCTCATGATTGACTCTGAAAGAGGAAACTCAGATCGTGGGCGCCAGGTAAGTCGAGAAGTTCTGGAATTAGCTGGGGGCTCTGTATTTGGATTTGCGTCAGTGGGTGGGTTACTTGGGGTCATTGCACTCTGCGTTTTTGCCGCACAGACTGCGCAGGAGTACACCTACGGAACTTTAAGAAATCTGCTTGTACGCCAACCTGGGCGACTTCGAATTTTAGCTGGCAAATTAATTGCTATGAAACTCTTTGCGCTCGTTTTAGTAATTATCTCGGCCATCGTGAGTATTGGGATTTCCGTTGCTTTATCTGGCCGTGCCAAAGTTGTGACAGATTTATGGTTTACGGCACCGGGCTTCCATGCAATCGGTCAGACTCTACTTAATGTCAGCATTTCAGTGATCTACTTTGGCATCGTCGGAATGGTCTTAGGACTGCTCTTTCGCTCACCAATTTCAGCAATCTCCATCGGAGTTTTGTGGCTTCTCATTATTGAAAATCTCATCGGCGCCGTTAAACCAGTAACACTGGATTGGATGCCTGGAAATCAACTATCAGTAATTGCCCAAGGTGGTAGCCCAGATGTTTCATATTCGCATGCGTTAATTCTGGGAACTCTTTATGTATTGGCTGGATCGATTGTCGCTGCAACGCTTTTCTCTCGAAGAGATGTGGCTAACTAACGAAACAAGGCCAATTGCCCTAATTAATTATTTGCATCTGACTTCTTCTTCAATCCGCGGTAGCCAACGCTTAGTCAGACTCACCCTTATCGCAGGGCTTAGAAGGTCCAAACTCGTTTGACTGTGCTGGACTTGATTATGCCGCAGATAGACCTGCCGGGTCTAACCTAGACCCATGGCGCAGGCATCAGTTGCAATTCGTAACGCAGTAAGAGAGCAACTCCAAAGATGTGAAGCTGGCGATTGCATTCTTGTTGCAGTCTCTGGTGGAACAGATTCACTAGCACTTGCCTATGCAACTTTTGTCGAATCATCCCCGCTTGCAATCAAGGCCATTGCAGTCACTATCGATCATCAATTGCAAGAGAAATCATCTGATCAAGCAGCGAAAGTCGAAAAACAATTGAGAGCACTGGGCTATCAGGATGTGGTGGTTGCTAAGGTAAAGGTTTCACTTGAATCCGGGCTAGAGGCCGGTGCACGAAGTGCTCGATATGAAGCGCTACAAAGAATTGCTGCTGAAAAAAGCGCCGTGAAAGTTTTGCTTGGCCACACACGAGATGATCAAGCAGAGAGCGTCCTACTCGGATTAGCTCGCGGATCTGGAACTCGCTCACTTTCCGGAATGGCAATTGAAAATGGAATTTATCTACGGCCACTTCTCTCACTCACTCGCGCGCAGACCGAAGAAGCCTGCACTGAATTTGGAATTGAATATTGGAATGATCCTCATAACGAAAACCATGATTTTTCTAGAGTGAGAGTTCGCCTGGAAGTTCTTCCAGTAATGGAAGAACAGATCGGCCCCGGCATCGCAGCAGCACTGGCTCGCAGCGCCGCACTGCTTCGAGATGATGCTGATGCCCTTGACGCGATTGCCGCCACTGAAGCTGCGCGATATGACCTCACAGATTTAGCGTGCTCTGAGCTAGAACTGCTGCCGCGAGCGATTAGAACTCGCATCCTGCGCAGCGCAATCTATGCAGCTGGTGCACCTTCAGGCTCGATTTCAGCTGACCATATCGGGGCAGTTGAGGCGCTAATCACCTCTTGGCACGGTCAGGGGCTAGTGAGCCTGCCGGGTGGTGTGAAGGTTGAGCGAATTTCGGGCAGACTTTCGCTCTCAAACCAGTAGGTTCGATTCATAGACTTAAGGAGCACACTCGGTGGATCTCGCAGCAGTCGGCACAGATGTTGAAAAAGTAATTGCAACGGAAGCAGAATTGTCTGCCAAGATTCTAGAACTTGCAGCACGCGTTGATGCCGATTACAAAGATAAGCAAGTCCTTCTTGTTGGTGTTCTTAAAGGTGCAATCATGGCAATGGCAGATCTAACTCGTGCGATGCAAACACACATTGAAATGGATTGGATGGCTGTTTCTTCATATGGCTCTGGCACAAAATCAAGTGGTGTGGTTCGCATCCTAAAAGACCTTGACCGCGACATCACCGGACGCCATGTTTTAATTGTGGAAGACATTGTTGACTCAGGTCTGACGCTCTCATGGCTGAAATCAAACTTACTTTCTCGCGGTGCGGCATCTGTTGAAATTCTTGCGATACTCCGTAAGCCTGATGCTGCCAAAGTGGACGTTAATGTTAAATACGTGGGCTTTGATATTCCAAAAGAGTTTGTTGTCGGATATGGACTCGACTTCGATGAGAAGTATCGCAACCTTTCATTTATCGGTGTGCTTGCCAAGCACATGTACTCATAAGGAGCTCCATGTCTTCCCAAACACCCCTAGGTAAGTCTCCATTGGATAAATTTAAAAAGTCTAAGGAAAAGAGTGCTACAAAAAAGAATGTGAAGGCGACGCCGCAAACTCGTGCTCAGAAACTTCTCCGAGGACCACTCTTTTGGATCATCATCGCCATTGTGGGCGTGACGATTTTTGGACAGATCTCCAGCGCCACAAATAGATATACCGAGATTAAGACTTCCCAGGCAATTGCTGCAATCTCACAATCTGAAGTTGAGTCAGCTGTTCTTATTGATAAAAGTCAGAAGATTCGCCTTATATTAAGTGGTGGAAAGACAATTAAAGGTGCGACAAAAGTTGAGGCTTCTTATATTGCTCGCCAAGAACCCACCCTTATCGATGAACTCACCGCTAATCCGCCAGCAAAAGGCTGGACAGTAGATGTTCCAAAGACATCAGTACTGACAACTATTCTCTTTAGTTTCGGTCCAATACTGATTATTGGTTTTCTCTTCTTCTGGTTGATGAGCCAAGCACAAGGTGGAAACCGAGTATTTTCATTTGGTAAATCACGGGCAAAGCTGCAAGATAATGATGTTCCGCAGAATACATTTGATGATGTTGCAGGCGCTGATGAAGCTATTGCCGAGCTAGAAGAAATTAAAGATTTTTTGGCGGATCCAGCTAAATACGCGTTACTCGGTGCCAAAATTCCAAGGGGAGTACTTCTCTACGGCCCGCCAGGAACAGGAAAGACACTTCTTGCGCGCGCCGTTGCTGGTGAAGCGAAAGTTCCTTTCTACTCAATTTCCGGCTCTGACTTTGTAGAAATGTTTGTTGGAGTTGGCGCTGCCCGAGTTCGCGATTTGTTTAACCAAGCAAAGGCGAATGCACCCGCAATTGTTTTCGTAGATGAAATAGATGCGGTAGGACGCCAACGTGGTGCAGGTATGGGTGGCGGTCATGATGAACGCGAACAAACTCTGAATCAGCTTCTGGTAGAGATGGATGGCTTCGAAGCTAATGGCCAAGTGATACTCATTGCTGCGACAAACCGTCCCGATGTGCTTGACCCGGCACTTCTTCGTCCTGGACGTTTTGATCGTCAGATTCCAGTCGAGCGCCCAGATCTCAAGGGCCGCGAAGACATTCTGAAGGTGCATGCAAAGAACAAGCCAATTTCAAAGGAAGTTGAACTTGTTGCATACGCTCGCAGAACACCGGGATTTACTGGTGCAGATCTGGCAAATGTGCTTAATGAAGCAGCATTGCTTTCTGCACGCGAAGGTCAGAAATCAATTGGCAATACTCAGATAGATGAAGCTATCGATCGCGTCATGGCTGGTCCACAGCGCAAGTCACGGTTGATGTCTGAAGAAGAACGCCGTGTCACTGCCTATCACGAAGCAGGTCACGCACTTGTTGCGCATGCCCTTCCACATACTGATCCAGTTCACAAAATAACTATCATGCCGCGCGGTAGGGCACTTGGTTACACCATGGTCCTTCCTGATGAAGATAGATACTCAACTACACGTAACCAACTCCTTGATCAGTTGGCGTATTCACTCGGTGGGCGTGCCGCCGAAGAACTCATCTTCCATGATCCATCAACTGGTGCATCAAATGACATTGAAAAAGCGACCGCTCTTGCTCGCGCAATGGTGACGCAATACGGAATGACTGAAGCAATTGGCGCAATCAAATTAGGAACCGATGCATCAGAACCATTTATGGGCCGTGATTATGGACATCAGCGAGATTATTCAGAGAACGTTGCTGCAGTAGTTGATGCTGAAATCCGTAAATTGATTGAAACTGCGCATCAAGAGGCCTACGACATTCTTGAAGTGAATAGAACAATTCTTGATGAAATGGTAATTAAACTGCTTGAGATAGAAACGCTCAACAAAGAAGAGATTGCACAGATATTTACCAAGGTGCGGTCATGGCCTAATCGTCCGGCATGGACAGGATCAGAAACACGCACGCCTTCTTCTACTCCACCGGTAGATATTCCAGAACGCATCATTACCGCTGCACCTGATACAGCTAAGAAGGCGCGGCGCGTGAAGAAGGCAACCTCAGAGTGAGCGATATTTCTTCAGTATCAATGGGTCCCCACGATGGAGGTGCATCACATCCATATGATCATGAGCGTGCGGAAAAGGCGGTCCGCGAACTCTTATTGGCCCTTGGTGAAGATCCTGATCGTGAGGGCTTGAAAGAAACACCAGCTCGCGTTGCTCGTGCTTTTGCCGAAAACTTTGAGGGACTGTGGCAGAAGCCAGAAGATGTATTAACAACCATTTTTGATATTGGACATGAAGAGTTAGTAATTATTCGCGATATTGAAGTATTTTCACATTGCGAACACCACCTGACTCCATTTCATGGAGTAGCTCACGTTGGATATATCCCGAGCGGAAAAATTACTGGGCTCTCCAAAGTTGCACGATTAGTTGATCTCTTCGCCCATAGACCCCAAGTGCAAGAGCGACTAACAACTCAGATTGCTGACGCACTCGTTGAAATACTTAAGCCAATGGGGGTAATTGTCATTATTGATTGCGAGCACCTGTGCATGTCAATGCGTGGTGTGCGAAAGTCTCAGGCACGAACAACAACTTCTGCAGTACGCGGAGTTCTGCGCGATCCAACAACTCGCGCCGAAGCAATCAGTCTTATTACGAATCGATAAATCACCATGCTTGTGATGGGAATTCTCAATGTCACACCAGATTCATTTGCCGACGGTGGAGTAAATTTTGAGACACACATTGCAATAACCCGTGGCTTGGAAATGATTGATGAGGGTGTTGACATCATCGATATCGGTGGCGAATCAACTCGCCCAGGCGCCGAACGAATATCGGCTCTGGAAGAACAAGCGCGCGTGATTCCCGTGATTGAAGGCCTAGCTGGCAAGGGCGTAACATTAAGTGTTGACACTATGCGGGCAGAGACAGCGCGGTTAGCTGTGCGTGCAGGAGCCAGCATCGTTAATGATGTTAGCGGCGGAGCTGCGGATTCAGATATGTTTGCAACTGTTGCCGAATTAGGTTGCAAGTACACCCTGATGCATTGGCGGGGTCACTCAGCAGATATGAATTCGAAGGCTATTTACACGGATGTAGTGAGTGAAGTTATCGAGGAAGTAACGCTGCAACTAGATAAGGCACTAGCTGCCGGTATTAAGCGGGAGAACATAATTCTTGATCCAGGTATCGGATTTGCAAAGGATGCCGAACACAACTGGGAGATATTAAAGCGCATCGACGAATTCATTGCCCTGGGTTACCCAGTTCTTATGGGGCATTCTCGTAAGAGATTCCTGGGTGGTGACACTCCAGACTCACGGGAAGAAGCCACTGTTGCGGTTACGCAATCACTTGTGGGTAAAGGTATTTGGGGAGTTAGAGTTCATGGTGTGAAGGTGAATAAGGATGCAATCAACGCATGAGTGATGTTATTTCAATTAAGGCAATCCACGGATTTGGCTATCACGGAGTCTTTGACCATGAAGCAAGAAATGGACAAGACTTCTATGTCGATCTCGAGATAGCGTTAGATTTATCAAAGGCGAGCACAACAGATAATTTAGAAGACACCATTGATTACGGCGCTCTTGCCGATCTTGTGGTGGAAGAAATTACTGGCACTCGAGTGCAATTGATTGAAAGACTTGCTGGAAGAATTGCAGATCGAATTAAGGTATCTCATCAGAAGATTAAGCGCGTGACGGTGACGGTGCATAAGCCCAAAGCGCCTGTTTCGGCCGAGGTCGCAGATATCGCAGTAACTGTCTCGCGATGAAAGCAGTAGTTGCACTGGGAGCCAACATTGGTAATCCCCATGAGCAGATTGATTTAGCACTGACCATGTTGCGAGCTGCAACCGAAGTTATTGCAGTCTCTTCATTGCACACCACCAAACCCGTGGGAGGCCCGGAACAACCCGACTACATCAATGCAGTGTGTATTCTAGAAAGTGAATTACCTGCAGCAGATCTACTCTCACTTTTGCATGGCATTGAAAAAACTCTTGGTCGAGAGCGCCAGGAGCGATGGGGCCCTCGAACTATTGACCTAGATCTCATTCAATATGGCGGACTGCTCAGTAGCGCCGAAGAGTTGAAACTTCCGCACCCAAGGGCGCATGAAAGACGCTTTGTATTGCAACCCTGGAGTGAGATTGAGCCTGATGCAATTTTGCTTACCCACGGCAAAATTTCTCACCTTTTGGAGCAATTGCAATAACGCTTTAGACTTAGTGCGCTGCCTGCCCGGTACCTGAAAGGACTGGAGCCATGAAAGTAGTAACAGATGTTCGTCAGCTTCCTTCAGGCTGCGCATTTGTTCCCACAATGGGCGCGCTTCATGCCGGGCACGCTTCACTGATGTCGATTGCTAAAGAACACAGCGAGAACGTGGTGGTTAGTATTTTTGTGAACCCACTTCAATTTGAGAGCTCCGAAGATTTAGCAAAATATCCAAGAACCCCAGAAGCTGATATTGAATTAGCGGCAGCAAACGGTGTGACACATGTGTGGTTACCGCCTTATGCAGACATTTATCCGAAAGATCACCCTGTGCTTACCGCTGGCCCAATTTCATATCTGTATGAAGGTAAATCAAGACCAGGGCACTTTGATGGTGTATTGACTGTGGTCCGTAGATTTTTTGATTTGCTCAAGCCAAGTACTGCAATATTTGGCGAGAAAGATTTTCAGCAACTAAAACTCGTTGAGGAAATCGCCGGTGATGTGAAGATTATTCGGGCCCCAATTATTCGTGAAACTGATGGCTTGGCGATGTCATCGCGTAATATTCGATTGACGCCCGAAGGCAGAGCAGCAGCGACCGTGATCTCTCAAGCTCTATTTGCATCTGAGAATGAGAGCGAATTACGCGCAGCACTGGCAGCGCAGCCACTTTTTACACTCGATTATGCAGACCTCATCGACGAAGACAGCTTCCTACCAGTGAGAAGCGATACAACTCATGCTCGCGCAATTGTTGCCGGGTGGATAAATGGGCTCCGTTTGATTGACAATAGGCAGATGGTGCAGCGCTCATGAGGTTACTAGCCCCAGCACCTGGCTGGACTGCGCAAGCAGATGTCATTGTTGTTGGCTCTGGAATAGCTGGGCTTACTACCGCACTGCAATGTCGAACATTTGGTTTATCTGTTCTGCTTGTTACAAAAGCAAGTGTGGATGAAGGTTCGACCAAATGGGCACAAGGTGGAATCGCTGCCGCCCTTGGTGATGGTGATTCACCTGAGGCGCATGAGAAAGATACTTTGGTTGCAGGTGCTGGACTGTGTGATGTCAATGCTGTTCGAGTATTAGTTACTGAAGGACCAGAAGCGGTCCGCAAACTTATTGAACGCGGTGCTATTTTTGATAAAGAGGCAAGTGGCGAGATTTCACTTACTCGCGAAGGCGGACATCTACGCAATCGAATTATTCATGCAGGCGGTGATGCAACAGGTGCCGAGGTTTCACGAGCGCTCCTGGCTGCTGTCCAGAACGACCCAGAAATCGAAGTTGTTGAAAATGCACTTGTCTTAGATGCCCTTAAAAATGATATTGGCGATATTTGTGGCGTCACTCTGCACGTGATTGGAGTCGGTAGTCGCGACGGTGTTGGCCGCGCAATTGCTAAGGCTGTTGTCTTGGCAACCGGCGGACTCGGACAAGTCTTTGCTCAAACTACCAACCCTTCTGTTTCAACAGGAGATGGAGTAGCGCTGGCACTTCGTGCGGGCGCCAAAGTTGCTGATGTGGAATTTATTCAATTCCATCCCACTGTTTTATGGTTAGGAAATAACTCTGAAGGCCAACAGCCACTGATCAGCGAAGCCGTGCGAGGTGAAGGTGCCTATCTCCTTGATAATCAAGGGAATAGATTTATGAAAGAAATTCATCCACTTGCCGAGTTAGCTCCTCGTGATGTTGTGGCAATTTCAATTATGCGAGTAATGAATAAGAATCATGCACAGCATGTGTGGCTTGATGTGCGCCACCTGGAGGGATTTGAAAAGAGATTTCCAACTATTTATGCATCCTGTATTACACATGGAATTAATCCACTGACAGAGTTAATTCCGGTAGCGCCTGCCTCTCACTATGCATCCGGTGGTATCCGAGTAGATCTCAATGGCAGAACCAGCGTCAATGGTCTCTATGCGTGCGGTGAAACCGCATGTTCTGGCGTGCATGGAGCCAATCGTCTGGCATCTAATTCATTACTAGAGGGCCTTGTATTTAGTGCACGCATCGCTTCAGATATCGCATCGAACCTTCCTGAATTTAGTGAGCCAGTAGAAAATGTTTCACGAGCCATACTTCTTGACCCAGCAGTACGTCACGATATTCAGGTGAGTATGAGCCGGGGCGCGGGTGTATTGCGCTCCTCAGATTCATTGGTGCGCACCAGCTCTGATCTCACACGTATTGAAGATAAAACTAGCGTGCAGCCATGTGTGGAAGCATGGGAAACAACAAACCTTTTTCAATTAGCGCAAGCTATTCTTAAAGCAGCGCTGATTCGGCAAGAGACACGTGGTTCGCACTGGCGGGAAGATTTCCCAGAATCAAGTAATCAATGGCGAAAGCGTATTGTGCAACAACTTGATCAAACTGGATACTGGACAACTGGCTATCAGGAGGTAAGCAATCAATGATTGATCGCGAACTCATTAAACGTGCACTTGCTGAAGATCTAGATGGTGGGCAAGACATCACTTCGATTGCCACGGTCTCTGGAAGTGAACGAGTCGTTGCGGATTTCGTTTCTCGCAGCGAGGGCGTTATTGCTGGCATTGATATGGCGCGCGCTGTTCTGGAAGAAGTGGGCTTGAAAGATATTTCGGTATTTGTGGCCGATGGTGCGAAGATCGCCAAGGGAACAGTTCTCATGAGCGTGCGTGGTGATACTCGTGCAATCTTGCTGGCAGAACGCACTGCGCTTAATTTCCTAGGACATCTGGGAGGAATTGCCACACTCACTCGCACCTGGGTTGATGCAATTGCAGGAACCCCTTGCGCAATCAGAGATACGCGAAAGACAACGCCAGGGATGCGAGTCTTAGAAAAGTACGCTGTTCGCATGGGTGGCGGAAGCAATCATCGAATGAATTTAAGTGTGGCCGCGCTCATTAAAGATAATCACATTGCAGCAGCAGGTGGAGTCACGGCAGCTTTCAACCGGGTGCGGGAGAAGAATCCGAAGGCAGAGATCGAGGTTGAAGTCGATACCCTCGATCAATTAGCAGAAGTGATTGCACTGAAACCTGATTGCGTCCTACTCGATAATTTGAGTGCAGAACTCTGCGCGAAGGCGGTGGCACTGGTAGCGGGTGCATTTAAACTCGAAGCATCGGGTGGAATCACACTGACGAATGCACGAGTGTATGCCGAAACCGGCGTTAACTACTTAGCAATTGGTGCGCTGACACATAGCGCACCTGTATTAGATATCGGCCTAGATATGAGAGCGGAGTAAGCATGTTATTAACAATCGATGTAGGAAATACAAATACGGTGCTAGGAGTATTTGAGAAAGAAACTCTCATGAGATCTTGGCGGGTAAAGACTGATCCCCGCACAACTGCTGATGAATTATGGTTGCAATACAGCGCACTTGTTATCGGATATGAAGTTGCCGCACTTTCAATCTGTTCCTCTGTTCCGGCAACGCTTCGCGAATTGCGAACCATGATTGATACCTACTTCAGCCAGACCCCAGTGACAATCGTGGAACCAGGAACAAAGACTGGCGTGCAACTATTGGTAGATAACCCCAAGGAGATAGGTGCTGACCGAATAGTTAATACCCTAGCTGCTCATACTTTGTATGGCGGACCTGCAATTGTGGTCGACTTTGGAACTTCTACAAACCTCGATGTTGTTTCTCCAAAAGGTGAATTTTTAGGTGGCGCACTTGCGCCCGGTATTGAAATCTCGGTCGATGCGCTAGCTGCACGTGCCGCGCAACTACGAAAAGTCGAGCTAATCAAGCCAAAGAACGTTATCGGCAAGAACACTGTAGAAGCTTTGCAATCAGGAACGATTTATGGATTTGCGGGACAGGTTGATGGCCTTGTCGAACGCATCACTGATGAACTTGCGCAAAGTTATGAGAAAGCACCGATAGTGATTGCAACGGGTGGATTAGCCCCGCTCATCATTGGAGTTTCAGAAACCATTGATAAACATGAGCCAGACCTGACTCTGATTGGACTTCGCCTTATCCACGAGAAGAACTCTCACTAGTTCTACCGGTAAAAACGATAGACTCGGCTCCACTATGACCAGCGATAACTCACCCGCACAAGAGGATGATCTACCGGAGCAACTTCGGATTCGTCGCGAGAAGCGCGCCAGCCTGATTGAGCGTGGAATTGAGCCATATCCAGTGGCGGTTGCTCGCACAAAATCGCTTTCAGAAATTCGTAAAAAATACGTGGGTTTTGAAACCGATATCGCTACCGGAGATATTGAAAGCCTTACTGGGCGAATAATTTTTAAGCGTGACACTGGAAAACTTTGTTTTGCAACGCTGCGCGAAGGTGATGGAACAGAGCTGCAAGCGATGTTATCCCTGGATAAAGTCGGTGAGGCGCAACTAGATGCCTGGAAATCAGATATTGATTTAGGCGACATCGTTTCAGTTACCGGTGAAATCATTACCTCTAAGCGCGGTGAGTTATCCATACTTGCTAATTCCTGGACCCTGGCATCGAAATCGCTGCGACCACTTCCTAATGATCACAAGCCGATGTCGGAAGAGACTCGCGTTCGTATGCGCTATGTCGATCTTATTGTTCGCCCAGAAGCACGGAGCGCTGCTCGTATGCGCCCGAATGTCATGCGCTCACTTCGCGAAACTTTTAATTCGCAGAGTTTTATTGAGGTAGAAACACCAATGCTGCAAGTTATGCATGGTGGGGCAACAGCGCGCCCATTTAAGACATTCAGCAATGCTTATGACATGGATTTATATATGCGCATCGCCCCAGAACTCTTCTTAAAGCGTTGCGTAGTGGGTGGGATTGAGCGGGTCTTTGAAATCAATCGAAATTTCCGCAATGAAGGCGCTGATTCTTCTCACTCACCAGAGTTTGCAATGGTCGAGTCCTATATGGCATATGGAGATTGGCGCACGATCGCTGATCTCACTCGTTCGCTAGTTCAAAATGCAGCAGTTGCTGTGTCGGGTTCTCACGTTGTTACTCATCATGACGGACGTCAAGCAGACCTTGGTGGCACCTGGAAAGAGATTTCACTCTACGACGCAATTTCTGAAGGTGTGGGCGAGAAAGTAACGGCGTTGACTTCCATCGATGAACTGAAGAAATATGCAACAAAACTCGGCATGAAGATCGACCCAAAGTGGGTAACAGGAAAGCTCGCCGAAGAGATTTTTGAACATGTGGCAAAAGATAAGTTAGTCGAGCCAACCTTTGTGATGGGCTATCCGGTAGACACTTCACCTCTGGTACGTGCTCACCGTGAGCTTCCAGGCATGGTTGAAAAATGGGATCTCTATGTCGACGGATTTGAATTAGCAACCGGTTATTCCGAACTTATTGACCCAGTGATTCAACGTAATCGTTTAGTGGAGCAGGCTCAGCTTGGCGCTAAAGGTGATTTAGAAGCGATGCAAGTAGATGAAGATTTCTTACGTGCCATGGAGTTCGGTATGCCCCCAATGGGTGGAATGGGAATGGGCGTCGATCGTTTACTCATGGCGCTAACAGGACTTGGTATTCGCGAAACGATTTTGTTTCCACTAGTAAAACCGGAAGTTGATTAACTAATGACAGTCATTCGTTCGGCTAAGACCGCTGATGTAAAGGCAATTCGCGAACTTGTCGATACTTATGCCGCGCCTGGACAAATGCTGGCAAAAGAAACTGTCACTCTCTATGAAAGCGTTCAAGAATTTATCATCGCCGAAGAAGATGGTGTAATTATTGGTTGTGGAGCACTACACGTGCTCTGGGAAGATTTAGCAGAAGTGCGAACAGTTGCGGTGGCTAAGAATTGGCATAAAAAGGGTGTTGGACATCTGATTATGGAAGCAATCATTGAGCGAGCTCGCACCGTTGGAGTGCAGCGAATCTTCTGTCTCACATTTCAAACTGAGTTCTTTGGCCGGCATGGTTTTGAAGAGATTCATGGCACACCCGTTGACCACGACGTGTATCAGCAGCTGCTTCGCTCCTACGATGCTGGCGTCGCCGAATTCCTGGATCTCGAGTCAGTCAAGCCAAATACCCTGGGCAACACCCGCATGCTCCGCACTCTCTAGCACCCGGTACCGCTGGTTAAATGTGGGAATATTCACCCCATATCTAGGGTTCTATGAGGCAGGTAGCTTTCTACCTCGCGCCCTGCCCGGGTGGGGTTATAGGCTTATGGGTACCAATCTGAGAGTTAAAAATAAAGGAGTCCGCCAATGTTTGAGCGCTTTACCGATCGAGCTCGACGAGTAGTTGTCCTAGCTCAAGAAGAGGCACGCATGCTCAATCATAATTACATTGGCACAGAGCACATCCTCCTTGGCCTCATCCATGAAGGTGAAGGCGTCGCTGCTAAAGGTCTGGAATCACTCGGCATCTCTCTTGAAGGTGTTCGCGCACAGGTTGAAGAAATTATTGGCCAAGGTCAACAAGCACCAAGTGGTCATATTCCATTTACACCTCGCGCAAAGAAAGTTCTTGAACTCTCACTCCGGGAAGCACTTCAACTTGGCCACAACTACATTGGTACTGAACATATTTTGCTTGGGCTCATTCGTGAAGGTGAAGGCGTTGCCGCACAAGTTCTCGTAAAGCTTGGCGCAGATCTCAACCGAGTTCGCCAACAAGTAATCCAACTTCTTTCTGGCTATCAAGGTAAAGAAACTGTTGCGCAAGGTGGTCCGGCCGAAGGAACACCTTCAACTTCACTCATACTCGATCAATTCGGTCGTAACCTCACAGCAGCTGCACGTGAAGGCAAACTTGATCCTGTTATCGGCCGCGACCTAGAGATTGAACGTGTGATGCAGATTCTTTCTCGCCGCACAAAAAATAACCCAGTTCTTATTGGTGAACCTGGAGTCGGAAAGACTGCAGTTGTTGAAGGCTTAGCGCAAGCAATTGCGAAAAACGATGTGCCAGAAACTTTGAAAGATAAGCAGCTTTACTCACTAGATCTAGGCGCACTCGTTGCCGGTTCTCGCTACCGTGGTGATTTCGAAGAGCGCCTTAAGAAAGTTCTGAAAGAAATCAAGACACGTGGCGACATCATTATCTTTATCGATGAGATTCATACCCTGGTCGGAGCAGGAGCAGCCGAAGGTGCGATTGATGCGGCCAGTATTTTGAAGCCGATGCTTGCTCGTGGCGAGCTCCAGACAATAGGTGCCACCACACTTGATGAATACCGTAAGCACATCGAAAAAGATGCCGCGTTGGAACGACGCTTCCAACCTATCCAGGTGAAAGAGCCTTCAGTTGCTCACACCATTGAGATTCTTAAGGGTCTTCGTGATCGCTATGAAACACACCACCGCGTATCAATTACTGATGGCGCACTAGCAGCGGCTGCAAATATGGCAGATCGCTATGTTTCAGATCGCTTCCTGCCTGATAAAGCAATTGACCTAATTGATGAGGCAGGTTCACGTCTTCGCATTAAGCGCATGACAGCTCCAGCTGAACTTCGTGAATTTGATGACAAGATTGCCGAAGCTCGCAAGGCCAAGGAATCTGCAATCGATGCCCAAGATTTTGAAGGTGCAGCATCATTTCGCGATAACGAGAAGACACTTATTCAAGAGAAGCAGGAAGCAGAAAAGAATTGGAAGGCTACCGACCTCGATAAGGTCACTGAAGTTGATGAAGAGCTCATTGCGCAAGTCTTATCTGCATCGACTGGTATTCCAGTCTTTAAGTTAACTGAAGAAGAGACTGCTCGCCTGCTTCGCATGGAAGATGAACTCCATCGTCGTGTGATCGGTCAAGACCAAGCAATCAAGGCGCTTTCGCAAGCAATCCGCCGCACACGTGCAGGTCTTAAAGATCCAAAGCGTCCAGGTGGATCATTTATCTTCGCTGGCCCATCAGGTGTTGGTAAGACAGAACTTTCTCGCACCCTGGCATCATTCTTATTTGGTGATGAGGCTGCGCTGATTCAGCTTGATATGTCTGAATACTCAGAACGTCACACTGCATCACGCTTATTTGGTTCACCTCCGGGATATGTTGGCTATGACGAAGGTGGTCAGCTCACTGAAAAGGTGCGTCGTCGTCCGTTCTCGGTTGTGCTCTTTGATGAGATTGAAAAGGCTCACCCAGATATCTTCAACTCACTCTTACAGGTCCTAGAAGATGGTCGTTTGACCGATGCCCAAGGTCGCTCGGTTGACTTTAAAAACACAGTCATCATCATGACCACAAATCTTGGAACACGTGATATCTCGAAGTCACTCGGACTTGGCTTTGCCAACGCCGATGATGACCTCACAAATTACGATCGCATGAAGGGAAAGGTACAAGACGAACTCAAGAACCATTTCCGTCCAGAGTTCCTGAACCGCATCGATGATGTCATCGTCTTCCACCAGCTCACTAGGGATCAGATCATTCAGATTGTTGATCTCATGATTGCTAACCTCGATGAGCGCTTGAAAGCCAAAGATATGGGTATCGAACTCACCCAGGCTGCCAAAGACTTACTTGCAGCTCGAGGTTATGACCCACTACTAGGTGCGCGTCCACTTCGTCGAGTGATTCAACGAGAGATCGAAGATTCACTCTCTGAGCGCATTCTCTTTGGAGAGCTCAAGGCTGGCGAGATTATTGTGGTCGATGTTGAAGGCGCCGATGCTGATGCGAAGTTCACCTTTAAGGGTGCACCGAAGGTATTAATGCCAGATAGCCCAGAGGATTTAGCACAGGCACCTACTGCTTAATTGCACGCACTTAACTGCGGGCTCATTAGTAACTTCTTTTTCATGCATCAATCACCAGTGATTTTTACGCGTGCCAGGGCTTGATCAAGACGAGAAACTTCGACAATCTCCATTCCATCTATCTTCACATCAGAGCCAGCTGGAACCAAGGCGCGTTTGAAACCTAGCCGATATGCCTCAGCTAATCTGCGCGAGACACCGCTTACTTTGCGAATCTCACCTGCCAACCCAACTTCGCCAATGGCAACGAGATCTGCGGGTAGCGCCAAGCCCTTAGCAGCCGATGCAACGGCAAGTGCGAGAGCTAAATCGGCAGCAGGTTCGGACATCTTCATGCCACCGACAGTTGCCGCATAAACATCGCGCCCACCCACTCGAACGTGGGCGCGCAACTCGAGCACGGCAAGTGTCATAGAGGTACGAGCAGCATCGAGACCACTTGTTACCCGGCGGGCATTTCCAAAGTCATTCTCACGCCCAGCGCTAACTAGCGCTTGAATCTCGGCAAGAAGTGGGCGACGACCTTCCAGGGTAACGGTGACACATGTTCCAGGAACTGGTTCAGTGTGCCGAGAAGTAAAGAGCCCGGTGGGGTCGAGCACACTTTCAATTCCAGTATCACTTAAATCAAAGCAACCAACTTCATCACTGGCGCCAAAACGATTCTTAATAGCGCGAATTAGGCGAAGTCGTGAGTGACGTTCGCCTTCGAATTGAAGAACTACATCGACGATATGTTCGAGCAAGCGCGGACCGGCGATAGAACCATCTTTTGTCACGTGACCAACTAAGAGCAGCGTGATATCGCGATCCTTGCAGATGCGAATGAGCGCCCCTGCTACTTCTCGAACTTGTGTTACGCCGCCAGGTGAACCATCGGCGGTAGCTGAACCGATAGTTTGCACTGAGTCGATAATAAGTAACTCGGGCTTGACCGCATCGATATGTGCAATGACTGCGCCTAAATCTGTTTCCGAGGCAAGAAATAATTGTGGGTTAATCGCATTAATGCGCTCTGCCCGCAAGCGAACTTGGGAAGCAGATTCTTCACCGGAAATATAGAGTGCGGTAATTCCTTTGGCAGCACTTTGTGCGGCAACCGAGAGTAGGAGAGTTGATTTACCAACGCCGGGTTCGCCGGCAAGTAATATGGCCGCACCCGGTACAAGTCCGCCACCGAGTACTCGATCTAACTCTGATACTCCGGTTGGTCTTGCGTGCGCAGCCGATAGGTCGACATCGCCAATTGCCATTGCTTTATTGGTAACAGAACCTGCAACGAGTGAGAGCTTCTTTGGCGCAGCAAGTTCTTCAACTGTGCCCCATGCCTGGCATTCTCCGCAGCGACCAACCCACTTCTGTGAACTCCAGCCGCATTCAAAACAGCGAAATGGGTCCTTCTCAACTTTGGCCATAGTCCTAGATTAGACCAGAGAACTGACTACTTACCGGCTGCGATTGTGGCTGGGTGTTGAATAACGAAGAGCGGTAGCGAGCGAGCCTGAGCATCTTTGATGCCGGCAATTCGTTTATCGCAATGCTGGGCAAGAACTGCATAGGCATCTTTACCCATGAGATGTTGCAATTCTGCCTTATTGGAAATGTAGACAGGTTCGCTACCTACGTGAGCATCGGTATTACTTGTGCAGTACCAATCAAAATCATCTCCACCATCGCCCCAAGCAAGACGCTCGTATTCACCGATGACGGTGATTTGGTATTCACGTTCGCCAACTTCGCGAGTTTCAAAACTGCGACGCAGTGGTAGTTGCCAACAGACGTCGGGTTTTGTATCTACAAAGTGAATTTCTCGCTGCTGTGCCAGGTGATGCAATACGCAACCAAATGATCCAGTAAATCCTGGTGCTTCATGACCCTTGCGGTTGAGAAATATGCATGCGTTGTCTACGGTGCGAGTCTTACGTTCTTTATCTTCATCTAAATCGGTAATACGAAGCTTGCCGCCAGCTTTCTTTGGGCGAGCCTCTTCATAGAATTGCCACATTTCAGGAGTCAGATATTGCGCTGCCTTACGTACGCGCTCTTCATCATCCTCATCTGAATACATCGCACCTTCGGTGCAGCATCCATCATTCGGGCGATCCTTAAATACACCTTGGCAGCCATCGCCATAGATACAGGTCCAGAATGAGGTCAACCATGTGAGGTCGCACTTGAAAATTTCTTCTTCATCATTTGGATCTGCAAATTCGACCCAATCACGTGCAAAACCTGGCTTTATCTCTGACATAGTCGCAGAGCCTACGCGTACTCTTTCGCCATGGCTAATTACAAAGGCATCTCCAGAGTTGGCATCATCGGTGCCGGAACTATGGGTGAAGCATTTATTGCAGCCCTTATTCGTTCCGGAATGCAACCCGCTGTAATTGCCATTGTTGTACGCAGACAAGAGCGTGGCCAAGAGCTGGCAAAGAAGTACGGTGTCACAGTCGTTGGGTTAGCTGAAACCATCTCTTCATCTGATGTTCTCCTCCTAGGAATAAAACCCCAGGGTCTCTCAGATTTATTGCCTGAAATTGCGCCGCATCTGCGGCCCCAAACTCTCGTGATCTCCCTCCTTGCCGGCAAAACCATCGCCGCAATCTCAGAAGGTCTAAGTGGCCATAGAGCTATCGTCCGTGTGATGCCAAACACTCCCACCTTAGTTGGTAAAGGTATGGCCGGTTACTCACTGGCTGCTGGTGTTAGCGAAGATCAGACGAAGTTTGTCAAACAACTACTAACCGCAACCGGAAAGTCACTCCTTATTCCAGAAGATTTGCAAAATGCAATTACCGGAACAAGTGGCTCAGGTCCGGCCTACTTCTTCCGATTCGTTGAAGCGATGATTGAGGGATCTGTTGCACTCGGTCTATCACGCGAGGATGCAACTACTCTTACGGTGCAAACAATCGTAGGATCTGCCGCAATGTTGGAAGAATCCGGTGATAGCCCAACTGTTCTTCGCGAAAAAGTTACCAGCCTGAAAGGTGCAACTGCCCAAGCACTTGAAGTCTTTGATGAAGCGGGAATTTCAAAGATTGTCGCCGATGCGATGGCAGCCTCTGCCAAACGTGCCGCAGAGTTAGCGCAGTAATGAGAAGAATTGCACTTCTTCTCGTAATATCTTTAGCACTGGCTCAACCAGCGCAAGCAGTGCAAAAGAAAATAGCTGTGAAGAAAGTGACAACTCTTTTGAGTGTTCCTGGTGCCGAGATGCTGGCGGTGTCTGGCTCCTCCATCATCACCATTGCAACGATAGATTCACAAACAACTGATATCGCTCTCAGTGCAGTTGATGGAGCAGGTGTGTTGTTATGGGAGAAAGTACTTGATTCAGGTGTTGATGAAGTTGCCATGGCAATAACAGTTGATGGTGCGGCAAATGTGTGGCTGGCCGGCTTTTCATCGCAAGTAAAGAGTGCATCAGAAGAGACAGTAACTGTCGTAGCTGAAAACCCTGATGCCATAGCGCCGGAAGCTCCTCAAAAATTGAGAGGAGATCTCAACGTGCTCACCGTGTGGAAGATATCCCCCATGGGTGAACTGCTAGCAACCTATACATCTCAATACGATCTTCCTGGCCTGATTAACTCTATTTCAGTAAATAAATCTGGGTTATCTATTACCGGAGTACTTTCCGATAGAACATTTCTGCAGAACATGAGCGCCACAGGTGAATTCTCACAACAAGTAAGTATCGGTACAGCTAAGACCACAATTAACGCTGTTGTTCGAAATAGTGATGGCGGCTCATCACTAATTGGTTCGAGTACTGAAACTCTAGGAGGAAAGAAGTTAGCTGGAATTCGCGACGGTGTACTTGTTAAAGTCACCAAGGCAGGAGCAATCTCTTCCGTAGTTCGAAGCACTGCCATCAAAGGTGATCGCTCGTGGTTAAGTGCCGATTCGAGTTTGCTCTTAAGTGGTTATGTGAAAGTTGGAAAAATTACCGAAACTGCCATTACAAAATTTACTTCAACGTTTGTACCTACTTGGACAATCAGGTTCTCCTCCATCGGTCAATCACGGGCAATTACTGCAGCTGGTTCAAGTTATGCAGCGATAGTTTCAAAATCGGTGATTGCATCAATCATAGGATGGAAGCCAAGTAAGTCGCAGTTACTTGTAATCGCATTTGATTCAAAAGGAATTATGACAAGTGCATTTGGTTCATCCGAACTTAGTAACCCTATTGCACTGGCCTACTCAAAAGAGTTGGGTCTTGTGGGTCTTGCGCAAAGTACAGATCAGGCGCCAACCATATTTCGTATCGCTGCCCGTTAAATCTAGGGACGAAACATTGAGAGCTGGCCTTTATAGCCGGCAACTAAATATCGAACTCGATTTACGACAACCCAGGCCGAGGCAATCCCATCCTGATTTTCTTCAGTAGCAACTAACTTTATGGATGGCGTGCCCCGTGAATGATCTAGGACGCATAACCTTTGCGCGCAATTAAAAGCCGTGGCATCACCATCTGTATTTAGGAATTTACTTGGCGCGCCAAAGTTTTCCGGGGTAATTACATTTTGCTCAGGGGTGCTTTGTACTGTGCTCCAACGAATTCGATTAGGCCTTGGCATTGTTGCCGGACTAGCAATCATCCAACTTGCCTTGATTCCAGTAAGAGTCTTTGCGATAGAGATATCGTAACCAGCCATCGGAGTAAAGGACCCGGAAGCATCGAGGTTGTAATAACTCCAAGGCAAGGTGGAAAGTGTGTCGCGTGATGCAACCCGCACTTCACCCGATGTTGCTTCTTTGCGCTGATTAATTGTCAGAACAGAGTCATAAATAACAAAGGTCTTTCGGCCGTCATAGACAGCCTTGAGGTGAAATGCCACATCACCTGTACTGCGGCCATCAGTCTTACGATCTCCATCGACTAACTCATAACTCCACTTAGTTGCACCTTTTGGTTTGGCAGCGCCCAAGAGAATGCCTTGGCTCTCATCACGATAGAAGACTTGAATTCCAGCTGTCGTTGCTACGCAAGCATTTGAAACGCTGACATCACTTGCAGTGCGCACACGGATAGGGTCCTTGTAATCATTTACCGCAGTGCCATTTCCATCGATGATTTCGTAGGTAAATGTCTTACCGTCATAACGTGCGTAGTGCAGATCTCGATCTACCTTTTCGGAGTAGAAGATATGCAGAGTTTGACTTGTTCCCGACCCATTCACACATGTTGATATTGGGCTGGTAATGGGGCTCTTAGTACGTGGGGTGCTTCCACCTGTGCCATCAACAGTGAGCTTCTTCCAACTCATACCTTCCCACGTTGCAATCTTCAGACGCCCATTATTGGAATCGGTATAGAGCAGGGTTGGTTTTCTATTGAAGTTAATGCTCGTTACATTCTTGGCATCTGATGCATTATCGATAACAAATCGCTTCCACGCTGCGGTCGGGGTAATTGGAGCGGTAATCACGGCATCAGAAGTTCCGTTGGAATTGGATGCCACAATGCTGAAGGGATAACTGGTGCCATTCTTAAGGCCAGTAAAGGTTATGGGAGATGACATTGCGCTTATCACTTGATCTGTCTTGAGATTTCGGACCGAGTAACTTGTTATTTGGGCAGAGCGAGCATTTGCTGGTGGGTCGAAGGTAACAATGACAGAGCTATCGGAGATCAGCGCCGCAGCATTTCGCACCACCTGTGGAATTCCAACGGCCACACCCACGGGAGGCTTACGACGCATATCTTCCATCATGGCAAGTAGTAGCGGGCCAGGTTCGCGAAAGATTTCACCGGCATCAAGATTAGGTGTCATGATGCGATTTAGTTCAGATTTTGAATATGTTGCTTCATCTAAATGACTGACTGAAGATCCCTCCTCATATCGCGCAGGTGTATATAGAAGTGGCTTTACACCTCCGTTGGCTGCTATTCCAAAGGCGCCAGACCACACAAGAGTTGATGTCATAGCTTTGCCAAGTTCAAGTGATGGAGAAGGAAGGTCGGCAAGTCTTCGACCATCTGGTAATTGCGCATATGCATCGTATGGTGTGGGTTGCTCAATAGTTCCGTAACCAAAGAGATCATCGTAGGAATCGGTTGAGAGAAAACCTAGGCCATGTCCCATTTCATGCAAGAAGACAGATTGGAGATCGTATTCAGTTACGCGCGGGGCGCCATCGTTACGAGTATTCCAACCCGCAGTTGAATTCACTTGGATAACCATTTCTGGATTATTGGAATCTAAATCTTTACCTGCCAGAGCGTTTGCCAAAGCCGATGGGTACCAGAGACTTGGGTCAGGTGCACCATCAAAGCCGGAATAGTAATTTCCTGGTCGCGCGCTACCCAGAACGCTATAGGCAGCTACCCGGCTCCACGTTGCCTCGATAGTGATTGGAACGCTCGATTTAAAATTAGCACCCCATATATCTACCGCTGCTTGGAAATCTTTCTTCGCCCATTCTGGAAAATTCTGATAGATAATAACAAACTTAGATTTCTGTTCTAAATAAGCAACCTTTGGCGCACGGGTTTGCGTCTTTGCTACGGATGGTCCGGCATAGATATATCCCCAGGTAGTAGCTGGTGCGACCTTGAAATTATTAAGAGCATATGACTGGACTGGAGTGAGAAGGGAGAGAGCAAGAGTGAAGATTGTGAGAGCGCTGCCAGCTCTTGGTTTCATGCCTCTCATAGCGCCCAACGCTATCAGGATGCGAGAATGCAGTCATGGTCACAGTCACGGTTTATTCACGCCAAGGCTGTCATCTCTGTGAAATTGCGGAGAAAACTCTTCAGGAGTTGGTCGAAGAGTTAGCCTTTACTTTGGAAATACTATTTATAGATGGTAACACCGAGCTGGAAAAGTTATATGGAACAGAAGTTCCGGTTATTCATATCAATGGCGAACACCATGATTTCTATAGAATTGACCCGTTGAGATTTAAAACTTGCCTTGAAAAATATCGTCAGCATCAATAATTCGATATGAGTAACCTTGCTCGGCTAAGAAGCGTTGCCGGTTTTGAGCAAAGTCTTGATCAATAGTGTCTCGGGAAACTACTGAATAAAATATCGCGCCACGACCATCTGCCTTTGGTCGCAGAATTCGTCCTAAACGTTGTGCTTCTTCTTGGCGAGAACCAAAGGCTCCGGAAACCTGAATAGCAATTGTTGCCTCCGGTAGATCAACAGAGAAGTTTGCAACCTTTGAGACAACAAGACATGTAATTTCACCAGTACGAAATGCTGCAAATAAGCGTTCGCGCTCTTTTTGCGGCGTCTCACCTTTAATTACCGGAACGCCAAGAGTTTCTGATAAATCATCGAGCTGATCAAGATATTGGCCGATAACAAGAATCTGCTCGTTGGCATGGTGAGCCACAATCTCTTCCACAACATTTCGCTTCGTACGAGTAGTTGCGCAATATCGGTAACGTTCTTCTGGCTCAGCAGTTGCATAAGCAAGCCGCTCGGCTTCGGTGAGATTTACTCGCACCTCAATACATTCAGCTGGCGCGATATAACCCTGGGCCTCAATCTCTTTCCAAGGAACATCAAAGCGCTTAGGACCGATGAGCGAGAAGACTTCACCTTCCATGCCATCTTCGCGGACAAGGGTTGCAGTTAATCCCAGTCGGCGGCGAGATTGAATATCTGCAGTAAAGCGAAAGATTGGCGCGGGGAGTAGATGTACTTCGTCATAGATGATTAGTCCCCAGTCGTGGGTATCAAAGAGATCAAGGTGGGCATAGACGCCATTTTTCTTCTTTGTCATCACTTGGTATGTGGCAATTGTTACCGGGCGAATCTCTTTCTTTGACCCAGAGTATTCGCCGATCTCATCGTCATTAAGTGTTGTGCGCTTGAGTAATTCAGAACGCCACTGACGGGCGGCAATTGTGTTGGTGACAAGAATGAGAGTTGTTGCCTTCGCATGGGCCATTGCGGCAGCGCCCACAATTGTCTTTCCAGCTCCGCACGGAAGTACTACAACACCGGAACCACCATGCCAGAATCCTTCGGCGGCATGCTCTTGGTATTGGCGAATCTTCCAACCATCTTGCTTTAGTGCAATCTCATGTGCTTGGCCATCGACATAGCCGGCAAAATCTTCGGCTGGCCAGCCAAGACGAAGAAGTGATTGCTTAATCTGACCACGTTGGCTGGGGTGGACTGCAATTGTTTCATTATCAATTCTGATGCCAAGTAGTGGCGCAATCTTCTTGGCGCGAATTACTTCTTCCAGCACTCCAACGTCAGTGGTGGCAAGAATAAGTCCATGCACAGGATCAGCTTCTAATCGCAGCCGACCATAGCGAGACATCGTTTCGGCAACATCGACAAGCAGTGAATGCGGAACCGCATAGCGCGAGTACTTAATCAGAGTATCGATTACCAACTCTGCGTCGTGTCCGGCTGCGCGTGCATTCCAGAGTCCAAGATTGGTTAACCGGTAGGTATGAATATGTTCCGGGGAGCGCTCTAACTCTGCAAAGGGTGCAATCGCACGTCTGCATTCGGTTGAGAGTATGTGGTCAACATCAAGAAGAAGTGTTTTATCGCTCTGAACGATTAATGGGCCATCGCTCATGAGAGCAAATCCTTAATAAAAGCATGTAGGAAATCGCTGCGAGGTTGCATCGAAGAAATACTGACCCATTCATGTGGTGCATGGGCACCGCCACCCACGGCGCCAAGTCCATCTAGCACCTGCGCACCTGCAGCAGCTGCAAAGTTTCCATCACTAGCTCCACCAACTTCGGCAGAACCTAAGGCAGGCATTCCAATTGCTGCCGCAACTTTCTCGGCTCGCTCATAGAGTGCTTTGGTCGATGCGGGCTGTAACGGCGGGCGGTTAAGTCCACCAGTAACTTCAATGCGAGCGTTGGGATTCTCTGCAACAAGAGCACGAATCTTACGATCAACTCTTTCAAGTTCTGATTGTGAAAATGAGCGGGCATCAATATCAAGTGTTGCTAAATCAGGAACGGTATTTGTAGTATTTCCGGAGCTGAGCAGGGTTGGCACAACTGTGGTTCCGTGTTCAGTATTTTCCAGAGCGGAAAGCTTAAGAATAATGTGGGCAATTTCAGTAGTTGAGTTCACTCCCTTTTCTGGTTCGAGGCCAGCATGAGATGCCAGGCCATGAACTGCAATCTGATACATCGCAGTACCTTTCCGACCTGTCTTCACTTTCCCGTCCAATGACGCTTCCAGGACCAAAACTGCTTTCGCTCTTGATGAGACTTCTTTAATCAAAGCTTTAGAACAATGGCTTCCGGTTTCTTCATCGGTAGTTGCAATGAGCGCAACAGATCCTTCAATTCCCTTAAGGGCATAGAGTGCTTGAATAAATCCGGCCTTCATATCAAATGTGCCAGGCCCGCGTAGTACATCGCCCTTTACTTCCCAGATAGGTCGATAGGAACCAATCGGCCAGACGGTGTCGAGGTGAGCAAGAATGACTACATCAGGTGATTCAGCGCCCCACCAAAAAACAGGGTGACCTTCAATTTCTTTTATCTGTGCCGGAACACCGAGTACGCGCGTGGCAATATCACTGGCAAGTGTGACAACCGAGCGGCAAGCGCCAAGATCATCGCTGGGTGATTCACAGCGAACGAGCGCTTCTAGGGCGGCCAACATAGGCAGAAGTCTGCCGTATTGGGCCACCTTCTCGCTTGTCATAGCGCAGCCACCCCCGTGATTCGAGCGATTCTAAAGGTCTGCACTTCACCAGTAGCGTGATCTCGCGCGACAAGTGAGCCGGCGCTGAGTTTGAGCGGGTCAATAATGCGGTGAGAAACGAGCCCATTGTTATCGGCATAGCCAATAGAGAGAGATGTTGAAGGTTGATTCTGCAAGTAATCACTTAAGAGTTCGAGGGTTTCATTTGCAGTTGTGCGAGGAAGTGAACCTAACGCCTCAGTTGCAATGTTGCGCATGGTGCTCTGCTTACGACTTGATTTCTCGCCAGCGCGAAGCGCTCGCAGCGCACCCGCAATATGAATTTCATCGGGGCGATCAATTTCACCGATAATCCTCGGTGGCCGCGCCTTACTTTGCGCTCGTTGAATTCGCGGGCCGCTGAGCAGTAACCCTCGAGAATCTTCTGCGGCAGGCAGATAGCCGCAACTTCGCAACACATTGATTGCCTCGGCGGCATCATGGCCACAGATAATTACTTCAGGTGCAATCTTGCGCAGACCCAAGATCTCAAGTCGCTTATCTCCCATTATTTGTGTGATGAGAGCTGAATCTTCACAACGAATAAAGGAAGCGGTATTTCCCACACGCAATTTTCCATGTTTCTTGGCAACATCGGCGATTAAGTACGCAAGTGGTTGCGGCATGGGAGTCTTAGAAGTTTTGGTCAGAAATTTAGTTATCTCTTCGCCAGTGCGTCCGTGGTCGAGTCCTCTGCGAATCGAGCCCTCTGAGAATCGATAGACGGTGGCGCCTCCTCTTGATTCCACATCTGCAATTAGCGCTAACTCTTGCGCTACTTCATGTTCTAGCGGACCCGGAGCGATGGCGGTGTTATCACTTTGGATAAGTATGTGATCGACAGGTTTTGGTAGGTCGGTATTGATTGACTCATTGTCGCCGCCGGCTAAGAAGTCAGCGCCGTATGCACAGATCACTCCTTGGCCCGTTATTCCCAGCCATTCGGCCTCGCGCAGAGTCCATGTCACATAATCGAGTTGTAGCCCACCTGAACGTTTACTTGGGGCAAGCCATTGTGCAGATTGATGCAGCGAATCTAAATCCGGGGCAATGGCAGAATTTTCATTGAGTAGTTGCAGAACTAATCGTCTGGTAGCCGCAGCCATTGAACGATCTAGCTCTGGGCCCAAAGGTGCAACATTCTTCTGTCCTTCTTTGCCAACAAGTCCTGACATTCGCGATGAGATATACCAAGCAGATGTCAGTGATTGCCAACGCACAGAAACACTCTGGGTAAGCCAAATATCAAATTGGTGAGTAGGCAATATTTTGTCATCCGGATCAATCGTGAGCAGCCCTGCTAGATATGAAACTTCTGCAACAAAAGCGGCACACGTTTCATCGACACCTAAATGAGCCGATAGCTCTTTAAGTTCTCGCACACCTAAGCCACCAGAACGGAGTGCTGTGGCAGGCTCTTGCGCCCAAAAATTCAATACCTCTTCAGTCCAGCGAAGGAAGGTAGCGATATTTGCGATCGCAGCTAGTTGCACATTACGAGTATCACGCACAGCGCCCGTGACTGAGGGCTGAGTATTTTCAAGTTGGCGATGAACTTTATTTCCGCGTAAATACATTGCTACTTCGCGCGGCATTACAACCGTTTGTTGATTAAATGCAATGAGGAGTTTTTCATCTAGTAACCACTGAACTCCAGCAGCAGGCTTCTTGACATCAGTTACAGCGCCGCGCGGTGGTCCCCAGAACATGGCATCCAGAACTTTTTTAGCCGCAGCAGGTGCATCTTCTAACTTCTTTAACTTCAAAGTACCAAGGGATGCGGGGCCGAGGCCAGCAATTTCATTTCCGAGCACTTCCCTCAGCGTTGATGGCACCCGAAGGCCATCTTTATCCTGATAGATCAGAGCCCGTTCAATCAGCCCAGGCAGAACAAAAAGTGCAGATTTATCTGTTACGGAAGCTATCTCCTTTTCCGTAAAAGGTTCATTCATCACTGCGCACGCTTCAAGTACTTGCAGCTGCCATTTATTAAGGGCATCTACTGCGCGAGCAAGGCTGGGCGCAGATGAAGCACGCACTGCCAGGCTTGCGATATCTGGTGGAACCGGAGTGATTAAGTCAGGGCGATAGGAAAATATGGAGATGAGCGCGGCATCATCGAGTGCGCGCAGATAATCGGCATAAGAGCGAATTTCCATAACCTGCCAACGATAGCCGTAAGTGAGGTTTATGTGCCAATCGGGTTAGCGTTTGCGAGGAGAGAGCAGGGTTGCCAGGGCAGCGATTCTACTGACCGCCGGCCCAAGTAAACGGTTGACAAATCGAGCTCTACGAAAATCGTGAATTGGCCATCCTTCAGCAAGTGCGCGAATTCGAAGAATCGCATCAGGATTAATTGCACATGGGTGGCCCACCGCTTGCAACAAGGGAATGTCGTTGTGGCTATCTGAATATGAGTAACAATCTTCCAGGATAAATCCATGTTCCTCTGAAAGTCTTTGTATTGCTTTTGCTTTCTCTATTCCGTGCAGAAGTTTTCCTTCTAATTCACCGGTATACACACCATTTTTAATGCTTGCCTTACTACCGAGAGCTCCCGTTAATCCTAGACGTTGGGCAATGATGTCGGCCATATCTTGAGGCGCCGCAGTTACCAACCAAACTTCTTCACCGCGATCTAGATGAGATTTTGCAATCTCAAATGTTCCTTGCCATAATTTTGGTGAGACGAATTCATCATAAATCTCTTCCCCGACTTTTTTAATCTCCTCAACTTTATGGCCACCGATGAAATCAGTTGCCGCATTTTGAAACTTTTCAATTACTTCCTTCTTTTCCGTACCCGTCATGCGAAAACGTAGGTTGGCGACCACGAATCGAGAGATATCGGCCTTTGTGAAGAAGCCGCGCTGGTACATGCCTCTTCCGAGAAAGTAGAGCGTCGACCCTCGCACGAGGGTGTTATCTACATCGAAAAAGGCCGCTCGATTTGCCATGAGTGCCATGTCACTACCCTAGCGATACGCGGTAGAAATAGACGCTTTATGATTAGGGGTATGAGTTCGATTGTTCACGTAATCCGTCATGGTGAAGTCGAGAATCCTGAAAAAATTCTCTACGGCCGCCAACCTGGATGGAGACTGTCACAACGCGGACAAGAGATGGCACAGGTTATTGCCGATTGGTCGAAGTCGATTGATCTCGGTGCGCTACATGCATCGCCGCTACAACGTGCACAAGAGACTGCGGCTCCAATTGCTCGGGCACACTCACTGGATATCACCACAGATGAAAAATTAATCGAGGCAGCCAACATATTTGAAGGTCAGAAGTTTGAACTTGGTAGCGGGGTTCTTAGACACCCATCATCATGGAAACATCTGGTTAATCCCTGGAAACCATCATGGGGTGAACCTTATGAAGAGCAAATTTCACGGATGCTAGCTGCTGTTTTCCAAGCACGAGATGCGGCGCAAGGTAAAGATGCAATGGTTGTTTCACATCAACTACCGATATGGATTCTAAGAAGCGCCATCGAAGGTCGAAAACTGATTCACGATCCACGCAAGCGCCAGTGCACATTGGCTTCGGTTACCAGTATTCACTTTGATGACGAAGCAATGATCTCTGGAACGTCCTACTCTGAACCAGCAAAGCATCTGTTGCCGCGGAAGTAAAATATGAAAAAATTGATTCCGATAATTATTGCACTCTTGGCGCTAGTGGGATGCAGCAATGGTGGTGCATCGAAGGCAGAAGAGAGCTACATCTCTGGTGATGGGGCAGTTACATTTATCAACTCCAGTGATCGCATTCCTGCTCCTGCAATTTCCGGAAAGACCTTACTTGGAACCAACTACACATACTCAGTAGGCAAAGTTGCCGTTGTTAACGTGTGGGCCTCTTGGTGCTCACCATGTAGAGCTGAAGAACCAGCACTCTCTGAGCTAGCGTTGATGTATCCAGAGATTGCATTCATTGGAATCTTAACGCGTGATAATCCAGTAAATGCGGAAGCATTTGTGCGAAAGCGCAACGTTCCATATCCAACTTTGATTGATGATGCGGTACTCATTGGATTCCGGGATTCGCTACCCGCTAATGCAATCCCCTCAACAGTTGTCATTGATAAGCAGGGAAATGTTGCTGCCCGCATCTCAGGTGCTGTCACAGTCTCATCCTTGCGGGATTTGATCGAGAAGGTGTTGGCAGAATGACAGATTTCATTGTTGACCAGATTATGAGCGGTTTTTTGCTGACAGCCCTGCCACTAGCAATAGTGGCAGGTGTGGTCTCATTCTTATCTCCGTGCGTTCTACCGCTTGTTCCTGGCTACCTTGCCTTCGCTGCCGGTTTCTCGAAATCTCGTGGAAAAGTATTTCTCGGCTCACTCCTATTCGTAGCTGGGTTTAGCGCGCTCTTCATCTCATACGGTCTTCTCTTTGGTGCAATTGGTTCTCGCGTTGCAACTAATGAAGAGCTGATTACCCAGGTGCTTGGCATATTTACCATTCTGATGGGGCTCATTTTTCTTGGTTTGTTTCCTATGATGCCAACAGTAAAGCCAAAGATTTCAACTACCGGTGGTCTTGTTGGCGCACCATTGTTGGGATTCCTCTTCGGTGTTGGTTGGACGCCATGCATCGGTCCAGCCTTAGCGACAGTGCAGACCTTAGCTTTTCAAGAATCAAGTGCGATGCGTGGAGCAATTCTTTCCCTTGGATATTGCATTGGTCTGGGAATTCCATTTATCGCCACCGGCCTCTATCTAGATAAATCAGAATCTTTCCGTAAGTTCTTGATGAGAAGAGGTGACTTGATTACAAAGTTTGGTGGCTCTCTTCTTATTGTGATTGGCGTTCTGCAACTTCTGGGATTCTGGTCAGATCTCATGATTTCACTACGTTCACTGATCGCAGATTTTAGTCCGGTGATCTAATGACAGAACAGCGAGAATTACCAGAGTTAGGCTTTGTGGCTCTATCTAGATACGCATGGCGACAGCTGACAAGCATGCGCACCGCGCTAATTCTGCTCATGCTGATGGGAGTAGCGGCAATACCTGGCTCATTAATTCCACAAAGACCAATAAACCCAATGGCTGTCCGTGATTTCTTTAGTAGCAATCCCGAGCTCGCGCGTTGGTATGACCGAGCATCACTTTTTGAGGTCTATGCCTCGCCATGGTTTAGCGCAATTTACATACTTCTTTTTATCTCACTAATTGGTTGCGTACTTCCACGTACCGTTGAACATTACGAAGCGATGCTGGCTCAGCCACCTGCCACACCTAAGAATTTAACTCGACTTTCGCATTATCAGGAATTTGATTCGCCGCCGCTAGCACTTGAGCGAGCAGGTATCTGGTTTAGAAAAAACCGATTTAGAGTGCGAGTTGAAGGTAATTCGATCTCGGCTGAAAAAGGTTATTTGCGAGAAACTGGAAATCTTCTTTTTCATCTATCTCTGATCTTAGTTCTAGTAGGAGTCAGCTTCGGCTCCCTCTTCGGTATGAATGGTTATGCCATTGTGAACGTGGGAGAACGATTTATCAATGTTCCAACAACGTATGACTCTCTCTCATTTGGAAAACTTAAAAGCGACAATTCTTTGCAACCTTTTCAAATTAATGTTGATAAATTTGATGCCAAATATGATCCAAGGACAAGCGCCCCGCTTGATTACACCGCGTGGGTGACAGTTGTATATGAGGGTAAGACCAGTAAGAAAGTTGTAAAAGTTAATAAGCCACTTACCTTCGGCAGCACACGCGTCTACCTGCAAGCCAATGGATATAGCCCTGTTGTTACGGTGCGTGATAACAGTAAGAACGTTGTGCTCCAAGGCCCCGTTCCGCTCCTTCCGCAAGATGGGAATCTGCGATCTATTGGTGCCATCAAAGTTCCGGACGCCGATCCAGCTGTTGGCTTTGTAGTTTCCTTTGTTCCCACCAACGCTCGAACAACTTCGCAGGGCGCAATATCTATATATCCAGAATTGCTTGATCCCAAGCTTCTATTCTCTATCTGGCAGGGAGATCTTGGATTGGACTCGGGCGTACCTACATCGGTCTACAAGATTGATACCGAAAAATTGACCCAGATTGGACTGGGCTCAGTAAAGCCAGGTGACACATTTAACTATGCCAGTGGCTCCATCACACTAGAAACAGTCATTCCATGGGTCAATCTGCAGGTAGTGCAAGATCCTGGAAAGAGTTATGCCCTCATCGGCGGTATTCTTGCCATCGCAGGATTGCTTACTTCACTTTACGGTCGTCGTCGCAGGATCTGGATTCGCGTGACAGAAAGTGGAGTTGAAGTTTCAGGACTCGCAAAAAATAGTGCGCCTGGTTTGGAAGTAGAAGTAAATAAATTTGTTTCATATGTAAAGGAAGGGAAATAATGCAGACTACGTGGGCCTACATCTCTAACTACTGCGTGTACTCAGCTATGGCTGTCTTTGCCCTCTCATTTATTGCTCACGCCTTTGAAACTGCCTTTGCTGTGCGCACACCGGAGAGCTCAGATTCAACACAGGGAAATCTGCTCGTAAAGACTTTGGATTACAAGCGCACTGAAAAAATAGCACGCATTGCCACCGCGCTAATGATTTTGGCATTCCTACTCCTGTTCGCAGGAGTGGTTGCACGTGGAATTTCGGCTGAGCATGTTCCTTGGGGAAATATGTATGAGTTCTCAATCACCGGAGCACTCGCATTTACTGGTGCCTATTTGGCTGCGCTTCGAAAGTATGACCTTCGCTGGCTTGGGCTTTTCATATCAATTTCAGCGCTGCTGACGCTTGGTACCGCAATCACATTGCTCTACCGCGATAGCTCACCACTTGTTCCTGCGTTGAAGTCACCATGGCTTGTTATCCATGTAGTTACCGCAATTATCTCTGGTGGGGTCTTCCTACTTGCAAATGTTGTTGCGGGTGCTTATCTCTATCTTGAAAGAGTTGAAGAGAGAGGCGCGCGTCCTGCTTGGTTGCAACGAGTACCGAGCCTTGAAGTTCTGGATCAACTTTCCTATCGCCTGGTTGCATTTGTATTTCCACTCTGGACTTTTTCAGTGATCGCCGGAGCAATCTGGGCAGAAGCTGCTTGGGGTCGTTATTGGGGATGGGATCCAAAAGAGACCTGGGCCTTTATTACTTGGGTTGCATATGCCGCTTACCTACATGCACGTGTAACTGTTGGCTGGCGCGGACGCCGAGCGGCATGGCTCTGTATTTTTGCTGGATCTACATTCTTATTTAATTACGTATATGTAAATGTGTGGGGAACCGGAAAGCACACCTACTCTGGGCTGTAGAAGTCTCTATATTCTGCGCAAGAAATCTGGGTCATCATCAGGAGGCAAGATTTTCTTCTGCGGCTTTCGCTTAGGCAGATTCTTCAATGGATTTCTACCAATAACCAAATATGCAATAGGACCAAAAATTCCAGTCAAGAGAATAATGATTAGCCAGCCCCACTTAGGCAACTTCTGAATTTGCGTTTCATCCCGACGAGCACAATCAATAAAGGTGTAGAGAGTCAGTGCCACCGATAAAATCAGTAGTAAACCTGTCAATTTAATCATGCTCCAATTGTAATCATCTAGAGTGCTAACGAGCCAGCAAAGGTTATCGCAAAGAGAAGTTGTAACTTACCTGTGCTCCCCAGCAGCGGAATTAGCTGGCTTCCAGTGGCTCCCTGCAGCACCTTTTTAGATATGAAATACGCCACAGGAACGGTAATGAGAGTTAAGAGAACCCAGATATGTCCAGTCAGGGCGGCGAAGATGTAGGCAGATGCCAGCAAGAGCACAAAAAATACTCTTGAACCGCGATCGCCTAAGCGCACTGCAAGCGTGCGCTTTCCAACTAGCTCATCTTGTGCGCGGTCGCGAATGTTATTTATTGCAAGCAGTGCACATGAGAGCGATCCCATCGGAACGGAGGCGGCAAATGAAACCCAGTTGATTTCTAGAGTCTGAACGTAATAACTTCCCATCGTTGCAACAACTCCGAAGAAGATAAAGACTGACATCTCACCCAGTCCTTTATATCCATATGGATTCTTGCCACCGGTGTAACCCCAGGCAGCAGCAATTGCTGCGACCCCCAGCAGAATGACCCACCACGATGACAGCACTGCCAAAGCAATACCGGCGATAGATGCTGCTGCAAATGAGAGTATCGCTGCCCGCTTCACGGATTCAGCTGGTGCTAAACCTGATGCAGTTAGACGAACTGGGCCAATGCGATTGTCATCTGTTCCACGAATGCCATCTGAGTAATCATTTGAGTAATTAACTGCTACTTGAAGACAGAGGCTGACAGTCAGTGCCAGAAGTGCCTGCACTGGCTTTATATCTTCACCAGCTAAGACAGTGGCAACGAGAACAGGGGCAATTGCTGCCGGCAGTGTGCGCGGACGGGCACCTTGAATCCAAATATTAATAATTCTCCTCCAGCGCCAACTCGGCTAACTTCTTACGATCAACCTTACCGATACCAATCAGGGGTAACTCTGGCAGAGCTAAAAATCCTCTTGGTTTTGCCACAGCTCCAAATTCCTCAACTAGAAATTCTGTAATTTCCTTCTCGTTGGCTGACACATCACCGGCAATAGCAAGATGTAGCGCATCGCCCCATTCCGGATTTTTCACGCCAAAAGCGGCGAAGGTAAGTGCTGGATATCTGTTCTGTAGAAAGCGCTCAATGGCGCTGATGGAGATATTTACTCCTCCGCAGATAAGAACGTCATCGACTCTTCCTTCGACAATTAGTTTGCCATTTTCTATCTTTCCGAAATCAGAAGTGAAGAACCACCCATTGTGCATTTCTTTCGCCCACGTTGATTCAGCGTTTATGTAGCTAGTAGCCAGCACTGTTCCTTTAATTGCAATTCGGTTTTCCTCAACAATCTTTACTTCAACTCCATCCAACACCTGACCGTTATAGACGCAGCCACCAGAAGTTTCAGTCATTCCGTAGGTAGTAACAATATTGATGCCAGCAGCAATAGCTTCTTTTCTAAGCTCATCAGATAAAGCGGCGCCACCAACGAGAACAGCTTTTGCATCAACAAGATGCTTCATAAGTTTGGAATCACCTTTGAGTGCGCGAAATAAGTGTGTGGGAACAATTGCTGTGAAATCAACTTTTGGATATGGCCCTTGCTGCTTTCGGAGATCAACAGGATCAGTTCCGAGTTCGAGGCAGCGGATCAGCACATTAATGCCTGCAATATGAGTTGCTGGCAATAGCAGCGACCAGGTATCACCATGGGATGCAGCTAAATATTTATTGGACCCTTGCGCAGAAGCAACAAGTGCTGCTGCCGAGAGCCCGACCTCTTTTGCTACCCCGGAACTTCCGGTCGTAGCAACTACCAGGCTGATGTCACCGCTAACAAGGCTGGTAGCGCTCTGCCCAAGAGATAGCGCTGGGCCTTGTGATGCCAGAGCTGTTGCCAGGCGCGCCATTAATTCGCGCACACTCCACTCGGGATTGGCTGCGAGAAGTTCTCGTTGTGCGTTCTGCTCCATTGCCCGCGTAGGCTATCGCTCGTAGACCAGATGGAGGAATCGTGAGCAAGCCTATTAAGCGTGATTTTGGTGACCGGACTATCCCTATCTGGGCTACCGGCCCTGGTGGCGAGGCATTTTCCGATATTAAATATCAGGTTGCCGATGGCATTGCAAAAATCACGATCAACCGCCCAGAAGTACGAAACGCATTTCGGCCACAAACAATTATTGAATTAAAGTCAGCTTTTGATTTAGCACGTGATAACTCTGAAGTTGGAGTCATCATTCTTACCGGTCAGGGTGATGAAGCTTTCTGTTCTGGTGGGGATATCAACGTTCGTGGCGATGATGGTTATCTTGGGGATGATTCACTTTCAAAGCAAGGAGTGGGTCGCCTCAATGTTTTAGATTTGCAAGTACAGATTCGTCGCACCCCAAAACCAGTTGTTGCCATGATTGCCGGTTGGGCAATTGGTGGCGGTCACGTTCTCCATGTTGTCTGCGATCTCTCAATCGCAGCCGATAATGCAAAGTTTGGTCAGACCGGACCACGGGTTGGCTCCTTCGATGGCGGTTATGGTTCTGGACTATTAGCTGCAAGTGTTGGCCAGAAGAAAGCGCGCGAAATTTGGTTTCTTACTCGTCAATACGATGCCCAAGAAGCGCTATCAATGGGGCTGGTTAACACCGTTGTTCCACTTAAAGAATTGGAAGCTGAGACAGTTTCCTGGTGCCGCGAGATGTTGCAGAACTCACCGATGGCACTTCGTCTAATTAAGGCATCGATGAACGCTGCCGATGATGGACTTGCCGGAGTTCAACAACTTGCAGGAGATGCAACGCTGCTCTTCTATTTATCACAAGAGGGACAAGAAGGCCGCGATGCCTATAAGGAGAAGCGCAAGCCTGACTTCGGAAAGTTCCCCAAGCGTCCGTAACGATATGGATCAAAGCCTGCTCGACACCATGCGCGTAGTTGCGCTGCCTATGAAGACAAACTTTCGTGGCATAAAGGTTCGAGAAGTTGCGCTATTTAAAGGTGAATACGGATGGGGGGAATTCTCACCATTTCTTGAATACGATTACAAAGAATCAGCCCCATGGTTGATGTGTGCAATAGAGGCGGCAACCAAGCCCCGGCCAGAGCTCTTTCGCCAATCCATCAAAGTAAATGGCACTATGCCAGCGCTTAATAATCCTAAAGATATCGAAGGCATCGTAAATTCTTTTCCTGGAGTAAATACCTTTAAGGTAAAAGTTGGTGATAACTTAAGTGAAGATATCGCTCGCCTTACCAAAGTCAGAGCCCTACGCCCCCAAGCAAAGCTACGTATCGATGTCAACGGTAATTGGTCGGTAGGCGAAGCAATCACCAACCTTCGTGCAATCTATGAAAAAATTGGCTCACTTGAATATGTAGAGCAACCATGTGCCACGGTCGAAGAGCTACGCGAACTGAAAGAAAAATTGCTCGTCAACATTCCTTTCGCCGGTGATGAAGTTCTACGCAAAGCCCGCGATCCATTTGCCTTCGACCTTACGGGCGCGGTTGATATCTTGATGCTCAAAGTGCAACCGTTAGGTGGCATCGAGCGAGCTCATAAACTGGCAGCGCATCACAAACTGCCTATCGTTGTATCTAGCGCGCTAGAAAGCGCAGTTGGTATCAATTACGGATTAATCCTGGCTGCATCACTTCCAGAAGTGAACTTTGACTGTGGATTAGGTACTGGCTCATTGCTCGCTACAAATATCGCTGAGTTACAAATCATTGATGGTGAGATTCAGATTGGAGAATTTGAGCCAGAATTCGGCGGTAACGAAGTGGCGCCAGAACGATATGAATGGTGGAAGAATCGGGTCATGAAGACGGCCGAGCTCTTGTGATGAATGCTTCAACTCAATTAGCTCGCGTGATTGTTCGCCAAATTCTTGAAGCAGGCGTGAAAGATGTTGTCATTTCACCGGGCTCGCGTAATGCGCCGCTTTCGATAGCCTTTTATCAAGCGAGCAAGAAGGGGTTAATCAATCTTCATGTGCGCATCGATGAGCGCACTGCCGCCTTCTTCGCACTTGGTATCGCAAAGGCATCAGGGCTACCGGTGCCCATCCTGTGCACCAGTGGAACAGCGGTAGCTAATTACCACCCGGCAGTTCTTGAAGCATCACATACAAATACACCTTTATTAGTACTCACCGCTGATCGGCCAGCAGCACTTCGTAGAACCGGTGCCAATCAAACAACGGAGCAGGCCCGCATCTTTGGCAAGGCAGTTCGTTACTTTGCTGATGTTTCAGGTTCGGCATATCCCATGGAACTTCCATTTAACTCACTTCATTCCGGGCCAGTGCACCTCAACATTCAATTTGAAGAGCCACTTATAGGCGACAGTGATGACTCATGGCTTGATGCGCTGAAGATTTCTCCCCCTACCGTCTTTGACCGCAAGTCTCCTGGCACTTTTTATACCAAGTCCACCCGAGGTGTATTAGTAATCGGACATGATCGCGGTGGATTGAGTGCTGAATCAGTTATTGCGTTTTCGAAAGAACTTGGCTGGCCAGTTATCTCCGAAGATCCACTCACTTTCGAAGGCGCTATTTCACATGCCAGCGTCTTCTTGACCTCAAATACGATCTCTGAAGATCTTGCGCCAGACACAGTTGTCGTGATTGGTCGCACAACTCTCTCCCGTGCAATTAATGCTCTCATTGCGCGTGCGAGAAAAGTAATTGTGATTGATCCGCGTTTAGCTACTGTTGATTCTGATCGAAGTGCCTCGCAGAAATTTATCCAGCTACCGGTTGTTGAGGTCCAAACACCGGATGCCGAATATGCCGAAAAGTGGAAGAAGTACTCACTTCGTGCAATGAAGCTAGTTGCTGATATTTCAACCTGGTCGGAGCAACTTGTTGCACGCGAAATTGGTTCCGCAATTCCTGAGGGAACTTCGCTCTTTATTTCTTCCTCTCGCCCCATCCGTGACATTGAAGGATTTGCAGTAGTGCGAACTGGCGTTGAAACCTTCGCTAATCGCGGCCTTGCCGGAATTGATGGCAATATCTCAACCGCCCTCGGTATCGCCTTACAGCGTGAAGCGACTATTGCCGTTCTGGGGGATCTTGGTTTTCTTCATGATCTCACTGGGTTAATTCACCAGGAGAAGATCAATCTCAAGATTTTTGTCATCAACAATGATGGGGGAGGAATCTTCTCAACTCTAAGCCAGCGAGGTGTAGCTGGTTTTGAAGATGTATTTGGAACTCCTCATGGTCTAGATATCCCAGCAATTGCTAGTGCGATGGGAGTAACCGCAAAAGAGATTGATAATCAAGCTCAGTTGATATCGGAGATCTCCGCACCTGTGCAGGGGCTGAGTGTTGTTGTTATCAATGTTCCAGCTAGGGAATCAAACGCGGATTTCTTGCAAGGGATTTACAAGAGCATTTCATCCATGTAGGGCAGAGCGCATCGGAATCATCTTCGCTGCGCTCTCTTCCAGTTCTTTTTCGGGAGTAGAGGCGGCAACAATCCCGCAGCCGGCAAAGATGCGAATACTGCGATCAGTAATCTGACCTGTGCGCAGCGCGATTCCAAGTTCGCCATCACCACTGGCATCAATCCAACCCACGGGACCTGCATAGCGCCCACGGTTCATGCCTTCAATCTCATCAATAATGTCGAATGCAATATTACGTGGTGTTCCACATACCGCTGCTGATGGATGCAGTGCTTGCAGTAGTGAGAAGGCATCGATGTGTTGTTTTGATTCAATCAGCGCGCCTGTGACATCGGTGGCTAGATGCATCACGTTAGCCAAGTGCAGCACATATGGGGACTCAGGCACATTTGTGGAAGAACAGAATGGATCAAGGGCATTGGCCACTGAACGCACTGCATACTCATGTTCCTCCAGATCTTTTGATGAACGTGCAAGGGAAGCCGCAAGTGCTAAATCTTTCTCGTCTTGGCCTGTTTTTGAAATAGTTCCGGCTAATACACGTGAAGTTACCATTCCGCGAGAAAGGCGTAAGAGGAGTTCTGGTGTTGCTCCGACTAGGCCATCGACAGCAAATATCCATGTCGTTGGATATTCAGCAGCAAGAGTTTTAAGTATGGGACGCGGATCAATCTTTGAATCCGATGTTGCAATCAGATCTCGTGCCAGCACTACCTTTTCCACAGCAGTAGTGCTTACTCGAGCAACAGCATCTGCCACTCGTTTCATCCACTCAGCCGATGACAGACTTCCTTCGCCGAAGGTAAAAGCAGAGGGACTGGTAGGCGGTGGCGTTTCTGGCAGAGCCGGTTGTGGTTGATCGCCAATCCAAGTTATCCATGAACTTGCACCTTTCTGCCCCACAACTACTTGCGGAATAACCAGTACAGATTCCTCATTTCTATCAAATGAAAACGATGCGAAGAGAACGGGTCCGCTGCCACTGCCGTGGACTGAGTTGGAGACAGAAAAAGTCTCTAATTGTTGGTGCCACCAGGTGCGAGCTTTTTCAAAGCGGTCTTTTCCACTCACAACTGTGCTTGCATGCACACCCCAACCAACGAGACCTTCACCATTTCGCACCCATGAAATAGGGGCAGTCGCAGGCAACAGATCTAGAAGGGGAAGATGTTCACCAATTCGAGCTGTGGTGACCGGAATTAACTGCGGCATCTATTTATTAAGTGTGCGGGAAATTCTGCGCCAAACAAGTGGCAGCGAAGTTGCAGTAATTGCAATCTTGATTGCTTCACCGAGAATGAAGGGTGTAAAGCCGGCCGCAATTGTCTTTGCCCAAGAGAGATCAAGTGTCTGCTGCAACCAGAGTAATCCGAAGGTGAAGATGATGGCATCGCCAAGAAGAAGTGCTGGAAATGAAGTTCTAAATTTCTGGTCTGCTTTACGATCAGCTAAATAACCGAGTACGAGGGATGCCACCAACATGCCAACAAGGTATCCACCGGTTGCGCCAATGAGGCGATCAATTCCGTGATTGGCAGATGTGGCAGAGGGAGCGAAAATTGGTGCACCGGCAACACCGGCAAGAAGATAAGTGGCAAAGGTAAGAACTCCTAAGCGAGCGCCATAGGTAGTTCCAATAAGGAGCACGGCAAGAGTTTGGCCTGTGACAGGAACAGGAGAACCAGGTACTGGGATTGCAATCTGGGCTAAAAGCGCGATGAAAGCTACGCCAGCCATGACAAAGAGACCTTGGGTAAGCACGGTGCTGCGTGGAAATACCGTGGCGCGCAGTGACTGAGAGTTCGATGCAAATGACATGATGATTACCCGTTCTTTAAAAGTTGTGCCCGAAGCCTACCTTCGGGGAGAATATGTGCATGTCACGCGCCAATATGGATAAGAACCCTGATGAAGTGGCCGCGATGTTCGATGGGGTTGCCAAGCGCTATGACCTGGTCAACGACCTGCTCAGCTTGGGCCAGACCAAAGCCTGGCGCCGGGCGACGACCAAAATCATCGCCCCAAGGGCTGGGATGAAGATTCTCGATTTAGCCGCTGGGACAGGTTCGAGCTCTGAGCCATTGGCTGCAGGTGGCGCCGATGTGATTCCAGCGGATTTTAGTGAGGGGATGTTGGCCGCCGGCCGCAAAGCCCGCCCGCACCTAGCCTTCACCAAGGCCGATGCCCTAAACCTTCCCTTCAAAGATGGCGAATTTGATTCTGTGACCATCTCCTTTGGCCTTCGCAATACCGCTGATATCGACCTGGCCTTGGCCCAGATGCTGCGGGTGACCAAGCCCGGCGGGCAATTGGTCGTATGCGAGTTCTCCAGCCCAACCTTTGCCCCCTTTCGCAAGATCTATACCAACTACCTGATGCGGGCACTTCCCTGGGTGGCCGGGCGAACCTCATCCAACCCCGATGCCTATATCTACCTGGCCGAATCGATTAGGGCCTGGCCAGATCAGAAGGCGCTCGCAGCCAAGATTGAAGCGGCCGGCTGGAGTCGGGTCACCTGGAAGAACCTGACTGGCGGAGTTGTCGCAGTTCACAAGGCGTTCAAGTAATTCCAGTTTTTTGCCACGCTGGATTGCACTTAGGATTGCGCTCGTGAGCGGCAATCCATATATTCCAATAATCGTAATTTTCGCGATTGGCTTTGGCTTTGCCGCCTTTTCGGTGGCAATCGCCGCCGTAACAGGGCCGGCTCGCTACAACCGCGCCAAGCAAATGGCGTATGAATGTGGAATCGAACCTTCTCCGCAAGCTCTGCAAGGTGGGCGGTTTCCGGTCAAGTACTTTCTTACCGCGATGCTCTTCATCATCTTTGATATAGAAATTGTCTTTCTCTACCCATGGGCGGTGGCCTTTGATCAACTTGGGTTATTTGGATTAGTTGAGATGGCTATCTTTATCGGAACAGTTTTTGTGGCATATGCCTATGTGTGGCGCCGTGGCGGATTGGAATGGGATTAAATCGTGGGACTAGAAGATAAATTACCAAGTGGAGTTTTACTTTCCACTGTTGAAGGACTTGCCGGCTACATGCGCAAGAGTTCACTCTGGCCCGCAACATTTGGGCTGGCATGTTGCGCCATTGAAATGATGGCACTTGGTTCTGCGCCAAAGCATGATATTTCTCGTTTTGGCATGGAACGCTTTTCGGCTTCTCCTCGTCAAGCAGATCTTATGATTGTTGCTGGTCGCGTTTCGCAGAAGATGGCGCCAGTGCTGCGCCAGATTTATGATCAAATGACAGCGCCAAAGTGGGTTATTTCCATGGGTGCATGCGCATCCTCTGGTGGAATGTTTAACAACTATGCAATTGTGCAAGGCGTTGACCACATTGTTCCTGTTGATATTTATCTTCCAGGATGCCCACCGCGTCCAGAACAGTTGATGGATGCAATCATCAAGCTGCACACTCTTATTGGCGATACCAAGCTCGGTCCTAATCGGGAAGCGGTCATTAAAGAGGTAGAACTTGCAGCCATGAATGCGCTACCTACCCATCAATTAGGCAACTTCGAGATGAAGGGTTTGCTCGCCTAAATGACTCAAGAACAGAACGGGATGTTCGGCGCTGCCGGAACTGGAGATACCTCGGGTTACGGCGGACTTGTTCGCACCGCGGTGGCGACTGGATCCACCGAGCGCCCATACGGCGGATATTTTGACGATGTCGCCGATGATTTAGAGCGCGCATATCCTGACTTTGCCGATGCAATTACTCGCATTGTTGTAGATCGCGGCGAGCTCACCTTGCACATTAAAAAATCACGTTTACTTGAGGTTGCATTTATCTTGCGCGATAAGTTGAAGTTTGAAATGTGTCTGGGAGTTTCGGGCGTGCACTACCTAGATCGCACAGGTGCTGAACTCGTTGCGCTCTATCCATTGCTGTCGATGACTAAGAACCAACGTATTCGCCTGGAAGTAGCAACATCAGATTTAGATCCACACATTCCATCAGTTGTTGAAGTGTGGGCTGGAAATAATTGGCATGAGCGCGAAGCGTTCGACATGTTCGGAATTATTTTTGATGGACACCCTGGGCTTACTCGTATTTTGATGCCTGATGATTGGGATGGACATCCGCAGCGCAAAGATTACCCATTGGGTGGAATCGCAGTTGAGTACAAGGGTGCAACAACGCCAGCGCCATCACAACGCAGGAGCTACCAGTGACTACCACATTTGATCCATACGCATCATCACGCGAAACCACTGAAGGCACGGTCTTCTCGGTTACCGGTGGTGATTGGGATTCACTCGTTGCTGAAATTGGTGAATCAAAAGAAGAGCGCATCATTGTCAATATGGGACCACAACACCCATCTACGCACGGTGTGCTTCGCCTAGTTCTTGAACTTGAGGGCGAAACCATTACCGAAGTGCGTACCGGAATTGGCTATCTTCATACCGGAATTGAGAAGAACATTGAATTCCGTAACTGGACGCAAGGTGTCACATTCGTCACTCGTATGGATTACCTATCGCCAATCTTTAATGAAACCGCATACTGCCTGGCTGTTGAAAAACTGCTGGGCATTACCAATGACATTCCAGAGCGCGCTTCTGTGATTCGCGTTCTAATGATGGAGCTCAACCGAATCTCCTCACACATGGTCGCACTCGGCACCGGCGCACTTGAACTAGGTGCCATGGGACCAATGTTCTTTGCCTTCCGCGATCGCGAAATTGTGCTTGATGCCTTTGAAGAGATCACTGGATTACGTATGAATATGGCCTATGTGCGCCCTGGGGGAGTATCGCAAGATCTGCCAGCAGGAATGGGCGGCAAGCTTCGCGAATTGGTGAAGACACTTCGTAAGAACTTTGAGGATAATGCCAAGTTGCTTATCGGTAACACGATCTGGATGAAGCGCACAGTAGGTATTGGTTATCTCGATTTGGCAGGTTGTACAACACTTGGAATTACTGGACCAGTACTTCGCTCTGCCGGACTTCCATGGGATCTACGAAAGACACAGCCGTACTGTGGATATGAAAATTATGACTTTGATGTCATCACAGCAGATACTGCAGATGTTTATGGCCGTTTCTTAGTTCGTATGGCAGAACTTGAACAATCACTTCGCATTATTGAACAAGCAATCGATAAGTTAGCTGCACTCGAAGGTCAACCAGTAATGGTTGCTGATAAGAAGATTGCCTGGCCGGCGCAGTTGGCACTGGGCGCCGATGGTCTCGGAAACTCACTTGAGCACATTCGTCAAATCATGGGCTCTTCTATGGAATCACTGATTCACCACTTCAAACTTGTCACCGAAGGTTTCCGGGTTCCAGCAGGCCAGGCATATGTGGCAATTGAATCTCCACGTGGGGAACTTGGTGCACATGTTGTCTCCGACGGTGGCACTCGCCCTTATCGCGTTCATTTCCGGGAACCATCTTTTAATAACTTGCAAGCAACTTCTGCCATGAGTGAAGGCGGAATGATTTCTGACATTATCGGCGCAGTTGCTTCTATCGATCCTGTTATGGGAGGGGTGGACCGCTAATGGCTACTGATCAGATTCTCAACCAAGAAGTAATGCAATCAATCATTAAACGCTATCCACGTAGCCGCTCAGCAATCATGCCGCTGCTTCACTACGTGCAATCAGTATCTGGTTATGTAACAAATGAAGGCATTGAATTGATATCTGATCTGCTTGATATTGAAACTGCAGAAGTATCTGCAGTGGCGACTTTCTATACCCAGTACAAGCGCAAGCCGGTAGGTGAGTATCACGTGGGAGTCTGCACCAATACCTTGTGTGCAGTTATGGGCGGAGATGCAATCTTTTCCGCCCTTAAAGAGCACCTCAGCATTGAAAATGATGGCGTAACTGATGATGGAAAAGTTTCACTTGAACATATCGAGTGCAACGCTGCCTGTGATTACGCACCGGTTGTGATGGCTAATTGGGAGTTCTACGACAACCAAACTGTTGAATCCGCTAAATCACTCGTTGATGCAGCGCGTTCTGGAAATCCTCCTGCACCCACACGTGGACCAAGCAAACTTGTTACCTATAAGCAAGCATCGGCAGTTCTTGCCGGACTCGATGACGGACTTGCACGTGAAGGCGTTCAGGCCGGTGGCCCTACGCTCCTTGGCCTAAAACTTTCAAAGGAAGGTAAGTAATGTCAAAGTTAACTCCGGTTCTTTCGGCACATTGGGATGAAGCAGATTCATTTACCATCGAGGGCTACACGCGTCATGGTGGATATACCGCTTCCAAAAAAGCACTTGCCATGGATCCCGATGCAGTCATTCAAATGGTGAAAGATTCTGGCCTTCGTGGTCGCGGCGGTGCCGGCTTTCCAACCGGAATGAAGTGGGGATTTATTCCACAAGGTGACGATAAAGATCACTACCTGGTAGTTAATGCTGATGAATCTGAGCCGGGAACTTGTAAAGATACCCCGCTAATGATGGCTAACCCACATGTATTAATCGAAGGTTGCATCATTGCTTGCCATGCCATTCGGGCCAAGCGGGCATTTATCTATATCCGCGGTGAAGTAACACATGTAGTGCGCCGGGTGAATGCTGCAATTGCCGATGCCTATAGCGCAGGGCACCTTGGAAACGGAATTGATATCACCCTTCATATCGGAGCAGGTGCATATATTTGTGGTGAGGAAACCGCGCTGCTTGATTCACTGGAAGGCTTCCGTGGACAACCACGTTTGCGTCCACCATTTCCAGCAATTGCTGGTCTCTATGCCCGCCCTACTGTGGTCAATAACGTTGAATCGATCGCATCTGTTCCGGCAATTATCAGCAATGGCGCAGAGTGGTACCAATCAATGGGCACAGAGAAGTCAAAGGGTGCAACGCTTTACTCACTTTCGGGCCATGTGAATAACCCTGGCCAATTCGAAGCACCACTGGGCATTACCTTGCGCGAAATTCTTGAACTCGCTGGTGGAGTTCGCACCGGACATAAGCTCAAGTTCTGGACACCTGGTGGATCTTCCACTCCACTGTTTACCGATGCCCACCTTGATACGCCACTTGATTACGAGGGTGTGGCAGCAGCAGGTTCCATGCTTGGAACTAAAGCTCTTCAAATCTTTGATGAAACAACATGTGTAGTGCGCGCAGTACTTCGCTGGACTGAGTTCTATAAGCATGAGTCATGTGGAAAGTGCACACCATGCCGGGAAGGCACTTGGTGGCTAGTACAGATCTTGCGCGATCTGGAAAATGGCACAGGCACAGAGGCTGATCTTGATAAGTTACTCGACCTCTGCGACAACATCATGGGCCGCTCATTTTGCGCACTCGGCGATGGCGCAACCAGCCCAATCACATCTTCGATTAAGTATTTCCGTGAGGAATACATCGCACACCTAACAAACGGTGCCTGCCCATTTGATCCTGTGAAATCAACCCTCTTTACCGGCGCGGTGAGCTAGTGACTACAACTCAGGATGCTGCAGTTGCAGTAGAGCTCATCACCGTCGTTATCGATGGCTTTGAAGTCTCTGTTCCTAAAGGAACTCTGATTATTCGCGCAGCTGAAAAACTTGGAATTCAAATTCCGCGATTCTGCGATCACCCACTTCTAGATCCAGTAGGTGCATGTCGTCAGTGTCTAGTTGATGTTGAAATCAATGGTCGCGCATTTCCAAAGCCACAAGCTTCTTGCACAATTCCCGTGGAACCAAACATGATTGTAAAGACACAACTGACATCACCTGTTGCAGATAAGGCGCAGAAAGGTGTGATGGAGTTGCTGCTTGGTAATCATCCACTTGATTGCCCAGTCTGCGATAAAGGTGGCGAATGCCCATTGCAAAACCAAGCGATGAGCAATGGGCGCGCAGATGCCCGCCTAGATGGATATAAGCGCACCTTTGAAAAACCAATCAATATCTCTTCTTCCGTACTACTTGATCGCGAACGTTGTGTTCTCTGTGCTCGCTGCACCCGATTCTCGGAACAAATTGCATCAGATGCCTTTATTACTCTTAACGAGCGCGGCGCCCTACAGCAGGTGGGCATTTATGAGAATGATCCATTTAAATCTTACTTCTCAGGTAACACAGTTCAGATTTGCCCAGTGGGTGCACTCACCGGTGCTTCCTATCGTTTCCGTGCTCGTCCCTTTGATTTAGTTTCTACGCCATCAGCTTGTGAGCATTGTGCATCAGGCTGTGACATGCGCACCGATGTTCGACGTGGCAAGACACTTCGTCGTCTTGCCGGCGATGATGCATCAGTAAATGAAGAATGGAATTGCGATAAGGGACGTTGGGCATTTAAGTACGTAACCGCCCTCGATCGCCTGACTCATCCACTTGTACGAAATGCAGAGGGTGTACTTGTTCAAGCATCATGGCCGGAAGCACTTGCCGCAGCTGCGGCTGGACTTAAGGGAAAGCGGGCAGCAGTTATTACTGGTGGACGCGTGACAACAGAGGATGCTTATGGCTACGCAAAGTTTGCCCGTATAGCATTAGGAACTAACGATATTGATTTCCGCGCGCGTGTGACTTCAGATGAAGAAGGTGACTTCCTGGCCGCCCACGTTGTTGGGTCATCTGCCACCTATCGCGATATCGATATGGCAGATCATGTTGCACTGATTGCCTTCGAGCCAGAAGAAGAGTCACCTATTGTTTTCTTGCGTCTAAATAAGAATTTCAAGAAGCGTGGTCTGAAAGTTTCGGCAGTGGCAACGAAACAATCTATTGCCATGGATAAACTCAAAGCAGAGTTTCTAAAAGTCGCACCAGGTGCGGAAGGTTCTGCAGTTGCAACACTTGCACTCACCGCAAAGTCTCTGATTCTTGTGGGAGAACGTGCTTCGGAAAGTGTTGGGCTCTTCTCAGCTGTGGCAGCACTTGCGGCAAAGACAGGTGCGAAGATTGCCTATATTCCACGCCGAGCAGGAGAACGTGGGGCACTAGAAGCAGGTGCACTCGGATCACTTCTTCCAGGTGGACGTCCAGTTGCTGATGCCGCAGCTCGAGTAGATATTGCAGCTGCCTGGGGAGTTGCCGCGCTATCAACGCAACCTGGCCGCACAACAACAGAAATTATCTCTGGCCTGGCAGAAGATCAACTTGATGCACTTGTTGTCGGCGGCGTCGATGCTCATGACTTACCAAATTCACGTGTAGCACTTGATGCGCTAAAGAAATCATTTGTGGTCTCATTAGAAATTGCGCCAAGTTCGATAACGGAAGTTGCAGATGTTGTTCTACCGGTTGCTGCAATTACCGAAAAGAGTGGAAGTTTCCTTAACTGGGAAGGTCGAGCACGCGCATTTGATGCAGCTGTCGCAGACTCTCAGAACCGTAGTGATGTTCGTATTCTTTCCATGATTGCCGATGCCATGGGTGAATCCATCATGCTCGGCTCAGTCACCGCAGCAGCACGTGAATTTAACCAATTAGGTAAGTGGGATGGCGCCCGCGTTGTCTTCACATCGGTCACACCAGTAACTGCAAAAACTATCGGTGCCAACGAGGCACTTCTTACCTCATGGCGCCGCCTACTTGATATGGGAACTTTGCAAAAAGGCGAAGACAATCTTGCCGGCACGCGTCGCCCAACAGTTGCCGTGATTTCAGCGAAGCGCGCAACTTCACTTGGTGTTACATCAGGTGATCAGGTGCGAGTATCGAATGCGCACGGCTCAATCACAATTCCAGCACTCGTTGAAGATATTCACGATGATGCAGTGTGGCTACCGCGTAATTCATTTGCATCACAAACTCTGGTTTCACTCAATGCCGCGCACGGCGATGTAGTAACGGTGGTAAAGGTATGACAACAGCAGAGCTATTAGGAACAGATCCAGGTTGGATCATTGGCGTTAAAGCGCTACTTGTATTTATCATCTGTGTGGTTGCAACGCTGATGGCGGTCTGGACCGAACGTCGCGTTTTAGCCAAAATGCAGCTGCGTACTGGCCCTAACCGCGTGGGAAAGTTTGGACTCCTCCAATCACTTTCTGATGGAGTGAAGCTAGCCCTAAAAGAAGACATCATCCCGGCGGCGGCAGATAAAGTTGTATTTATCATTGCTCCAATTATCGCTACCGCAATGTGCTTCATGGCCTTTGCTGTAATTCCAATGACTGGAGTAGTAAATCTCTTTGGACATCAGACCGCGCTACAACTGACCGATCTGCCAGTGGGAGTTCTCTACATTCTGGCTGTGACATCAATCGGTGTGTATGGCGTTGTCCTTGCCGGTTGGTCTTCTGGATCAACCTACCCACTACTTGGTGGATTGCGTTCAAGTGCTCAGGTGATCTCATATGAAATCGCAATGGGGCTCTCACTTGTCGCAGTCTTTATTTATGCCGGCTCTATGTCCACATCGGCGATTGTGGATTCACAGCATCAAAACATTTGGAATGCAGTTGTTCTCTTTCCTTCATTTATTATTTACCTTATTTCCATGGTGGGTGAGACGAACCGCGCACCATTTGATTTAGCTGAAGCAGAAGGTGAACTAGTTGGTGGATTCCACACCGAGTACTCATCACTGAAATTTGCACTCTTCTTCCTGGCTGAATATGTAAATATCATTGCCGTCTCAGCTCTTGCGACAACGCTCTTCCTTGGTGGTTATCACGCACCTCCAGGGCTTGGTTTTACAGAGCAGTGGTTTGGTGGATGGTTCACATTTATCTGGTTCATCACCAAAGTTAATTTATTCTTCTTCATCTTTATGTGGTTACGCGCAACTCTTCCACGCCTGCGCTATGACCAATTTATGAAATTTGGCTGGAAGGTTCTCATTCCTGCTTCACTTGTGTGGATTCTCATCGTTGCAACTCTTCGCGTCTTGCAGCAACAAGGTGCAAACCGAGCAGTGATTATCGCCTTTGCTGCAGGAGTAGTTCTCTTGCTGATGGCAGTGTCTTCCCTTGTTGATCGCAGTAAGAAAGTCTCGGGCGAGCCACTTGCCGAGGGCGAAGATCCGCAATTCCCAGTCCCATCACTTCCACATCTTCGCTCGATTAGCGTTACAGGAGGTCAGAAATGACAGATTTTATTGAGCCACGCAAGAGCTCAGAGCTCGGTATCAATTC
>NZ_JBBAMU010000004.1:0-65268 GCF_040402315.1 Candidatus Planktophila sp.
TTCCAAGTAGAACTGCAAAGAGGGCCTTTGATGACGACTTGCTGTTCGGACTCGTTGCTGGCTTTGAAGAAGCCACTGGCTTAGCACTTGCTGCGGAAGTGCGTGGCGCAGCAGGTGCTGGGGTAGTTGAAACATTTACACGAGATATGCCAACTGATGGAACTGGCGGGATAACAACCTTTGATGCAACCTTCTTGCGCGCTGCAGAATTCTTTACTGTCTTCTTCGCAGTTGACTTTCTTACTGCTGACTTCTTGGCAACCTTCTTCTTTACAACAGCCTTCTTCACTGCTCTCTTGGGTGCACTCTTCTTCACTGCTCTCTTGGGTGCACTCTTCTTCACTGCTCTCTTGGGTGCACTCTTCTTCACTGCTCTCTTTTTAGCAGGAGACTTTTTAGCTGCACTCTTCTTAGCGGTTGACTTCTTTGGCGCAGCTTTCTTCGCTGCTGACTTCTTCTTTACTGCCACTGTAATCTCCTAGATGGTTGTCGTTCAAAGATGATGGATACAGGCAAAGTTTAACCCAGGCTTTCGAGCAAAGTGATCACATGCGGTGCAATGGCTCGAAGCGATTTTCCCCGATGACTGATTGCATCCTTGATTTCTGCGCTCATTTGCGCACTCGACTGCGCGAAACCAAGGGGTAAAAATATGGGGTCATACCCGAATCCAAATTCACCCACTGGTGCGCGCAAAATTGAGCCATGGAACTGTGCCTCTTCCCAGTGGCTCCTGCCATCAGGCAGATAGAGGGCCGCGACACAGGTGAAATGTGCTCCCCTTTTCTCATCTGGAATATCGCGCAACTGTTGTAGAACTTTTTCAGTATTTGCCGCATCATCGCCATGGGAACCTGCCCATCGCGCAGAATAAATTCCTGGGTCGCCATTTAAGTAATCAACACAGAGTCCACTGTCATCGGCAATTGCCGGCAGCCCCGTTGCCATCGACATTTCTCGCGCCTTCCTAAGCGCATTTTCTTCGAAAGTTGCGCCATCTTCTATGACATCAGCAAGATCTGGAAATTGATAAAGGCCCACGAGATCAATCGCCCCGGGTGCAACAGCTTCAAGAATTCGGCCGAACTCTTCAATCTTTCCTTTGTTGCGAGTGGCAAGTAATAACGTGTGTGACATTTAACGAGCGAGTGCTTGTTTCTGCAAGTTGGTAAGTTCAGCGCATCCAGCGACAGCAAGATTCAGTAGCGAATCAAGAAGTGCACGATCAAATGGTGTCCCCTCTGCAGTTCCTTGGACTTCGATAAATCTTCCATCGCCAGCGCATACAACGTTCATATCTGTCTCTGCCCGCACATCTTCTTCATAACAGATATCAAGCATCGGAACTCCACCAACAATTCCTACGCTGACCGCAGCGACTGATTCTGTAAGTGGTTTCGCACCTGCCTTTATATGACCCTCTTTTTGAGCCCATGCAATTGCATCCGCCAGTGCAACATATGCACCAGTGATTGCAGCTGTGCGAGTTCCGCCATCGGCTTGCAGCACATCGCAATCAATAACTATTGTGTTTTCGCCAAGCTCTTTCATATCAACAATTCCACGTAGTGAACGTCCGACCAGGCGCGAGATCTCTTGGGTGCGACCGCCTAGCTTTCCTTTCACGCTCTCACGATCAGAGCGCGTATGAGTAGCTCGGGGCAACATTGCATACTCGGAAGTAACCCACCCGTTACCTGAATCTTTTAACCAGCGAGGAACACCAGGGGTGAAAGAAGCTACACAGAGCACGCGAGTCTTACCGAATTCAACTAGTACTGAACCTTCGGCGTGATCCAACCAACCACGAGTTATCTTGATATCGCGGAGTTGATCTACTGTGCGTCCATCGTTGCGTGCCATTACATTCCTCGTTCTCTATTAGTTCTGCGGATAAAACTAGAATTAAAGCTCTTCACTCACAAATCTTGGTGCCGCACAGAGCCAACTTCGGGCCCTAGGAAGCGTCGTGCAAGGGATTCAAAGGCTTGAGCGTCTCCGGTCGCCAAGAACTTATGCGTAGATGGGTTCTCAGAACTTCCTCGAAGCAAACTATTTTCAACTAATACTCGATACAGATCCTTCGCTGTCTCTTCAGCACTTGAAACGAGTGAAACATCGTTACCCATTACGTATGAAATAACACCGGTAAGAAGCGGGTAGTGAGTGCAACCTAAGACTAATGTGTCTATGTCAGCATCAATCATTGGCTTGAGATACTCACGAGCAACTTTTGTGATTGCTTCTCCAGAGGTTTCACCACGCTCTACAAACTCCACAAAGAGTGGGCATGCAATTGATTTAATCGTTAATTGCGGAGCAGCAGCAAAGGCATCGAGATATGCCTTTGATTCAATTGTTGCTCGAGTTCCAATAACGCCGACTCGACCTGATCGTGTTGCAGCAACGGCGCGACGAACAGCCGGTTGAATCACTTCAATAACTGGTATCGAATATCGCTCTCTTGCATCGCGCAACATTGCAGCACTTGCCGTGTTACATGCAATAACGAGTGCTTTCACTCCTTGTCTGACGAGAAAATCTAGAGATTCGAGAGCGAAGTCGCGAACTTCTGCAAGTGACCTAGGTCCATAAGGTCCGCGCGCAGTGTCACCGATATATACAGTTGATTCGTTAGGCAATTGATCAAGAATTGCTCTAGCAACCGTTAATCCGCCGACGCCTGAATCGAAGATACCGATTGGCGCAGAACTCATGGGATGAGTCTAACCGCGAGAACGGATTAAGCCCAAAGAGTGCCGTCGAGTCCCTCGGTAGCGGCTTCGACTTGTGAGCCATAAATGCCGGTCGATAAGTATTTCCAGCCAGCATCGCAGACAATAAATGCAATATCAGCATCACGCTTTGCAGCGATTGCTTCTTGACCCATGGCAATGGCTGCATGCAGAATTGCACCCGTTGAAATTCCAGCAAAAATTCCTTCAATTTCTAAGAGTTCGCGAACGCGCCTAACAGAATCCTCGGCACCTACTGAGAAACGTCGAGTAAGAATTGATGCGTCATATAACTCAGGGACAAAGCCTTCGTCGATATTGCGAAGTCCATAGACCACCTCACCATATCGAGGTTCAGCGGCAATGATTTGCACATCAGGGTTCTTCTCACGCAAGTAACGCCCTGCGCCCATAAGTGTTCCTGTCGTGCCAAGGCCGGCAACAAAATGTGTAATTGTTGGTAAATCCTTAAATAGTTCAGGTCCTGTGTTGTTGTAGTGCGCCTCAGTATTTGCAGGGTTGCCATATTGGTAGAGAAAAACGTAATTTGGATTCTTTGAGGCAATTTCTTTTGCAACGCGCACAGCTTCATTGGAACCACCAGCTGCTGGTGAAGAGATAATTTCAGAGCCCCACATCTCAAGTAACTGTCTACGTTCTGGGCTGGTATTCTCTGGCATCACGCAGATTAATTTATATCCACGAACTTTGGCAGCCATTGCAAGCGAGATTCCGGTGTTACCACTTGTGGGTTCAAGAATTGTTGCACCAGGTTTAAGTAGCCCATCACGCTCTGCAGCTTCGATCATTGATATAGCTGTGCGATCTTTAATTGAACCAGTCGGGTTTCGGTCTTCCATCTTCGCCCACAAACGAACATTTGGCGCAGGAGAAAGACGAGGTAAACCGATAAGGGGTGTGTTTCCTACCGATGATTCGAGTGAGTCATATCGTGCCAAATTTAGCCACCAGCGACAGCAGGCAAAATTGTGATGGAGTCTCCATCCTTAACCGGAGCCTCGAGTCCGCCTAAGAAACGTACATCTTCATCATTGACATAAATATTGATGAAGCGACGCAGCGCGCCATTTTCTAGTAGCCGTTCACCCATTCCCGCAAAGTTTGCATCAAGGTCGCTAATAATTAGAGCAAGGGTTGTGCCTTCGGCCACTACGGTTTTTTGATCTTTTGTATAGGGGCGCAAAATAGTTGGAATGCGAACTTCAATAGACATGGGATAATTATGTCGAAAAATCCGTGCTATCTCTAATCGAGAATTCCTACTCGAGAATGGTGACCAGTTCTTCGGTCACTACCCCGTCAATGATGCGATATGAACGGAATTCTGGAGTTGTTGCAATCTCTTTGCGGGTAGAAACCAAGATGTAGTGTGCGCCCGGTTCGCCGGCGTAGGCGATATCCGTTCGAGATGGGTAAGCCTCAGTCTCTGTATGCGAATGATAGATAACAACAATCTCTTCATCATTGTCATCGATCTCGCGGTAGAGTGCCAGTAGTTCTTTTGGATCAAACTCATAAAAAGTAGGCGAATGGGCTGCATTGATCATTGGCTTATGCCGAAGAGCTTTATCTGATCCCACTGGTCCCAAGATGACTCCACAGCATTCATCTGGGTATTCAACGCGTGATTGCTCAAGAATTGCATTTACTAATGTGCGAGAGATTTCTAGAGTCATATGTGTATCTTACAAGAAGTCATCTTAAGAATTCTCAGGTTGCGATTTCGAATCTGCATCATCAATCAGGGCTGCGAGAAGGCTTTCTTGCAACCAACCCAGCCAGGTATAGACAGCATAGACACCTCGAAGCGGATCATCGGGGGAAAGAATTTCAAGATGTTCATGGGAATTACTCTCCACCTTGAGGCGCACACCCAGGGCCAAGCGAATATCGTTAATCGCGCCAAGCCAGGCATTGGCATTGTCGTGATCTAAATCAACAGTGCCATCCTCTGATGATTTTAAATGTATGCGCATCACAACTGCATGTGCCTGCTTCTTTGCACGCAGAGTTGATTCGGTATATCTGCGAAATTCAGATGAATCGATGGAATCAGCATATGCATTAGGTAAGAGACGGTGCAACACATCATCTTCGGGCGGAGAATCGTGGGATGTAATTCCAACCATCGCAGCCAATGGATCATCATTTCCATGGTCTGTGCGCTCTGCTAGAAGTTCAATTATTTGCTCACATAAATTCAAGAGCACTTCTTTCTCACTGTCAGCAAATTGTGCAACGTATGAATGATCCCCGTGGCGCTTAAAACCTTCGGTAGAGGTCATAGCTGAGCACCGCGTTGCAATGTGGCCCACAAACCATATTCATGAAGGCGAGCGACATCATGTTCCATCTCTTCCCGACTTCCGGTCGAGACAATAGCTTTGCCATCATTATGAACTTGCAACATCAGCTCAGTAGCACGAGCTTTGGAATAGTTGAAAAGTTCCATAAATACATAAGTGACATAGGTCTGTAAATTAACTGGGTCATCCCAGACAATAGTGACCCATGGCGCATCACTAGAAAAGATTGCACGAATCTCTTCTTCGACTTTATCTGCAGTTTTTACCATCACCGGATAATGATATTAAATATTTCACTCGTCAAGGCAACCCAGTTTGCATCTTCGCTGACAGTAGTTCGTAAGGTGTATACGCCTCGATTTTGTAGCGTGACCGTGATGACAAAGTTTCCTTGAGCATCGGTGATTACTGTTTCAGCGATTGATTGCCACACTTTCCCAGTTAGTTTCTCGAGTGTCACCATGGCATCTGCGCTACGAGGAAGCACATTGCCACTAATCTGGAATTGTGTTCCTGACTTAGCACTCGTCGGTGCACTGAGATTTATCAGTCTACTGATGGCAATTGGGATCTCAACTGAAAGACCTTCACTCCGTTCCCACGTTGGATCTGAATAAACACGTATGGTCGTTGATTTACCGAGAATCAATGACTTTTCAAAGTTGCCTTCCGCGTCTGTGATTGCATTTGCCAAGGTGCGCCAGGTACTCTCACCCACAGATTTTCCTTCGACTCGAACAGCAAGATTTGCAAGAGGTGACTTATCTTTGATGCTCAATTGCCCAGTAAGTGTGAATGGCGTTCCATAGCTCATCTCACTCTTATCAACTGATGTCACAACGTTGACTTGATCTGGAGCAATTGCCTTAGCAACTGTTCGAATGGCTTCCATGGCAAGCGGTTCTTCCATACCAAATGTCCAGGCTGTAATTCCACCTATGCGGTATTTATTAACAAGTGCAGCTCTAAGCGCCCAACTGCGATTGTCTTGATACCACGCTGTGCGCGATGCTGTGCAAGTTGTCGCTAGCCCGCCGGCTGTAGTTCCGTTATAAACCTTTTGATAGGCAAAGGTAACCTCACCAAATTGCTCGTTATAGGTAGGTGTTGCCCCATAAGTAGCTGCAAGTGATTGTGCATCACGCATCACAAATGTTGCAGCTTTCGCTCCCACCTTTACTGAATTAGCAACGTTTGCTGGACAAACTCCTGCAACTGCCGTAACCCAATCTCGCCCATAGCCAGGGACGCCCACGAATACCTTGGATGCGGGCATGATTGAAATCGCATATTGCACTGTTCGTTCAGCCCACGTAATTGGTCCCTGTGGACCAACTCTTGCTGGCGAGTAGTCGTACGTCATGATGCGCAATTTGTCGATTGAATCCGCGATCGCAGCCCAGGCATATACGTAATAACCCTTCTGCTTATCTGCGGGATTTAACACATAGGGCGTAGTTACCGAGAGAAGCCTCTCTTCTGCGTGCAATGCAACACTTAACTCTTTTACAAATGCAATCCATAGCGGAGCAGTAGCCTTCCAGGTTGTGTTTTTATCAACAAATGCGAATCCTTCAAAATCAAGATCAATGCCTTCATAGTTATTTGTACGCACTAGATTCATAATTACATTGACTACTTGCGTGCGTGATGTAGGACTCTTAAGTAGTCCTGCTAGAACACCTTCACTGGTTCCATCAGTAATCGTAGGAATAATCTGGAGATTGGCATTACGAAGCGCGGTCAGGGGCACCGAAATCGGCACGCTCGGATTTGCCGGTGCGTAAAGGTCGGTAATTTCGGGAGTCTTAGTCTTGCCATTGTATTTAAGTGTGTACCAGAAGGGCATTACCTCTTTAATAAGATCTGCATTATTAAGCACATCTGGAAGTGCTGTTTTCATTGAGTAATAAGGGATCCAGCCGGTAAGAATCTTGCGCGGTACATTCTCTTCGGCGTGAGTAGCAGGTAAGAAAAGAGTATGTGTAAAAAGTGAAAACAAAAGAGTAAATGTAAGACTTATTCGCGCAAATCTCCTCATGCCGATTTTCCAAATATATTTTTAAGGCGAGTCATCAATCGCCCACCGTATTCGCGGTCGACCGACCAAATGTTTAAAAGCAGAGCTGGCATTGCAATTAGCTTCAGTGACATAGGGATTGGACTGATTATGAAGAAGACCGAAAAAACAGAGCCTATGGCACTGACAAGGGCCATCAATGCTCGGCGCAGAATCTTTGCAACGAGATTGCCTGTCAGCGATTGCGCTATCCGGCTTGAGAGGAGAATTGAAATGGGTGCACTGAATACAGTGATAGAAACCAAGATAGTGACAAGGAGTGCGAGCGATTCCATATCTACCTCTCCCATATTAAATCAGTTGCTGCAAAGAGTGCCATATCTATCTGCCCACGTTCCTCGCGAGTGACTTTATTGCGCATGATTCCTTCTTTTTCATATCCCGCACTGATTAAAAGCTTCTGGGATGCGTGGTTATCAACATCAACCAGTGCCTCAATACGCTTGAATCCAATTTCGCGGAATCCAAGTTCGGTAATCATCTGTGTAGCTGCTGTGCCAATTCCCTTACTACGCTGTTCAGAATCAATCCAGTAACCAATTTCAGCGGTGTGGTTTCGAATATTAACCGAATGAAGTGAGACCTCTCCTGCAAATTTCTTATCAGAGCCATTTCCATAATCAATAACAAATAAAATTTCGCGGCGCTCGGCAAAGGCAAAGGGAGCATTGCGCACAAAATCGATGGCGTGATCTACCGTGTAATTCGAAGGCACCGTCGTGAATGCTGGAATGAGCGGGTCCTGGCAGGCGCGAAAAATCGCATCAACATCTTCCTCAGTGCTTGGGCGAAGCGTAATCAGTCCATGCGAAAGAGTTGGTATCTGCGCCGGCCACCAAATCATTACTCAATCTTATGGCAGAGGTATGTAAATTAGGGGACGAACGCTTGAAGTGTTAGCTAATCAATTCCAAATCGCGATGAAGACTCTGGTCATGGGTACAACTTAAATTTGATGGTAGCGCTGCACAGTTATCGCAGAGCAGGGTTAATTGATGGCAAGAAGCAGTGTCGCAATTGCGGAAATCTTTTGTCGGGGCGTTGCACATATCGCATTTGCCAATAACTTTTGCCTTATTTGAAAAGTCCATGGAGATGCGGTCATCGAAGATATAGAGTGAGCCTTCCCAAGAGGCTTCGTCACCAAAGCGTTCACCGTATTTAACTATGCCACCCTCTATTTGGTAGACCTCATTAAATCCGTGGTTCTTCATTACAACAGAGAGAATTTCGCATCGAATTCCTCCTGTGCAATACGTCACTACTGGTTTGTCTTTGAGGTAATCGTATTTTCCACTTTCAATTTCTTTCACAAAATCGCGCGAAGATTCGACATCTAGGACTATGGCATTTTTAAACTTTCCAATTCTAGCTTCGTAAGTATTTCGTCCATCGAAGAAGATGACTTCATCACCACGCTCTTTGACCAGCTCTTCCACCTGTTCTGGGCGAAGGTGAACTCCTCCCCCAATAACGCCATTTTCATCGACTTTTATTTTGTCAGGGTTTCCGAATGGGACAAGTTCATCTTTGACTACAACCCGAAGTCGTGGAAATTCATTTCCAGTTCCATCTGACCATTTGAAAATAATATTTTTGAAACCTTGATAGCCTCGGGTTTCGTGTACATATTTCTTCACATCGGCCATCTCACCGCCGACAGTTCCGTTAATTCCATGTGGAGAAATCAGGATGCGACCCTTGAGATTTAAGGATTCGCAGAGTTGTTTCTGCCAGAGAAGCAGCGCCTCGGGATCTGCAACGGGGGTGAAGTCGTAATACAGAACCACTTTGTTAAGCTTTGGTGCGTGCTTGTTCACGTCGTTATTGTAGACCGCTTGCTTAGTTCATCGATTTTCGCGCTGGCTAAGCAGCCATGCCACGGAAAAATGGCCGAGTTGCAGGTAGTTGAAAGTTCAATTACATTTGCCTCACTACAAAGGAGCGCCAATGCCAGCAGTAACCGTTAGCGATATAACAATTCTTCCACGCATCACTGATGCGTCACATCTGCGTGCGCGAGGCATCAAGAGCATTACAACTGCTCCCCAAGGTTTTGAGGGTGAAGGTTTTCCTGTTCGACGTGCATTTGCCGGTGTAGATCTAGCCGAGTTAGATCCTTTCATTCACTTAGATCAAATGGGTGAAGTCGAATACGCACCAGGTGAACCAAAAGGTACTCCGTGGCATCCACACCGTGGTTTTGAAACTGTCACATACATTATTGATGGCATCTTTGATCACAAAGACTCAAATGGTGGTGGCGGATCGATTACAGATGGTGACACACAATGGATGACTGCTGGCGGTGGAATTCTTCACATCGAAACTCCCCCAGAACATTTAGTGGTCTCTGGCGGTTTATTTCATGGCTTCCAGCTCTGGGTAAATCTTCCTGCCGTAAAGAAATGGTCGCCTCCTGCATATCAAGATGTGCGAGCAAAAGATGTAGTACTTCTAACATCAACTGATGGTGGATCACTTATTCGAATTATTGCTGGTGAACTCGATGGTCATGTCGGCCCTGGATCAACCCAGACTCCGATTACTCTCATTCACGCAACCGTTGCACCTGGTGCCGAACTCAGACTTCCGTGGCGCAAGGATTACAACGCCCTTGTCTACTCAATGTCAGGTCAGGGATTTGTTGGAGATGAACAGCGCCAAATTTCAATGGGTCAACTCACCGTCTTCGGTGATGGTGATTGCATTGTTGTTCGCGCCGCAAACCAACAAGAGTCGCGTTCTCCAAACTTGGAGCTCTTCATTCTTGGTGGGCAACCGATTAAAGAACCAGTTGCTTGGATGGGGCCCTTTGTCATGAATACAAAGAGTGAGGTTCTGCAAGCGTTTGAAGATTTCCAGAAGGGCCTATTGGGCTCAATTCCTGCGATTTACAAGGATGATGCCAAGCGTCCTTTGAACCGCACCAAGATTCTGGATGTGCACAACGCACCGACTGACCTACAAGAAAGCTAATTCTTATAGCGCTTTGAGTGCTGAGACAACCTTGGTCAGCGATGCCTTCGCATCACCGAAGAGCAGCATTGTCTTTGGGTCATAAAGAAGTTCATTTTCAATGCCAGCAAATCCTGGGCGCATAGAGCGCTTCAGGAAGATGATGTTAGCGGCGTGATTAACTTCCAAGATGGGCATTCCATAGATTGGGCAACCTGGAGATGTTTGAGCCGCAGGGTTCACAACGTCATTTGCACCAATAACAATGGCGACATCTGTCTGACCAAATGTTGGGTTGACCTCATCCATTTCAGCTAGTTGATCATAAGGAACATTTGCTTCCGCAAGAAGTACGTTCATATGACCTGGCATACGACCCGCTACCGGGTGAATTCCATAAGCAACATCAATACCTTTTGAAAGCATGAGGTCGGCAAGTTCGCGCACTGTGTGTTGCGCTTGCGCAACGGCCAGTCCGAAGCCAGGAACAATAACTACGCGACGCGCATAATTTAGAAGAATTGCAACGTCATCAGGTGAACCTGAGCGCACTGGACGTTCTTCTGTTGTGCCAGTTGCTGCTTGAGGTTTTGCAGTAAATGCACCGAAGAGAGTTCCAAAGAGCGAGCGTCCCATGGCTTCTGCCATCAAGCGAGTCAATATCGTTCCAGATGCACCGACAAGAGTTCCCGCAATAATCAAAAGTGTTGATGAGAGCACGTAACCACTTGCCGCAACTGTCAGACCTGTGAATGCGTTGAGTAGTGAGATCACGATAGGTACATCTGCGCCCCCTACTGGAAGTACAAAGAGCACACCAAAGAGCAATGAGATCACTGCCAGAACCAGCAGTGGGGTTGTGCCAAGTGCTGTCACAACCCATACGCTGACCCCAAGTACTGCAGCGAGCGTTGCCGCAATAACAAACCTACCGCCAGGAAATACCACCGGGCGCGTAGTCATAAGTTCTTGCAACTTCATAAATGTAATGATGGAACCGCTGAAAGATACGCAGCCAACAACGACTGTGAATACAGTGAAGATTACTTCGGCAGTTGTTGCGCTATCGCCAAGATTTAGGTACTCCACGATTGCAACAAGTGCTGCAGCTCCGCCACCCACACCGTTAAAGAGTGCAACCAGCTGTGGCATCTGTGTCATCTCGACCTTACGAGCTGCAGGTACTCCAATAATTAGACCCACTGCGATTGCACCCAAAATCCAACCTAAGTTATGAATTGGTAGAGAGTGCGATTCTGATCCATCGCCACTAGGAGTGACGTAGAGAAAGACTGAGAGAGTTGCAACTGTTGCACCAAAGGCACCAATTAAGTTACCGCGGCGGGCAGTCTTTGGATGCGAGAGTCCTTTCAGGGCCAAGATAAATGCCACACCAGCTGCGAGACCTACCAAGCTATAGAGAGTGCTATTCACTTCTGGTCTCCCTTCTTAGGCTTAAACATTTCTAGCATTCGATCTGTTACTACAAAGCCACCAACCATATTGATTGTTGCCAAAACAATTGCAGCGAGTGAAAGTCCGAGCTCTAGATTATTTTTGCTGTGATCTGCAACGATAATTGCGCCAACAAGGATGACTCCGTGAATTGCGTTAGCGCCAGACATCAGAGGCGTGTGTAGCGTTGATGAAACCTTCGATACAACTTCAAACCCCACGAATACTGCAAGGGTGAAGATTGAAATAACGGCAATTGCATCCATTAGTTGCTGCCTCCTTTTTCACTAGCTCCAGGTGTGTGCTTGGCACCTGCATGTGTAAGTGCGGCCTTATCAATAATTTCATCTGTGAAGTCAATATTTAGCGCTACCTTCTCGCCATCCTTTGCAGCACTTGTCATCAAGGTTAGTAAGTTGACCACGTTACGTGAATACAGACTTGAAGCGTGGAACGGCAACTGGCTCGGCACATCTTTACCGCCCCAAATCTGAACACCTTTGGCGGTTGTGACAATCTCTCCTGGCTTTGAGCCCTCAGCATTTCCACCAGTTTCGGCAGCGAGATCAACGATGATTGTTCCAGGCTCCATTGCATCAATCATGGCCGCGGTCATCAAACGTGGAGCTGCTCTTCCAGGAACTGCAGCCGTTGTAATAACAAGATGGGATTTTGCAATATATGGAGTGAGTAGTTCGCGTTGCTTTGCCGCACGTTCTTCCGTCATTTCACGTGCATATCCACCGGCACCTTCAAGTGCCTCAAGTTCCAAATCAATAAATGCTGCGCCCATTGATTTCACTTCATCAGCAGAAGATGGGCGAACATCGTAGGCAGAGACAACAGCGCCAAGTCGGCGAGCGGTTGCAATTGCCTGCAGCCCTGCGACACCAGCACCGAGAACAAGTACTTGCGCGGGAGTAACAGTTCCTGCGGCGGTCATTAGCATTGGAAAAAAGCGCGGAGAAAGTTCAGCCCCAACGAGTGCGGCTCGATAACCAGCACAGAGTGCTTGAGAAGTCAGAGCATCCATTGATTGTGCACGTGAGATACGTGGAACAAGTTCAAGTGAGAAAGCGGTGACGCCTGCTGTGACCGCTGCCTCGATTGAATCAACGGCGGTTACAGGAGATAAGAAAGAAATTGTGACTGCACCCTTTTTTAAGGATGAAATCTGTGCTGGGGTAAGTGAGGTAACTGATAGAACTACGTCGGCATCACTAATGATATTGCCGCTCTTAACTGTTGCCCCCGCCGCGGTGAATAGGTCATCTGTAGCTTGGGCATGAACACCCGCTCCAGATTCAATGACAACGTCATAACCAAGTTTAATCAATTTATTAATGATGTCTGGGACTAGCGCTACACGCTTCTCGCCATCTCTAATTTCTCTCGGGACTGCAACTCTCATGGGGGAAAAGATACATGTAACTCAGAGCAAGAGCCACCCAAAAGAATACGAAATCCTGATTAATTACCCTTAATTTCACCGCGAGTTAAGTGATAGAGCAGTGCCTGGATGGTTGTGCGACGATGAAATGCTTCACGCCAAATTACCGACTTCGGCCCATCAATAACAGAGCCCGCAACTTCCTCTCCTCGATGAGCTGGAAGACAGTGCATAAATATTGAATCTTTTTCTGTCAGTGACATTAATTTTTCTGTAATTGCAAATGGTTCGAGTGCTTTTGTTTTTTTAGCGCGCTCAGCTTCCGGATCACCCATCGACATCCACACATCTGTATAGAGAACAGATGCACCTTTCGCTGCAGATTCAGGATCGTTTGTAATCTCAATCGTTGCGCCACTAGTTCTTGCAATTCCTTTAGCCTTTCTCACCACTGCTTTATCAGGTTCCCAGTCGCCACTCGGCGTCGCTGCCACAACGTGTGCGCCCATGATTGCGCCCATAATCAACCATGCGTGACTCATATTATTTCCATCACCGAGATAAACAAATTTGCGGCCTGCTATATCAGTACCAAAATTTTCGCGAATTGTTAACCAATCAGCGAGCAATTGTGTTGGATGGTCGTCATCGCTCAAGCCATTAATCACTGGAATGCTGGCATGTGCGCCGAGTTCATCTATATCTGATTGTGCAAAGGTACGAACTATCAGCGCATCGCAATATCCGCTAATGATTTTGGCAGTATCTGAAATTGTTTCGCCGCGGCCAAGTTGCAGTTCATCACCGCGAATAAAGATTGGAGTTCCACCCAAATGTGCCACAGCCGTTTCAGATGCCAAGCGAGTGCGGGTAGAGGGCTTAGTCATATAGATGGCAACGCTCTTGTTGCTCAATGCGGTCTGGGAACGAAGTGGGTTCTGCGCGAAATCTGCAGCGGTGTCGAGGAGTAAATCGACATCAGCACGGCAAAGATGCTCAGTGCGCAGTAAGTTTTTCATCGGGAAATTCTACCGGAAGCCGAGATGGCTATGTGGCTAGTTTTTGTTGGATACTAAGCGCATGCCACTTTTCGGTCGCGGTACTCCATCGCTTGAGAGCGATATCGACACACTTACTCGCCCAGTTGAGCAAGAAGATGATGGCGGGCATGATCGATTCGCTCATTACATAAAGAAAGAAAAGATTGTTCAATCCGCAATCACAGGCAAATCTGTTCGTGCTCTCTGCGGAAAGAAGTGGGTTCCTTCTCGCGACCCGCAGAAATATCCTGTCTGTCCTATCTGCAAAGAAATCTTTGAAGGTCTAAAGCCTGGCTCCGAAGATGGAGACAAGTAGTACGAAGCATTACTTGTCGAGGTGCCGGGAATCGAACCCAGGTCCTTCAGAATTAAAACAGGGCTTATACGGGCGTAGTGCGTTTATCGTTTTCTAGAAGTGAGCACACCCGCAATTACTACAACAGTTCCAACATAGCGGGGTTTGCCGCAGCACTCTCTGGTAAAGATCTCTTTAGCAGGGGGCTCCAGGTTCTGGTGTCTGCGGTCCCTGTGTGAAGGCCTTTAAGAAGACAGGAAGTCTTGGGTCTGTAGCATCTTCTAATTGCAATTGCTTACCCCAGGCTGAGAGAACAATCGGTGATGCTAGCGATGGATAAGGAGATAGAAGCTGGTACGGATCTGATGCAACTGTTTTAGCGAGGGCGCTTAATTGATCTTTGGGTAAGCCTGGTAGGTAAGTGATCCATACGGCGCCATGCTCGAGTGAATGTACTGCTTGCAGGGTTTCTACTGGTGTTGAGTAAACACCGCAAGTGATCCACGATGAAGAGTGATCTCCGCCCGTTGGCGGTAGGGCGGTGAAAGGCCTTGGTGGTGCATTGTGAGACCTGTCTAAATCGGTGAAGGTTTTTACGCCAACAATTGGCTTGGATGCGGCTTCGGTTAGGACCGCCTCCTTACTCCTCCCACTAAGGATAAATACAGTCGTTAATACAATGAGGGCTAGCGTAAGGACAAGTGCGGTACCGTAGATAAGGAACTTACTACGGCGATCATTTACCTGATTTGGGGTCTTTGCAGAGGCCATTGCTGCTAGTCGCGCCTTCCTACTATCTGAGTTCCATTAGATTATCACTGCCTTGTGTGAAGTGTACAGATTTACGAGCGAAGTGTAACTATGAAATGCCTAGTCGGAGAAAGACTCTCTATTTTATTATTCAGATTGTGACTGGTCGCAGTAATGACACGGTTGGTCAATCCCGGTAGTTTCCTAATAGGCCTCCTAACCCAAAGGTTAGGAGGCGATGGTGGAGGTGCCGGGAATCGAACCCGGGTCCTTCAGAATTAAAACAGGGCTTCTACGGGCGTAGTGCGTTTATCGTTTTCTCAGTTCTGAATCTCTTACACACAAGTATTCAACGAACTCATTTGCGAAACTGTTCTCTCGAGATATTCGCAACGCTATCTCGATGAAGAGCTCTCTAGCGACGCCAGATTCCGGGACGAGAGCGCGCCCGGGCTGACGGATTCGGAACTAGCTTATGCAGCTAGGGCGAAATCACTGCGACTGTTGTCTGCAGTTATTTTTGCACAGGTTTCATGGTTTACGAGATCATCCCGGCTTCCTCGGCCCGCTTCCCCTGCCCCAACAACTAAAGTCGAGACCGTTCACCCCCAAGTTGAATTGGGGAATTACGTGGAAAACGTAATTCACACTATGTAGTTGTATTTCTTATTTTTTCGACAATTCACCCGTTGATTTCCGTGAGGAAAGATTTTGTGTGAATTAGTTATTTGGCGAGGTATGGAGCGGCATTCTTGTCTGCCAAACTCGATCGAGCCAAATGGTATGAAATAAGTATAGAGAGGGGTTGCGACTTCTTCAAAATGCCCGCCTGGGGCAGTACCTAACTGTCTTTGCCGGATTGGCGGCGGGAAAGTTCGCGATTTACCTCGCGCGTAGCTTGCTGTTCCATCAGCGTCGATCGCTTGTCATGAGCCTTCTTGCCCTTTGCAATAGCAACTTCAACCTTGGCTTTTCCATCTTTGAAGTAGAGCTGCAATGGCACCAATGTGATTCCTGAATCTTTAGTGCGAGCCGCAATCTTGCGAATTTCAACCTTATTAACGAGCAGCTTTCGCTTGCGACGTGGAGTGTGATTTGTCCACGTACCTTCTGTGTATTCGGGAATATGAATACCGTGGAGCCATAGTTCGCCATTTTCAATCATCGCGAAACCGTCAATCAAGGAAGCTCGCCCGGCACGAAGTGATTTCACTTCAGTACCTGTAAGAACAATGCCGCATTCATAGACATCTTCTATCGCAAAGTCGTGACGAGCCTTCTTGTTCTGTGCAATCAGCTTCCGTCCGACTTCTTTTACCATAAAGTTAAACCTTGAGGTATCGGCGCAGTGTTACTACAGATGCAATAGTTGAGACCACAAGGCCTGTAAGAAGTAACCAACCAGATGCTATTGCCACTTCTCCCCAACCAAAGAACTTGGTAAAGGTAAGTAGCGGGGCGACTTTTGTCTCAACGACATACTTAAGTGCAGCTAGTAATCCACTGGCAAGCAGCCATCCAATAAATGCCGCGAAAACACCTTCTAATAAGAATGGTAGTTGAATTGACCAGGACGAAGCACCCACAAGTCGCATCACGCCAGTTTCACGACGACGGTTAAATGCAGCAATTCGAAGTGTGTTGCTAATCAGCAACGCTGCCGTGAGCACTGAAAGAAGACCAACAATTAACGCGCCATTGCGAAGTACAGCAAGTAGTTGGAAGAACTTCTCGAGAATGCTGCGCTGATCTTGCACGACATCAACGCCAGGTCGACCACTGAATGCGCTGACAACAACGTCAAACTGCGTTGGGTCTTTTAACTTAACGCGGAAAGATTCTGGTAATTGATCGGCAGTAACGTTCTGCGCAATAGCTGAACTCTTAAAACGCTCTTTAAATCGAGCGAATGCTTCAGTTTGTGATTCATAGAAGACGCTCTGCACAACTGGCAGAGCTTCTAAATCTGATTTGATTGATGTGCGCTGTTCGGGAGTGACAACTCCACCACTACACGAAGGTGACTCCGAGAGTGATCCGCAGAGAAATACAGATACTTCAATCTTGTCATACCAATAATCTTTCATCGCATTTACTTGGGAATTTGAGAGTAATCCAATGCCGAGAAGAGAAAGTGAAATTGCAACAGTCACGATGACCGCAAATGTCATTGTGAGGTTACGACGAAGTCCTATTCGAACTTCGCTGAAGAGAAATCCTGCGCGCATTGTCTTCCCCTTATCCCGTATATCCGTAGACGCCGCGAACTTGATCGCGAATTACCTGGCCGCCATCGAGTTCGATAACTCGCTTACGCATCTGATCAACAATTCCTGAATCATGCGTAGCCATCAATACTGTGGTGCCCTCGCGGTTAATGCGGTCGAGCAACTTCATAATTCCCACAGAGAGCGCCGGGTCCAGGTTTCCGGTTGGCTCATCCGCGATGATGATTGCAGGGCGTGTGACATACGCACGGGCAATCGCAACGCGCTGTTGTTCTCCACCTGAGATTTCAGAAGGCAAGCGATCGCCTTTATCTTCAAGACCAACAAGTTCAAGCATCTCAGGAACTTCGCGATTAATCTCCTTCTGCGAATATCCGAGTACGTGTAATGAGAATGCGATGTTCTCTGAAATTGTCTTATTAGGAAGTAACCTAAAATCTTGAAAGACAGTTCCTAGTTGGCGACGAAGTTCAGGGACTTTATGGTTTGCAAGAGTTCCTAGATCTTTGCCCGCAACATGAATGACGCCCGAAGTTGGTCGCTCTTCGCGCAGAACTAAACGTAGGAATGTTGACTTACCAGAACCTGACATGCCCACCAAGAAAACGAATTCGCCCTTGGTAATTTCTAGCGTTACTTTCTCAAGGGCAGGACGTTCTTGACCCGAGTAAGCCTTGGTTACATTTTCAAACTTAATCACAATCTGCTCCTTATATAGGCGCATGGTGATGCGCTCGTGAGACCTGGGCCTAGTTTAGGTAGGGGAGCTGGAAATTTAGGGTTGATTCGGGGTTTTTATACGAATTAACAGAGGAAAGAAGAATCACAGCACGCGTAGATCAGCCGATTGTTGCCGAGAATTATTGTGACGCGCTACGGCGCCAGCGAATTCCTGCTTCGATGAAATCATCAATTTCACCATTTAATACCGCGAATGTATTGCCCGTTTCATGGTTATTACGGAGATCTTTCACCATTTGATATGGGGCTAAGACGTAGGAACGCATCTGATTTCCCCAAGATCCAGAATTATCACCCTTAAGTGCATTCATTTTCGCTTGCTCTTCCTGGCGACGGCGCTCTAGTAATTTGGATTGCAATACTGCCATCGCAGTTGCCTTATTTTGGATCTGAGAACGCTCGTTCTGACATGAAACAACAATTCCGGTCGGCACATGCGTTAGGCGCACAGCTGAGTCAGTTGTATTCACGCCTTGCCCTCCTGGGCCAGATGAGCGATAGACATCCACGCGCACTTCTTTCTCATCAATATCTATGTGATCACTCTGCTCAACAACAGGAACAATTTCCACACCAGCAAATGACGTATGTCTGCGTGATTGAGAATCAAAGGGAGAAATTCTCACTAAGCGATGTGTTCCCTGCTCTACTGAAAGTGTGCCGTATGCATACGGGGCGCTGACTCTAAATGTTGTCGATTTAATCCCCGCTTCTTCAGCAAAGGAAGTTTCTAATACATCAACTTTTAATTCGTGACGCTCGCAATAACGCAAATACATACGCATCAACATCTCAGCCCAGTCGGCAGCTTCTACGCCACCAGCTTCAGAACGAATAGTTATGAGCGCATCACGTGCATCATATTCGCCATTAAGCAAGGTCGTCACTTCTAATTCGCTAATTGCTTTTTTGGCCGAATCTAATTCACCTTCAGCGTCGCTAAGTGCCGATCCATCTGGTTCACCTGCCGCTAACTCAAAGAGAAGCGGAAGCTCATCTACCCGACGACGCAACCCAGTAAGTCGTGAAATTGTTGCTTGCACCCGAGATAACTTGCTCGTAAGCGCTTGAGCCTTTTCCGGGTCATCCCACAAATTTGGGACTCCCGCAGCTACTTCAAGTTCAACCGCTTGTGCCTCAAGTTTAGGCAGGTCCAAGACCTTTTCAATAGATCTCAGGGTCGCGCCTATCTCACTAATCTCTAGGATGTACTCGCGAGCCATGGGTTAAGGATAGCGAGAACTTCCTCAAAGTATTCTTTTTGCTCGCCTTACCTTGAAGAATAGACCTAGGAATATTGAAAATTTCCTAACCAAGGTTAAGGCCATAGTAATTTGTCGTTATCTTCCGCTCTGCAAAAGTTCCAACTCGAGAAGAAATATCCACTGCCTCAACTCCAATAAATGGAAGTATAAATGGAAGAGTGACTCTAGCTGAGGAATGAATTCCAATTTCATAACCATCGCATTGGAAATCTAGTACTCGAATTTGGCTCAGGTTTTTTCGTGAGATTGCTCCTCCCAAAGTACTCCAGTCACGTAAGGTGCCAATCGAATCTGATTTTCCTTTCTCACAATCAATTGGGATTCCTGGATCCTTTTCTCCGTTTAGAAAAAGATTTGCTGCGAATCGATTAACGTTGTACTCACGAGCGTAATATTTTTCTAGATTCAAATTTCTTACACCCCGCTGTGCTGCAGCCTCCGTGGCTTGGGTAAGTGCACGTTTAGCAATATAGATTGAAGAGATATCGGTTAGCACAATCAGAGTGATTAGTACCAACATAAAGAGTCCCAGAATTAAGAGCGAGATAGATCCTCGTTCATCTTGTAGCTTCTTTCTGACTCTGAAAAAGAAATTACCTTGCAAAAGAATGAAGGGTGATGTCATGCCCATGGAGACACATATTCGATAGCTGCGACTTGGGCCTGACTCTTTCCTGAAGTATTCATAGTGAGTTGAACCAGAATTCGATTATCAGGTGAGATGCAGGGACGTGAATCGCAGAGGATCCTCAACTCAATTGCTATCTTGGGAGAATTGGGGTCGTAGCCAAGTAACTGCGCACCTTGAATTACCACTTGATTAGCCACGTAGAAAGCAGTTTCATCATCTTTGCTAGTAACAAATGCACGAGCTGATTCTCGTGCCAAAGATCTAAGGGAATCTTGCGCATCACTTGAGTGCGAAAACTGGGCCATAAAAATAAAGAGTGGGATGAATAGCGGAATGGCGAGAAGACTGAATTCCACAGAGGCGCTACCCCGGTCGCACGATACTATTGCCAACTTCAAGGTTTCAATTGTTTCCTTAACTTTTGGTAAGAACTTTGTTGAATCCACTGTAGCTATCTTTGATTTTCTACAATAGCCACTCCAGTTACATCTATCTCCTTCTTTGATCCCAGTACATTTTCTAGTCCCGGCATAATGTGCGGCAGAATTCTTTTTTTGTGACTGATGAGTAAATCAAGATTTTGATGAGGATCCGGGGAATCAATATGTAAAAAAGTATCAGTTTCATCGAAGTTGCCTGAAATGGCTCTCGTCGAGGCACCATCTTGAGCACTGATTTTCGTCATATTTCTTCCGTGAATCGCAATTGTGATTTGTGATGCGACTAGAAAAAGAGTGAGTAAAGGAATCAGAACCAGAGCGCTCTCAGTATTTCCCTTCTCGCTTAGAATCAGATTCCTAACACTTAAGATTTTCATTTAGCGGATGCCGTTCATCGCATCGAGGGAATTCTTTAAGATTGCAGATAGGCGAGGTGCCGCAATAGTCCATATCGCAGTTACTAATCCGGTCGTCATCAGCACGACCAGAACCCATCCCGGAACATCTCCACGATCATCGTAGAGGACTTGATAAAAACGCGTTCTCTTGAATTCAGCTACTTTTATGGCTAAATAGCCAGTTAGGTGAAGGCTTCGGTTGTGAATTACTTCTTCTATTCTATTCATATTGGTTTCCTTTTCATTGGTTGGGGGTTGATTATTGTTTCTTACAAAAACTTTCCACGGTTCATCTTTAAGCTTCCGCAAAAAGGTCAAGATTGGACAGAGATGGCCAGAGAGCAAATAGAATCGAAATCGGGAGAATGAGAAAAACAACCGGAATCATCATTGAAATTTCAGACTTACCTGCTGCGCTGAGAATACGATTGCGTTGGAAATTCTGGGCCTCTCGTGAATGACTATGTAGGACCTCTATTAGTGGGGCACCTCGACTGATTGCGATTACTACAGCATCGATGAACCTGCGTACCGCAACTGATTGAACCCTCCGACCCATGCGATCTAAGGCGTGCTGAAAAGGTAATCCGCTCTTTACTTCCAGTACGACAGCCCTCAATTCGCTCACAAGGGGTCCGCTCCCTCGCTTGGTAATTCTTTCCAGTGAACTAAGTGGGGTCTCTCCCGCAGATAGGGCCAAGGTCATCATTTCGATGACACTTGGAAAATCTGAATCAATGCTTATCCGATGCTCACTGATTTGATTACTTAATGACCTCTCAAAATAAAGCAGAACGAGAGCTGTTGTACCGACTAGGCACGCGACGATGAAAGCAAACGAATGACCTTGAAAGAGAAGAACAAGTAGCAAAGGAAATAGAATTAGAGAAGTGACTAGTAATTGCTTTAAGCGAAAACTTTCGTAATCAGTTTGATTTGAGTGACCTAGCTCTTCTAATTTATTTTTTACACGTGTCTTATCCCCAACTTTATGCACAGTGGTGAGGGCTAACTTCTCCCAAGAGAAATCCTCATTAATGAGAATTAAAGCGGGAATCAAAAAGAGAATTGCAACTAGAGTCGTTGTGATCATAATTTGCCTGAAAAGACTCTTGAAGGCTGCGGTAACTCCCCGAGTTTATTCATCCATAGATAAGCCAAGCAGGTCATAATCAAGCCAGAGAGCAGTACGGCAATTCCAGAGGTTGTAGAGAAGGAGGCAGCAGTTGCAGGTTGTGTAGATAAAAGCAACAATAGAACCCAGGGAGCCCCTGCAGATAAATGCGCCGAATTCTTAATCCAATTCTGCTTTACCGAAATCTCTCTTCTGAGAGTCAAGTCTTCTCGAATGAAATTCCCTAACAGTCTCAAAATGTTAATTAATTCGGCGCCACCCAGGGTCTTTGAAATCAAGAGTGCTTCAATTATCTGATCGGTACTGGGCTCTCCGAGTTGAGATTTGACCCGTTCCAGGGCGCTCATGAAGTCTCCAGTTCTGTAAACATCTTCTCGAAAGATCTCAAAATAAGGCTGAGTCACCATCGGGCCTCGAAGCGAAAGCCCTACCAGCGATTCATTTAGTGACAAACCTGATTGCAGTCCAGAAATCAAATGGTCAATTATTTCTGGGCATGCAGATTGAATGTCACTTGAACGTTTGCTCTCACCCTTGCGCTGAGCTAGCGATACAAAAATTCCCACGAAGAGCGAGAATGCAGCTGCTATGACTAATGAGTGTGAAAAAAGAAAGACTACAGAAAAAGATAAAAGCATGAATATCGTCATTTTCACTACTTTGGAATTCTTGCTTATGGTTATCTGCACTTAATAACTCCCAAACCTTTTTCGTAACTTGCACCATTCCATCGCCAGACATTTTCTATTTCTGCTCTATCGTTCTCGTAGCGCCCGGTTACATGTGCAATTTCTACGATGCGCCGTGTGCCATCTCCTGCAATAGAGACCTGAATAACTAGATCGATTGCGGATGCGACTGTGGGTGCAATAAATTTATGGGAAATATTTTCTCCGGCAAGCAGTGGAAGTGTTTGAAGTTTGGTTATCGCATCTCGTGCTGAATTTGCGTGAAGAGTACCCATTCCTGGCAAGCCAGAATTAAGTGCAATCAATAGGTCCAAGGCTTCAGCCTCACGAACTTCACCAACAATAAGTCTCGATGGACGCATTCTTAAAGCTTCTTTGATCAGTGTGCGCAGTGGAATTGAACCTTCTCCTTGTAAGTTTGCTCCTCTAGTCTGCATTTGCACTAAATCCGGGACGTTAGGTTTGAGCTCAAATACTTCCTCAATGGTAATTACGCGTTGAGTTAACGGAATTGCTGAAGCAAGTGCATTAAGTAGAGTTGTCTTACCTGCTTGTGTACCGCCACTCACCAAAATGTTTAAACCTAACTTCACAGCGCTCGATAATTGAGCAGCTATCTCGTCTGACATCAGACCAATACGTGCTAAATCTTCTAAGTTCAAGTGTCGTAGTAAGTGTTTGCGGATGTTCACTGCCCAGTGTTCAGCTGTTATCTCGGGAATTACCACATGCAGTCGACTTCCGTCTGGTAACTGTGCATCTACAAATGGTTGAGATAGGTCCAACCTCCGCCCGCTCCAGAGCAGTGTCCTGTCAACTAGTTCGCGAACGGAATCAGATGTCAGAACTAAATTAGTGAGGTGACTTTTCCCTGCCTTAGCAATGAAAATTCTCTCCGGGGAGTTAATCCAGATTTCTTCTACTGTTTGGTCTTTGATGAAGTCGGCGATTGGACCGAACACAACTTCTGGATCCATGATTTCCATGTGGGGAAGTTAGATGGGCAACGACAGCTTCTACCGCTTCGAGGTCACGACTGTGGATAAAACACGCTCTCAAAAACTCTTGGTTACTGAACGTAACTCTTGGCCGTCAAGTCGATTTAGTATCTCAAGAGGACTTTCTCCACTACTTACCGTCAGAACAGAGTAGTGACAGCCAAATCCCTCAAAGATCCAAGAGTGAAGGACTCGCTCGGCAAGAGAGGTGGCTATTTCGGAAGACCCTTTAAGAATCAGCGTGAACTCAAGCTGGCCAAGACGCGCGCACAAATCTTCTGATCGAATTGAGGCTTTGAGAATTTCAGCAAAAGAAATAATTGCGACCTCATAATATGAGTCCGCTGACTCAATCTCACTTTCTGAATCTCGAATTACTGTCTCATTCTTGGAAATCAAAAATCTAATAAGGCTGAGTTGAGACTTATTGCGTTCAACGGTCCCTAACTCTCTTCTCAAATTCTCATAAAAATATGGAGGGGCAGCTAGATGAGTGAGTGAATCTCGTAAACCATCGTGTGAAAAAGTCATCGAGTAATTGATGCAGATGAGTGCTGCGCTGATAAAGTTAGGGCTATGGCAACGAAACCTGACCGAAATAATTCATCACAGAAGCGTTTCACGTCAGGTAATACTGCCAACCCCTCCCCTAAGCGTTCAACAGTGGCAGCACTCCTCTATATCGAGGCAAGTCTCGTACTCGCCCTAGGTGTGTGGCTAGTTGTGCTTGGTTTTACTCACGAGAAGAAAGAGTTACCGCCACTTATTGGAGTGGTTGTCTTTGCAATTCTTGGAGCTATCGGACTCTTCGCATCAGCCCGCGGATATGTAAACGGAAAAAGTTTTGGAAGATCCCCCACAATCTTGGCCAACTTAATTGCGGTGGGAGTGGCCTACTATCAAATACAAGGACATTTCTATCTCGGTGCGGTGGTTATTCTGGCACTTGCACTTCCAACGCTTTACTTCGCTTTTATGATTGCAAAAGAAGAAGGCTAGTTAAGGGATCACTACCAAGGAACTATTTGGTTATCTTCCCAAAGAACTCCGGTAACTTTTTCAGCGTCCGTTGCACCAGCTAAATCAAATGCTCGAGTCACTAACCAAATTGCAGTAGCTGCACCCTCTTGAGCCGAACGTGGCGCATCCGCACCACCCATATCTGTTCGTGAATGATTAGGACAGATTGCATCAACAAGGAATCCACGAGCGCCAAGTCCGGTCTCATGCGCAAGGTTACGAACCAGTGCATTGACGCCAGCTTTACTGATTCGATACGGCGCAAGTCCTCCAGCATTTCCAGGTCCAGACATGCGACCTAAACAGGCAGAGAAAATAATGACGCGACCGTTTCGTGCATCGGCCATGGCAGGTGCAATTCCATTTACGAGTTGAAAGACAGAGTCAAGATTAATCGCCATCACTCTGCGCCACTCAGCATCATTTGTCCGAAGAGTCTTTGACATCTTCTCACTCATCACACCGTGAGCAAGAATAAGTAGTTGCGGAGTAGGTAGAGATTGATTGATTGAAGCTATGACTTCGCGAACAAGATGAGGTTGCTCGAGATCGCAGGTAAATGTAGAGATGTTGATCTGGGTTCCATTTGAGGCTGCGCGGATTGATTGCGCCGCCGAGGTTAATCGCTCAGAATCTTTGGCAATCAGCGCCAGATCAAAGCCTTGAAGTGCCAGAGCTTTGGCGGTCTCGAATCCCAAACCTCGGCTGCCACCGGTGATGATGGCTAGGGGGCGCGTGCTCGCTGCGGACATGGGGCAACTGTCTCAAAAAATGGAAACCTGCGCCTCTTGGGAGCGTTGGGCAAACTGTGCTCAATCTCGCGCTGACTGTGCGGGATATCCCATTTATTTGCAGTGCGTGGAGCCGATAGTCTTAGCCACGTTCAGTTACAGGATTTATATCTAGTTTGTATGTAATAGATATGTACGCCAGGACGCAAGGGAGCGCTCAGTGTCGCAATCAGGACAAGACTTTGGAGCAAATGATTGGCTCGTTGAAGAAATGTTCGAGCGATATCAAACCGATCCATCGTCTGTGCCCAGTGAGTGGATTGCGCATTTCCAAAATAATCCGCAGGTAGCTGACAAACCAAAGGCCGGAACACCGCCAACACCCAAGCCGATTACTCCCCCAAATATTTCTGTTCAAGGTTCAGCGCAACCAATTCCAGTTGCAGCTGCAGCGCCGGTTGCGGCTCCAGTTGTCACACAGCCAACTCCCGTGGCTTCGGCGCCTGCAACACAACCAATCGTTCGCACTCTTACAACGACTCCCGCAACACCAGCAGATCCGATTGCTAAACCAATTCCAACTTTAGTAACACCGAGTGCTTCAACACTTGAACCAATTCGCGGTGTTTCTGCTCGCGTTGTTCAGAGTATGGAAGCATCGTTAGCCGTTCCAACGGCAACATCTGTGCGCGCAATTCCGGCAAAGCTCATGATTGACAATCGAATTGTCATTAATAATCACTTGAAGCGCGGCCGCGGTGGAAAAGTTTCATTTACTCACATCATTGCCTACGCGATGATTAAAGCGCTGCGCGCAATGCCAGAGATGAATGCTTTCTACGGCGAAATCGAAGGAAAGCCAGCTCTTGGAAAACCTGAACATATCAACTTGGGAATTGCCATTGATTTAGCAAAACCCGATGGAACGCGTCAATTACTAGTTCCATCAATTAAGGGTTGCGAAGAACTTGAATTCGGTCAGTTCTGGTCGGCCTATGAAGCAATTGTTAAGAAGGCTCGTGGTGGAACTCTCACCGTTGAAGATTACGCAGGAACAACTGTTTCCCTGACTAATCCAGGGACCCTTGGAACAGTTCACTCTGTTCCACGGTTAGTGCAGGGTCAAGGGCTCATCCTGGGTGTGGGGGCGCTGGATTACCCAGCAGAGTTCCAGGGAGCAAGTGTAGAAACTCTCGCACGTCTTGCCATAAGCAAGGTAATTACTCTTACAAGCACATACGATCACCGCGTTATTCAAGGTGCACAATCTGGTGATTTCTTGCGCCGTATCAACGAATATCTTCTCGGCGCAGATGATTTTTACGATGAAATCTTTACTGCACTACGTATGCCATATGAGCCAATCCGTTGGGCTTTAGATTTTGCAGTCACCAAAGATGAAGAGATTGATAAGACAGCGCGCGTTCAACAGCTGATTCATGCCTATCGCACCTGGGGTCACCTCATGGCTGATATCGATCCGCTTGTTTATATGCAGCGCAATCATCCAGATCTGGATGTGCGCACACATGGGCTTACGCTCTGGGATCTCGATCGTGAATTTGCAACAGGTGGATTTGGTGGAAAGAAGTTTCTACCTCTACGTAAGATTCTTGGAATTCTCCGCGATGCATACTGCCGCTCAATCGGACTTGAGTACATGCACATTTCAAACCCTGCGGAGCGTCAGTGGTTCCAGCAACATGTTGAAGGTGTTTCTGAAGTTCCAGATCGCGTAGAGCAACTTCGGATATTGCGTACCCTCAATAGCGCTGAAGCATTTGAATCTTTCTTACAGACAAAGTTCGTAGGACAAAAGCGCTTCTCACTTGAAGGTGGAGAATCTGTCATTCCACTTACAGATGCGATTGTTTCTGCAGCGGCAGAGCGTGGACTAGATGAAGTTTGTATTGGAATGCCCCACCGTGGACGCCTAAATATGCTGGCAAATATTGCGGGTAAGCCAGTAGGCCAGATTTTCCAAGAGTTCCAAGGACACTACGCCGAGAACCAAGTACATGGTTCAGGAGATGTGAAGTACCACTTAGGTACGGAAGGAATCTTCACAACAGAATCTGGCGCAAAGACCAAAATTTATTTAGCTGCAAACCCATCACACCTGGAAGCTGTTAATCCGGTACTTGAGGGAATCGTGCGCGCTAAGCAAGATCGCCTGAATACAAAGGGTTCTTACACAGTGTTGCCAATCCTGCTCCACGGTGACGCATCATTTGCTGGCCAAGGTATTAACGCTGAAACACTTCAGCTATCGCAACTTCCGGGCTATCGCACTGGTGGAACCATCCACATCGTGGTCAATAACCAAGTTGGATTTACTACTTCACCTCAAGCCTCACGCACCTCTCGTTATTCAACAGATGTCGCTAAGTTAATCGAAGCACCTGTTCTTCACGTTAACGGTGATGATCCTGAGGCTTGCGTACGAGTTGCACGTATGGCATTTGAATATCGCCAAGCTTTTAATAAAGATATCGTCATTGACATGGTCTGTTACCGCAGACGTGGTCACAACGAAGGTGATGAACCAAGCTTCACACAGCCTTTGATGTACAAACTCATCGATGCCAAACGCACCACTCGTACTTTGTATACCGAGGCTCTCGTTGGCCGCGGAGATATCACTCCAGAAGAAGCAGATGAAATTGCGCGCGATTACCAGGTCCAACTCGAAGAGGTATTTGCATCCGTTGCTAACTATGAAGAACATAGCGATCCAAACTTCGTAGTCCCTATTGTTCCCAATGCAGAAGATGTACCAACCTTTATCTCTGAGCAGCTAGTTCGCGAAATTGCAGCAACTCAAACTGCGGTACCAGAAGGATTCCATATCCATCCAAAACTGCTGCCACAGCTTCAAAAGCGCGCAGAGTCCATCAACGATGGAACTATCGACTGGTCTACGGGTGAAATGCTCGCCTTCGGCTCACTTCTTAAAGAAGGTCGCCCAGTTCGTTTAGCGGGACAAGATTCACGTCGTGGAACGTTCTCAAATCGTCACGCTGTAATTATTGATAAAGAAAATGGTAGTGAGTGGACACCGCTACGTTCCCTGATTTCAGATGCAAACCAGTTCTTCGTCGTTGATTCCTTGCTCAGTGAATATGCGGCGATGGGATTTGAATACGGATACTCCGTTGTTCGCGAAGATGCACTTGTCTTATGGGAAGGTCAGTTCGGAGACTTTGCAAATGGCGCACAGACAATCATCGATGAGTTCATCTCATCAGCACTTCAAAAGTGGGGAGAGCGTTCATCTGTAGTGCTTTTACTTCCGCACGGCTATGAAGGCCAAGGCCCAGATCACTCATCTGCCCGTATCGAGCGATTCCTGGCACTTTGTGCCGAGAAGAATATGACTGTGGCCCAACCATCAACTCCTGCCTCTTACTTCCACCTACTGCGTTTTCACGCAGCGAATCCAAAGCGTCGCCCAATGGTTGTCTTCACGCCAAAGTCGATGTTGCGTCTGAAGGCAGCTGCCTCATCTATCAGTGACTTCACATCGGGAACTTTCTTGCCAGTCATCGGTGATTCAACTGTCAACAATGCATCACGCGTAATTTTCTGTTCCGGAAAGATTTATCACGACCTCGTTGCAGAGCGCAATCGCTTAAATGACAGCAGCACTGCCATTGTTCGAGTCGAGCGTTTATACCCATTCCCTGTTGCCCAGATGGAAGTGGAAGCGAAGAAGCATCCAAATGCGAACTTGCTCTGGGTACAAGATGAGCCTGCCAACCAAGGTGCCTGGCCACATGTTGCGCTAAGTACCACTGAATCAATTGGCGGAACTGGTGTTGATTCACGAGTATTACGTCGCATCTCTCGTCGCGCAGCAGCTTCTCCTGCAACCGGAAGTCATCACCTGCACGAAGATGAAGCAAAGGCTTTACTAGATGAGGCATTTACGCGATGACATACTCAGTTGATTTAACCGGTCAAGAGTTTGTGATGTTTAGTACTGATTGGTGCGGGTATTGCAAGAGACTTAAGCGCCAACTTGGTGAAGTAGGAATTACTTTTCGCGAAATTAATGTCGAGCAAGAACCAGAATCAGCTGATTTTGTGGAACAGGTTAACGGTGGCAATCGTGTCGTTCCTACCTTGCTCTTCTCTGATGGAACTTCGCTAACAAATCCATCAGTGATTGCAGTCAGAGAGAAGTTGGCTTCGCTCGCTTAACTCTGAATTCAATGCGCGCTTTTACATAATGTATTGGTAGCCATCCCCATGTACGCGAATCTGTTCCGGCAGGATTATCACTCAGCAGATAGATCATCGGGTGCTCAGCATTTTGCTCTCGCGCATCTGCAATACGTTTCACAAAGTAAATGCCTTGTTGTTCTGCTCGCTCAATAACAACGGTATCTCCCACGGCAAGAAAGTTCAGTAGTCGAAGGCGATGTAATAACTTCGTAAGCGGATTGCGAGCCATCGAGTAATCTGCCCACCGCGCCATCAGCCAATCACCATCGTAATAAGTGGGGGCCATCGAGTTTCCCTCAACCCGAACGCTCGCATGCTTGGCCATAGTGGTCATCCTAGGATGCACCCACTTAAGCAATGGAGTACCCTGCCGCATATGAGAAACTTTCTTACACCTAAAGTCACTGTTCACGCACACTGCGATCTTCCATGCGGCGTTTACGATCCAGCACAAGCAAAGATTGAGGCACTCTCAGTAAAAGCTTGCATGGAGAAGTACGCAGCCAATGCAGATGCAGATTTCCGTTCACGTTCTGTTGCAATTAAAGAAGAGCGTTCACATCAAGTCAAAGAGCACCTCTGGGTTCTCTGGACTGACTACTTTAAGGGTCCACATTTCGAGGCTTACCCACAGTTGCACTCACTCTTTAATGATGCGACAAAACTTGCAGGTGCTGCCGGAACTAAGGGAACTCAGGATGTAAAGGTTGCGGATCAACTCATTGCAAAAATTGATGAGATTGCTGAAATCTTCTGGGCAACAAAGAAGGCTTAACTATTCGTTAATAAGTGATTGAGCGGCAGTTCGGGCGAGGAAAGATAATCGCTCAACTGTCGCTCTTTTTATTTGCGCTTGTGCTAAATGTCGCTCGCCCTCATAAACATCGCAGGTAAAGGATAGCTGGCGTCCATCGATTTCAATGAGCCGTGAATTTGCCCGAATCTCAGCGCCAGCGGTTGCAGATCCAACAATTTCAAGAGCTGAATGTGTAAGAAATGTTGTTTCACCGGAATCAAGATATTCAGAAAGTGATGCCACGCACGCATTCTCCATCAGAGTTAAGTAATGCGATGGGGCAACAACCGGAAGATCAGAGACGCCCATAGTTACGCAGGTATCTCCGGGGCGAACTGTCATAACAGAGAAACCAACCGCTCCTAGGACTTCATCTGCCGATTTCATACTTCGAAGGCTAGTCCTCGTCGTCGATGAAGTGTTGGATGTGCGTCTGTTCAATTTGAATCTCGCGGTGTTCGATATTTCCGAACTCATCGACCTCAATAGAAATTTCAGTCATGCTGAACTGGGTGACTACCTCTGTAGCACCTGCATAGTTTCCTATCTGCTCACGAATTTGGCGATTGATATTCTGGCGAAGTTCCTCCGGGGCTTGCTCATTACATGAGCGCCTCAAAACATCGGCAAGCATCTGGTGCATAAGCCGTTCATGTTCAATTTCAGCCGTGCAGGGTGCGCAGTGAGTTAAGTGGGAGTTAATTTGCGCCGCTTGCGGCACGGTCTCCAATTCATCTTCAATGATAAAGATTGCGGAAGAGAGAACTTCACTACATTGAATCTCGATGAAACTCATTTGCTGCCTCCCTTCTTAATAGAAGGCTTATCTGAAGACTCAGTTGAATAGCCAAGTTCCTTGGCATAGTCGGTGAGTTTCTCACGTAGCTGTTTACGACCTCTGTGCAAACGTGACATGACTGTGCCTGCCGGTGCTCCAACAATCTCTGCAATCTCTTTATAGGAAAAACCTTCTACGTCGGCTAAATAAACAACCATGCGAAACTCTTCCGGAATCTCTTGTAGCGCGCGTTTGATATCGCTATCAGGTAAGGATTCAAGAGCAACAGTTTCAGCAGATTTTCCTTGATCACTTGTATGGCTTTGAGCTTTAGCCACTTGCCAGTCTTCAAGTTCATTATCTGCGATGAGAGGTTGGCGTTGTCCTTTGCGATAGGAATTGATAAATGTCGTTGTCAGTACTCGGTAGAGCCAGGCACGTAGATTGGTTCCTTCTTCAAATTGATGAAAAGAAGTGAAAGCTTTGAGGAAGGTGTCTTGCACTAAATCGCGCGCATCTTCTGGATTCTTTGTATAACGAAGTGCTGCTGCATACAACTGATTTGTAAACACCAAAGCATCACGCTCGAACCGAGTAGTGCGATCGGCGGCGCTTTCTAGAACTAAATCCTTCGATGTCATTGATACAAGGTTATATTAGAAAAGGGTTTCGGGCTCGCCTAGTTCTACGGGAATAATCAATTCAGCTCCGTTGTTAGCAACCAGGTTTACGCGAGGCGAAACGGGTTGTGCGACTAACCCGGCATCCGGCTCGTCTACCTCCATCAACTTAAGTAGCCGGTGGATATCTCGCGCCTCGGTATCAAGCCAACCTTGCCAGCGGTCTCGCGGCATAAATACTGGCATCCGGCTATGAATAGTTGCCAACTCTCCCACTGCTTCACGGGTAATAATTGCAGCGCTCTGAATCACTACACCTTTCTCACTCTGCCAAGAACTCCAAATTCCGGCGATAGAAAGTTGTTCACCATCTATTTGGGAAATATAGAAAGGTTGTTTTGGTGAATATTTACCGAGCGAGGTTGCCCATTCGTAGTAACCACTTGCAGGAATAAGACATCGTGAAGTTCTAAATGCATGTCTAAATGTTGGCTTCTCGTAGATTGATTCACTACGTGCATTAATTGCATGCGACTGTGAAGCACGTGCATCAGCTAAATTCTTCTGCCACGGCGCGATGATCCCCCAGGATGCGGAATCAAGGATTCGTGAATCTGATTCACTTCGCACTATATAAATCTCATTGGTCGGCGCAATATTCCAATTTAATGGCAATGATTGATCGAGTGTGGAGCCAGCTAAATCAAAGCTCTTGACTAACTCTTCTGCGCCCAGTGATTGCGCATATCTTCCACACATACTGATAATTCTAACTTTGTTATAGGTTTTCGCCGTCTCTTCGCACCCTATGCACGCGTTAGACTCTGCATATGCACGAACTCTGGCCCGCACCTTTTCGCGGACGAAAGCCGATTTCATCTAAGGTAACCATCCCTGGATCAAAATCGGTGACTAATCGCGCGCTGATTCTTGCTGCCCAGGCAACCTCGCCCTCAATTATTCGCAAGCCACTCATCTCACGTGATTCAGAGTTGATGTCTGCCGGTCTTGTTTCACTCGGTGTCGGTATTCATGATCAAGGTGACAATCAGAGCTGGCGAATTACACCAGCACCTCTTAAGGGCCCAGCGCTGATTGATGTGGGAAACGCCGGAACAGTGATGCGGTTCTTACCGCCGCTTGCCGCACTTGCACAAGGTGAGATCAGTTTTGATGGAGATTCACGTTCGTATGAAAGACCTATTGGACCAGTCATTAAGGCTTTAGAAGAACTTGGAATTGAAATAGATCATCAAGGTCGATACTCCCTACCGATGGTGATTAAAGGAACTGGTGTCATTCCTGGCGGAGAATTAACAATCGATGCAAGTAAGTCGAGCCAATTTTTGTCAGCGCTCTTACTCATAGGACCAAGTATGAAAAATGGAATTACAATTACCCACAATGGAAGTGCACTTCCCTCAATGCCACATATTGATATGACGGTTCAGATGCTCCGCGATTTTGGTGCCGAAGTTGAAGTTGATAAAGCAAGCCAGAGCTGGAGTGTGAAGGCTGGATCTCTCCCAGGACAAGATTTAGCCATTGAACCAGATCTTTCTAACGCAGCACCATTCTTATCTATTGCAATGGTCTGCGGTGGCAGTATCACGATTGCAGATTGGCCAAAGGAAACTACGCAACCCGGAGATCATTTGCGCGAGATATTTACAAAGATGGGTGCACGGGTTGAATTAGACGCTATTGGGTTAACCCTGACTGGCGGTGGCTCGATTCATGGAATCGATATAGATCTCCATGATGTTGGTGAACTCACTCCATCTATCGCAGCCCTTGCCGCCCTTGCAGATTCACCTTCTCATCTGCGCGGTATCGGTCACCTTCGTTTGCACGAAACTGATCGTTTGGCAGCACTGACGCGAGAAATCAACGCACTCGGTGGAAGCGTTGTAGAAAAAGAGACTGCACTGCACATCACCCCAGCCCCACTTCATGGTGGAACATTTCACACATATGACGATCATCGATTAGCAACGGCTGGCGCTGTCATTGGCCTTGTTACACCGGATGTCATGATTGAAAATGTCGCCACAACACGTAAGACGCTGCCCGATTTCCCAGGGCTCTGGAAGAGTTTGGTTCTATGAGTCCTCGCGAATACGACGAATCCGATGCTCGCATTCGGCCATCTCGCACTACTCGCAGGCGCACAAAAGATCGACCTCTTCATTCAGATTCAATCACAGCATTTGTCACCACAGTTGATCGCGGTCGCACCACCTGCGTGACTGATGAAGGAGTAATCATCACCGCCATGAAAGCTCGCGAACTTGGCCCTAAATCTGTTGTTGTTGGTGATCTCGTAGAAATCGTTGGCGATGTCACCGGCAGTGAAGGCTCACTTGCGCGCATAGTTGTTGTTAATGAACGTACAAATTCTCTTAGCAGAACGGTAGATGATGTCGCACGAGTTGAGCGCACGATTGTGGCAAATATCGATCAGTTGCTGATTGTGGTTGCATCAGCTAATCCAGAACCGCGTCGCGGGCTCATTGATAGATTCCTTGTTAGCGCTTTCCACGAATCTATTAAGCCCATTATTATTGTGACGAAAGTTGATGTCTCGCCAGTTCCTGAATTCATTCAAGAGTACAAGGCGCTGGGCGTTGACATTATTACAACATCTTCAAAGACCGAGTCTCGCACACAAGACGTTGCAGCTATTCTGGATATTCTCGATGACAAGATTTCTGTTCTTGTTGGACATTCAGGCGTTGGAAAGTCCACACTTATCAATGACTTGGTTCCCGATGCAGATCGAATGACTGGCGATGTTAATGATGTCACTGGACGCGGCCGCCACACCTCATCAAGTGCGATTGCACTACCTCTTGAAAATGGTGGCTGGATTATCGATACGCCGGGTATTCGCGCCTTTGGGCTATCTCACCTGAATAAAGATCGCATCATTGAATCCTTCCCAGATATTTACCAAGTCACGCAAACCTGCATGCCTAACTGCTCACACCATGAAATTTCTTGTTCACTTAATCCTTGGATTGAATCCGACCCTGCGTTACAGGTGGAGCGGTTAAGGAGAGTTACTAGCCTTCGCTCGTTGCTTGAAGTCAAGCTCGCCGAGGACGAGGGTTAGACTGGGCATATGAGCACTCATTACGGTGAAGATTTAGCACTTGCACACCGTTTAGCAGATGCTGCAGATACCATCACACTGGCTCGATATCAAGCACTTGATTTAACAATTACAACCAAACCGGATAACACTCCGGTCACCGATGCCGATAAATCTGCAGAATCTGCAATTCGCGCGATGCTTGATAGAGATCGACCGGTTGATGGAATTGTCGGCGAAGAGTTCGGAACCCAAGGGCTAGAAAGAGATCGTTACTGGGTTATTGATCCCATCGATGGCACAAAGAATTTTATGCGTGGCGTGCCCACATGGGCAACGCTCATCGCATTAGTTGCGAAACAGGATGATGGAGGTGAAGTCGTCGTAGCAGGAGTAGTCAGTGCACCCGCACTCTTTCGCCGTTGGTATGCAACTGTCGGCGGCGGAGCCTTCGTCATTATTAATGGCCAAACGCCAAAAAAAATCTCGGTTTCAAAAGTGGCAAAGATTGAAGATGCATCAATTTCCTACTCAGACTTGATTGGGTGGGGAAATCGATTAGAGAATTTTCAACACTTGCTACAAAGTGCTTGGCGCACCAGAGCCCATGGTGATTTCTGGTCACATATGTTGGTGGCAGAAGGTGCGGTAGATATTGCTGCTGAGCCATCACTGGCGCTATGGGATATGGCAGCACTCGACATTATTGTTCGTGAAGCTGGTGGGCGCTTCACCAACCTCGATGGAAAAAATGGATCTCACGGTGGTAATGGGCTTTCCACAAATTCAGCCCTACACGACTATGCAGTTAATTCTCTTCGCCTGAAGAACGCATAAGGTAGTAGCAAGATGAGCCAGAAAATGTCAGATTCAGATAGCTCGCTCCAGAAGAACGCTCTGGTGGCGCAAACTTTCGCTATCAGCGGCATGACGTGTTCTTCATGCGTAAACACCATTGAGAGCAAACTCAATGAGCTGCCTGGAGTATCTGCCTCCGTTAATTTCGCTTCAGAAACCGTTCACGTTCTTGGACCATCTGATTTATCACCGGATGAAATCATAAGACAAGTGAAATCTGCTGGTTATTCGGCAACCCTGCTTACAGATAACTCTGACCCTGCCTTACATCGCAAAGGCGCCGCCCGAGCTCTCTTCTTCGCAACACTATTTGCGATTCCTGCGGTAGCAATTTCGATGGTGATGAGCTGGCACCAACCGATCAATGATTGGCTCATTTCACTCTTTGAAGATTACGGGATTGCGCAACCACCACACGCCGATCATCTCTTTGCATCCTGGCTAGTTCTTGCTATTACTACCCCGCTTATTGTCTTTGTTGCCTGGCCTATTCATAGAGCAGCTATTCGCAACATCATTCATCCCACTATGGATACTTTGATTTCCCTTGGATCCATTAGTGCATATGCGTGGTCAATCTATGCGACCTATACGCGCGAAGGTGATATCTATACCGAAGTTGCTGCAGGCGTTCTCTTCTTTGTCATTCTCGGGCGCTATCTTGAATCACGCGCTAAGCGCAACGCCAGCAGCGCTCTCTCTTCCCTCTTGGCACTCGGTGCGAAAGAAGTTTCTGTTGTACGCGCTGGAGTTGAAGTTCTCATCCCGATATCTCATCTGGTCATAGGCGATGAATTTGTGGTGAAGCCAGGTGGGCGTATTGCAACCGATGGAATAATCATTTCAGGGCAAAGTTCGGTAGATAATTCACTCATTACCGGCGAATCTGCCCCAGTTGAAGTTTCACCAGGATCTCGCGTCATTGGTTCTGCGATGAATAACAACGGACGAATCATCGTTCGCGCTACCCGAATTGGTAGTGACACTGAATTAGCACGCATCACCGCAATGGTTGTTACTGCTCAAGGAACCAAAGCACCTATTCAAAAACTAGCAAATAAAATTGCATCAATCTTCGTTCCGGTCGTGGGCGCCCTTTCGTTGGCAACATTTGGATATTGGTATTTCATCGCAAATGAATCCCTCTCATTCGCAATCTCTACCGCAATCACTGTGCTTGTTATCGCTTGCCCGTGCGCCCTCGGATTAGCCACCCCGGTCGCGCTCTTGGTGGCTTCCGGTCGTGGGGCGCTACGAGGCATTGTTATTCGTAACCCGCAAGCACTTGAGATTTCTCAAAGCATTGATGTGGCAGTGCTAGATAAGACCGGAACTCTCACCGATGGATCCATGCATATTCGTGAGGTAGTTATTCCAGTGTCAGCGCAGAAAGTTCTGGGAAGTGAGTTTGCCGGACTGTTAACCGAAAGCAACATCCTCTCAACCGCCTTAACTCTGGAAAGCCAGAGCGAACATCCCACTGCGCAAGCAATCACTGCTTACGCACTTGCACATAAAGCAACGCAGTTACCCGTTACCGAATTTACCCAAACACCTGGGGCCGGCGTTGCTGCTCGCGTTAATGTTGGTCCGAGGTCGCCAGTTGTTCTGATTGGTTCGCCAGCTTCAATTGCACATAGCTGTGTTGAATTTGATCGCCAGATATCTGAGGCAATATCGCGCGCTGAAAGTAATTCGCAGGCAGTCTCAGTACTTGCATGGGATGGCGTTGCACTTGCTGTCTTTGCCTCAGGAGATCAGATTAAGAGCGATTCGGCCGCAACTATTGCAGCACTTGAATCGCGCGGAATTACAACCTGGTTACTCACAGGTGACAATGCTGCAAGTGCAGCATCGGTTGCCCAGCAAGTTGGAATTAGTCCTGATCGAGTTCTCGCCCAGGTGCTGCCGGAAGATAAGTTGGCAAAGGTTTCTTCACTACAAAGAGAAGGTCGCCGAGTTTTGATGATTGGTGATGGCGTTAATGATGCCGCAGCTTTGGCTGCTGCAGATCTCAGTATCGCCATGGGTACCGGAACTGACGTTGCAATTTCCACGGCAGACATTACGTTGATGCGACCAGCACTAATGGGTGTCATTGACGCCCTCGATTTATCAAAACGCACCCTGTCGACTATCAAAGGAAATCTCACCTGGGCATTTGCCTATAACGTGATTGGAATCCCGATTGCCGCAGTTGGTTTTGCTTCACCTATGTATGCAGCAGCAGCTATGGCGATCAGCAGCCTCTTTGTTGTTACACACTCACTGAGAATTAGATAACAAGCACAAAACCCAGATACTTCGTCAATCAGTTACTTCATTGGTAGCGGGGGCAGGATTTGAACCTACGACCTCTGGGTTATGAGCCCAGCGAGCTACCGAGCTGCTCCACCCCGCGTCGGAAGCGCAATCATAAGCGCAACTACAACACATCACCAAATCGGTGAAGTGTGCAGGTGTAATCGACTACTTGCGCGATTGTGCAGCGAGAGCAGCAGCGATTGCTGATTTAAGTCGATCTTGTGCGCGACCATAAGCTGAGAAGTCGCCCTTAGCAAGTGCGGCTTGTCCATCTGCAATTGCTTGCTTAGCACTTTGTAGCGCACTTGCAAGGTCAGCAGAACTGTTGTTCGTTGTTGGATTTGCTGATGATGAAGATGTTCCCGAGTTGCCACCGAATACTTGATCCAGTGCGCCCTTGAGCGAACTATCAAAACCAATCACATCTCCAAATGAGACCAACACTTTCTGAAGTAGTGGATATGCAGCCGAGTTAGCAGTCGCTAACACATAGACAGGTTGCACGTAGAGCAAACCATTTCCAACTGGAAGTGTGAGCAAGTTACCGAGCACAACATCAGATCCACCTTGTCGCAATAGCGATAGTGCATTTGCGACTTCTGGCTTCGCTTCGAAGTTCGATGCGACCTGAGATGGTCCTGCAATAGCTGTACTGCGTGGTAGTTGGAGGACAGTAATTTTTCCATAATCAGGTCCTGCAGTTGAATTCACGGCAGCGAAAGCTGAAAGGTTTTCACGTCCACCTCGTGGCACAAATGGAGTCGTTAATGAGTATGCCGGTGTCTTTGAACCTGGCATCTGCACAGTCATGAAATACGGCGGTTGTGCACCAGCGTTTGCCCCGAAGGTAGAAGGATCGCGCGGCACACGCCAGAAATCTTGTCCACCGTAGAAGGCAGCTGCGTTGTTCACATGATATGAACTTAAGATGTCGCGTTGAACCCGGAACATATCTTCTGGGTAGCGAACATGCTCCAGCAGCCCCTTAGACATGGCGCTCTTTGCCTTTACTGTATTTGGAAATGCCTTCATCCAAGTCTTAAGGACAGGGTCTTTCTCATCCCACTGATAAAGCGTGACGCTTCCATCGTATGCGTCAACCGTTGCTTTGACGGAGTTACGAATGTAATTCACTTTTCTATTCGCCTGCGCGGTGATAGATGTTGAATTGACAGTCAGCGCATCAGCAGTTGCTGTGGAAAGTGATGTGGTTTGAGAATATGGATAGCCAGCACTTGTTGTGTAACCATCGATGATCCATGTGACTTTGCCATCTACAACCGATGGATATGGATCTCCATCAAGGGTAAGCCATGGGGCCACCTTTGCTACACGTTCACGAGGTGAACGGTTGTAGAGAATCTTAGAATCAGCATTGATCAGGTTAGAAAGTAAGATTCGCTGCTCTTGATATTTAATTGCGAAGAGCAACTTATTAATGGTGCTACCAACGGCAACTCCACCGGTTCCTGTGTATGTGTAATTCTTCTGACCATTTGCAGAGCTGTCATCTGGATAGTCGAATTCGACTGGAGATTCAGTCTTCTTTCCACCAATAATTGAGTAGTCAGGAACATTCTCACCAAAGTAGATACGGGGCTGGAACTCGCCTAAGCCTTTAGTTGGCGGAAGATCGCCGACTGCAAAACTTGGCTTTCCATCTGCATCCACGGTATTTGCATAGGCTGCGACATAACCGAATCCGTGTGTATATACCAAGTGGTCGTTAATCCAATTTCGACTTGGGTTACCTTCGATATTAAGTTCGCGGACAGCAACTACCGCATCGCGAGAAACGCCATCGATTGTGTAACGATCAATATCAAGTGACTGTGGGAATGTGTAATACGGCTTAATCTGCTGAAGTTGACGGAAAGTTGCAGAAATTACATTGGGATCCATCAGTCGGATGTTGGCAATTGTCGCCGCATCCTTTGCAAGTTGCCCAGCACTAGTAGAAAGCGTTGCGTTGTAATCCTGAATCTCAACTCCGTCGAGATCATAAGCAGCTCGGGTAGCTTCAATATTGCGCTCAATGTAGGGAGCTTCCTTAGATGATTCAGATGGCTTTACTTGAAATTGCTGAATCGCCGCTGGATACAGACCAGCGATGAGAATTGAAGAGACAACAAGTAAGGCTGTGCCTGCTGCTGGCAATAACCATGAGCGACGAACGATATTTGCAAAGAAGAGGAGTGAGCAGACTACAGCGATAGCGGACAGGATTGCTTTCGCGGGTAGCAAAGCATTGACATCTGCGAACTTAAGTCCGGTGATGAGGGTGCTCTCTTTAAGTGCGAGGGCAAAGCGATCAAACCAGTAAGCAACAGCTTTGAGTAGAACAATAAGTCCGAGCAAAATAGAAATCTGAACTCTAGCTGCAACAGTTGTTCGGTCAGTTTGCACAGCGGTGCGAATTCCGCCATACATGTAATGAACGAATGCACTTGCCAGGGCTGCCAAGATGAGAGTTGAAATTCCCCAACCAATGAGCGCCTGGAAAATTGGAATTTTGAAAGCGAAGAAGGAGATATCGAGATTGAACTGAGGATCCTTAACACCAAACTCAGTTGAGTTTCTAAAGAGTAACCATTCGCGCCAAGACGACATTCCAGAAGAGCCGGCAAAGTAGGTAAGGACTAGGCAAACTCCAACAAAGACTAAGAGTCTAATTGGCTCAATTTGTGCGCGTAAACGCTCGAGGCCGTTAACTTCAATGCTTGTTGGAACATAGAGCGGACGCGTTCTATATGCAATGAAGATATTGAGCGAGATTACAAAGGAGGTAATCAACCCAGTAACCAAAAAGAGCTGAATCTTTGTGGCAAGAACTGTTGTCCATACTGAGGTGAAATCTACAGATTGAAACCAGAGCCAATCAATATAGAAGCTACTGAAGTAAAGCGTTGCAGCTGCTAGTGCAACCAATATTCCGACAGTAATGACGAGCGGGCTACGATTTCTATTCATGCCGTTAGATTAGTGCACCCCTGGACACCTCGAAAATTGGAATTTCCCCCATCTTTAAGGGCCGTATAGGCCTCTTCTAGGGTTGAGACGGCAATTACTTTCAGCCCATCTACCTCACCTGAGATCTCATTGCAGTTTTGCCGAGAGATGAAAAGTAGTTCTACGCCAGCTGCGCGGGCTGCCACTATCTTTTCTTGAACCCCGCCAATAGCTCCTACTCTGCCGGAGGCGGAGATGGTCCCAGTAGCTGCAATCTTTCTTCCTTGCAAAAGATTCTCAGGTGATAAAAGTTCCACCAAGCCCAGTGAGAAAATCAGCCCTCCACTTGGACCACCAGTATTTTTCAAGGAAACTTTCAGGGAGGCATCGGTAAGTCCAGCAAGGTTTTGCTCTGGATATTTCTTGGCAAAGAGTTTCTTCGTTGCCACAATTGCCGAACTTTGCGATTGCTTCATCTCTTTCGCACCTTCTGCTAATTCAACCTTGTCATCAGTTGCTTTGGGATAAATGACCGAACGCGGGGTGACAACACAGGTCGGTTTCGTCCAACACTTAAGAACTTCAAATCCCAGAATTATCGATTGGGGGTTAGTGACCCAGATAGATAGGAGAAACATCTGACCATCGACGGGATAAGTTTTTACTGAATTAACTTTTAGCATCTTTGGAAAGAGCGGGTTTCCTTGGCCAGGATTAATCAAAACGAAATTTACCGGGAGTACGAGGGGGGCTATCAGAAATAGCAAGATAAAGATTCTGGTGATCCTAGAAGTCCGGCTATAACCTGTTCTAGCAAGCGCGCGCGGGGCTCGAAGAAGTGGAATTCGAGGAGTGTGCATAAATTACCTGCTAGTTATCTCGATGTTCTGGGACTTGTTCTTCTGACTTTTGGGCTTCGGGCATCTGAGCTTCGGTACGAAAAGACTCTTGAAAACGCTGGAAGTTTCCCACTGATCGCGTTGTTTCGGATTCGAATCTTCCTTTAAATTTTGAAATCCAGAGAACGTAGCCAAGTCCGCCGATGAGCGCGCCTGCCGGAACTACCCACCAGATCAAGGCGGCAAAAGTGCTACTGCCCGCGACTAGTGCAGAGCTATCAGCGAGAAGGACCATAGAACCGAGCCTACCTGTTCTGGGAAGAAAGTGCTGGCTCTCATGGTTGTAGCAGATCTAGCTGTATTAGATTTTCACAATGCTCAATTCAATGCACCTGAATAGACTCGAACTAGAAACAGAGCGCGCGGCGGGAAGAGGAAAGAGGGTTACACATGTCACCTTTTGGTTTTACTCCAGATGATGGAGATGAAGAAGGTAAGAAGCCGGAAGATTTTTCGGCGATGATGCGCCAAATGCAGGAACAAATCCAGAAACAATTTGAACAGATGGGAATAAATCCCGCGGCTTTCATCAATCCATTTACTGCCTTTGCTGGTGATAGTACAGATGCACTTCCCAAGAACGTCGTGCGAGATACGGCAAAGAAATTTGTGCAGGCACAGGGATCAGAACCAATCGGCACGAAAGATGTGAGTGTGGTTGCTAGCGCTTTTGAAATTTCGGATCTCTGGCTCAATGAAGCAACGCTATTTCCAGCAACGCAATCTTCTTCTTCCCCACGCGCCGTGAGTCGACTCGATTGGGTCGATCTCACACTTGCGGGTTGGCACCAGACGATGGAGCCACTTGCTACCGGCCTCGCCACTGCGATTTCAGGTCTGCTCGATGAAGCTTCCGGAAGTTCTGATGAGATGGCCAATTCCATGGGCGCTATCACTGGGCTTTTGCGCACATTTATTGGCTCCATGATTGCTACCCAGTTGGGTCAAGCCATTGGCTCAATCTCAGCCTCGGCCACAGGTGTGCACGATGTGGGGCTGCCCCTACTTACGCCAGCACACCCGGTATTGATTCCGGAAAATATTGAAAAGTGGAGCACGGATCTTGAGATCCCAAAGAGTGAGGTCTATATCTTTCACGCACTTCGGGAAGCTGCCATAGCAAGACTTTTCGAACACAATCCTTGGGTCGTTTCCTACATTCGCAGCGCCATCGTTGATTATGGTCGCGGGGTTCATATCGATATGGATGCAATTACTCGCCAAGCAGAAGCTGCCATGGAAGGTTTTGATCCTTCCCAGATGAATCCAGAATCTGGCGAGAATTCATTCTCAATTGCGCTCAATAAAGGGATTTTCACTCCGGAGGAAACACCGGCTCAACGCGCCGCACTTTCTAAACTTGAAACCGTACTTGCACTTGTCGATGGCTGGGCAGATGAAGTCACCACACAAGCTGCTGGTGAACGATTGCCGTCACTTGCCCAACTTCGCGAGATCTATCGGCGCCAGCGTGCAACGAACGCACCATCACAACAACTCTTCGCTTCACTTCTTGGATTACAAGTTTCACCTCGACTGGCACGAGAAGCGAGCGCCTTTTGGCAGAAGATTCGCGAAGTTAAAGATATTGCAGCCCGTGATCAGATCTGGAGTGGGATTTTGCCCAGTGCCCAAGAGTTACTAGACCCCGAAAAATTTATGAAATCCGCCCAGATTCCAGATGACCTCAGTGGCCTGCTCTAAGTAGCCAAAAAGAAAAGCGAAGTCCCCGGGCGCACATTTTAATATCTGCCTTCCCCTTGCAGATATCAAACGGTTATCCGAGGACTTCGTATGCGAAAAGTACGAGAATTCCTATTCGGAATCAAATGTAAATCACTAAGACACAGGAAAAATTTCTTGTCAATAAATCAAGATTCTTCTTCAATTGAATACTTTATCTATTACATTTCCTCAATGACAACTTCAGGGTTTCCGGGTGAATTTGAGGAAGAGACTCTCCCCGGGCTCGGCGAAGGCGAAATCATCGTCATTCGCTCTGCTCGGCGAAAGAAAAGTATCTCTGCATATCGACAGGGTGGAAGAATTGTCATCTCTATTCCAGCGCGCTTGAGTAAAGCTGACGAAAGAGTGATCGTGCCCGAGATGATTGCCAAGATTCGCAGCCAAGAGCAGTCCCAGACCCCTGGGGAAGCAGATTTAACTCGGCGTATCGATGAATTATTAACCGAGTTGGCGCAAGAAATCACCATCCGCCCGGTTTCGGTTACGTGGCGGCCGATGCGCGAGCGCTGGGGCTCATGTACCAGCGTTGATCGCAGCATCAGAATCTCAGATCGTTTGAAGTTAGCTCCGGAATACGCCCGGGATTATGTCCTCTTCCATGAAGCCATCCACCTTCAATTCTTCGACCATGGGGAAGGATTCACCGAGGTTTTATCCCGTTTTGAGGATTCGGAGCTAGCAACTGCTTATCTGGATGGCTATGAGGCGGCCGAACGCGCCCTGCTGGCCCCGGCAGAACTCTCAAAACTGCCCTGACTTCCTTCAATAATCCGTTAATAAAGATGTAAGGGAATCTACGCGTGATTTCCCCGATTTTGAGCGTGGCGCAGAGTACTGTTTTGACCAGTACGCATGGCGCCTAGCTCATGGGTCGAACGGAGGCAAAAATGGCAGAGGTAGAGACATACAAGGGTGACGCTTACTGCGTTAAGTGCAAAGCAAAGCGTGATTTCGAAGGAACAGTAAAGATCTCCGAGTCTGGTCGTCGCATGGCACAGGGTATTTGCCCAGTGTGTGGCACCAAGGTAAATCGCATTCTCGGCAAGAAGCCAGAATAAGTCACCACATATACGTAGAAATAACCCTCGCTCACTGAGCGGGGGTTATTTTTTTACGCGCAGTACTCCCCTGCGCTCATAGGGTGAGAAATCCATCGCTTTGCACACAGCGGCGGCGGCGCCCGCGAGGTTAGGCCGATGTATGCGCACATCCTTTGCCACATGAGAGAACTCAAACGCGGTGTTGCACTTAGTCAGAGTGCCACACCTGGCCAATATTTCCTAGGAACGTTTAAGCGAGCCATTCGGATCTACACCCACGAAGAGAAGGTAATTGCTCTCGCACTCGCTGGCGGAAAATCTGAGAAAGAAATACTTCAAACACCCAACGTGCTAGATGCAACAGTGAGCGCGCTCTTAGCCCAACTCGAAGTAGAAGAATTAATCAACCACAAGCAAGGTGTGCTCAGAGTTTCGCAACGTTTTGTCTCCAAATTAGATAACCGAGTGAAGAAAAATAGTAGACCAGCGGTGGATGCCGGAGTGCAACAGTTACAACGCAGGTGCGCCCCTGAGTTAAACCAAACTAATTGGATAGATGGTGTGGTCGATGGCGGCGTTGAAATATTAAGTGCCCGGCAAAATTACCTCTGCGAAATTTCCGGAAGCAATCGGGTGGCAACACTGCTCTACTCGCTCCTACTTGCAAGTGGGATTTCACAGGTGCGCTTCACACCAGCATCTCGTGGGGCATATCCTCTCATCGGTGATATCGATATGGCGCTTTCGACTTTCCGGCAATCAGATACCGGAACGCCTTTTAAAAACCATTGCGAAACGACAAGAAGAGAACTTGCGTTATTTCCGCTTGATCGCCATGAGAATTATCTAGATGAGGCGTCATCTCCTGATCTGCGTATTCATTGCGGTGAAATTAATCCGGAAACTCTTTCACTCTGGATGAGCTCTGGCGAAAAATTCCTCATAATCCCTACACCACACGCAGATAGTGCACAGATAGGCCCGCTAGTAATTCCGGGCCAGAGTCCTTGCCTGCGTTGCTATGAGCTTTCAGCCAGGGAACAACGTGGAGTTATAGATCATCTTGAATTCACACCAGATGTTGAACAGGAATACCCGCAAATTGCCGCTCACTTTATGGCAGCGTTGGCCGCTTCATTGATTGTGAAATTCTGTGATGCAACAACTGTCGCCGTTGAGCAAGATAGGGCGGCAGACTTTTCGGCGCTGCTCGGAATCGCTATTTCAGTTGACTATCAATTACTTGCCTACCCACAGGTGGTGGCGATTGCCCGCCATCCACTCTGTGGGTGTGCCTTTTAAGTTAAGCCAATTACCCGACTTAAGCCAGTGCCTGCTCGTTCTGAAGAATGCGAGCAGCTGCAATCACCTGACGTGGTGGTCTACCAGCACGGCGCTTACGTTCAATGATCACGCCATCTTCGATGAGCTGTCCGCCCCACACTCCACATGGTTCTTGGCGTGAGAGCGCACCATCGAGACACTTGTTGCGCACTGGACATGTGCCACAGAGCGCTTTCGCCTCTGCAATTCCCTGATCTGTCTCGGAATAGAAGAGGTCAGGGTCAGCTTGATGGCATGGCAGGGTGAAAGCCTTGGCGTTGTCGTATGTGAATGTCACATCGTTTAGGCCAATCTTTTCGCCGGTCTCTGCCCAGCCTGGTACCTGTAGTTCGCTGAAGAGAACGCTCATCGTCCTCACCCCCTGTTATCTCTCTCTAGTTGGTCTTGCTCTGATTTTTCTTTTTCGTTTAGGTAATAAAAAAGGACCTCCAAATCCATCGAGTGGATTTGAGGCCCTTGTGGGACTGTTCGGTTTTATCCGATTAGTACTCCAGTAGCCTCATCCACTGCATAAAAGTTGGCGTAAAACGCTGACTTTGTAGCTGTGGGCCAAACTGTTCGCTTATGTGAACGCTTGGTTGCAGAAGCTGTTGAATGTGTGAAGGCAGCAGAAGGTGCAGCAGCGCATGCGCCTGCTGTGATGATTGAAGTCATGACATTTGCCATTTTCAATCCCCTTCCATATTCTCGAACTCTAAGGGTACAAGATGGCCATTGCTTCGTGCAAGGCAATTAAATAAGGCCCGATTCACGCAGGAATTGGCTTGGATTACCCCGATAGGAGATATGCAGATCAGCTTTTGCGCGGGTAATTCCCACATAAAAGAGCCTACGTTCCTCTTCAATTACAGCCTCCCCGGAGCTATTAGTCAGCGGTAATTGGCCATCGGATGCGCCAATCAAAAATACCCGCTCCCATTCCAGGCCTTTAGCCGCATGCAGCGTTGCCAGTGTGACAACCGGCATGGTCGGTGGATTGTTCTGTTGCACTCGATCTTCTACTTCGCGCAGATATGTGCGCAAAGTTTTCGGAGAAAAATTATCATCGTCATCTAGTTCGCGCGCTAAGTGCAGCAGCGCTGCAATTCCATCGATCGCCTCCCCTGTTAAATAAGGCTGTGCAAGGGAGCGCAGTTCATCGATCCACCCTTGGCCTTCGGCCGGAATGACCGATGCTTGCCGCACTTGCTTGAGGAAATCACGCACTTCCCGGCGTTCAAAGAATCTCTCCGTATTGCGCACTTGATATGGAATCTTCTGCGCCAGCATTGCTTTTTCGGCGCCTTTAAGTTGTGCATTAGTTCTGGCCAAGATCGCAACCTCTTGTGGCTGGGTGCCATTTACCAACAGGGCGTTGATTTCAGCCATGACTCCGCCAATCTCAGCCGGCTCATCGCCATAGCCAGTGACAATCGGTTTTGAGCCGTGGCTATTAAAGGCAACAAGTTCCTGACCCATAGTTCCGTGACGCAAGAGTGCATTGGCAGCAAAGGTGATTTCAGGAGTGGAGCGGTATCCAGTTGTTAAACGGATAACTTCGGCCTCCGGAAAACGTTGGGTAAATGAATTAAGGAATATCGGGGTGGCGCCAGCAAATGAATAAATAGTTTGGGCGGGATCTCCAACGACACAGATATCGGTGCGCGTGCCAAGCCAGGCATTAATGAGCCGCTGTTGAATGGGAGAAATATCTTGGTACTCATCGATTGTGAAATATCTGTATTGGTCTTGCACCCGCTCGCGCACATCGCGCTCTTCTTCCATCATCGCAGAACACAAGAGCAGCACATCTTCAAAATCAATTGCAAGCTCTTGCTTCTTAATGGATTCATAGGCGGTATAGACCTGAACCATCTGCTCTGGCGTAACGCGCGGCTTCTGCATTCGCTTACTTACTTCATCGATGTAATCAGTTGGCCCCACTTGAGAAACCTTCGCCCATTCAATCTCAGCGGCAATATCGTGCATCAATTCGCGGTTGGTAGCGCGCAGCGAGCCGCTTAAACCCGCGCGATTAATTGCTTCGGTGAGAAAACCGGTCTTGGTTGTCATCAGATCTGGTGTGCGACCACCGAACACAGAGGCCCAAAAGTAGAGCAGCTGCTTAAGGGCAGCAGAGTGAATCGTGCGGGCGGCAACAGTTGGGACACCAAGGGTACGAAGCCGGGCGCGCATTTCACCGGCAGCTTTTGCCGTAAATGTCAGCGCCAATACTTTCTGCGGATCCATCGTGCCAATCGCTGCTGCATAAGCAATGCGATGTGTGATTGCGCGAGTTTTTCCAGTGCCCGCACCTGCAATAACGCAGAGGGGACCACGGGTCGCAAGTGCTACCGCCCTTTGATCAGCATCGAGTGCGGCAAGTATTGAATCTGCTATCGCCATGTCTGGCCGCCGGGTACGCTCTCACCCAACCAACGCTCAATCATCTTTCGTGCAACTGAAATTGATGGTGGCAGCAAGAGTGAACCATCTTCTGCGGCAGCCTTTAACTCAGCGCGGCTAAACCATTTCACTTCCGTGATTTCTTGACCATCACCTTGTGCCCGCTCTGGATTATCAGTTACTGCTTCAAAGGCAATCATGATGCTGGCCGGAAATGGCCACGGTTGTGATCCCAAATACTTTAGCTCTGTTACTACAACTGCTGACTCTTCTAACACCTCGCGCGCAACGCATTGTTCAAATGTTTCACCCGGTTCCAGAAAACCGGCAAAGGTGGAGAAACGACCTTCTGGCCAAATCGGTTGATGTCCGAGCAGAATGCGATCACTACGATCTTTAATAAGGACAATCACCGCAGAATCGGTGCGCGGGTGATGTTGGCTGCCATCTGCCTCGCACGTGCGCGCTGCCCCACCAAGATCAACTCGCGTTGCACCTCCACACCGCGGACAACGAGGGTGTGCACGATGCCAATTACTTAGCCCCATCGCATGTAATGAAATTTCTAACTCTTGCTCACTTAGCAGTGAGCCAATCTCGCGCACAGTGGAGAATCCGACTTCTTTGACTTCATCTGCGATTGTGCCAACCCACTCGGTATCCCATGCAAAGAAAGGCGCCTTAGTCTCAAGATCTAAACCTAAGAAGTAACGGCTACCTTCAGTAAAGGTCTTTGCTGCAATATGCGCTGCCACATCCTGGGCGCTGATTAAGGTAAGTGCGGTATCAACTGCGGCAATGCGACCTTCTGCAATCTGCAAGATTTGTGCGCGTTGCCACAATTGATCAAGGGTTTCTTGGTTCACCCGAAGTTCACCGGCACGATCAATGCGGGAGGTGTGTTGATTTATCGCGCTCACGGGTGCAGGTTACTAGTGTGTGGGGGTGAGAATCACCTCGTGGAATATCCTGCATGGAATCTCAATCCCACCTAGGAATTCACCCGATTCGGCCGCCGAACTTGCCGCTGCGGTGCAATCTCTGAACTCAGATGTGATGGGCTTTCAGGAAGTCGATCACTTCCTGCCACGTTCGAATTCACGTCCGCAGATTCGCGATATCGCAGAGAGTGTTGGTGCACGCGATTGGGCGATGGGTCCGAGTGTGATTGGTACACCTGGAGAATCCTGGCGGAAATTAAACGAGCACGAACCTGCGCTGATAACAGATAAGAGTTCTCATGCAGAACTTATGCACGAGTGTTACGGAATTGGAATTGTCTCAAAGATTGCCGTGAAGTCTTGGCACAGATTAAATCTAGGTCGTTCCCTACTTGGACTTCCGCTCATTGTTCCTGGTGATGAAACTGGAAAAGGAAGACCACGTTTTATCTACGTCAAAGATGAACCACGTCTTGCTATTGCTGCTGTCCTAGAAAATGGTTGGACAGTTGTGAATACCCATCTCTCTTTTGTGCCAGGGTTAAATCTGCGCCAACTTCGTAGAATGAAAAAATGGGCGCTGCAGATTGCAGAAGGCAGTGGCACCCGTGCGATAATCATGGGTGATCTGAACTTGCCTATGAATCTGCCTACCGTCTTCTCCCCCTGGAATTCATTGGCCCCAGGCAACACCTACCCCAGCTGGGGAGCCTCGATTAAGTTCGATTACCTGCTTTCCAAAGATTTACATCCAGGTGAATTCTCGGTGATGGACATCTCACGCACCGGGTTAAGTGACCATCTGCCTATCGGTATCCAGCTTTCGAATTAACAATTTTTTGGCACTTCGGCTAACCTGAGCTCGTATGTAGTCAGTCTATTTGTAGCTTTTCTTAACTGGAGGAACGACCATGACCACAACTGCATCTCCTACCTCATCTGTTACGGCGCAGTGCCCATACTCCGGTAGCCAACTCAATACCGCTGGCACATATAACACTGACTGGTGGCCAAATAGATTAGATCTCTCGGTCTTGCGCGCAAACTCTCCGGTCTCTGATCCGATGGGTGAAGATTTTGATTACGCCAAAGAATTCTCAAAGCTCAATCTCAAAGCGGTAAAGAAAGATATTGAAGCGCTTATGACCACATCACAAGAGTGGTGGCCGGCAGATTACGGACATTACGGTCCATTCTTTATTCGTTTAGCCTGGCATAGCGCAGGCACCTATCGCACACACGATGGTCGCGGTGGCGCAGGTGATGGACTGCAACGTTTTGCTCCTATTAATAGCTGGCCCGATAACGGAAATCTTGATAAAGCTCGTCGTCTGCTTTGGCCAATTAAGCAAAAGTACGGGAAGAGTTTGTCTTGGGCAGATCTCATGATTCTTGTTGGTAACTGCGCAATTGAATCAATGGGGCTAAAGACTTTTGGTTTTGGTGGCGGACGCGAAGATGTCTGGGAGCCAGATGAGACTTACTGGGGTAAAGAGAAAGTTTGGCTTACCAATGAACGTTACTCAGGTAATCGCATATTAGAAAAGCCCCTTGCTGCGGTGCAGATGGGTCTTATCTATGTAAACCCACAAGGCCCAGATGGAAATCCAGATCCACTTGCATCAGCTGTAGATATTCGCGAAACATTTGCGCGCATGGCGATGAATGATGAAGAAACAGTTGCACTCATTGCTGGTGGACATACATTTGGTAAGTCACACGGTGCGGCAGATCCCGATAAGTACGTTGGGGCAGAACCAGAAGGCGCTGCCATCGATGAGATGGGCCTTGGCTGGAAGAACTCATTTGGAACTGGAAAAGGTTCAGACACAATCACCAGCGGCCTAGAAGGTGCTTGGACATCAACTCCAACTAAGTGGGATAACAACTACTTCAAAACTCTCTTTAAGTACGAGTGGAAGCAGACCAAGTCACCTGGTGGCGCAGTTCAATGGATTCCAACCGATGAATCTGCGGCAAAGGCTGTCCCTGATGCACATATTTCTGGCAAGACACATGCACCTGTCATGCAAACGACAGATCTAGCACTTCGCATGGACCCTGCCTATGAAAAGATTTCACGTCACTTTGCGCAAGATCTCGATGCACTGGCAGATGCATTTACTCGTGCCTGGTACAAACTCACGCACCGCGATATGGGACCAGCTGTTCGCTACCTCGGTTCCCTTGTTCCGAGTGAAGAACTCATCTGGCAAGATCCACTTCCAGCTCGCCCAAAGCGAGTAATTGGTAAGACTGAGATTGAAATCCTTAAGAAGAGAATTCTTAGCAGTGGTCTCACAACTGCGCAGTTGGTAACAACAGCGTGGGCATCAGCATCATCTTTCCGTGGAACAGATAAGCGCGGCGGTGCTAACGGTGCTCGTATTCGCTTAGAGCCACAGATCAGCTGGGAAGCAAATAACCCGAAAGAACTCAAGAAAGTCCTTGCTGTTCTGGAAAAGATTCAAGCTAACTTCAATAAGAAATCAGCGAAGAAAGTTTCACTTGCAGACCTGATTGTCTTAGGCGGCACCGTTGCCGTGGAAATGGCGGCAAAGAAGGCTGGCGTGAAGACCAAGGTGCGTTTCTCACCAGGTCGCACAGATGCCACTCAGGCGCAGACAGATGTCTTCTCATTCGGATACCTTGAGCCAACTGCTGACGGTTTCCGCAATTACAAGAGTGCAGCTGACACCCACCCTACTGAAATTGCACTAGTTGATAAGGCTGCATTTCTTGAATTAACTCCACCAGAAATGACTGTCCTTGTCGGTGGTCTGCGCGCACTCGGGGCCAATTACGACGGCTCAAAGACAGGCGTATTAACATCAAAGAAGGAGGCGCTCACAAACGACTTCTTCATCAACCTACTTGATACCAAATATGAGTGGGCGCCAACTTCAAGTGAGAACGAGCTCTTTGAAGCGCGCGATCGCAAGACTGGAAAGGTTAAGTGGACCGCTTCCCGAGCAGACTTACTCTTTGGCTCACATTCAGAACTTCGTGCGCTCTCTGAAGTCTATGCAAGTGCTGATTCCGAAAAAAAGTTTGTGCAAGATTTCGTAGCTGCCTGGAGCAAGGTTATGGAGCTGGACCGCTTCGATATCTAAATTACTTAAGTAATAACAGGTCGGTGAGCTCATCTTCACTTAGAAGATTTGCGCGCCGATCTGTTTTATTTATCGGCACATAATAAAAAGCGGCCGAGACTTGCTCAACTTCAATCGCCTGCAACTTAGCCCACGCGAGGCGATAGACCGCAAGCTGCACCGCTGAGGATTCACCTAAAGTCTTTGAGCCAGTCTTCCAATCAACTACTTCAAAACCGTTACTGGTCTTATAGACAGCGTCGATGCGACCGCGCACAAGCACGCCAGCAATAACGGTTTCAAAAGGAACTTCTACTGCATGCGGTTGCAACTTCGCCCACTCAGATGCCAGCCACTTCGTTTTCAGGTCTTCAAGTTTCTGGTCTTGCTCAAAAGGTGTGATCAAATCAAAGTCTTCATCATCAAAGAGCGTTTTGGCATTGAAATGGTTCTCAATCCATAAGTGGAATGCTGTTCCGCGATGTGAGTACTCATCCATGGCTCGCGGCATCGGACGACGAATATTTCGAGCAAGTTCTGCCGGATCTTCATGCAGCGCGATAAGGGTGGAGGTGGAAAGGCGCGGTGGCAAGGCGACATCGCGCGCACCTAACTTAAATTCTTCAAATTCAGCGATAATTGCCCGCGCATCCTCAACCAACTCTGCCAGTTCAGCCGGTGCAGGAGCATCGAGATTAAGCGGCACAGCTAATTCAACAAGTGCCACGGTCCGATCAAAATCTGCGCGCCGATCTCCGAGTGGATCTTGTGGCCACTGCGCTGTGATCTCAATATCTTTGGCCGGGTTTCGCTCGGTGCTCTCTGGTGCGGTGGGGGCGCTGAGCACTGTGCCGCACTGACTTGCTACCTGTTGCACCTTCTCATAGAGCACAGATGGTTGAACAGGTTTTGCGCCATCGCGCCAGAACGAAGTCGAACAGAATAAGTGTGTGCGGGCGCGTGTAATGGCAACATAGCCAAGGCGAATCTCTTCCCGCATCTTAAAATCAACGCACTCTTGCGCAAAAGCATCTATTGCCTTTTTAGCTTGCGCATTAGTTTCAGAAGCGTTCCACGAGAATGTTGGCAGTATGTCGGCATCTGCCCGCAGTGCAAAGGGAATATGGCGTTCATTTGTTATCCAGTTATCAGGATCACTGGCATTGGCACCAGGAAATGTCCCCTGTGCTAACCCTGGAACTGCAACAACATCCCATTCGGCGCCTTTTGCTATGTGCACAGTGAGAATCTGAACCACACTGGCATCGGCCTCCGGCGCCCCGGCTTTGAGTCCACCCTCTTCTTCACTTGCAACATCGAGCCATTGCAAGAAGGCAGAAAGTGAGCCCCCGCTGCGCGCAAACTTTGCCGCCTCATCCATAAAGCGATCAAGGTGGCGGCGGCCATGTGTGCCACCATCTCGCAACATCACTTCACTTTCTAAGTTCAGATAGCGTTCGATTTCAACGATGAGATCAGTAATGGGTGCTGACGCACGTGAACGCAAGCGACGTAGGTCGGAGGCAAAAGATGCAAGTCGTTGGTAGCCAGCGCCACTGAACTTAGATTTATCACACTTCTCAATTTCATCCAGTGCATCTATAACACTTCCAATAAATTGATCATCGGCTTCCGCCGATGCTGGGTTTCCGGCAACAATATTCTTCACAATGCTGCGACTATCAGATGAGAGCGCTTCCGAGCGCGAACGTGCAAAACGACCAAGGGCGGCAATATCGCGCGGACCTAAGTTTATGCGTGGCCCAGTTAAGTGACGCATCAGTGATGCACCAGCGCTTGGGTTGTTAATAACTTTCAGTGTTGCTACCAAATCTGCAATTTCCGGAACATGCACAAGTCCACCTAAACCAAGGACTTCCGAAGGAATTCCTGACTTTGCTAGCGCCTCTTGAATCAGCGCTATCTGTGCTCGCTTTCGCACCAAAACAGCGAAGGTGCGAGGAACTTTTAGGTGCGGTTGTAAGCGGCTTGGGTTATTCCAAAGCGGTGCGAAGTATTCAGCAATTGCAGCTGCCTCTGCTTCAAGATTTTCAAAGATGCCACAGGTGAGATCGCCGGCTCCTGCATCGGTGCGCGGCTTTAGCGCCGCCACGCTAATTCCTTCAAGTTCTCGAACGCCAGCCGAGATTTCATTTGCCAGAGCAAGAATTGATCTATCGTTTCGATAGGTAGTCGGTAATTCATATACCTTCTTACCGGTAGCACCCTCGGCCTTTGGAAAGTTTGCATTAAATGCGCGAATTGTTCCAGAAGATGCACCGCGCCAGGTATAGATAGATTGGCAGGGGTCACCGACGGCGGTAACAGGATGGCCGCCACCGAAGAGCGCTGAAAGTAAACGCACCTGTGATTGCGACGTATCTTGATATTCATCCAGAAGCACAACTGGATACTTAGCACGCTCTAATACCCCGACATCTGCAAAGTTGACGGCGATATCTGCGGCCAGTGCTATCTGATCATCAAATGAGAGTTCACCTGATCCTCGACGTGCCTGCAAAAAAGCTTCCATCATTGGCAGCATGGCAATGCGCTGGTTAAGTACTTTTGCCACCTTACGTGTCTCTTCATTAGTTGCACCCGTCATCTGCGCAAGTTCTTCCAGAACTTTTTCATCGGCGCCTCGGATCTGATCAGCGCTCACGCGATGTTCTAAGACCATTGAGGTAAGGCCCAGTAAATCTTTGACCACAGTACTTGCTGCATCATTTGTATGAAAGACGCCGTCATCCCACTCACGTACTAATTTATTGGCAGACATCCAGAGCGCTGCTTCACCCAGTGGCTGCACATCAGCATCAATGCCATAACGAATTGCATGTTCGCTCAGTAATCGCCCGGCATAAGAGTGATAGGTAGTAACTGCAGTCTCTAGGCTGCTAAATGTGCGCTCTATTCCTTGCTTATCTGCTGCCTGCTGAAATTGGCGCAGGCGCTTTCGAATACGGGTATTGAGTTCACCAGCGGCCTTGCGGGTGAAGGTAAGTCCAAGAATTTGATCAGGGCGGGCGAAACCATTGGCCACTAAATACACAACGCGCGCCGCCATAGTCTCAGTCTTGCCAGAGCCTGCGCCAGCAATGACAACAGCTGGCTCAAGTGGATTATCAAAGATAGAGATGATGGGGCGCTGCTCATCAGATGGAAGATGGAATGTGGGATCGATAGAGATAATCATCTTCGCTACCTGATCAGGTGTGTATTTCTCAATCATTGATGCACCGCCGCACCTTCAAGATAGAGCGGACATGAAGGTTTGACCTTGCAACCCTTACACATATCGTTCTTGCGCGCAGTAAATGTGGCACCACCCATACCAACGGCAATCTCTTCCAGAATAGTTTGGGTGGCCTCAACATCAACCAACGCATCTTGTTCGCGGGTGCTGTAGCTCTTATTTTTACTTGCCAGATAGACAAGCTGGGCGCCAGAGACGGCAGTTGACTTTAACTTCTCAGCAAAGCCATCTAGAACAACTCCAAGCTGGTAGCAAGCAAGTTGCAAGTTTGTTTTGGCATCATCGCCGGAAATCTCTTTCTTACCAGTCTTAAAATCAATGATGTAATGCTTGCCATCGCTATCAACTTCAATCCGATCCACATTTCCTCGAATGACCGCTCGCCCGACCGTGATTTCAAAACTCCGCTCAACTCCAGCAACGCTTCGGTTATTATCAGCCAATGACTTACTGTGAAATACCGAGAATCGCTCCAGCATCTTTTGTGCGCGCGCAAGGGCGGCATGGCTTATCCAGCCCTGACTATCATCAATTAGCGGCCATGACTCAAGGAGTTTATGCTGCAGTTGTTCATCAGTAATTGCCGGTTCATCAACTTTAAGGCGGGCAAATTCGTGAATGACCGAACCTAATAACTGCGCTGTGGAATCGCCATCAGTGCCACCGCTCTTTTCCAAAAACCATTTAAGGCCGCACTCAGTGAAGTTCTCTGCCCCTGATGGTGAAACTGGTACCGGTGCACCAGCATCGATGACTGGTGCATTGGTAGTGATGGGCACTGCTCCCAGCCATTGAGATGGCGCAGCTAGATGTATTTCATTAGCGCTCAAGGTTTTAAGTAGCGCAGCTGCACCGGTGTTCCCGGTAAGAGATACCTCCCGGCGCAGGGTAGCAACAAGTGCTGGTGCTGTCAGTGGTCTTGGAATTTCAATTGTTGCATCAGATGCCCCACATGAGTGCGCAAAATCTTCAAAGAAGATAGATGGCGTGAGATCTTCGCGCGCAACTGCTGTAACAAGCAGTGAATCTGAGGCACGTGTAGTTGCCACATGAAATAAACGTGCTTCATCTTGGGCAAGTGAATCTGCCGCAATCATATCCAGCGTAGTTTGAGCAAGCTCATCACCATGTCGTACCCGCTCGACCAATCGTTCAGCGCCCAATAAAGAACTTCGTTGCTTCAAATTTGGCCAGGTGCCCTCTTGCACACCAGCCACTGCAACATGGCGCCACTGTCGCCCCTTTGCCGAATGCACAGTAAGTATTTCAACAACATCAGGGCGCACACCTCGCGAAGTAATGAGGTCAGAAACAATTGTTTCACTTTCAATCTCTTGTAAGAAGAGTTCCGGTTTAGCACCTGGGAAACGTTCAATATGACGAGCCGCAGAATCAAAGAGTTGAATCATGGCATCGAGATCTCGATCAGCTGTGGCGCCACGGGAGCCGCCTTTAAGTGCTGCTGTGCGCCATGATTCGGAAATCTTTTCATTCTCGCTATTTACCGAGTTATTCCAGATTGCCCATAAAAGATCGTGAATCGTGGCGCTCTTCTTCGCAATAGATTTCTTTGCAACATCTATGAGGTGATAAATGCGCAGCAGTTCGGCTGAGTCTTCAATGGCAACATCACCGGTGGTGATGGCGTCCAGAATTAGTTGTGTGCCAGAGCGCTTATCTAGCACTTCATCGCGCACAGCTAGTAGCGCCGCACGTGTGCGACGTAGGGAAACGGATGTTGCCCCACCGAATTCGCTGGTGAGTAACTTCTCTGCCGTATCAAGGTTTAGTGGTTGCGTGCCAGTCGCCACTCGTGCCACCAGCAAAAATGGCGCAATGGCAGCATTACTAGCTAGCGCTTCCACATCACCTGTGGTGGGAATAGCGACTTGGGCAAAGGCTCTGCGAATAGCTGCTGCGCTCTGCCCATGTGAGCGCACAATCACTGCCATCTGCGAATAGGCGACCCCGCCCATGAGATGAGCCCGCTTGAATTGATACGCGATGTATTGCGCTTCCTCTGATTCAGAAAGAAGTCGCACAGCTTGCGTGCCAGGTGTGCCCCGGAAATTAGTTGTGAGTTCAATCTTCTTTGCACCCTTTGCCAGATATGAATCAAGTACTGCCACAACTCCTTCCGGGTCAGCGCCACGGAATCTGCCCACAGCGCTAGCTGCATCAGCGATGATCACGAGGTCTTGCCCGGCTAATAGATGTAATAAGTTTCGTTGCCCCGGATCACTTTCTTGGAATTCATCAACAATGATGGTGCTAAATCGTGCCCGCAGCTCTGTCAGAAGTTCTGAGTTACTGCGAAGATAATTAATTGCAGTATTAATAATTTCAGATGGATCAATACGCACCTTGGCATCGCCAGCCAGCACTTCTTGCAGTGTCATGGCACCTAAGTAGCGCTTCCAGAATTGCGCGGCCCCTGGCCAGTATTTTTCACCTAGTTGTTTGCCGCGAAGCGCTAACTCATCCGGAGTTATTCCACGTTCATTGGCGCGCATAATGAGATCGCGTAGCTCGCGCACAAATCCTTGCGTCTGCAGTGGCTCACCTAGTGATTGCTCGGTGCGCTGTAAGTCGGCATGCCATTGTTGATAGCCATCTTCGATATCACCCTCAAGTAACTGTGCGATAAATGTCTCTTGCTCGGCACCCGATAACAAAATAATCTCACGCACGTTCTCTGCCGTGCTCATCTTAAGTATTGAATATGCCAGTGAGTGAAATGTGCGCGCTAGTGGTTCATGTGCAGTCTTGGCCGATCGAGTAACAATGGCATCGCGAATTTCAGATGCGCGTTCGCGCCCGTAGGCAATAATCAAAATTGAATCGGGGCTTTGTCCTGCTGCAATACGGGAAAGTGCTGCTTCAATAACAACTGTGGTCTTACCCGTGCCGGTGGCACCAGAGATAATCAGTGGGCTCTCGCGGTGCGTAACCGCATCAATCTGTTCGGCGCTGAGTTGATGTACTTGCGAGAAAGGCAGAAACCCCTCATCACTACTGCGCACGAGGCGAAGCGGTGATGAAGGGTTCTGCTTACTCATAGTTGCTATTTAACCCTACGGCGGTGACAAGTCAGGTGAGCCTAAGGTGAATTAACGCTGGTGGATTCAGTCTGGTGAATTAGCTCTGGTTATTCTTCTTTGCTCGAGATGTGGCTCGAGCGCGCTCTGGCCCGTCGAGCACCACCTTACGAATACGAACAACTGCTGGAGTTACCTCCACGCATTCATCTTCGCGGCAGTATTCAAGGGCGCCTTCCATATTGAGCTTCTTAGGTGGAATCAACTTCTCTGAATCATCAGTACCGGAAGCGCGCATATTCGTTAGTTTCTTTTCGCGCACACAGTTGACATCCATATCATCAGAACGTGAGTTCTCACCGATAACCATGCCTTCATAGACTTCATCACCGGGTTCAACGAAGATAGATCCGCGTTCTTGAATTCCAGCCAGTGCATATGAGGTCACGGCGCCGATGCGATCTGAGACAAGGGACCCTGTGCCACGTGTGCGAAGTTCACCAAACCATGGTTCGTATGAATCAAAGACATGGTGCAGCAGTCCTGTTCCGCGAGTTTCAGTAAGGAACTCAGTCCGGAAACCAATCAGGCCACGTGATGGAACTTTGTAGTCAAGTCGAATCCAACCGGTTCCGTGATTGACCATCTGTTCCATGCGACCCTTACGTAGCGCCATCAACTGGGTGAGCACACCCAAATAATCTTCAGGTGCATCAATTGATAAGCGCTCCATTGGTTCGTGAAGTTTTCCATTGATCATCTTGGTAACTACCTGTGGTTTACCCACTGTGAGTTCAAAACTTTCGCGCTTCATGATTTCCACAAGCACAGCGAGCTGTAGTTCACCGCGACCTTGAACTTCCCACGTATCAGGACGTTCGGTATTTAGAACACGAAGTGAAACGTTACCGACGAGCTCTTTATCAAGACGATCTTTCACTTGGCGCGCTGTAAGCATCTTGCCGCTCTTGCCCGCTAGTGGTGATGTGTTGATACCGATGGTCATAGAAATTGATGGTTCATCTACTGTAATAAGTGGTAATTGATGTGGGTTTTCTAGATCTGCCAGTGTTTCACCCAAGGTAATTGTCTCAATACCAGCAACGGCAATGATGTCTCCAGGATGAGCTTCCAGTGCTGGAACCCGCTCGAGTGCTTCAGTCATCAGCAACTCAGAAATCTTTACCCGTTCAGTGCTGCCATCGGTTTTAATCCAAGAAACAGTTTGGCCTTTTTTAATCACACCTTCGTGCACGCGGCATAGCGCCAATCGTCCAAGGAATGGTGAAGAGTCAAGGTTTGTCACGTGTGCCTGAAGAGGTGCACCTTCGTGATAAACCGGTGCTGGAATTGTGGCGAAGATGGTGTCAAATAAAACATCCAGATTTTCTTCAACTGGCATTCCACCATCTGCGGGGCGTGTCAGGGAAGCACGACCTGCCTTAGCTGATGCATAGACAACAGGGAACTCAATTTGTTCTTCATTGGCATCAAGATCTAGAAAAAGCGCGTATGCCTCATCGACAACTTCGGCAATTCGTGAATCCGGGCGGTCCACCTTATTAATAAGGAGAATAACGGGAAGATTCTTTTGTAGCGCTTTGCGCAATACGAAACGTGTTTGTGGCAGTGGACCTTCAGAGGCATCGACGAGCAAGATAACACCATCGACCATCTCCAGACCACGTTCAACTTCGCCACCGAAATCTGCGTGGCCTGGTGTGTCAATGATGTTGATGATGGTGTCACCACGTCTTACCGAAGTGTTCTTGGCAAGAATCGTGATTCCCTTTTCGCGTTCTAGATCCATTGAATCCATCATGCGGTCTTGGCCTTCTTCTTGCTTCTTATAAGCAGCGAAAGCTCCGGATTGCCACAACATCGCATCAACGAGTGTGGTCTTTCCATGGTCAACGTGAGCAATGATCGCAACGTTGCGAAGGTTGTCACGGGTCTTCTTTGGAAGATCCTTGAGGTGAGCCTGATTAAGGCGTGCTCTGGCGGTATTAAGTGCTGGGCTATTAGACATTGAATCTGAACTCCACTACGTCTCCGTCTTGCATGATGTATTCCTTACCTTCCATCCGCACTTTGCCTTTAGCTTTCGCTTCCGTCATTGTGCCCGCTTCTACCAAGTCGGTAAAAGAGACGATTTCAGCTTTAATGAAACCTTTTTGGAAATCTGTGTGGATGACGCCGGCCGCCATCGGTGCGGTGTCACCTTTATGAATGGTCCAAGCACGCGTCTCTTTTGGACCAGCAGTTAAATAAGTTTGTAGTCCCAAAGTAGCAAAACCAACTCGGGCAAGCGTGGCTAGCCCTGGTTCAGTAAGACCAATTGCTTGCAAGAGTTCGAGCGCGTCCTCATCAGAGAGTTCAGCAAGTTCGGCCTCGGTCTTAGCATCGAGAAAAATTGCCTCTGCTGGTGCAACCAGGGCTGATAACTTCGTGCGCAGTTCAAGGTCAGCAAGCTCTGCGGCATCGACGTTAAAGACATAAAGAAATGGTTTTGCAGTTAAAAGATGCAGCTCATGCAGAAGTTCGCGATCAATCTTTGACTGTGACAACGGCTTTCCTGATTGCAACCACTCATTGGCTTCCTTGACCGCCGCTAAAACCGGGGCTTTCTCCTTTGAAACTCGCGCTTCCTTCTCAAGGCGTGGAATTGCCTTTTCAATTGTCTGTAAATCTGCGAGCGCAAGTTCCATGTTGATTGTTTCCATGTCACTAGCAGGATCGATACGACCATCAACGTGAACCACATCGCCATCGGTAAAGACGCGGATGACCTGACAGATGGCATCAGTTTCACGAATATTGGCAAGGAACTTATTTCCAAGGCCGGCGCCCTCAGATGCACCCTTCACAATGCCGGCAATATCGACGAAGGAGAGTGCGGCCGGCAGTAGCTTTTCCGAAGTAAAGATGGTGGCCAGCTTTGCTAACCGCTCATCCGGAACGCCTACGACACCGACATTGGGCTCGATCGTGGCAAAGGGATAGTTGGCGGCTAAGACATTGTTCTTGGTCAGAGCATTAAAGAGGGTCGACTTTCCGACATTCGGCAGGCCGACGATTCCAATTGAGAGGCTCATAAGTAGGACAGCCTACGGGGGATTGTCAGTGCCTCCTGCCACGATTGCCCCATGTCCAGCACAGTGGTGACCTTAATAACTCTAATTCTCGGCCTCTTTCTTGGGCTCGCACTTGGTCTGTGGATTTCTAGAATTAAATCTGGCGCAAACGGTGGCAATACATCAACGATTAGCCAAGAACTCAACGATGTGAAGGTGCTGCTTAAGGCATCTGATGATCGCCTGAAGGCAGCAGAAGCCAAAAGTGAGAACGAAACAAAGATTGCAACACAGATGGAAGAGATGAAGACAACTGTCGAACGCATGCGTCTGCAAGCACAGGAAGCAGCGGAGAAGAGAATTGCATCTGAGGTGCAATTGGTAGGAACTATCGATGAGATGCGCAAAGCATCGACTACCTTCTTTGATGAAACAAAGAAAATTGCCGGCGCACTCGCTAGTTCGCAAACACGTGGAAAATTTGGGGAAGCACAACTGGAACTTCTGCTAGAACAAGCAGGGCTACGTGAAGGCCACGAGTATGTGGCGCAGCGTTCCACAACTGATTCTGACTCATCTGGTATTCCAGATATCACGGTGGCGATGCCAGGTGGTTCCAAGCTCTTTATCGACTCTAAGTTTCCCTTTGATCGCTTCCTGGAAGCATTTGGCACAGAGGACCAAGAGCAGCGCGATGAACTGCTCTTGCTGCATACCAAGGATTTACTCAAGCATGTTGATGCACTTGCAAAGCGTGGCTATCACAAATCACAGAACTCCCCTGACTTTGTTGTGCTCTTCCTCCCCTTTGAGACGCTGCTGGCAGAGTCACTTCGCCTTGATCCACTCTTGCTTGAGAAAGCATTTAAAGTCGGGGTCACACTTGCTACTCCCACATCGATGATGGCGCTGCTGCGCACCGTGGGCCATATCTTCACGCGTAATAAGTTGGCCGAGAACGCTGATGACATCACAAAGGTGGCGGCGACATTTCTAAAAAACGTAACTCTCTTACATACCAAGATTGTTGCGGTGGGTAAGGCAATTAATCAGACATCTAAAGCATATGAAGATCTCATTCCCACAGCGGAAAAGACTGTCCTTGCACCAGCCCGGCGAATCAATAAACTAGGCGTAGCTGGCGATAAAGATAAGCTGGCAATTGAATATCCGGAATCTCCGGCAGATGTAAGGGCGCTAAATAACCCAGATTTAGATGCACCCGATGATTTCATTGATGTTGAAGTAGTAGAGGAGTAAGAGATGAGCACACAGCCAATTCGAAAGCCAATCGTTAACGGCCCCGGACTGAAAAAACAAGGTGTGGTATTTCTGCAAGCACTTTTTATCTTTATCTTCACATCACTTGAAATCTGGATTCGCTCTGGTCCTGGAATCATCTCTGGTCTGATCATCGCCCTAGTTACCTATGGCGGCGTCAACTATGGCCGCACCGGAACTCGTTATGTTGCAGCTGTTACGCCACCACTTGCTTATGGGGCGACAGTTCTCTTGCTGACTATTCTCAGTAACGGCCTTTCGATATCCAGAGTCGGCATCGATTTCATCGGTTCACTCGCCAGCGTCGCACCATATCTACTTCTCAGCGCGCTCTATGCCTGGTTTATGTTCTTAAATGAGAAGGCGAAGAACCGTCCCTCTAAGCGCGCAGCTGCTGCCTGAGGTTTAGCACTGAACGGATAAAGGTTAAATACGAGCCAATACCCTCTTGTAATAACTTAATTCCCGCATAGGCTTTTGAGATGAATAAGAGACTGATTGCATTCTTCTCAATACTTTCTCTCTGCCTATCAATTCCTTTTGTCCCAGCAAGTGCTGCGGCTAAAGCAGGCGCTAAATGTAATAAAGCCGGAATTACTGAGGTAGTTAAGAGTAAAACCCATACATGTGTAAAAGCTGGAAAGAAATTGGTTTGGAATAAGGGTGTGAAAGTTGAAACGACAACTAAGCAATCGGTTCAATCACTTTCTCTTGCAAATATGAAGAAGGCGATGATACCTAAGCCCGTTAAAGACCTCTTTAGATACCACTACTCCCCTAACGCAATTCCAGCTTATAAAGAAAAAATTGAGTCAGAATTGAATTTCGCTATGGAGTATTGGACAAGTGTTTATGACGGCACAGAATTGTTTAATATTTTTTATGCTACAGGAAAAGAACTGGAGTGGTTGGTTAACGCGTGGAAAACTTATGACTTGGATATAAATGGGTATATAGCACGCGAATATCAAGGGCGGCTAGACAGAGAAGGTAGTCAATTAAATGCTGGATCTGTGCCATCACAGCCAGGCCCCAGCCATCTCTCATTTTTTCGAAGCTCAACCCGCCCGATACAAGATGACGCGATGATTCCGCATGAAAATGTTCATATAGTTCAGCAACAACTCTCTAAGAATCGCACGGATCAAATGCCATGTTGGTTGCGTGAGGGTAGTGCAACTCTATTTTCAAACTTTCAAATAACTGAAAAATATGGACTCAGTGTGTACGACGATGCCAAGAGAATGGATATGAATGCATACCAGGGAGGCAGTGTTGAGATTCGAAAATTTAGTGATTCCCAGTGGTTTACTCACCTAAAGAGCCTTGAAGGTAATTTCAGTGGTGGTTGTGACTTTAAATATCGATTTGCTTATGGGGTGGGATTACTTCTCTCGGAGGTATTAATGGCAGATGGTGGTTTCGAAAAAATGATGGAGTTCTGGCGAGCATTCTCCCTTGATACAGATTGGCGGGATTCATTCCAAGCAATATATGGCGTCGAAATTGACGTCTGGTATAAAACCAAAGGCATTCCATATGTCAAGAGTGAATATGCAAGAGTTCCAGGTTATAAATAAGTAGTAACAGCTAAGAACTCGTGGGCGGTGAGGTTTTCTACTTAGCAGCTTTTAAATCAGCGCGTAGCTCTTTTGGCAATGCAAAGAGGAGTGTCTCCTCCGATGATCGCACTTCTTGAACATCGCCATAGCCATGCTCATCTAAATATTTAAGTAAGTCATTGACTAGAATTTCCGGAACAGATGCACCACTTGTCACACCAATTACTTCCACACCTTCAAACCATTCATCTTTTACCTCAGTCGCATAGTCAACGAGATAGGCAGCCTTTGCCCCATATTCCAGCGCTACCTCAACTAGGCGCACGGAGTTCGATGAGTTTGTAGAACCCACGACAATAACCAGATCTGCTTGTGGGGCAATTGCCTTAATTGCTTCTTGGCGATTTTGGGTGGCATAACAAATGTCATCTGATGGTGGGTTGGCAATTTCAGGAAAACGTTCTTTAAGAATTGCAACAGATTGCATAGTTTCATCAACTGAAAGAGTGGTCTGAGTGAGCCAGACTAGTTTTTTGCCTGGTGTGGGAATGATGGTGCGGGCTTCATCTAGGCCATCGACAACGCGCACTTTGCCAGGTGCTTCACCAGCAGTTCCTTCAACTTCTTCATGGCCAATATGGCCGATCAGAAGAATTTCAGTTTCATCATCGGCGA
>NZ_JBBAMU010000005.1:0-62130 GCF_040402315.1 Candidatus Planktophila sp.
TATTTCGCACTGTTTATACGCGCTAAGTGCGTAGCCTTAGCCAGGTGTATGGCCTCGAAAATCAGTTCTGGATGGGTGGACGACTCGCGACCCAATTAGAAGAAATCAGCAACAATCCTTCGGTATTAGCCGATGGAAACTTCTGGGCCATCGTTATTACATTTGAAGGCGAAGCGACCTTTGCCCGGTTTGCAACCGTGGAAGATGCGCAATTTCCACTATCGCAATGGGATGAGATTGCTACGCCGTGGCGCTCATCGTGTGATCGAGATGGTTATATCGCTTATGTCGATGCGATCAGAGAAGAGATTGCAGCCGGTGGCGTCTATCAGGTTAATGCCTGTTATGAATTAATTAATCAGCTAGCGCAGCCGAGCGACTCACTGGCCGGGCTCTTCTCGCAATTGATCAGTAAGAACCCAGCACCTTATGCGCAATACCTGCACTTGCCGGAGATAGAGATTGCTTCTGCTTCTCCGGAAAGACTTCTCTCCCGCCGTGGCCAAGAAATCACCACATCTCCCATTAAGGGCACGATTCGTTCTGATGAGCAAACATTTGGGGAAAAAGATAAAGCTGAGAATCTGATGATTGTGGATCTGATGCGCAATGACTTTGGCAGGATCTGTGAATCAGGAAGTGTTGCTGTCACTGAACTCTTTCGCACCGAAAAACATCCTGGCCTGCGTCATTTAGTTTCAGATGTAACCGGAACTCTCACTGGGCAGTTGAAATGGTCGCAAATCTTTGATGCGCTAGCACCGGCAGGCTCAATAAGTGGAGCGCCAAAGAGTGCGGCGCTACGTATTATCAACACCCATGAGGAGGTTAGGCGCGGGCCATATTGTGGCGCCATCGGGTGGGTGCAGGGAGATCGGGCAGAGATTGCAGTTGGGATCAGAACTTTCTGGAGAACGAAGAAGGATGTACTGCGTTTTGGAACTGGTGCCGGAATCACATGGGCAAGTGATGCTGGCGCCGAGTGGGAAGAGACTCGGCTTAAAGCAAGACACTTGTTAAACATTGCTGGGGGAGAGATTCAGTGACGATAGAAGTTGATGCTTATGGCTTTCCTCGCACTTCTGGAATCTTTGAGACCATAAAGACGGTTGAAGGAAAACCGATTGCCCTGGCACGACATATGCGCCGTGCTATCACTTCGGCTGCAGAACTGGGCATCACCCTTCCCGATGAAGAAAGTATTAGGGCAAGACTCTCTCTTATATTGAGTACAGAAAAATTTCCAGTGGGCCGCTTGCGGTTGTGCTTTGCAGATGACCTCTTCCATCTAAGCCATGATGAATATGAGGAGCTCACGGCGCCAAGCAATCTCAATTTCTATAGCGAGACAGTTCTTGGCTTAATCCATAAGAAGTTTCCTTACGATGATCGCTTCGCCATCCTTAAGTCAGCGCGTGATGAGGGATTCGATGATTGCATCCTCTTTAACGCTAAGAATGAGATTACCGAGAGCGCGGTCTCCAATCTGGTGTTGCGTATCGATGGCGCGTGGGTCACACCACCCATTACAGCGGGGGTATTGCCCGGGATTGTGCGAGCAGTGGCGATCGAGGAGTGTGGCGTGAGTGTGCGCCCGACTCATATCTCGGAGGTGCCCGAGATTAAATCAGGCTTTCTACTTTCAAGTCTGCGTATTGCTCAGCCCATCGCCTTCATCGGTGATATGAAATTAGAGATCGGTGAATCATCACGTGAACTCGAGGCCCTCATTCGCGCTCACTTACAACCAGTTTCGGTAGGCTAACGCCCATGTCACTGATCAACGTCGTCGTGGATGGCCAATCGCGGTCTATTGAAGGCGACCAGCGGCCGACACAAATATTTGCTGAGAATAGAGAGATCGTTCTTTGCACCGTAAATGGCGTGCTCAAAGATCTCTGGAGCGACTTAGCCGAGGGCGATGTAGTGACATCCGTGTCAATCTCTTCACCGGAGGGTCTGGCAGTCCTTCGACATTCAACCGCCCACGTGATGGCACAAGCTGTGCAGCAGGTATTTGCCGATACGAAACTGGGAATAGGTCCGCCCATCACAGATGGTTTCTATTATGACTTTGATCCGAAGAACCCATTTAATCCCGATGATCTGGAGAAGATCGAAAGTGCGATGCGCAAGATCGTTAAAGACGGTCAGCGCTTTAAGCGTCGCATCACCACAGAATCTGATGCCCTCAAAGAGCTTTCTCATGAGCCATATAAGTGCGAACTTATTGGTCTTAAAGGTGGTGCCACCGATGAGACAAGTGTGGAAGTGGGAGGCCCTGAGCTAACGATTTATGACAACTTAGGTCGTGATGGCCAACCTGTTTGGTCTGATCTCTGCCGGGGTCCGCACCTACCTTCAACAAAACATATTCCAGCATTCAAATTGATGCGAAGTGCGGCTGCTTACTGGCGAGGTTCGGAGAAGAATCCGATGTTGCAACGCATTTACGGAACTGCCTGGCCTTCGCAAGATGAACTCAATGCCTATTTGGAATTACTTGCGGAGGCGGAAAAGCGTGATCATCGACGCCTCGGACAAGAGTTGGATCTCTTCTCATTCCCGGAAGAGATTGGCTCAGGACTTGCAGTCTTTCACCCGAAAGGCGGAATCATTCGTCGGGCGATGGAAGATTATTCGCGCAAGCGCCATGAGGAGGAAGAGTATGAATTTGTCTACTCACCACATTTAACTAAAGCGGCGCTCTTTGAAAAATCTGGCCATCTTGATTGGTACTCCGAAGGAATGTATCCACCAATGATCATGGATGAAGAGCTCCATGCTGATGGAACTATTAAGCGTGCTGGACAGCAGTACTACATGAAGCCGATGAACTGCCCCTTCCACAATCTGATCTTTCAATCTCGTCAGCGCTCTTATCGTGAACTACCACTTCGACTCTTTGAATTCGGTACGGTCTATCGTTATGAAAAATCTGGCGTATTACACGGCATCACTCGTGCCCGCGGCTTTACCCAAGATGATGCCCATATTTACTGCACCAAAGAGCAGATGGCTGGCGAACTCGATTCACTTCTGACTTTCGTGCTCAACCTACTTCGTGATTATGGACTAGCAGATTTCTATCTCGAACTATCTACACGTAATTCTGAAAAATCCGTGGGAGAAGATTCAGATTGGAATGCGGCAACTGAAGCGCTGCGCGAAGCTGCGGTCAAGCAAGGCCTGGAACTAGTTCTGGATGAAGGTGGAGCAGCGTTTTATGGGCCAAAGATTTCAGTGCAGGCTAAGGATGCAATAGGTCGCACCTGGCAGATGTCTACCATTCAAGTTGATTTCCAATTACCACAGCGATTCGACCTTGAATTTGCTGCAGCCGATGGCAGTAAGCAACGTCCAGTGATGATTCACCGCGCACTCTTTGGTTCAATTGAACGATTCTTTGGTGTTCTCACCGAACACTATTCCGGTGCTTTCCCACCATGGTTGGCACCTGTGCAGGTAACGGGTATTCCTGTTGCCGATGCCTTTAACGATCACTTGGTGAAAGTTGTGAAAGAGATGAAGGCTGCTGGTATTCGCGCAGATATTGATCTCTCGGATGATCGCATGCAGAAGAAGGTGCGCAATGCCCAGATGCAGAAGATTCCGTACATGCTCATCGCTGGCGAGGAAGATGTAAAATCAAATGCGGTCTCCTTTAGATATCGCAATGGCGATCAGAAGAATGGCGTCCCTATTGCAGATGCGATTGCCGAGATTTTGGCAACGATTGCCGAACGTCGTCAGGTTTAGCGGTGAGTGATATTGATGGTGTTGGCATGCCCGATGGTTGGCAACGGCTATGGGCTCCCCATCGTCTGGAGTATCTACGGGGTGAAAATCGCCCGCTAGATGGAAATGACGTTGAGTGCCCATTCTGCAGAATTCTTACTCTCAGCGATGAAGAAGGTTTGATTGTTTACCGAGGCGTGAGCGCCTACGTTGTGATGAATCTCTATCCCTATAACCCCGGACATCTCTTGGTCTGTGCCAATCGCCACGTCGCAGATCTCACTGAACTCACCATCGAAGAGCGCCATGAAATTACAGATATCAGTTCGCATGCAATGACAACCTTGCGCAAAGTCTCAAAGGCTGATGGATTTAATTTAGGAATGAATCAAGGTGCGATATCAGGAGCCGGTGTGGCAGCGCATATCCATCAACACATAGTTCCTCGCTGGTCAGGTGATGCTAATTTCATGCCGATTATTGGAAAGACGAAGGTTATGCCCCAGCTACTTACTATTACTCGAGATGAGTTAGCTGCTGCTTGGTAGGGACTTGATGTAGTCGTGCACGATATCGATCCCGATTCCGTTGGTGAGATTGATAGGAATTGCAGGAAAGAGAATGCCAGCAGCGAATGCGCCATCATCCATCTCTTGCATCTGTTCCAAGAACTCTTCCCTGAACTGTTTGACCAACTCTTCATGTTCCGGGTCACAGACGCGAGCTGTTGGGGGAGTTATCGAGTAATCAATGATGTGTAAATCATCAAGGCGTATGAGCGCCGCCGGTGATCCATCATCATGATGAAGAACCAGATATGGCGTGACTAATTGATCAAAGACTCGATTTGCGACCATGACGGCATCTTCAAAATCTAACTCTTGCCCATCGAGTCCATTGACAAGAACAAGACGTGGAATCTGGATTTCATCTAGGGCTGCCCAGAGCCCAATAGTTTCTGCATCTATACCGGCAGCGGGATTAATGACGAATATCGCAAGGTCAGATTCGTGTTCAGGCGAGGAGGAGATGCTTCCGCCGAATTCAGAGGCAATTGCCTGCGGGGCCCCAGAGACGTGGCCGTATACGTGGATTCGTTTGGTTGCTTCGGAACTAGGAGAAGGCATGAGGGAAAGCCTACGATGGTCCTGATGATAAGTAGCGCACTGAAACCTGCGGTCACCAGATTAATAAATCCGTTGGCCAGAACCGCCCTGCGTTTGGGCCTTACTCCGAATTCAGTAACAGTTTTAGGTGCGCTAGGTCTCATTATTTCGGCAGCATATTTCTATAGTAGAGAAGAATATTTTGTTGGCACTCTCGTGATTACAGCCTTCGCCTTGAGTGATCTCTTTGATGGTGCGATGGCTCGAATTTCAGATAAGGGCGCAACGGCCTGGGGTGGATTCCTGGATTCAACGATTGATCGCGTGACCGATAGCGCAATAGTGATAAGCCTGGCACTACCACTGATTCGAAATGAAGATGTGCTGGCATATCCGGCAGTTGTTGCGCTGGTAACTGGCGTGCTCATCCCTTACATCCGAGCAAAGGCAGAGAGTTTCAATATCGCCTGCAGCGTGGGAATCACAGAGCGCACCGAACGATTGATCATTATTCTGGTCGCAGCTGGTTTTCATGGGTTAGGTGTTCCATATATTTTGGCAATCGGAATCTGGACACTTGCAATTCTAGGATTGGTAACGGTATTTCAGCGGCTACAGGTGGTCCGTAAAGGTCTTGCAGATTCGTGATAGCCAAAGTCACAGCGCTGGCATATTTTGCCGGTTGGAGAATAGTTCGAGTCCTTCCACATAAGTGGGCCTACGGGCTATTTGAAAAACTTGCTTACTATTTGGTGAAGAAGAATGGCAAGAGTGTTCAGCGGCTTCGCAGCAATTTAAGCCGCATCAAAGCTGACTTAAGCGCCGCAGAATTGGAGGAGTTGGTCCGGAAAGCGATGAGTTCCTATCTTCGCTATTGGTGTGACACATTCCGAATTCAAGATTGGTCGACATCGCAAATACAAGACTCGGTCACCCTCACTCGTGGCGAGTTACTCCTTGATCCCATGCGTGAAGGAAGGGGAGTCGTCATTGCGCTGCCGCACTCCGGTAATTGGGATCACGCCGGTGCCTACTTCTGCTCACTTGGAATACCGCTGGTCACAGTTGCCGAAAGGCTAAAGCCAGAAGCACTCTTCCAGCGGTTCTTGCGATTTCGCCAAGCTATGGGATTTGAGGTCCTATCTATTGATTCGCGTTCCTTTGCCACGCTGATCAAACGTGCTCGTGAGAAGCGGTTGATTGCACTTGTTGCAGATAGAGATCTTTCGGCTTCGGGTGTGGATGTGAACTTCTTTGGCTTTCCGGCACGGATGCCGGCAGGTCCTGCCCTGCTAGCAATCAAGACCGGAATACCGCTAGTAGTAGCCCACGTTTCATATAAGCAAGGCGGAATTCAGATTGAGTTCACAACTGTAGATGTGGCAGTAGATGGAAGTGAGTCCGAACGTGTTGCGCAGACAACGCAGCGCATGGCGAGCCTTTTTGAAAAAGGGATAGCCGCACACCCGCAGGATTGGCATATGCTGCAAAGAATCTGGACCGATGGCGATTTCAAGGAGCATAGGTAATGCCGTTAGCTAAGAAACGTATTGGAATTGTCTGCCCGTATGGGTGGGATACACCTGGAGGAGTTAAGAGCCATATCGGTGATTTGGCTGAATACCTGATTGCGCAAGGTAACACAGTTTCTGTCTTGGCCCCATCTGCTAGTGATGAGAATTTGCCTCCCTATGTCACTAGTGCCGGTCGCCCGATATCGATTGCCTATAACGGAGCGGTAGCTCGTTTACTTTTCGGCCCGGTCGCCTTTAGTCGGGTGAAGAGCTGGATAGCTGAAGGAAACTTCGATGTCTTACACCTTCATGAACCAGCAATTCCATCCATTTCACTTCTTGCTTGTTGGGCTGCAGAAGGACCCATGGTGGGAACTTTTCACGCAGCCTCTTCTCGAAAGAAGATTGCCTTTGCAATAACTCCATTTGTGGAGCCGGTGGTAGAAAAACTCAATGCACGTATTGCTGTCAGTGAGGCTGCACGCGAGACGCTACAGATACATCTTGATACAGATGCCATGGTTGTTCCCAATGGCATCTATGCCGGGCGCTTTGCAGATGCAACGATAGATGCGAGATGGTCGGGAAACACCATCGGTTTTATTGGTCGCTTTGAAGAGTATCGAAAAGGTCTTTCCGTGCTGATTGAGGCGTTGCCACAAATCTTGAGTCGGATCCCGGATGTTCGCATTCTCATTGCAGGACCGGGAGATCCGGAGACCTTCCTGGAAAAACTTGAACCCCATCTTCGAAATAGGTTCACATTCCTAGGAACCATTTCAGAGTCAGATAAAGCTAACTTCATGGCATCTGTGGGAATTTATGTCGCACCCAATACTGGGGGCGAATCCTTCGGAATCATCTTGGCCGAAGCACTTGCTGCTGGCGCCGCTGTACTTGCTAGTGACATTCCAGCATTTGAGTCCCTACTGGGTGGCGGGGAGTATGGAACTCTCTTCGAATCCGAAAATGCCTCCGATTTAGCAGAGAAGGCGATTGCTTTACTGCAAGATCCAGTGCATCGAAGTGCGATAGCTAAGAAAGGCCATGACTACGCGCAGAGTTTTGACTGGGACGTTGTTGCTGAGAGAATTTATGATGTGTATGAAATGGCGATGGTGGGTGGCAGAGGAGTAACACTAGCTTCCGATAATCGTGCTTGGAACAGATTGTTAGGTCGCAGCAATGAATAACTTTCTACTAGCCTTTTTCATTCTCTCCATTTTTGCTTGGTATCTATCATTTCTGGCGACGCGCCTAAATCGGTTACATCACCGCGTTGAAACAAGTTGGGCTAATCTCGACGGATTACTACAACGCAGAGCAGCTGTTGCTATTGAGATAGCTCGCTCTGAGATCTCTGATCCAGCAGCATCACTTCTTCTGACATTTGCCGCCCACCAAGCACGTGAAGCGACGGTGCGAGATCGCTCTCAAGCAGAGACTGGCCTGACTGGCGCACTAGGAATTCTGATTGAGAATTCAGCCGACACCCAAAATCCTTTGGAGCAAGAGCTCTTACTTGAACTTAAAGATCTGACAGCCAAGATCAAGGTGGCCATAGCCATGCACGTTGAAGCTGTGACAAGAACACAGATGGTGCGCAAGAAGCTTTTTATTCGTGTATTTCGGTTAGCAGGTTCAGCGCCAGAGCCTGTAACTTATGAATTTGAAGGCGATGTTTTTTAAGCGCATAACCGCGGTAATTTTCGTGGTTGCAGCAGGTGGTGTGTTGTTGACCTCCGTCGTTTCACCTGATGCAATTTTCCAGGCGAGAATTCCGTTTGCCGCCACTCCGCCCGAGAATTCAATCAGTGGGCGAGCTGGCGTAGATGCGCCGGTGCTGGTTGTGAAGATTGACGACACAGCTATGGCGCATCCACAGATCGGTTTAGAGGATGCAGATTTGATTTACATCGAGCAGGTGGAGGGTGGCTCCACACGTCTTGCCGCTGTCTTTTCTTCAAAGGTCCCCACACGTATTGGACCGGTTCGGTCGGCGCGCATTTCAGATATTGAACTTCTTGCCCAGTATGGTCGCGTTGGCTTCGCCTATAGTGGAGCTCAAAGCAAGATGCTACCGATTATTGCTGCGGCTAACCTTCACGATTTAGGAGCTCAGAAAAACTCGCGAACAATCTTCACAACGGATCCGACTCGCACGCAGCCATATGCGATGGTGCTGCGCGCAGACCTATTGCTGGAACTTGCAAAGGGCAGAGGCTTGGAGTTCGCGCAATCTAAGAGCATGGGTTGGAAGTTTGGGAAAGTGATTGAGGAAGGTGTAGCAATTACATTTGCCCAGGTTTCCTGGCCAGCTAGTTCCTATGATGTGCATTGGTCTAAGAAAGAGAATCGTTGGCTTTTAGATTTTCGAAAGGAGCCGAACATCACAGAAGCTGGGACTCGGCTTGGCGCTTCCACATTTGTTATTCAAATAGTTTCAATTACGGATTCAATTTATAAGGATAAAAATGGCGGAATCACTCCGCGTTCAGCCACTGTCGGAAGTGGCGCTGGTTACATCTTGCGAAATGGCAAATCTATTAAGGCCACCTGGAGCCGACCTACTGCCGAAGAGGGAACTCGCTGGTTGAGCATGAGCGGTGAAGAGATCACCTTTGAAAAGGGGCAGATTTGGGTGGCCCTGACAGATAGGCAACCTGCTTTCACTCTTGCTCCCGCGGATGCGGTATCGGTAACTCCAAAGTAGACTCTTTTCCTGCACACAATGTGCTAAACGAGGAGCTTAAATAAATGTCTGAAACAACTGGCACCGCACGCGTTAAACGTGGAATGGCTGAAATGCTTAAGGGCGGCACCATCATGGATGTTGTCAACGTTGAGCAAGCCAGGATTGCCGAAGATGCCGGTGCATGTGCAGTGATGGCGCTAGAGCGCGTGCCAGCAGATATCCGTGCACAAGGTGGCGTAGCGCGCATGTCAGATCCGGACATGATCGAAGCGATTCAAGCAGCTGTCTCGATTCCTGTGATGGCCAAGGTTCGCATTGGCCATTTCGTGGAAGCCCAAATTATTGAAAGTCTCGGTGTTGATTACATCGATGAGTCTGAAGTTCTGACACCGGCTGACTACACAAACCATATTGATAAATGGAACTTCAAGATTCCGTTCGTCTGTGGCGCAACCAACTTAGGTGAAGCACTTCGTCGTATTAACGAAGGTGCCGCCATGATCCGTTCAAAGGGTGAAGCCGGAACCGGCGATGTTTCAAATGCGATGATGCACATGCGCACAATTGGCGCCGAAATCCGGCGACTTTCATCTCTTCGTGAAGATGAACTCTATGTCGCAGCTAAAGAGTTACAGGCACCATATGCACTGGTCAAAGAGGTTGCTGAAACTGGAAAACTTCCGGTTGTTCTCTTTACAGCAGGCGGAATCGCTACGCCAGCAGATGCTGCACTCATGATGCAGATGGGCGCCGATGGCGTTTTCGTTGGATCTGGAATTTTCAAATCAGGAAATCCAGCACAACGCGCCGCAGCCTGTGTGAAAGCAACTACTTACTATCAGGATGCAAAGGTGCTTGCCGAAGTTTCCCGCGGTCTGGGCGAGGCAATGGTTGGCATTAATGTTGCAGATATTCCGGTGCCACATCGTTTAGCAGAACGTGGTTGGTAGTTAACGCTATTTTATGAAAGTTGGCGTGCTAGCTCTACAGGGAGATTTTCGCGAGCACATTCTTGCCACAACGCAATGTGGCTACGAGGCGATCGAAGTCAGGCGCTTATCTGAATTAGAAAGCATTGATGCGCTAATTTTGCCTGGCGGAGAGTCCACCACCATTGTTCATCTGGCCAAGACTTTCGAATTATTTGATCCCATCCGAAAATGCATTGCCGATGGACTTCCAGTGTATGGATCGTGTGCCGGAATGATTCTTGTTGCCGATCGCATCCTTGATGGCGCAAAAGGGCAAGAGACATTTGGCGGATTAGATATCACTGTTCGCCGAAATGCCTTTGGTAGGCAGGTAGATTCATTTGAATCAGAGCTGACCTTTAATGGCAAGGCGATGAACGCGGTCTTTATCAGAGCGCCTTGGGTAGAGCAGTTTGGTCCTGGGGTTCAGGTTCTGGCAGAGACTGTCGGGCACGCGGTTGCGGTGCGTGAGGGCAAAGTTCTAGCTACAAGTTTCCACCCGGAATTGACGAGTAACCTGGAAATACATCGCTACTTCTTTGAAGAGATGTGTAAAGGGCGATAAAGTTCGGACATTAGGGGCGTAAGTAATCGCCTCATGAAAACTGATTGAGGTGTTGACGATGTCAGGCCATTCCAAATGGGCGACGACCAAGCATAAGAAAGCGATTATCGATAGCCGTCGCGCTAAAAACTTTGCGAAACTAATTAAGGCTATTGAAGTGGCATCGCGTAATGGCGGTCCTGAAGTAGAGGGAAACCCAACTCTCTTTGATGCAATTGCTAAGGCGAAGAAGAATTCAATGCCGGCAGATAATATTGAAAGAGCAGTCAAACGTGGCGCGGGCCTGGAATCTGGTGGCGCCGATTGGCAAATTATTATGTATGAGGGCTATGGACCAAATGGTGTTGCGCTCATGATCGAATGTTTATCTGATAATCGTAATCGCGCAGCATCTGAAGTGCGTGTTGCTGTGACGCGAAATGGTGGCAGCATGGCTGATCCGGGATCTGTGGCATATCTTTTTAATCGCAAGGGCGTCATCATCGTCAGCAAGGTCGGCGGTGTAACCGAAGATTCGATTCTGGAAGCAGCACTTGATGCTGGGGTTGAAGATGTGAACGACTTAGGTGAATCATTTGAAGTCGTGTGTGAAGCCAGCGATCTCGTAGCAGCTAGAACCGCGCTTCAAAGTGCTGGAATTGATTATGAATCAGCAGATTCTTCATTCCTGCCTTCCATGCAGATTCCACTCGATGCCGAAGGAGCCACCAAGGTCTTTGAACTTATTGATGCGATTGAGGAGTTAGATGATGTGCAGAATGTCTACTCTAATTTCGATGTCTCAGATGAAGTCCTGGCGAGCCTTTCTTAAGTCGTCGTAGGGCTGACCTAGGCTTAGAAGTTATGAGCCAGATAAATAAACGAGTACTTGGGGTGGACCCGGGATTGACGCGTTGTGGCGTGGGCGTTGTCGAAGGCGCAATTGGATCACCACTTACTTTGATTGGTGTCGGTGTCATTCTTACGCCACCGGATGCAGCACTTGAGCTGCGGCTACTTCAATTAGAAAGTGAGTTGGAAGAGTGGATAGCTCTACATAAACCCACCGTGATCGCTGTTGAACGTGTCTTTTCCCAACACAATGTTCGAACCGTGATGGGAACCGCCCAAGCTGCCGGAATCGCGCTCTTAGTTGCAGCCCGCAGGAACATTCCAGTGATGATGCATACACCGTCTGAAGTAAAGGCTGCCGTTACTGGATCAGGACGAGCGAATAAAGCGCAGGTCGCCGAGATGGTTAAACGCTTACTTAATTTAGAGTCAATTCCGAAGCCGGTAGATAGCACTGATGCCTTAGCCCTTGCGATTTGCCATATTTGGCGAGGTGGGGCGAATACAAAAATTGCAGAGGCAGTAGCGATTGAGAAATCCCGGCTCGCTAAGTTGGTGAAGAAATGATTTCACTAGTAAACGGAATCGTTCGTTCAATTAATCCAGATCGGGCTGTGATTGAAGTTGGAGGAGTTGGGCTGGCAGTTTCCATCACTGGTCCAACCAGCGTTCAACTTCATTTGGGGGCGGCAACACAACTCTTCACCTCACTCGTTGTCCGCGAAGATTCACTGACTCTCTTCGGTTTTCTGGATGAGGAGAGTAGAAATACTTTTGAACTTGTGCAAACAGTCTCTGGAATAGGCCCGAAGGTAGCGCTAGCAATCATGGGTTCCCATAGCCCTGATTCACTATCTCGAGCCATTGCGCAGGAAGACATCAAGGCGATTGAAAAAGTTCCAGGAATCGGGCGCAAAGGAGCACAGCGACTCATTCTCGAACTAAAAGGAAAGATTTCTGACTTGGGCGGAGCAGAGCGCGTTCAGAGTCATCAACCAATCTGGCGTGAACAACTCACCTCAGCTCTGGTCTCACTTGGATTTAGTGCGAAGGATTCAGATTCAGCAATTAATGAAGTCTTAGCAACATATGCTGAATCTGGGGTCGATGCCTTATCACTAGAACTCTCTGAATTGCTGAAGGCCACTTTGGCACAAGGACGACGTTCCTAAATGAGTATCGAGCCAAGTGAAAGCGGTGAGCGGCTTGTGAATCCAGACCTTACGAATGATGACTCGGGAATCGAACACGCGCTGCGTCCGAAGACGCTCAAGGATTTCATTGGGCAACATCGCGTGCGTGAACAAATTGATGTATTACTTAGTGCTGCGCGCAAGCGAGGATCGGCAGCAGACCACATTCTGCTTTCGGGTCCACCAGGACTTGGAAAGACGACGTTGGCGATGATTTTGGCGAGTGAGATGCAGACACCCATTCGAATTACGAGTGGGCCGGCAATTACTCATGCGGGAGATTTAGCGGCAATTCTCTCTTCACTTGTTGAAGGCGAGATTCTTTTTCTGGATGAAATTCACCGACTTCCTCGGCCAGCTGAGGAGCTGCTCTATCTTGCGATGGAAGATTTCCGAGTTGATATCGTTGTTGGTAAAGGCCCGGGAGCCACGGCTATTCCGTTGCAACTCCCGCATTTCACATTGGTAGGTGCCACTACTCGAGCAGGTTTGCTGACATCTCCACTGCGAGATCGCTTTGGCTTTACCGCACATCTTGATTTCTATGAAGAATCAGAGTTAGCGCAAGTTATTTCGCGAAGTGCTTCGCTGCTTGGCCTGGAAATTGATGTAAAGGCAGTTTCCGAAATTGCAGGAAGATCGAGAGGCACTCCCAGAATTGCCAATAGATTGCTGCGAAGAGTGCGAGATTATGCGCAGGTGCGAGGTTCTGAAAAAATCATTCACTCGGATGCAACAGCTGCGCTGCAAATGTATGAAGTTGATGAGAAAGGGCTCGACCGATTGGATCGGTCTGTTCTCCTTGCACTCATTGAGAGATTTGCTGGTGGTCCGGTCGGACTTTCCACACTTGCTATTGCTGTGGGGGAAGAGACTGAGACTGTGGAATCTGTTGCTGAACCATTCTTAGTCAGAAATGGCTTTATGGCGCGTACTCCGCGAGGTCGAATAGCAACGGCCCTTGGTTGGGAGCATGTTGGGCGAACGCCTCCGGCTGGGACGATTTCTCTTTTCGACACGCCCGCGCCTGACGCCTAGACTCTCCTCTTATGTCCACACCTACTAAAACTGTGAAGACCTCAGGCCGGCCCGCTCGAGCTCTAGCACTGCTGGCAATCATTCTGCTTGGACTCGTGGGAACAGCCCTGATTCAGGGTGCATCCTCGGTCAAGCTTGGCCTTGATCTGCGGGGTGGCACCAGCGTTACCTTGCAACCTCGTGCCTCGAATGATTCTAATAAAATTACGTCGGCGGCAATTGATCAAGCAGTGACCATTATTCGCCAGCGTGTGAACTCACTTGGTGTTGCAGAGTCTGAAGTAACAGCACAGGGCAGTGGCACTAACCGCCAGATCGTTATCTCCGTTCCTGGAGATTCTGGTCGCCGTGTCGTTGATTTGGTTGGACAAACTGCAGAGCTTCGTTTTAGACAAGTTCTTGCAGAATCGTCCGGGTTAGCGGGAAGTGGATTAGACACCGCCACTCCCACAGCAGGGGTTACATCGGAACTTAATGCAAAGTTTGCCGCACTTGATTGTTCCAAGTTAGAGAGTCAACAGGGAACTGGTGCGGATTCACCTTCTGAAACAATTGTTGCGTGTTCAAGAACAGGGGCAAGTAAGTACATTCTTGCTCCGGCCGAGGTGCTAGGACAACAGGTTTCTAAAGCGTCTGCGGGTATCGATCAGCAAGGGTCAGCGGGTTGGTTTGTATCACTTTCCTTTAATGGCGAAGGAACTTCCGCATTCGGTGCTCTCACAGGTCGTGTTACATCACTTGCCTCACCTTTAAATCAGGTTGCAATCGTGCTCGATGGATTAGTTGTTTCAGCACCATCCATTAATGAAGCGATTCCTTCGGGTAACGCGCAGATCACTGGATCATTTACGCAAACAGAGGCAGAAGATCTTGCCAACGTCCTTAAATATGGTGCGCTACCTCTTGCCTTCGATCGTGGTGAAGTTCAGCAAGTTTCTCCAACGCTCGGCTCTGATCAGTTAGATGCTGGGTTGTTAGCTGGAGCACTGGGTCTTATTCTGGTGGTCATATTCTCAGTCTTGTATTACCGCGCACTTGGTTTAGTGACTGTGGGCTCACTCGCTGTTGCCTCCCTTCTTGTCTATCTACTCTTCCTAGTTTTGGGTGAGGCGATCGGATTCACATTAACTCTGGCAGGTATCGCTGGAGCCATTGTTGCCATCGGAATCACCGCCGACTCATTTATCGTCTTCTTCGAACGTGTCCGAGATGAAGCGCGAGAAGGAAGATCTCTGAGATCTGCAGTCGATATGGGTTGGCTGCGAGCACGTCACACAATCATCGTGGCTGACATGGTCTCAATTCTCGCTGCAGTACTGCTTTATTTCTTCGCCGTCGGTGGAGTTCGTGGTTTCGCATTTACACTGGGGCTCACCACGCTCGTTGATTTAATTGTGGTCTTCATCTTCACCAAGCCGCTTGTCACGCTGATAGCCCGCATCAATTTCTTTGCATCAGGTCATCCGCTTTCAGGCTTCTCGCCTAAGAGCGTCGGGCTAAAGAGTGCGAATGCAAATACTTCAACTACGACTCTGGAGGCATAAGACAATGGCTAAAATTTCAGGTCTTGGTGGCCGCCTCTATTCGGGTGAAACATCATTTAATATCATTGGCAATCGCAAGCGTTGGTACTCGATTTCAGCGCTCTTCCTTCTCATTTCTATCGCTGCTCTTACCATTCAAGGTTTGCATTTAGGTCTTGAGTTCAAAGGTGGAGCTTCCTACACAGTGAGCAAGCCGGGAATCACACTTGAACAAGGTAGAGAAGCAGCTTCAAAATTTGATATCCCGGGCGAGGCGATCGTTCAAAAAATAGGTAATGACAAGATTCGTATTCAAACCGGCGCGCTCACTCCAGCACAAGCTAAAGCCGCAGAAAATGTTCTGACCTCCACTTTTGATGTTCCAGCTGAGTCAATCGACACTCAGATTGTTGGACCATCCTGGGGTAAGGAAATTACGAAGAAAGCTATCTACGGATTGATCGCATTCTTGTTGGCAGTAATGCTCTTTCTCGCAATGGCATTTGAACCCAAGATGGCACTTGCAGCCATTGTCGCAGTGGTGCATGACGTGCTCATTACGGTCGGTATTTACGCAGTCGTTGGTTTCGACGTCACTCCGGCAACGGTAATCGGATTCCTTACCATTCTAGGTTACTCGCTCTATGACACTGTCGTGGTCTTCGATAAGGTAAGAGAAAATACGAAATCTGTCACAGCAAACAGTAAGCAGACATATTCACAGGCTGCTAACTTGGCGGTGAATCAGACTCTTGTCCGCTCTGCAAATACTTCGATTATTGCTCTGCTTCCCGTAGGTTCGATTCTATTCGTAGGAGCTGGATTACTTGGTGCCGGAACGCTTAAGGATCTCTCACTCGCACTCTTTATTGGATTAGCAGTGGGAACGTATTCATCTGTATTTATCGCTCCACCATTTCTTGCGTCCCTTCGCGAGAAGGAACCTGCGATGCAGGCACTTGCCAAGAGGGTTGCCGCTCGCGGTGCGGCGCCAGTGATTACAGAATCCAAGCAAGTAGCTTCTGCAGCCACCAAGGGTGGTCCACGTAATCAACCAAAGCGCAAAGTTCGCAAATAACCTTTTCGCATATGGATACAGAAACCTTAATCGCTCCTCTCATAGGTGCGCTTAAGGAGCATCACCCTCTTAGTGATGGTGCGGAGATAGCTCGTGCTTTTAAGATTGCTCGCACAGCCCATGAAGGACAACTACGAAAATCTGGTGAGGATTACATCACTCATCCAGTAGCTGTCTCACTGATCCTGGCTGAGTTGGGTTTAAACGAAATCACAATTGTTGCCTCACTCTTACATGACACAGTTGAAGATACTCCTTATTCACTGCAGCAGCTTCGTACGGACTTTGGTGATGAGATTGCTAACTTAGTTGACGGAGTTACCAAGCTCGACAAATTAACCTACGGTCCTACGGCAGAGGCGGAGACGGTTCGTAAGATGGTGATTGCGATGTCTCGCGACATTCGCGTATTGGTTATCAAGTTAGCTGATCGTCTTCATAATGCTCGCACCTGGGGTTTTGTCTCTGCCGAATCAGCACAACGTAAAGCACAAGAGACTCTCGATATTTATGCCCCACTTGCCCACAGGCTTGGCATGAATGCCATCAAGTGGGAGTTAGAGGATCTCTCATTTGCAGTTCTTGAACCAAAAAAGTTTGAAGAGATTTCAAGGCTGGTAGCAGAGAGGTCACCTTCACGAGATGCGCTTACATCTGAAGTTGTTGACGCTGTTGAGAAGGATTTGCAGCGAGATTTGATAAAAGCCACCATAACCGGGCGGAAGAAGCATTTCTTTAGCGTGTATCAAAAGATGGTTGTCAGAGGCCGTGAATTCAATGAGATTTATGATCTTGTGGGAATCAGAGTTTTGGTTAGTGATGTGAAGGACTGTTATGCAGTATTGGGTTCAATCCACGCTCGCTGGAGTCCGGTTCCGGGAAGATTTAAGGATTACATAGCGATGCCTAAATTTAATCTCTATCAATCACTTCACACCACCGTCATTGGGCCAAATGGGAAGGCGATTGAGATTCAGATTCGAACCTATGAGATGCATTCTCGCGCCGAGTTTGGTATTGCCGCTCACTGGAAGTACAAACAGAGCGGGGAACCAGAGACTAATACCCCGGAGATGATGTGGCTTCGGCAATTACATGAATGGCAGAAAGAGACCGAAGACCCTTCTGAATTTCTAGAGGCGCTGCGCTTTGATCTTGGAAGTCCTGAAGTATTCGTCTTTACGCCTAAAGGTTCAGTTGTTGCACTTCCGGGTGGTTCCACACCTGTCGACTTTGCCTTCTCGGTTCACACCGATGTGGGTCTGCGATGTGCCGGGGCTAAGGTCAATGGTCGTCTGGTCCCACTTGAATCAAAGTTGGTCAATGGCGATGTGATTGAAATTGTTACCAATAAGAGCGAATACGCTGGGCCAAGTCGCGATTGGCTCAATTTTGTTAAGAGCCCACGTGCGCGTTCGAAAATTAAGGCATGGTTTAGTAAGGAGCGAAGAGAGGAAGCAATTGATGCCGGGCGTGAATCTATCGCTCGCCAAATGCGCAAAGCAGGACTGCCACTACAGAAAATCTTTGCGGGTCATGCGCTACTTGAGCTAGCCCATGACATGCACTATGCCGATATCGATGCGCTCTATAACGCAGTTGGAGATGGTCACGTGTCCGCGGCCTCTATCGTGGAGAAACTCACTGCGTCCATGTCGGCCGAAGATTCTCATCCGGAACCCACCATCGAAAGTATTCCCACTGGGATACAGGCAACCAAGCGAACATCCAGTGCGGTGGAAGTTGAAGGTGTTGATGACGTACTAGTAAAACTCGCCCGTTGCTGCACTCCAGTTCCGGGCGATGGCATTATGGGCTTCATTACTAAAGGATCAGGTGTCTCCGTGCACCGGGAGGATTGCATCAACGCCACTGATCTTCGTGAGAATCAAGGCGAGCGAGTAGTGGGAGTTAAGTGGTTATTGGGTGCGGCCAGCTTATTCCTGGTTAATATTCAAGTGGAAGCGCTAGATCGAGCCCGGCTCTTGGCAGATGTAACCAGAACGCTTTCTGAGCAGCACGTAAATATTTTAAGTGCAGCAGTGAGTACCTCAAAGGATCGGGTAGCAATCTCTCGTTTTACCTTTGAAATGGCCGATGCCAAGCATCTTGATTCTGTGCTGGCTGCAGTGCGAAATATTGAAGGCGTCTATGACGTCTATCGCACATAATTAGATTAAGTTAGCTGAATTCAGCGAGATGTTTTTCAGCTTCTGCTAGCCACACGGTGCGAGCTTCAGCTGATTCAAGTGCTTCTTTAGCCTTCTTCTCATTGCCAGCTGACTGTGATTTTGCGGCAACCTTGCGGTAGTTTTCAATAGATTCACTGAGTTGCTTCACCACTTCAGCAGCGCGTGCCTTGGCAGCAGGATCTGTCTTACGCCAAATCTCAGCCTCTGCATCTTTGATTGCCGCTTCGACCTTTGCGACGCGGGCATCAAATGCGGCTCGCTTATCGCGATGGGTGATGCCGATCTTCTCCCAGGTGCGCATCAAGTCGCGGAATGAGTTCTTTGCTGCCTTGGCATCGGTAAATGGCACCAGGGCTTCGATTTGGACGATTAGCTCCTCGCGCTTTGCCAGATTTGCCGTCATGGAAACCTCGCGCTTTTCCAGGTCGGCATTTTTAGCAGTGAAGAACTGATCTTGAGCCGCCTTAAATCGCGCCCACAACTTAGCTTCATCACTCGGTTTACCGCGACCAGCTGTTTTCCATGAATCCATCAGGGACTTAAATCGGCGGGCAGTGGCAATCCAATCGGTGGAGGTTGCAAGTTTTTCAGCCTCAGTGATGATTGCTAATTTTGCTTCAGCAACTACTGATGAGGTCGCCTCAAGTTGGGCAAAGTGAGTGCGACGACGCTTATCAAACTTATTACGGGACGCGGAAAATCGCTTCCAGAAATCCCCATCAGCTTTTTTATCTAGACGAGGCGCCGCTTTCCACTCATCGAGCAGTGTCTTAAGTCGATCTCCAGTAACTTTCCAGTTCTCTGACAGTGCCAGTGATTCAGCTTCTGCGACAATCTTTTCCTTCTCAACCAAGATCTGTTCCCGGCGCGCAGCCTTAATCGCACCTTCGGCTGCCTTCTTCGCCTCATATGCTTCGCGATTTCCTTCAATCAGAGGTTCGATTTGCTCAACTGATTGAGCTAGCGCATCGAGATCTCCAACACCATTGAGTTCGCGTACTTGCAGGCGCAGCTTCTTCACAGTTTCGTGCGCATCTTGAGGAACCATAGCGCCACTTGTAATGCGGGCGGCGGTGAGGGCAACTTCAGATGCGAGTGCTTCAAATTTCCTTACAAAGTATGCCAGTGCTTCTTCGGAAGTCTTGCCTGGATATGAACCAACTGGCTTCTCGCCTTCAGAGGTGCGAACGAATACCGTTCCATCTTCTCCGACGCGACCAAATTGAGAAGGATCTCCAATGAGTGCAGATGCTGCACTAGGTGCTACTTGTGTGTGAGCTAGCGTTCCTGGATTGATATCGGACATGATTTCCCCCTCAGCGCGTCGGCGGTGGCCTTCGTTGTTTAGTGCGATTGTGTAAGAGGAGAAGGCTACCCTGACCACCGTACAACAGTAAATCCATGCGAGATTTCGGGGTCCACCATGCTTGTTCTGTCATATCCAGCGCCTATGTTTGCCACCAATTGCTGGGTGATTTCTGCGGGTGTGGGCCAAGAGTGCATCATCATCGATCCTGGAATGCCTGACATTTCATCAGAAGTAACGATGCTCGTTGAAGAATACAGATTAAAACCTGTCGCAGCCTTACTCACGCATGGACATCTAGACCACACATTTTCGATTGTTGCCCTCGCCGACGGCTACGGTATTCCGACATATATACATAGTGAAGACCGGCGTTTCGTTGCTAATCCGTCGGGGATACATGGTCCTGATCTGATGGCGCAATTAGGCGATATGAAATTTACTGAACCGAAAGATCTTCAGGAATTGAAGAATGGTGAAGTGATCAATCTTCTTGATCTCAAGCTCACCGCAATTCACGCTCCGGGTCATACTCGTGGTTCAACCATGTTCACTCTCAATGACGAGATACTCATTAGCGGAGATGTTCTCTTTGCTGGCTCCATTGGGCGAACAGATTTACCGACAGGCAGTGCAGCGCAGATGAGAGAGACTCTCATGAAGAAGGTTTTACCTTTAAGCGATGATTTGCGCGTGCTGCCAGGACATGGCCCTGAGACCACAATCAAATTCGAGAGAAAAAGCAACCCTTATCTGAAAGAATTGACCTCATGAAATACGAGAAGATTCAAGGACCGAAAGGTGTTCGTGAATACTTGCCGCCGGAATCTGCCGCCTTCGAATGGGTGCGTGAGCAGTTAATCGCCCCTGCCAAGGCAGCCGGATATCAGTTAATGGAACTGCCAGTATTTGAAGATACAAATCTTTTTACTCGCGGTGTGGGTGAATCAACTGATGTGGTATCGAAGGAGATGTATACCTTCGAAGATCGTGGTGGACGATCAATTACGTTACGTCCGGAAGGCACAGCCGGTGTGATGCGCGCTGTTATCGAACAGAACTTAGATCGCGGTCAACTACCCGTCAAGGTTTGGTACTCCGGACAATTCTTTAGAGCAGAACGGCCGCAAGCAGGACGCTACCGTCAGTTCTATCAAGTCGGAATCGAAGCGATTGGTCTGGATGATCCAGCTATTGATGCGGAAGTAATTGCTATTGCAGATCAGGGATTTAAGAATTTAGGTCTTCGAAACTATCGTCTTGAGATTACCTCGTTAGGAGATGCGCAATCACGCGCTGCTCATCGCATAGATTTGCTGGCCTTTATCAAAGAACTCGATTTAGATGAGGCAACGGCCAAGCGCGCGGAGATCAACCCGCTTCGGCTCTTTGATGATAAGCGGCCAGAGATGCACGCAGCGATGTCAAAGGCGCCGCTATTACTTGACTATTTCTCTGACTCTTCGCTTGAGAGCTTTGAGCAAGTGCAAAGTTATCTTCGGGCAATGAAAATCGACTTTGTCATTAACCCGCGCATGGTTCGAGGATTGGATTACTACACGGGAACTACCTTTGAATTTGTTCATTCCGACCTAGGTGCACAATCGGGTATCGGTGGTGGCGGTCGCTATGACGGACTAATGGAGATCCTGGGTGGACAATCGCTATCAGGAATAGGATTTGGACTTGGCGTTGACCGTGCTTTGCTTGCTGCAATTGCAGAGAAATCACTACCAGCTGAAGATTTCACCTCGGATTTGTTCCTTATTCCATTAGGTGAGAGTGCGATGGAGATTGTCCTCACAACAGCACAAGAATTACGAGCTGCTGGAATTCGAACAGAGATTGCTTTTGGTGATCGTGCGCTCAAAGGTGCTATGAAGGCAGCTGATAAATCTGGAGCCCGATATGTAGTGGTACTGGGGGATTCCGAGATTTCCAGCGGAGACGTTGACCTCAAGCGTATGAGTGATGGAGTTCTAACTTCGGTTAAGATTACGCAATTGCGAAATCAGTTACGTCAGGCACTTTCGCTCTAACGCACTCATTTCTTAAAGGTGGCTTTCTAATGTTGAGAAATCATGATGCTGGCGCACTACGGGCTACGCACGTCGGCCAGGTCGTGACTTTGGCTGGCTGGGTTGCTCGTCGCCGAGATCATGGTGGGGTTGCTTTCATCGATTTGCGTGATGGCACAGGTTCGGTGCAGGTAGTTATTCGTGATGAAAAGCTTGCCGGCCAACTACGTGCTGAATGGTGTCTGCAAATTACCGGAGAGGTTGCCTTACGACCTTCGGGAAATGAAAATGCCAATATCCCAACAGGTGCGATAGAAATAATGGGCGATGACATTGTGGTGCTCAGCGAATCAGCCCCGCTTCCTTTCCCAGTTGATTCCGGAAGTGAATCAGATATCTCTGAGGAAGTCAGGCTTCGTTATAGGTACTTAGATTTACGCCGTGAAGGACCGGCGGCGAATCTGCGGTTGCGTTCCCGAGTCACATCAGCAATTCGTGGTGTGATGGAAGATCTTGATTTTTATGAGATTGAAACTCCTTATCTCACCCGTTCAACTCCGGAAGGTGCACGTGATTTTCTCGTTCCGGTTCGCCTGCAGCCAGGTAGTTGGTATGCCCTGCCACAATCACCGCAGTTATTTAAGCAATTACTGATGGTCGCCGGTATGGAGCGTTATTATCAAATCGCACGTTGTTTCCGCGATGAAGATTTCCGGGCAGATCGTCAACCTGAATTTACCCAGCTAGATATTGAGATGTCATTTATTGAGCAAGCGGATATTTTGGCTATTGCGGAAAAGATTCTGGTGAAGGTGTGGAAGCAGGCCGTTAATTACGATATTCCTACTCCCATCCCGCATATGACATATGCAGATGCCATGGACAAATACGGTTCTGATAAACCAGATCTTCGTTTCGGACAGCCATTAGTTGAAGTTACTGATTTTTTTAGCCAGACTCCTTTTAGAGTATTTCAGGCTCCGTATGTTGGAGCGGTCATCATGCCAGGTGGCGCTGATTCACCTCGTCGTGAACTAGATGCTTGGCAAGATTGGGCAAAGGCGCGTGCTGCAAAGGGCATTGCATATATTTTGGTTAATGCAGATGGCACTCTTGGCGGTCCCGTCTCAAAGAATATTTCAGAAACTGAACAAGCAGGAATTGTGGCAGCAGTGGGTGCCAAGGCTGGCGATGCAATTTTCTTCGCAGCTGGAGAAAAATCATCCTCACAACAACTATTGGGTGCAGCACGACTCGAAATTGGTAAGCGTTGCGATCTCATTAAGCAAGGAACGTGGGAGTTTGTCTGGGTCGTTGATGCTCCAATGTTTGAGCCAACCGATGGTGGAGGTTGGACTGCAGTTCACCATCCATTCACCGGACCTAAGCCAGAGTTTGCGAAGAGTTTCAAAAGCGATCCGGCGCCAGCCTTGGCATATGCCTACGACATAGTGCTTAATGGAACTGAGTTAGGTGGCGGTTCTATTCGTATTCATGATCGGGAGATGCAAAAAGATGTCTTCTCGGTAATTGGTTTAAGTGATGAAGAAGCACAGAGCAAGTTTGGCTTTCTGCTGGAGGCTTTTAATTATGGACCGCCGCCACATGGCGGAATCGCACTTGGTTTAGATCGCGTGTGTGCATTGCTAACGAATTCAGATTCAATCCGTGAGGTAATCGCCTTTCCAAAGACAGCAAGCGGGGGAGACCCACTTACTGGTGCACCAACTCCGATTACTGCCGCGCAACGTAAAGAGGCAGCAATCGATTGGACACCTCCGAAGGAGTAATTCCGGTAGGCTAGATATATGGGTCCTGGTGGAATTGCAACAATAATTGCGGCCGCATCACTTTTCGTGATCGCCGTAGCTGTTGCCTATGCCGTTATCCGCGTGGGGAGGTTCATTGATGAGGCCAAAGTCTCGCTCAAAGCATTTACTGAGGACACAACTCCACTTCTAACTGAATCAACTCGCACACTGGAACTCATCAATAGTCCGCTGGCAAGTTTTGCCAAGATCACCAAGAATGTCGAAGAAGTGACTACTAAAGTTACTGATGCAACAACGGGCTTTATGGATAAGAACGGTCCGGCTGTAAAAGTTGCGGGCGCACTTATTAGTGCAGCGCAGATGAGTAAGGGTCGTAAATCGAAGAAGAAATCTGACTAGTCAGAAATCTCAATAGTCAGAGTGGGTGAATGTAACTAGTGGAGTCCTCCGAGATACGTTCGCGTTGGCTACGATTCTTTGAATCAGAAAATCGCCAAGGCCTCACCCACACAGTCGTACCTTCTGCATCGTTAATCGCAGATGATCCCAATCTGCTCTTAGTTAACGCTGGCATGGTTCCCTTTAAGCCGTTCTTCCTTGGCGAAGTCACTCCTCCTTATAAGCGTGCTACCTCGGTCCAGAAATGTGTTCGCACGCTAGATATTGATGAAGTAGGAAAAACCACTCGTCACGCCTCCTTCTTTCAGATGTGTGGCAACTTCTCATTCGGTGATTACTTCAAGGAGGGTGCTATCGCACTCGCTTGGGAACTGCTGACACGACCAATCAACGATGGCGGTTATGGTTTTCCGGAAGATAAGTTGTGGGTGACCGTTTATTTAGATGATGACGAAGCTGCCGATATTTGGCACAAGAAGATTGGCGTTCCCCGTGAACGCATTCAACGTAGAGATATGGCAGATAATTTCTGGTCGATGGGTGTTCCGGGTCCATGTGGTCCATGTTCTGAGATCTATTACGATCGCGGACCCGCCTACGGTGTTGACGGTGGCCCTATCGCTGATGAAAATCGCTATCTGGAGATTTGGAATCTTGTCTTCATGCAAAATGAACGAGGCGCTGGCGGAGGTAAAGATGGATATCCAATCCTTGGCGAACTGCCAGCTAAAAGTATTGATACCGGGTTAGGTTTAGAACGAACAGCTGCACTTTTGCAGGGTGTGGAAAATATTTATGAGATTGATACCACGATGAAGATTCTATCTCGGGCATCTGAATTATCGGGAGTAAAATACGGTTCGTCTCAAAAGTCAGATGTTGCGCTACGAGTTGTGGCAGACCATGCCCGCACTTCTGCAATGCTTATTGGCGATGGTGTTACTCCCGGAAATGAAGGACGTGGCTACGTTCTGCGCCGAATGATGCGGCGAACTATTCGTAATATGCGCTTACTCGGAGTGAACGATCCCATCATGTCTGAACTCACTGTAGCGGCGATTGGGGCAATGGGTGCGCAGTATCCAGAGCTGATTTCAGATCAGAAGCGAATCCTTTCGGTCTCAGAATCTGAAGAAGAGTCATTTCTGCAAACGCTCAAAAGTGGTACACAGATCTTTGATCTGGCATCAACGCAGCTCAAGGCGAGCAAGAAGAAGGTTCTTCCTGGGGATGAAGTTTTCAAACTCCACGATACCTATGGGTTTCCATTCGATCTCACCTTAGAAATGGCCCGCGAAGAGGGCCTTGAAGTTGATGAAGATGGCTTCCGCAGGCTGATGAATGAACAGCGCGATAGAGCAAAGGCTGATGCTAAAGCGAAGAAGAGCGGGCATACAGATGTCTCTGAGTATAAGAAGATTGCAGATGCATCGGGTGCGACGAAATTTATTGGCTATACCCACACCAGCACGGAATCAAAGATTACGGGCCTCTTAGTGGATGGTGTCAGTGTGGCATCAGCCCATGCAGGCCAGGAGATTGAAGTAATTCTTGATCGCACACCGTTTTATGCAGAAGGTGGAGGCCAACTTGCTGACGGTGGAGTCATCACTCTTTCAACGGGCGCAGTTATTGAAATTGATGATGTGCAAACTCCAGTCAATGGGCTTTCAGTACATAGAGGCCGAATTCTCTCGGGGGAGGCGAGCGTTAATTCTCCCGCTCAGGCTGTGATTGATGTTGAACGCCGTAATGCCATCTCGCGAGCTCACACAGCAACTCACATGGTGCATAAAGCCTTCCGTGAATTACTGGGCGAAACTGCAACGCAAGCTGGTTCTGAGAACTCACCGGGTCGATTCCGCTTTGATTTTCCCTCAACCGGAGCTGTTCCTACATCTGTTTTAAATGATGTTGAGTCTCGAGTCAACACACTGCTATTGGATAATCTCGCTGTCACTGCACAAGTGATGTCGCAGGAAGCGGCTAAGAAGAGTGGTGCAATGGCCCTCTTTGGCGAGAAGTATGGTGATGAGGTTCGTGTGGTCAGCATCGGTGACTGGGCGCGTGAGCTCTGCGGTGGAACACATGTGGAGCGCTCTGGACAATTAGGTGTGGTTAAACTCTTAAGTGAGTCTTCCATTGGTGCGGGTGTGCGCCGAGTCGAAGCTCTGGTTGGCATCGATGCTTATAAGTTCTTAGCTCGTGAACATGTTTTATTGAACTCTTTGACTGAGCTCATGAAGGGTTCGCGAGCTGAGGAGTTACCTGAACGAATCTCTGAGCTACTCGGGAAGATGAAAGAGATTGAGAAAGAATTGGCAGTCGTCCGTTCCGCTCAAGCTTTGGGTCAGGTAGATCCACTGCTCAAGGGTGCAAAAGTAATTGGTGGAACGACTGTCATCACCGCTCTTTTGCCTAATTCCATCGTCGCAGATGATTTAAGAAAGATAGCTCTTGATTTACGTAATCGCACTGCGCAGTCAGCAGTTGCACTTATCAGTTCAGTGGATTCAAAACCAGTCTTAATTGTTGCGGTAAGTGAGAAGGCGCGAGAGCGAGGTCTAAAAGCCGGCGCTCTGGTAAAGATTGGCTCAACAATTTTGGGTGGTGGTGGTGGCGGCAAAGACGACGTTGCCCAAGGCGGCGGAGTTGACGCATCAAAATCAGCAATGGCCCTTGCTGCAATCGAAGAATCAATCGCTGGAAATTAAGCGATGAGAGGTCGAAGAATCGCCTTCGATTACGGTGATGTGCGTATTGGTGTTGCCATCAGTGATCCAGATAGCATCCTTGCTACACCACTAATTGTTTTGCAGGCTCAAGGCCCCAAACTATTATCTGAACTCACGGCAATCTTTGCAGAATATGAACCGGTCTCAGTTTTCATCGGGGAGCCAAAACATATGTCTGGCGCGAGCGGAGATAGTGTTGCTAAAGCTAAATCTTTTGGGGAGTTGATTTCAGAGACTTTCGGGATTGAGGTCACATTCGTGGATGAGCGACTTTCCTCGATATCGGCTCAGAAGAAGCTTCGAGATGCTGGGGTCAATACCCGCGATTCGAAAAAGGTAATCGATGCAATGGCGGCCGTTGCCATCTTAGAACAAGGGTTGGCGATTGAAAAACTTACTTAGAATTCCGATTGTTAGAGTTGGGCTCGCTTCTGTAATGGCCTTCCTTGTCACCTTCGGCCTGGATACAGCGCGAAATCTAGATTCATCTGCCCCTGATTTCATTTGCGGTGCTCCGTCGACCGAGGAAGTTCTCATAAGAATTGAATCTGGTGAAGCTGGTTCGTCGATCGGTGCCTCCTTAGCAAGTGCCGGAGTGATCAAATCTTCAGAGGTCTACTTTCGGTTAGCAGTAGCTGACGCAAGAGCAGCGAAAGTTGCACCAGGTACCCATAGGTTACAGAAGAACCTATGTGCAGCGGATTCACTTGATCAGCTGCTTGACTCAAAGAGAATCGTGGGACTGATTAACATCTCTGAAGGGATGTGGGTGAATGAGGTACTGCCCCAGATGTATCGTTCAGGGATTAAGCAACAAGACGTTAAGTCCGCTCTGAAAACCCTAATTAAACCTCGGGGCTTTGATCAACTAGAAGGTTTGCTTTTCCCGGCGCAATACAGCTTTGCTTCATCAACATCAGCAAGTGATGCCCTCGTGGCGATGATCGCTCGTGCCGAGAAGGAGATGCGTATCGCTGGTTTCTATAGTTCCAAATCTGGATATACCCCAGCGCAGTTACTCGTTATTGCCTCTTTGATTCAGGCAGAGGGCGGCGAGAAGGACTTCACGAAGGTTTCGCAGGTCGTGCGCAACAGATTGAAGAAAGGGATGCCACTTCAGTTTGATTCGACCGTGCATTATGTGATGCAGTCTCGAGGTAATATCTTCTTGAGCACCAAGTCCACCATGTTGTCATCGAGCTATAACACCTATAGAAAATATGGACTTCCACCGGGGCCTATTAATAATCCTGGGGCATCAGCGATGCGCGCGGCGGTTACTCCGCAAGAAGGTGACTGGCTATATTTCATCACAGTGGCGCCAGGTGATACCCGATTCACCGCTGATATCGCCCAGTTCAATGCCTGGAAGTATGAGTATAAAAGGAATTTACGGGCTGGAAAGTTTAGGAGTCAAAAGTGATTAGAGGAGCTGTGTTGGGTTCCCCTATTACTCATTCACTTTCACCGCGCTTGCACCGTGCTGCCCTCTCCTATCTAGGAATAGAGGGAAGCTATGAGCCAATCGAAGTCCCGGCGGGTTCGCTCGCATCATTTATTGAAAGACGCGGCACAGATTTCGATTACTTCTCTCTCACCATGCCTTTGAAGGAAGAAGTACTGCTACTTCCCATTGAATGCGACCCATTAATATCCAAGATTCAATCTGCAAATACTTTATGGAAAAAGAAGGACGGATGGTCACTGACTTCTACTGATGGATCTGGATTTATTGCAGCGCTAGCCCATGCAGGCCTACAAACTTTCAACCGAGTACTGATTCTTGGAGCGGGTGGAACAGCCCGTGCGGTAGCTGGTGCGATGGATGGTATCTCGAAAGAGATTCACGTTCTTGGTCGTAGTTCAGTGCGAGCTCCTGCACTGAAGTCATCGGTAACTACATCCGATTTTGAATACATCTCTTGGAACTCAGGTGCTGATTTAGGTTCTTATGATCTCGTCGTAAATACAACTCCAGCCGGAGCAGCCGATCTCTTGGCTGATTCTGTTCGCGATAGAGCCAGTGGTGTCCTATTTGATGTGATCTATAAACCTTGGCCGACAGTACTTGCGGCGGCGTGGAGGGATTCTGGCGGCAAAGTAATCGGTGGGCTAGAACTCTTGCTCTACCAGGGCATCGATCAGTTGGAATTGGTGCTTCGTGAAAGTCTAGACCGAGAGAAGTTAGCGACACATTTGCGCACAGCGCTACGCACGTAGTTCATCCACAGGTAGTTAATGTGATGAGAGTGTTCTATCTAGGCTCGTTCCATGACGCTGATTATTCTTTTCTCGATATATATCAGCCTCTTTGATTTGCGTCATCACAAAATCACGAACCTCTCTGTTGTTCTTCTCTCGGTCTTACTCTTTATTGAGGGCGACTTTCACGTTTACTTTCTCACAGGGATTCTTTTCATAGTGCCGCTCTTGCTACTCGGCATTTTCGGGGGATTAGGTGGAGGGGATGTGAAACTTCTTATAGCGGTAGCTCTGATGGTCATACCTGTTGGTTCAATCTCCACCTACTTGACTATTCTCGTAGTGGCGATATCAATCCTAACGGCACTCACTATTGCGGCCCGAATGCGTTTACGGGGCAATATTGCGCTAGCTCCTGCGATATGTGCGTCTTATCTCGCTTTTTTGTTTACCCAGTGAGTTAATAATGAGCGAGTTCGCGATACCTTCTGCAAGAATAGGCACATGCGTTGGATCACAGCAGGCGAATCTCATGGGCAGGCCCTTTCTGCAATTATTGAAGGCGTCCCAGCTCATGTTCAGGTGACGACTTCCGATATTGATTTCCATTTAGCGCGTCGCAGACTCGGGGTTGGTCGTGGAGCGCGACAAAATTTTGAGGCCGATAAGGTAAGCATTCTTGGTGGAATCCGATTGGGATTAACACAAGGTGGACCGATTGCAGTACAGGTGGGAAATAGTGAGTGGCCAAAGTGGGAAAAAGTTATGTCAGCAGATCCTGTGCCACTTGAAGAGATTGAGAACCTAGCTCGTAATGCGCCGCTGACCCGGCCTCGACCAGGTCACGCAGATATGGTGGGAATGCAGAAATATGATTTTGATGACGCACGGCCGATTCTAGAGAGAGCTAGTGCACGTGAAACTGCTTCACGAGTGGCACTTGGTGCTATCGCTAGAAAATTCTTGGAACAGTCAGTCGGAATTACGATTCTTAGCCACGTGGTTTCTATCGGAAGCGTTCGTATTCCGGATGGCTGTGAACTGCCGAGTGAAAATGATATGTCTCGAATCGATGAAGATCCAGTTCGCTGTACCGACCCAGCAACGAGTGCCAAGATGATTACTGAGATTGAAGCTGCACACGCTGATGGAGATACCTTAGGTGGTGTTTGTGAAGTACTTGCTTACAATTTGCCGCCTGGCTTGGGCTCACACGTTCACTGGGATCGTAGGTTAGATGCCCGCCTTGCCGCTGCGATGATGGGAATTCAAGCAATTAAAGGGGTGGAGATTGGTGATGGTTTTAGAACTGCTACCCGTCGCGGATCAGTTGCTCATGATGAAATTGAACGCGCAAAAGATGGCCAGATCGCAAGACGTACTGATCGTGCCGGCGGTACTGAAGGTGGAATGTCTAATGGTGAGATTTTACGAGTCTCTATCGCAATGAAGCCTATTTCCACTGTTCCTAAAGCTCTAGACACTATTGATGTGAAGACTGGCGAGGCTGCCAAAGCTATTAATCAGCGATCTGATGTCTGCGCTGTCCCTGCGTCAGGAGTTGTGGCAGAAGCGATGGCCGCACTTGTTCTTGCCGAAGCCGTTCTTGAAAAATTTGGCGGTGACTCAGTTCAGGAAGTTCGCCGGAATTTTGAGTCCTATATGAAAAATCTGCGTTTCAAGTAGGCCAAGCCATGGCCCCGCGAATAATTCTTATTGGCCCGATGGGTTCAGGCAAGACAACAATCGGGAAATCCCTGGCGCAGAAACTAGCCTTGGAGTTTCGAGATACTGATTCAGTAATTGAGCAGCGAGAGCAGAAAACTGTTTCTCAAATCTTTATTGAAGATGGAGAAGATGCTTTTCGCGCTATTGAAAAAGAGATTTTGCAGCAAGAACTTCAAGGCAAGGACACAGTCTTAGCACTGGGAGGTGGAGCTCCGATTTCAACAGAGGCGCAGTCAGCGCTGCTAGTAAGCGGATCACATGTTGTTTATCTTGATATTTCATTAGCCAGCGTCGCCCCGCGTATCGGTTTTAATCGTGATCGCCCATTGCTTCTCAATAATCCTCGCGGGCAATGGCAGACGCTGATGGAAGCGCGTCGCCCAATTTATGAATCAGTCGCCGATACAGTCGTTGATGTGAACAAACGCTCTCAGAGTGAAATCGTGGCGCAGATACTTGAGGTTCTTGCATGAAAATCATTGATGTTCGCGCAGAACGCAACTACTCAGTATTAGTCGACACTCCCTATTTGCAAGCGTTGGAACCCCACTTCAAAGAGCGAGAGCGCATAGCCATAATCTTCTCGGAATCGATGAAAGCTGCAATCCCTCGGATTGATGCGCAGGATTCAGAAGTTTTCTATTTTGGGATTCCAGATTCAGAAAAAGGTAAAAGTTCGGAGACGCTGCTTAAGGTATGGGATTGGCTAGGTTCAGCCGGTTTCACGCGCTCTGATTTGATTGTCGCAATCGGTGGGGGAGCAGTGACAGATTTTGCTGGCTTTGCTGCGGCTTCTTGGCTACGCGGATTAGATTGGGTGGCAGTGCCCACCACTGTGGCGGGAATGGTTGATGCAGCAGTTGGTGGAAAAACTGGAATCAATAGTGATTTCGGCAAGAACCTGATTGGGGCCTTTCATTCTCCGATCGAAGTGATTATTGACCCGCAATGGTTGTCGACGCTCAGCGATCGTGATTTTGCAGCAGGCCTGGCAGAGGTTGTTAAGTGCGGATTTATTCGTGACCCACAGATTCTTGCTTTGATTGCTGATAAGAGCATCGCGAATATCCGTGGATCGCGTGAACTTACAGTTGATCTCATCCATAGAGCTATCAGCGTCAAGGCAAATGTTGTCTCTGCTGACTTTAAGGAGAGTTTCCAACGAGAGATTCTCAATTACGGACACACCTTTGGTCATGCAGTTGAGTTGGAGAGTAAGTACTCATTGCGTCATGGAGAGTGCGTAGCTATTGGGATGGTCTACGTCGCCCACCTAGCTCACTCACTGGGTCTGATGAGCCAAGAGATTGTTGATCAGCACGCAGAGATACTCAGTCATTTGGGTCTACCGGTTCGTTATCTGGAGGGGGATTGGCTAAACCTTCTGGCTACCATGAGAGTTGATAAGAAATCACGCGGAAAGCAGATTCGTTTTGTCGTGATCTCCGAGATTGCCAAAACCGAGAGAGTCGAATCGGTAACTGACGACCAACTCTTAGCCGCATATGAGAAGGTTAGCCAATGAAGGTATTAGTTCTTAATGGTCCAAATCTTGGACGACTCGATATTCGAGATTCAGCCATCTACGGGGATCTGAGTTATCCGGAACTTGTAAGCCTGATTGAAAGCGCTGCCAAGACTCATGGCTTTGAAGCCGATGTGCGTCAAAGCAATGATGAGTCCGAGATCATTGGGTGGTTACATGAGGCTGCCGACACTAAGACCCCAGTCATTATCAATCCAGCTGCCTTTACTCACTACTCGTATGCAATTCGTGATGCCGCAGATTTGGTTAAGGCACCTCTAATCGAAGTGCATCTATCGAACCCGCTTGCTCGTGAAGAATTCCGTCACACCTCGGTTATTTCCGGTGTGGCTAATGGAACTATTGGTGGATTTGGACCTAATTCATATGTACTAGCGCTCATCGCCTTGAAGGCACTTCTCGCATAACTTAATGAGGTAAAGTTCGCTCTCTATTGTACTTCGATGGGCGAAGGCATGAACTGGGGTTATCGTGGCAACTACAAATGATCTAAAAAATGGCATGACACTTGATATCGATGGTCAGCTATGGACTGTGGTTGAATTCCAGCACGTTAAGCCTGGCAAAGGCCCAGCATTCGTTCGCACAAAGCTTAAGCAGGTGATGACAGGAAAGGTAGTCGATAAGACATTTAACGCTGGAGTGAAGATTGAAATCGCGATCCTGGAAAAGCGAGAGATGAACTTCCTGTATAAGGAGGGCGATGATTTCGTATTTATGGATAATGTGAATTTCGACCAGATGACTATTTCTGCTGGCACCGTGGGTGAAGCGGCAAATTACATGCTTGAAAATACCGAGGCGATAGTTGCGATCCACGAAGGTAACCCGCTCTATCTTGAATTGGCGGCATCCGTCCCACTAAAAATCACATACACCGAACCAGGTCTGCAAGGTGATCGCTCTTCCGGTGGAACCAAGCCGGCCACCGTTGAGACTGGAATTCAAATTCAGGTCCCATTGTTTATTAAGCAGGACGAGGTTGTTCTTGTTGACACCCGCGATGGCTCTTATTTGGGTCGCGCTAACTAGTGTCGGCTCGCAGTAAAGCTCGTAAACAAACTTTAGATTTACTCTACGAGTCAGATATTCGTGGTTCATCGGCTGCTGATTTATTGTTTCTCCGCGATGTTCCGGATGACGGGCCAGATGCAAGGCCTATTAGAGATTTCACCAGAGCTCTAATTTGTGGCATTACTGAAAATCGTAGAAAAATTGATGAATTGATTTCGACGTACGCGCAGGGCTGGGATATGGATCGTCTTCCTGCCGTGGATCGTAATATTCTGCGCCTAGCTATCTATGAAGTTGTTTGGTCAGATGACGTGGAAGACGGCGTTGCAATTGATGAAGCGCTTAATCTCGCAAGAGATCTTTCCACTGATGAGTCAGCTGGTTACATTCACGGTGTTTTGGGAAGAATTTCAACGATTAAGGCAAGTATCGCCCGCTAGTTAACGTATTTTCAACAAGAGCGTTTCTTGCTCAAGCCAGCGCACCACCTCATCTTCGCTCTCGTCAAAGAGTAGGGCCAAGGTTGCGATATCACTGGCTCGCAAGGAGATGACCTCACCATTCCAATCTTGACGAGTTCTCACTATCTTCTGCAAGAGACGAAAAAGGGCTGTGTATCTTCCCAAGTCGTGCCGGCCTTCTTGTTGAACTCGGTGACTAACAAGCCGTAGATCAAGAATTATCTTTGCTTCGCTGGCCCTGCTCACGTTCTCCCGGTGACCGAATATCTCTGATATCGGAACTTGGTAGAGGGCGGCTATCTGCAGTGCGCGCTTAACGCTTAAAGATCGTGCCCCTCGTTCGTATGAGCCCAAGACGACGGCTTTGATTCGCCCCTCACTTAAGCTCTCAACATCGGAAAGTGATAGGGATTTTGATTGTCTGATTGAACGTAGCGTCGAATTTATCTCGTTAACCGTGGGCTGTTGGTACACCCGGTGAGAGTATGGGTAAGCAGGGCATTGAGTTGAGGGCTATCCACAGGGTGCCTTAAGTGCTGGTATCCTTTCCCAGCATCCTTTAACGACCCGTCCTGCGAGGCGGGGAAGGAGATTTAGATGAGTGTTGCCCTGCCCGCGCCAGATATTGCCCGCGCCATTACTCGTATTGCCCATGAAATTCTGGAACGAAACTTAGGTTCCGAGACGATTACGCTCTTAGGAATTCCAACTCGCGGTTCCCACTTGGCCCTTCGCATAGCCGCCGCTGTTGAATCTATCTCGGGTAAAGCAGTTGAGTGTGGAACTCTAGATATCACCATGCACCGAGATGATCTGCGCTTACGGGCTCCGCGAGCGCTAGCTCCCACTCGAATTCCAGCTTCAGGTATCGAAAACCGAAACGTAGTTCTTATCGATGACGTACTTTTCTCTGGCCGCACAATTCGCGCAGCACTTGATGCACTCGGTGAGGTTGGGCGACCAAGGACAGTACAACTAGCCGTTTTGATTGATCGCGGTCACCGTGAACTGCCCATCAGGGCCGATTACGTTGGAAAGAATTTGCCGACATCACCACAGCAGATTATCAAGGTGCATTTGAGTGAAACTGATGGTGTTGATGAGGTTCTACTGGAAGAAGCAGCCGGATGATGCGCCACTTACTATCAGTTAACGATCTGACCAAAAGCGATGCACTCTCTATTTTAAACACAGCAGAGACACTTGCCCGGGCATCTGATGGTCCGATGAAGAAGTTGCCCACCTTACGTGGCCGCACAATCGTAAATCTCTTCGCCGAGGATTCCACCAGAACCCGCATCTCTTTCGAGGCCGCAGCAAAGAGGTTTTCCGCGGATGTCATTAATTTCTCTGCCAAGGGTTCCAGTCTTAGTAAAGGTGAGTCACTTAAAGATACAGCTCAAACTTTGCAAGCGATGGGAGCCGATGCGGTAATTATCAGACACAACGCTTCAGGTGCGGCCCATACCTTAGCCAAGGGTGAATGGATGTCCGGCTCAGTGATTAACGCAGGTGATGGGACTCACGAGCACCCAAGTCAGGCTCTGCTTGACGCTTTTACTATTCGTAAACATTGCGCGCGCGGGAATGAAGATTTGACAGGTCTTCGGATAGCAATTGTGGGAGATATCTTGCACTCACGAGTGGCTCGCTCCAATGTCGTGCTTCTCACGATGCTCGGAGCACGCGTCGTATTGGTTGCACCGCCAACCCTTCTTCCCATCGGAGTTCAGTCCTGGCCAGCAGAAGTCTCCTATGACTTTGACTCGGTCATTGGCGAGGTCGATGCAGTAATCATGTTGCGTATGCAGATTGAGCGAATGACTGAAATGTATCTTCCCAATGCAGGTGAATACTCAAGATTCTTTGGACTTGATAAAGATCGGCTGGCCCGAATGAGAGCAAACGCTATTGTCATGCACCCGGGTCCAATGAATCGTGGCCTTGAAATTTCAGCTGAGAGTGCCGACAGTGCGCGCTCAGTGATTGTCGAACAAGTGAAAAATGGCGTCAGCGTGAGAATGGCAATCTTGTACTTATTACTTGCTGGCACCCAGGAATTGGAGATCTGACTATGAGCGAGAAACTATTCATTAAAAATGGCACATTGGCTAACGGAACCAGGGCTGATATCTGTATCTCTGATGGGATTGTTACTTCATTAAGTGCTCTGCCAAGTGCGCCTGAAGGCGCAAAGACCGTTGATGCTAAAGATTGCATCATTCTCCCGGGTCTGGTTGATCTGCATACTCACCTACGTGAGCCCGGTAAGGAGAGCGCTGAAACAGTTCTTTCAGGCTCCCTTGCTGGCGCCAAAGGTGGTTATGTTGCGGTCAGTGCGATGGCTAACACCACACCGGTAGCTGATAACGCTAGCGTTGTCGAACATGTCTATCGCCTAGGTCAAAAAGCGGGAATTGTGGATGTTTTTCCGGTCGGTGCGGTGACTCAGGGACTTGCCGGTGAAAACCTGGCAGATATTGGTGCGATGGCGAACTCGGATGCGCGAGTACGAGTCTTTAGTGATGACGGTAATTGCGTTTCAGATCCACTGGTCATGCGACATGCACTTGAGTATGTCAAGGGCTTTGCTGGTGTGATTGCACAGCATGCGCAAGAACCCCGACTGACACATGGCGCACAGATGAACGAAGGAATCGTTTCATCCCAACTTGGGTTAAAGGGTTGGCCAGCAATAGCTGAAGAGGCAATCATCGCAAGAGATATTCTGCTGGCAGATTTCCTGCATGCACGATTACACATCTGCCATGTTACAACGGCAGGAGGGGTTGAGATAATTCGTTGGGCGAAGTCGCGCGGGATATCAGTCACTGCTGAAGTTACTCCGCATCATTTATTACTCACCGATGAATTAGCCAGAAGCTACGATGCAATATATAAAGTTAATCCGCCGCTGCGTACCGAGTCAGATGTGATGGCTCTTCGGGAAGGTCTTGCCGAAGGAATCATCGATATTGTGGCAACAGATCATGCTCCACACGCGACCGAAACCAAAGAATGCGAGTGGCAGCATGCATCATTTGGGATGCTCGGTCTGGAGACCGCTCTTCCGATTGTTAATCAGACAATGGTGCAGACGGGGCTGATGAGTTGGGAACAGGTTGCCACTCGCATGAGTATTGCTCCGGCACAGATCGGTCGCTATGAAGATCACGGCCAAGAGATTTCAGTGGGAGCAAAAGCGCACTTGACTGTGATTAATCCAACGGCAACTTACCGTGTGGATCGCGATCTAGTTTTATCTAGAAGCCGCAATACTCCCTTTCACGGATTAGAGCTGCCTGGTGTAATTGTGGCGACAGTCTTTGGTGGACGTCTGACATACGATGGGGGTAAGTAGTGTCGCAAGCATTCTTCGTCCTAGATGATGGTCGAATTTTCCAGGGCCAATCATGGGCTGCAACTGGTAAAACGTTCGGTGAAGCAGTTTTTCAAACAGGAATGACTGGCTATCAAGAAACTTTAACTGACCCTTCGTATCACAAGCAGATTGTGGTTATGACAGCCCCGCATATCGGCAATACTGGTGTGAATACCCTTGATAATGAATCAAGTAAATATTGGGTGGCAGGATTCGTGGTTAGAAATCCATCGACGGTGACCAGTAATTGGCGAAGTGAGAATGATCTTGAATCTGAATTGATTAAACAAGGAATTGTGGGTATTCAGGGCGTGGATACCCGAGCCATTACTCGTCACTTGCGTGATCGAGGTGCGATGAAAGTTGGAATTTTCTCTGGCCCAGAGCTCTCTCGAGAAGAGATGGTGGTGGAAGTTCGCAAGCAATCCGATATGACTGGCTCTTATCTTTGCGCCGATGTCTCAACTCCAAAGACTTATGTGGTGCCAGCAGAGGGTGTCAAGAAGTACACGGTGGCTGCAATCGATCTCGGGATAAAGGGTGCAACGCCAAGAGCGATGGCTCAGCGTGGAATTGAAGTACATGTCATGCCATATAACGTCACACTCGATGAAATTCTTGCTATCAATCCGGATGGAGTATTTCTGTCTAATGGTCCTGGAGACCCGGCAACAATGACTGAAACAATTGAGTTAGTGCGCAATCTGCTGCTAGAGGAGATTGCAATCTTTGGAATCTGTTTCGGACATCAAATTCTTGGTCGAGCTCTTGGTTTTGAGACCTATAAATTGCAGTTTGGTCATCGGGGAATTAATCAACCAGTCCTTGATAAGCGAAGCGGGAAGGTTGAAATCACAGCGCACAACCATGGTTTTGCATTGAAGGCACCTTCTGATTCAGGTTTCTCTACCGTCTACGGCCTTGGTCGGGTAACTCATATTTGTCTCAATGACGGAGTTGTGGAGGGTATTGAACTCCTTGAACGGGGAGCATTTAGCGTTCAGTACCACCCGGAAGCAGCTGCCGGTCCACACGATGCCGCCTATCTATTTGATCAGTTCGTTGACACGATGAATAAGTATCCAAGAACGGTGGCTTCCAAGTAATGGCGCGCGATGAGTCGATCAAGAGTGTATTGGTAATTGGATCTGGCCCAATTGTTATCGGTCAAGCGTGCGAGTTTGATTATTCTGGAACCCAAGCATGCAGAGTTCTAAGAGCTGAGGGTTTACGAGTCATCTTGGTCAATTCCAATCCGGCAACGATTATGACCGATCCGGAATTTGCGGATGCAACATATATAGAGCCCATTACTCCTGAATTCATTGAGCGCATCATTGCTAAGGAACGACCAGATGCCGTACTAGCAACCCTTGGGGGACAGACTGCTTTAAATGCAGCTATCGGTTTATTTCAGGCTGGCACACTCGATAAATACAATGTGAAGCTAATCGGGGCAGATGTCGCGGCTATTGAGCGCGGAGAAAATCGCGAAATCTTTAGAACCATTGTGGAAAAAATTGGTGGAGAATCAGCGAAATCAATTATCTGTCACACTTTGGATGAGGTTATTGGGGCCGCTGCTGTACTGGATTACCCGGTTGTCCTCCGACCATCTTTTACTATGGGAGGGCTAGGCTCAGGAATAGCCTTTGATGAGACGACTTTGCGACAAATTGCCGGAGCCGGATTACGTCATAGTCCAACGTCAGAAGTTCTGATTGAAGAGTCGATTATTGGTTGGAAAGAGTATGAGCTAGAAGTTATGCGCGATAGAGCAGATAACGTAGTGATTGTCTGCAGCATTGAAAATATCGATCCTATGGGCGTTCATACCGGAGATTCAATTACCGTCGCACCAGCACTCACCTTAACTGATGTTGAGTACCAAAGACTTCGCAATCTCTCAATCGATATAATTCGTGAAGTAGGAGTTGACACGGGCGGCTGTAATATCCAATTTGCGGTAAACCCTGATACCGGACGCATTATTGTGATTGAGATGAATCCACGGGTATCGCGTTCAAGTGCGCTGGCTTCCAAGGCGACCGGCTTTCCGATTGCAAAGATCGCAACGAAACTAGCTATCGGTTATACCCTTGATGAAATTAAGAATGACATCACCCAAGTAACTCCTGCATCATTTGAGCCAACCCTTGACTACATAGTTGTGAAAGCTCCGAGATTTGCCTTTGAGAAATTTCAAGACGCTGATCCTCGTTTGACCACAACGATGAAGAGCGTTGGTGAAGCAATGGCCATAGGTCGTTCCTTCCCAGAGGCGCTGATGAAGGCGCTGCGCTCTTTGGAGCGTAAAGAGGCAACCTTCACCTTCCCAATTAGTTTTCCAGATGCTCAGAAGAGTTCTTTACTCGAATCGATGAAGATTCCAACCGAGTATCGTATTCAACAAGTTCAACTCGCCATGTGGTGTGGAGCTTCTATCGAGGAAGTTTATGCGTCGACGAAGATCGATCGTTGGTACCTGCGCCAGATTGAATTAATCAACCAAGAAGCTTCCCGAATAGCTGAGCCAGGGGAGTTAACCGCAGATGTATTACGTTCGGCCAAAAGCATGGGCTTTTCCGATCTGCAAATCGCCCGCTTGCGAGGGCTAGCTGAGGAAGATGTTCGCAAGGCTCGCTATCATGAAAATATTCGCCCAGTTTATAAAACTGTTGATACCTGCGCGGCAGAGTTCGAAGCCTTCACTCCGTATCATTATTCAAGTTATGAGGAAGAGACGGAAGTGCGCCCACGTACCAAACCTGCTGTGATTATTTTGGGTAGTGGCCCCAACCGCATTGGTCAGGGGATTGAGTTTGACTATTCCTGTGTGCATGCTTCATTTACTCTTCGTGAGGCGGATTTTGAAACAATCATGATCAATTGCAATCCGGAAACGGTTTCCACCGACTATGACACAAGTGATCGGCTTTACTTTGAACCATTGACGTTAGAAGATGTGCTAGAAGTTGTGCATGCTGAGTCACTCGCAGGACCAGTTCTGGGAGTCATCACGCAGTTGGGCGGTCAAACTCCACTTGGTTTGGCTGCAGGCTTGAAAGCCGCTGGAGTAAGAATTCTAGGAACAAGTCCAGAAGCTATAAATTTGGCGGAAGAGCGTGGTGCATTTGGTCAGGTGCTGGAAGAGCAAGGTCTCACCGCCCCAGAGTTTGGAATGGCGGCTACCCAATTAGAAGCGCTCTCTATTGCCCAACGCATTGGGTATCCAGTTCTAGTTCGTCCCAGTTTCGTTCTTGGCGGGCGAGGTATGGAGATTGTCTACGACGATGAATCGCTAGCATCCTTTATTGCCCGTGCTACCGATATCACTCCCGATCACCCTGTTTTAGTTGATAGATTCCTTGATTCTGCAATTGAATTAGATGTTGACGCGCTTTTTGATGGCCATGAACTCTTTTTAGGTGGAATTATGGAACACATTGAAGAGGCAGGAATTCATTCAGGAGATAGCGCCTGCGTTCTTCCTGCGATGACTATCAGTGAAGATCAGCGAAAAGCCATACGTGAGGCCACGCTGAAGATTGCCCAAGGTGTTGGCGTGCGGGGCTTAATCAATATTCAATTCGCTATGGCGGAGAAGGTTTTATATGTACTTGAGGCAAATCCACGCGCTTCTCGCACGGTGCCTTTCGTGAGCAAAACAACTGGTGTTGCTCTTGCTAAGGCAGCTGCTCGAATCTCACTGGGATGGACCATCGCTCAACTACGTGATGAATCCATGTTGCCAGCTGCGGGTGATGCTATAGCTAAAGGCATTAGCGTGAAAGAGGCGGTCCTACCGTGGAATCGATTTAGACGAGTCGACGGGCGAGGAGTAGATGCCATCCTCGGACCGGAGATGCGTTCTACCGGTGAAGTAATGGGAATTGCGGATAATTTTGGTGAAGCGTATGCGAAGTCACAGATTAGCTCATTTGGTCCGTTACCCAAATCGGGAACAGTTTTTATTTCACTCGCTGACAAAGATAAGAGTTCTGGCATCGCACCAGCACGTAAACTCTCCGAGTTAGGCTTCAGGTTGCTGGCAACAGATGGAACGGCTAAGTTACTTGAACAATCAGGAGTTACCGTGGTTCGGGTACGCAAGAACTCTGAAGGAACAGGTCCGATGGGTGAGAAGACGATTGTCGAGATGCTAAACGGTGGTGATATTGATCTGGTCATTAATACCCCTGTGGGTCGTGGAACCCGCGCCGATGGCTGGGCCATTAGAACCGCCTCCGTTCAGAGGTCGATTCCGATTATCACGACGACAGCTGGCTTTAGCGCCGCCGTTGAAGGCATCAAAGCGATCCAGGCAGGGGCTATGCCGGTTAAGCCCATTCAAGATTGGCTTGGTAAATAATGAGCACGATTAATAAGAGCGCGGTTCAACAAGTTGCGACAATATTTTCCAATAAAAGAGTTGGTGCCTATCACCAGATACTGATTCACGTTGGAGATATCGTTAAAAGTTGTCGACCTGGAAACTTCGCTGCAATCAATGTTGGTGGAGATAGCTCTCGAATGATTTTGCGTCGCGCCTTTGCAATTTCGCGAGTCTCCGATAACAGCCAATATGGTGGAACGATGGAACTGATCGTTGCTCCACATGGTTCAGGCTCAAAGTGGTTATGTGCGCAACCTGAAGGATCGGAGCTCGACATTGTTGCTCCGCTTGGAACATCATTTGGAATACCGACGGAACCGATAAATGCTCTCCTCGTTGGTGGCGGATATGGATCGGCTCCACTATTTGGGTTAGCAGATGTGCTGAAGAATCGCGGATGCAAGGTTGATATGTTGCTAGGTGCCAGTATTGGTTCAAAGATCTATGCACCCATGGAAGGCAAGCGTTCTGTCAATTCTCTTAAGATTTATACCGAAGATGGGTCTATGGGTGAAATGGGGCGAGTTACAGAATCGCTGTTAGAGATCATCTCGAATCGAAGTATCGATGTGATCTACTCATGTGGTCCCATGGGGATGCTGCGTGCAATAACTGAACTGGTAGCTCAGACTGAAGTAATTCATCAATGCGCGGTTGAAGAAGCCATGGCCTGTGGTATTGGAATTTGCATGACTTGTGTCCTGCCGGTTCGAAACGAGGATGGCTCAACCTCAATGCTGCGTTCGTGCATTGATGGTCCAGTCATGGATGGTGCTCATGTTCAATGGGATCTAGTAGGACGTATTCCGGAGGCACATCAGTGAGCATTCCGGTAGATATGTCCACAACCCTGGGTAATGCATGGTTTCCCACGCCGATTTTTACGGCGAGCGGTTGCGCCAGTAGCGGTAAAGAGTTGTCGCAATTTTTTGCGCTAAAAGATGTGGGAGCAATCGTTACTAAATCAGTGATGGCAAAACCACGGCATGGTCGCCCAACTCCGCGCATGGCCGAGACACCATCGGGAATGCTTAACTCAATCGGGCTGCAAGGGCCGGGAATTGATGCCTTTCTCGCCCATGATTTACCTTGGCTCATTGAACAAAAAGCGCGAGTTATTGTTTCGATAGCAGGGGAGACAATTGAGGAGTATTCGACGCTCGCTCGTAAACTGAGATCTGCCGCCGGAATTAGCGCAGTAGAAGTAAATATTTCTTGTCCGAACGTTGAAAATCGAGGCTTGGTCTTCGCCTGCGATCCCGATGCTTCTCGGCGTGTTATTGACGGAGTACGAAAGACTATCGGGGGCGAACTACCCATCATTGCCAAGTTATCACCCGATGTGACTAATCTGGCAGAGATTGCAAAAGGTGTAGTGGATGCTGGCGCTGATGCACTAGCCCTGATTAATACCGTTCTCGGCATGGTGATAAATCTCGACACCATGAAACCTCAGCTAGGTGGGAAAACCGGGGGCCTATCTGGCCCAGCGATTAGACCGATTGCAGTGCGAGCTATCTTTCAAGTGCATGCATCCTTACCTCACATCCCGATTTTGGGTATGGGTGGCGTTGCCACGGGTCGGGACGCACTTGAACTCATTCTGGCTGGTGCCTCAGGGATCTCGGTAGGAACTGCGAGTTTCGGTAACCCTACTGCGCTAATTTCTATTCAAAACGAGCTTCGTGAACTATTGGCAGCGCGTGGTTTTGCTACTGTGCAACAAGCAATTGGGTATGCACATCGAGAAGAGACGCTATGAAGGCACCGGTTGTACTTGCGGTAGACACTCCTGATTTGGATACCGCACAACGCTGGATTGAAGCAACCCAGGACTATGTGAGTGTTTATAAACTGGGTCTTGAATTTTTCCTCACATTTGGTCATGACGGTGTAGCGCGTATGAAAGACGTAACGGATGCAGACATCTTCCTGGATCTAAAACTTCACGATATCCCGCACACAGTGGGAGCTGCCGCATCCGCTGTTCAATCATTGCAACCAAGATTTCTCACCGTTCACGCTGCTGGCGGTCGAGCGATGATTGACGCGGCGGTGCAAGCTCTCCCTTCCACAGACGTCACGGCTGTAACTATTCTCACCTCACTATCTGAAGCGGATCTCTTTCAAATAGGATTCGCAAATAACGCACTGGAGAGTGCGGTTTCACTCGCAAAGATGTCTGTGGCAGCTGGTGCTCGGGCCATTGTCTGCTCACCGCTTGAGATAGCAGCGATACGATCTTCAGTAGGAAATGATGTTCACATCATCACACCTGGAGTTCGCCCCGCAGGTAGTTCCGGAAACGATGATCAAAAGCGAACCATGACTCCTAGGGCAGCGATGGCCGCTGGAGCTAGCTATGTAGTTATTGGACGTCCTATCACGCAGGCGTGGGCACAAGGCGCGCAGGCTATGACCTCTGCTGCTCGCGCAATCGCAGAAGTTATTCTGCAGTAAGTTAAAAACATGGGTACGCCGCCGCAACTGACTCCCGCCGAGCGTATTAACGCGCTGGCGAAGGCGAAAGCTTCCAGACAAGAGCGCTCAGAGGTGAAATCTCGGATAAAAAGTGGAGAATTGACTATTGCTGAGGTTATCTCTTTAGCTCAGAGCAATGAAGTAATCGCCAAGATGCGTGTTCTAGAAATGGTTGAATCAAAGAGTGGTGTGGGTAAAATTCGCGGCAAGGCGTTACTCGAAAAACTTGAAATCTCCAGCACTCGTCGGATTCAAGGTCTAGGACGCTACCAGCGAGCAGCCCTACTAAAGGAATTTGAATTGCCAACACCACTTCGCAGAGGAAAGCTGATTGTTCTCTCTGGTCCCGGAGGAGTAGGCAAGAGCACCGTTGCCAAGAAGTTACGTGAAGCATCTGATTTCGTCGTTATTGTCTCCGCAACAACTCGTCCGGCGAGGTTTAATGAAGTAGCAGGCGTCGACTATCACTACCTAAGTGGATTCGAATTCGATGCTGCAATAGACGCAAATTATTTTCTAGAATGGGCCGAGTTTGCTGGAGCTCGTTATGGAACACCACGATTACCAGTTGATCAGGCTCTGAATGCAGGTCACAGCGTTCTGCTCGAGATAGAGATCGAGGGTGCCAAGCAGGTAAAGGAAAAGATTCCAGAGTCAGTACTCGTCTTCCTTGAACCCCCTAGCTGGGAGGAATTGGTTTCAAGGCTAGAAAGTCGAGGCACAGATAGCGCAGAGCGCAGAGCCTCCCGACTGGCTTTGGCGCAGGAAGAGCTAGCTGCAGCCTCTTTCTTCGATAAAGTCCTAGTAAATGATGAGGTCGAGAAGGTGGTTGCAAGCCTGATAGAATTAGCATCTGCCTAGTTCGGCGAATATCACTTTTTAAGGAGTACACAGATGAGTGCACACATGGACGGAATCACTAATCCACCAATCGATGAGCTCCTAGATAAAGCAGGTTCAAAGTACTCACTCGTTCTCTATGCGGCAAAGCGTGCCCGTCAGATCAATGCTTACTATTCACAGCTAGGCGAGGGCCTGCTTGAGTATGTTGGTCCACTTGTAGACACTCACGTCCACGAGAAGCCACTTTCGATTGCACTTCGTGAAATTAACGAAGGTTTGCTGACAATCGAAAATCTTGAGCCAACTGCTTAATTAGCTCCAAAATAGTTATGCAAGGACATGGCCGCGAAGTAATTCTCGGTGTTGGTGGTGGAATAGCTGCCTATAAGTCCTGTGATTTGCTTCGCCGCCTGCAAGATATTGGTTTTCTCGTTACCGTCGTTCCCACCCCTTCGAGTTTAAACTTCGTAGGCGCAGCAACATGGGAAGCTCTCTCTGGCCGCGCTGTCACCACCGAAGTGTTTGAAAACGTAGCGGAAGTTCGTCACGTCTCATTAGCTAAGAAGGCTGATTTCATCATCATCGCCCCAGCAACCGCCGACCTGATCGCAAGGATAGCTGCGGGTCGAGCCGATGATCTTCTGACTAATGTCATTCTTGCCGCAGATGTTCCGGTTCTGATTGTCCCGGCGATGCATCCGAATATGTGGAGTGATAAAGCAACAACTGCAAATGTGCTCGTTTTGCGAGAGCGTGGGTTTCGCGTCCTAAATCCGGTTGTCGGCGCACTTACAAGCGGTGATGTTGGCCAGGGAAGATTTCCAGACACGGTAAAGATTCTCCAAGCTTTCTCGGAAGTAACTCAGGTGAAATCAGATTACTTAGGAAAGAAAGTTCTGGTCAGTGCGGGTGGAACGCGCGAACCTATCGATCCCATCCGATTTATTGGAAACCAATCTTCAGGAAAGCAGGGTTACGCCGTTGCACTTCAAGCGCTTCGACGAGGGGCTGATGTCGTACTTGTATCGGCAAATGCGTCACTGCCAGATATCGAAGGTGTCAGAACTATTCATGTGGAGACTGCGTCCGAGATGCACGATGTATTGCATCAAGAATTTACTCTATGTGATGTCCTGGTAATGGCAGCAGCAGTTGCTGATGCCCGGCCTGAGCATGTGCAAGATTCGAAAATTAAGAAAGATTCACTATCTAGTATCAAGTTGACTGAGAATGTAGATATTCTCAAGAGTCTTCAAGAGGTTAAGGTGAAGCAGATAGTGGTCGCATTCGCCGCCGAAACTTCCCATGATGCAACTGCAGCACAACGAAAAATGCTAGCTAAGGGAGCCGATATCCTCTATCTCAACGATATTTCTGGGGGAGATATCTTCAATAGCGAGACGACTTTTGGGGAGATTTTCACCAGCGGTGGGGCGAGTTATAAAGTGGGCAAGACCACCAAGGACACGCTTGCCCAAGAACTACTCGACCATGCCCTTAATCAGTTAGGTTAGAGCAATGTCAAAACGTCTATTTACTTCAGAGTCTGTTACCGAAGGCCATCCAGATAAGATTGCGGATCAAATCTCAGATGCGATTCTCGATTCACTGCTAGCGCAAGACCCTGCAAGTCGGGTAGCTGTCGAAACGCTGATCACCACAGGTCAGGTTCACGTAGCTGGTGAAGTGACGACTAATGGTTATGCCGATGTCATGGGAATTGTCCGCGATACTGTGATTGGTATTGGTTATGACTCTTCCGTTACAGGTTTCGACGGAAATAGTTGTGGCGTTTCAATTTCTATTGGTCAGCAGTCACCAGATATCGCACAAGGTGTGGATGACGCATTTGAACACCGTGTTGCATCTGCGGTCGACCCACTTGACCTGCAGGGGGCTGGCGATCAGGGGCTCATGTTTGGTTATGCATGCGATGACACCAAAGAACTTATGCCGCTACCCATCTGGCTTGCACACGAATTAGCGCAGCAGCTTTCAAAGGTGAGAAAGTCTGGAGCCCTTCCATATCTTCGCCCTGACGGCAAAACACAGGTCACCATTGAATATGACGGAGATAAAGCGATCGCACTCGACACTGTTGTTATTTCAAGTCAGCATGCAGAAGAAGTTGATGTTGCCGGGCAACTCACCTCCGAGGTGATAGCCCAAGTAATTGAGCCAATTTTGGCAAAAATTGATCTTCCTCGCAAAGATATGAGAATCCTGATTAACCCAACAGGGCGCTTTGTTATTGGTGGACCTATGGGTGATGCCGGTCTTACTGGTCGCAAAATTATTGTTGATACTTATGGCGGCATGGCTCGCCATGGTGGTGGAGCATTTTCAGGAAAAGATCCATCGAAGGTGGATCGATCGGCTGCCTATGCGATGCGCTGGGTTGCCAAGAACGTGGTCGCAGCTGGTTTAGCTCGCCGCTGTGAAGTTCAAGTTGCTTACGCAATCGGAAAAGCTCAGCCAGTTGGAGTTTTCGTGGAGACATTTGGGACTGAGACCGTTCCGGTTCAGAAGATCCAGAACGCTGTGACATCAGTCTTTGATCTACGTCCAGCTGCAATCATTCGCGATTTAAATCTCAAGCGTCCTATCTATTCTCAGACTGCTGCATATGGTCACTTCGGTCGCGAGCTTCCTAATTTCACATGGGAAGTAACTAATCGCGTAGCCGAACTGCAGGCAGCTGTTAAATAGGTTACCTGCACACCGTGGCACTTACGAGGCCACTGCGTCTTAAGCGCGAAGTAGTTCGTCTTGCGCCAGAGATCAGCACAACTGAAAAACCTGTCGCTCGCGTGTGGGTAGATAGTGGTGTTTTTCATCTAGATCAGAGTTATGAATACCTAGTTCCCGACAATCTAGATTCCCAAGTAGGCGTAGGTGTTCGAGTTCAGGTTCCATTCAATGGCAGAGAGTGTGAAGCACTGGTGCTAGAGCGCATAGCCATCAATTCGGGGCGAAGGCTTAAGAGCATCACTAAAGTGATTTCCCGGGTTCCCGTCGCATCTAATCGCTCCTTAGATTTGATTGCACTCGTTGCAACCAGATGGGCTTGTCATCCTTACGACGTAATTCGTTCTGCGATCCCTCCGCGTGTTGCCAGTGTTGAGAAGATGCAGTGGATCCATGAGACTATCGAAAGACCGGGTCAATCAGCGGTACGTCAGTACCTTCAACTACCCGCATACCAAGATCCTTTCCAGATTCTGGCCGGACACGTCGAGAGTCTGCGGAGGAGTGGTTCAATCCTGGTGATAGTTCCAGATAACAGGTCAGTGCTTCGGTTGGCTAAGCATTTTCCAGAAGCGCTCATTCTGGATTCAGATCTACCGCGAAGTGAAAGATATGAGAACTTTCTCCGCGCTAGGACGACTTCATCGCAAATTATTGTCGGGACAAGAAGTTCAATTTTCGTTGATAGTCCTGATTTATCATCGATTATTATCTTCAATGAATCATCGGAGCAACTCTTTGAGGTTCGAGCTCCGGGGTGGAACGCTCGTGACATCGCAATTTTGCGTGCACGTACGGAAAATATTGCCATCTATTGTGTTGGTTATAGCCCCAGTGCCGAAGTCGCTCGGCTAATCGATATCGGCTGGTTTGAATTCAAAGGCGCTAAGCAAAAGATTCGAGTTGATACTTTTCAGCAGGAGTTTTCAGAGCTACTCCCAGGTAAAATCATTAGCGAGCTTCGCCACTTGGTCAAACAAGGACCGATTCTCTTTGTCGCGCCCAGAAAGGGATATTCGCAATCAATTAGTTGTAGTCGATGTCGAAATATCTCTCTTTGTTCATGCGGCGGTCGTCTAGAGAAGAAGGGCGCCGCGACAGCTATCTCTTGTTCACTCTGTGCAAATATCTATTCTGATTGGGTCTGTCATTACTGTGCCGGGCTTGAACCTTTTCTTCTTAATCGCGGCAGTGAGCGATTCGCCCAAGAAATCGGAGTAGCCCTACCAGGTGTTCCGATCACACTCTGTGAAGCCGAGAAGATGGTTGATGATTTTCAAATGAGTTCTGGAATCGTCATTGCCACACCTGGGTCAGCTCCAATGTCGGCCGATGGATATGCCGCTATCGTAATTCTTGATGGTGAGAAGTTGCTCAACCAATCAGACCTCAGAGCGCAAGAGCGAGCCCGGGAAATCTTCTTTACTCATGCTGCGCTATTGAACGCCTCCGGTATCGCCTTACTAGTCATCAATCACTCCAATCCGATAGTGGGTGCCCTTGCTTCATGGAAACCATCACTAATTTCACGACGAGAATTGCAAGAGCGTATCGAGGCCTCCCTTCCTCCTTTCGTGAGGTCTATCTCACTTGATATTGATAGTACTGAATCGGCAACTTTGGTCAGAGCCTTAAATAAGTCGCGTGATGAGGGCAGACTTCCGGCGTCCACGAGAATTCTTGGACCGTCAACTCTGAACAGTTCATCGGATCGGATTCTCTTACTTGCTCCACTTGAGGACGGTGAGGCGCTAGTTCTACTGATGCATGAGTTCCAACGACGACGAAGTGCAACGAGGAAGAAGTTGGCAACGCTGCGGATTGATCCCTATTCGCTCTCGCGATAGGTAAGATTAAGCCATGTCTATCAAGGAAATTCGTCACTTCGGAGATCCGGTTCTTGTTACGCCGGCTTCGGAAGTAATCAACTTTGATAAAGAGCTGCGAACGCTTGTGAAAGACCTAACCGAAACAATGCTTGATGCACCGGGTGCTGGACTTGCCGCGCCGCAGATTGGTGTTCCACTTCGAGTATTTGTTTGGGATGTGGATGAAGCCATCGGGCATCTGATTAATCCGACCCTTGATTTGAGCGAAGAGATGCAGGAGGGGGATGAGGGCTGCTTAAGTTTCCCAGAACTTATCTATCCAACTCCTCGTGCATTTAGAGCAGTAGCAAGAGGATTTACCATGCATGGTGAACCTGTCACTATTGAGGGAACGGAACTTCTAGCCCGAGCGCTCCAGCATGAAACAGATCATTTAAATGGAATTCTCTTCATTGATCGACTCTCCGATGAAGATCGCAAAATAGCGATGAAGGAGATTCGAGAATCCGATTGGTTCGGATTCGCCGGTCAATCGGGATCTTCGCCAATAATTAAGGTTTCACCGCACAGTCTTTTTAAGCAAGACAAGCCTGGATTGAGTCTTTAATTGCGAATCGCGGTAGCAGCAACACCTGAAGTAGCTATCCCGTCCCTGGATGCTCTGCTCGCCTCTGATCATGAATTGCTCTGTGTCATCACGCCACCTGATCGACCATCTGGTCGAGGTCAAAGCCTCAGTGAATCAGCTGTCTCAGGATGGGGTAATGAGAATGGGATTGAAGTCTACAAACCAGAGCGAGATGCCAGCTTTGATTCCTATCTAGCGAATATCGATGTCCTAATCACAATTGGATACGGTGTCATATTGCCAAAACGAGTATTCGATCTACCTCGTTACGGTTCACTCAATCTGCATTTCTCACTTTTGCCAAGATGGCGTGGGGCAGCACCCGTGCAACGTGCGATTGAAGCCGGAGATAAAGTCTCAGGCGTCACTATATTTAAATTGGACGATGGTATGGATACTGGACCGATCTATACCCAGAATCGATTCGCGCTAGATGCCGATATCACCAGTGATGAACTCTTCGTTGAATTGGCAGAATTAGGAGCGGAAGCAATTCTTCACACGTTAGAACTTATGAAGTCTGGAGTTAAGCCCACGCCACAAGAGAATCACAGCGCTACCCGAGCCCTTAAATTGAGCAAGGAAGAGGGACGCATTGATTGGTCGCAATCAGGCGATGTCATATCAAATAGAATCCGCGCATTCACATCCATTCCTGGGTCTTGGACTATTTTTCGAAGTTCCACGGTAAAGATTGATACTCCGCTTATGAGTGAGATTAAGTTAGAACCCGGTGTTCTCCTTTTTGAGAATAAGAAGTTTTACGTGGGAACCGCCACCACCGCCCTTGAAATCAGTTACATCACACCGTCTGGGAAATCGAGAATGCCTGCAACTGAATGGGCAAATGGAGCAAGATTGACTGCCGGAGATCTCTTTGGTTAAGCCACGCAGAGATACCTTTAAATCACCCAAACCTGATGCTTCCAGAGTGTTGGTCTTCGATTTACTCACCGAAGTAAATCGCAATGGGGGATACTCGAATCTGCTCTTGCCAAAAGCCCTGTCAGCCTCGAATTTCGAGATGCGAGACAAGGGTTTCGTCACCGAACTTCTCTACGGGACTCTGCGAATGCAAGGACGACATGACTACATTCTGCAGCAAGTATCGGATCGTCCATTATCGGAAGTGGACGCTGGCATCGTAGACATCTGCAGAATGGGAGTCCATCAGCTATTTGAGATGCGCGTAGCAACCCATGCTGCCGTTTCGGCAACTGTCGAGCTTGCCCGAAAAGTTATTGGTGAATCGAAGGCTTCCTTTGTCAATGCAATACTTCGCAAAGTCAGCTCACAAACCTTAGAACAATGGCTTGAACCCACTTCATTAATGTCGGACCCGATTGCGCGCTTAGCTATCCGGTATTCGCACCCAGAGTGGATTGTCTCGGCCTATCTTGATTTACTCAAAGATCTTGCACGAGTGGAGGAAGAGCTAGCTGCCAATAACGTTCCAGCAATGCCAACACTTGTATCCTGGCCAGGGGATTCAACTCAGTCAGAGTTGGTAGAGCTAGGCGCGGTTGCAACAGAGTATTCACCCTATGGCGCAAGATTTGATGGTGCCCCAGGCTCACTCGATATTATTAGACATCGCAAAGCCGGAGTGCAAGATGAAGGTTCGCAATTGGTGGCACACGTCTTCTCACTTGCGACTAGGCAAGCCACATCAATCTTGGACTTATGTGCAGGACCTGGTGGAAAGGCCGCTCTTCTAGCCCATCTTGCAAATGTGAATGGTCAAGAATTTACGGCCAATGAGATTTCCGAGGCGCGTGCAAAACTTGTCAAAAACGTCATAGGTAAATTTCCGGTTCAAGTTGGTGATGCCAGAGATATTGCAGCACTTGGACAGAGCTACGATGCGATTTTGGCTGATGTTCCATGCACAGGTTTGGGTGCCTTGCGGCGAAGACCAGAGGTTCGCTGGCGAAGAACAGTGCAAGATCTCCGAGGTTTGTTGGTGCTACAAAGAGAGCTATCAGATGCTGCAATCTCAGTTCTTAATCCTGGGGGAGTATTTGGGTATGCAACATGCAGCCCACATTTCTCGGAAACGTCCGGTGAAGTTCTTCGTATTCTTAAAGACCATCCAGAGCTGGAGCAGATTGAGATTTCGCAATATTTGCCGTCTAATCTTGAGGGTGCAGTCCGTGATGAATCTTTATCCCTGTGGACCAGCAAGCACGGCACGGATGCGATGTTCTTAGCTCTCTTTCGCAAGAGGAGATAAACTCTAGTCATGTCAAACGATGTTCGTATCACACCGAGTATTCTGAATGCAGATTTTGCACATCTTGAGGCAGAGATTGCCAAGATTGCGCAGGCAAGTGATTTGATCCACCTGGATATCATGGACAATGTTTTTGTTCCAAACATGACTTTCGACTTTCAGGCCGCAACAGAGATTATTGGGAGTTGCCCAATCCCAGTGGATTCTCATTTGATGGTTGCTGATGTGGATTTGATTGCGATTCAATATGCAGAAGCCGGTTCAGCCAGCGTTACTATCCATGTCGAGGCCACTTCTGACATTCGCAGTACTTTGAAGGAGATTAAGCGCCACGGAGCTCGGGCCTCTATCGCTCTGAAACCAAATACTGCTATCAACGATTATTCAGAGTACTTCGATCTGATCGATATGGTCCTGATCATGACGGTCGAACCGGGCTTTGGTGGACAAAAATTTATGGAAAATATGATGGCCAAGGTTCAAGAGACGAGGAAATTAATCGGTGGTCGACCTATTTGGCTCCAAGTCGATGGTGGAATTTCGCTAGCAACTATAGATATCGCGCGCGAAGCTGGGGCCGACACTTTCGTGGCAGGCAGCGCCGTCTTTAACGCCGATGATCCAGCGATGATGATTGAGCAATTACGCACGCAAGCTTCTCTTCGCTAATCCGGGCTCAAGCCGTGTCTCGGTCTAGTAAAGTAGTGCCGTGAAATCATTTGACTCACTCTGGCTTGAGTTATCGCAAAAGCTGGCTGAGCGCGCCGAGGGTTCGGCGACCGTCGCTGCTGTAGATGCCGGGGTTCACACGATCGGAAAAAAGATCCTGGAAGAGGCTGGTGAAGTCTGGTTAGCGGCTGAACATGAGTCAGATGAGGCCCTAGCCGAGGAAATTAGCCAACTGATTTACCATCTTCAAACGATGATGCTTGCTCGCGGTCTCACACCTACTGATATTTATAAGTACCTCTGAAGAAAAACAGGGAGATTCATGTTACGAATAGCTGTTCCCAATAAGGGCTCACTTGCAGATGCTGCTGTTGAAATTCTGAAAGAGGCCGGATATCGCCAACGTACTGATTCAAGGGATCTCGTTCTGATTGACCCCGCTAATGGTGTTGAATTTTATTATCTTCGTCCGCGCGATATCGCAATCTATGTTGGCTCTGGTGAGTTAGAGGCTGGAATTACGGGGAGGGATCTCCTCATTGATTCTGGGGCCGATGCACAAGAGATTCTGCCGCTCGATTTTGGTGGATCAACATTTAGATTTGCGGGACCAGCGCAAGAGAAACTGTCCCTAGCATCTATTAGTGGTAAACGAGTTGCCACGGCATATCCAGGGCTGGTGCAAAAACACCTATCAGATTTGAATATTAAGGCAGACGTTGTTCGACTAGATGGCGCCGTAGAGAGCAGTATCAGACTAGGAGTAGCAGATCTCATTGCCGACGTTGTTAGCACTGGAAACACTCTTCGCCAGGCCGGTTTAGCAATCTTCGGTGAACCGATATTGGTCTCAGAGGCGATTTTGATTAAGGGCAAGGCGCCAGCTGCAGCTGCGGAGTTAGAGATTCTCATTCGTCGCCTACAAGGTGTTGTCACTGCCAGGCAGTATGTACTTCTTGACTATGACATCCCCAAAGTTACCGTTGACAAAGCTTGTACAATCACACCGGGCTTAGAATCTCCAACCATTTCACCACTGCAGAAACCAGACTGGGTTGCCGTGCGTGCCATGGTGCTACGTAAAGATACCAATCGATTGATGGACGAACTCTGGGCACTGGGTGCGCGGGGAATTCTCGTAACTGATATTCACGCCTGTCGACTGTAATTACTGCCGGCTAGCGCCTGCTGCTTCAATATCCGCACGTGAAATTCCAAGAAGATAGAGAACTGAGTCTAAGTATGGTGCGCTCACAGAACTATCTGCGGCGGCCTTGACAGCCGGTTTGGCATTAAATGCTATTCCCATACCGGCGATTGCAATCATATCCAGATCATTGGCACCATCGCCGATAGCAATCGTTTGTTCTAGTTCAACACCGACAAGTTTGGCAAAATCACGAAGGGCGACTGCCTTAGCGGCCCGGTCGATTACATCACCAACAATTTCTCCAGTGAGCTTGCCGTCAATTATTTCCAGAGTGTTTGCTCGATAATGGGAGATGCCCAAATCTTTAAGTATCGGTTCAATCACAGCGGTGAAGCCACCTGAAACAACAGCTACGTTATGGCCAAGCTTATGCAGAGTTTCGATCAGAGTTCGGGCTCCAGGGGTTAGTTCTATCTTCTCTCGCACATCAGTTAATACTGTTTCTGGAAGTCCTTCGAGCAGAGCAACTCTGGATTCAAGACTTTCTTTGAAATCGAGCTCGCCACGCATCGCACGTTCGGTAATCTCTCGTACCTGCTCCTCAACACCAGCATGTGCTGCCAATAGATCAATGACTTCCTGTTGAATAAGAGTCGAGTCAACATCTAGCACAACCAACTTTTTTGCCCAACGCATCAGACCGCCAGGAGAGACTGCGATATCGATAGAATATTCATTTGATACGGCGGCCAGTGATTGACGTAGCTCTGTCGTGTTGGCGCCAGACACGGTTAGCTCAATTGCAGTGATGGGATAGCTAGCCGTCCGATGAATACGCTCAATATTTCCTTGCTCTTCAGAAATTGCTTCCGCAACTGCTGCTATTGCGCGAGGATGTAGCTCTGTCGTCAAAAGAACAACGTGAACGAGTCCGGTCTTGGCAGCAATGGAGGCATCTTCTTGGGAACCGAAAGATGTGGCGATATCGACAGCCAATTTTTCGGCACATTCATTAAGGTCTGCTTCTATTGCTTCGGCGTGATCAGGATTAAGTGAAATAAGTGCGGTGAGAATAAGGCGCTCACGGATTACTACTTGCTCGATATCCAAAATAGTTACGGCAAAGGGAGCCAGGGCCTCAAAGAGAGCTTTAGTGATTCCGGGGGAGTCGACTCCAGATACGAGAATTAGACCCGTGTAGTGACTCTTCTCCGCGCTCATATGGGTGAGGTTATCGCGAATCACGTTCACTTCGTTCGCAATTTGCGAGTGATTTATAGAATGACGATATATCTTTTGTCACCTATGAGTAATAATCGCGTTTTAGAGCTACGTGATGTCTCTGTCCGGCGAGGCGAAAAAATCATATTAGGGCCCCTGAATTTCGCAATCTCCCCGGGGGAGCGATGGGTTGTTCTCGGACCGAACGGCGCTGGTAAATCTACTCTTCTGCAAATTTTGGCAACAAGGATGTTCCCCACTTCTGGAACTGTCTTTTTACTTGATAAGCAGATGGGCAGGATCGATCTCTGGGAACTTCGTACCCGTATTGGTATTTGTGGAGCTCTTATCTCAGAAGATATCCCGCACGATGAGAAAGTACGCGATGTAGTTCTGACGGCTGCATATGCGATTCTAGGACGTTGGAATGAGGCCTATGACCTATGGGATGAATCGAGAGCAGTTGCCCTCTTAACAACATTCGGTGTTCGCGAACTTGCTGATCGTGAGTATGGCACGCTGAGTGAGGGTGAACGTAAACGTGTTCAAATCTCGCGCGCCTTGATGGCCGATCCAGAATTACTTCTTTTGGATGAACCAGCTGCTGGATTGGATTTAGGTGGGCGCGAAGATCTCCTTAAAAGGTTTAGCGTATTTTCAGCTGATCCACTTGCCCCAGCATCTATTCTTGTGACGCACCATATAGAAGAGATTCCAGTTTGCACAACACATGCGCTCATTCTCAAGGATGGGCTTGTGGCTGTGTCGGGCCCGATTAATGAAGTGATTACCTCAGAGCATATGTCTCATGTCTTTGATTTGCCGATGGAAGTAAGTCACGATGGGTCGCGATTTTTTGCCCGTGCACTCTAGTTGGAACAGTGTGCTTGACCCGTTAGCTCCTGCGATTGAGAAAATTCTCAATTCAATTTCCAAAGACTCCATTGCACCGAGTATTGATCAGATCTTTTCGTCATGCGAAATGGATCTAGCCAGCATCAAGTGTGTCATCCTCGGACAGGACCCCTATCCCACCCGCGGCAATGCCCACGGCTTAGCCTTCTCTGTTAACTCTGAGATTAAGCCGCTTCCTGCTTCGCTAAAGAATATATTTACAGAGTTGGTGAGCGATCTTGGTGTCAGGCCTCCGAATAATGGGAACCTCTCCAAATGGCGGGACCAAGGTGTACTCCTTCTTAATCGGGTTCTGACAACACGAGTCGGACAGAGCAACGCACATACAAGTATTGGCTGGCAGGAAATCACGACTGCGATTGCGCAAGCCGCAGCAGCACAGGGCGCGGTTGGAGTTCTCTGGGGAAAAAGTGCCCAGGAGCTCTCATATCTTTTCAATCACAGCATTGAAAGTGTCCATCCAAGTCCGTTAAGTGCATATCGAGGCTTCTTTGGTAGTAAGCCTTTTTCTCGAGTGAACCAAGAACTAGAACGGCGCGGAATTTCTCCGATCGATTGGTCTCTCTAAAGCTAGAAGGGCCCACATCTTTCGATGCGGGCCCTTCTAGGCGAAAGCTTACTTATTAAATCCAAGCATTAATTGGAGATGATAAGAAGTAGATCATGAAGAGACCAGAGACAAGAAGTAGCAAAGGATGTACTTCCGTGCGACGTCCCTGAACTATGCGAATAACAACGTGGGTTACGAACCCAGCGCCGATACCAACTGAAATGTTATAACTAAATGGCATCAAGATGATGGTGAGGAAAGCTGGGATACCAATCCCGAGGTCATCCCATTGGATGTGTTTTACTTGTCCCATCATTAGGAATCCAACAATGATCAAAGCTGGAGTTGCAGCCTCATAAGGAATGATTGCTACGAGCGGTGCCAGGAATGTTGTCAACAAGAACGCAATTCCAGTAACGATAGAGGCTAGGCCAGTGCGAGCACCTTCACCTACTCCGGATGCAGATTCAATGTAACTGGTATTCGATGAAATACCCGCAGCTCCACCAGCGGCTGCCGCTATTGAGTCAACAACGAGGATTCGGTTAGCACCTTGGACATTGCCGTCTTTATCGACCAAGCCCGCTTGGTTTCCAATAGCAGTCATTGTTCCCATGGTGTCGAAGAAATCTGCGAGTAATAGGGTGAAGACAAGTAGGCATGCTGCCAAAGCGCCAGTTTTCGGATTGGTGAATGCACCGAAGATGTCATCGAAGCCCAAACCTAGGGAATCAAAACGTGGAGTATCAGTCAAATTAAGAGAGCCTGACGCATCCTTAGGTAGTGCCGGAGTATTTAGCCCCCAGCCTCTTGGGTTTGATTCAGTAGGACTGATGAAACTGTTGCCAACCTTGAACTGAGTTTCAACTATGAGCGCGAGAATTGTTGAAGTGATGATTCCAATCAGAATCGAACCTTTGATTTTCTTGATCATCAAGATGATTGTGAGAAAGAGACCAAATGCGAAGATGACGATAGGCCAGCCAACAAGCGTTCCGCCATCACCAAGTTCTAGTGGTACTGCAGAAGGCTTGGAGTTCGTGCTGCCCCAAACAACATTCGGAGTACGTCTTACGAAACCACTGTCAACTAAGCCAATCAGAGCGATAAACAATCCGATGCCCACGGATATTGCAACTTTGAGGGCTGTTGGAATCGCCTTGAAGACGGCTATTCTAAATCCGGTTAGAACCAGAATGAGAATCAAGATACCTTCAATAAGAACTAAGCCCATAGCTTGAGCCCAGGTAGCGTTCTTAGCGATGGAGACAGCGACAAAGGTATTTAAGCCAAGACCGGTGGCGAGCGCTAAAGGAAAATTAGCTACAGCGCCCATCAGGATGGTCAAAATACCGGCGATAAGAGCAGTTCCGGCGGCGACAATAATGATGGCGTTGGTTCTATCTCCGCCTCCGATGAATTCTCCAGCTCCATCAGTTGTGGCGAGGATCAATGGGTTAAGTGCCACGATATATGCCATTGTAAAGAAGGTAACTAGCCCGCCTCTAACCTCTTGGGCTATTGAGGAGCCGCGTTCTTTAATCTTAAAATGAGAATCCAACATAGAATTACCTTTCTAATTTTTTATCGAGGGTGTTTGCGACCTCGTGTGAAATTACGGCTCACAGACCAAGGGGAGATGGTGAAACGCTAGTAGGTACTTAGACGTACTTGTGGGTTAAACGCGCCAATAGACCTAAAAAAATGGCCACGGATTGTCCTATGAGTAGCGCAAATAGGGCAGTTCCGAGCCCAACAGTGCCACCTAGGAACCAGCCAATAATTAAGACTGTCACCTCAATTGCCATGCGCACTCGACCCACCCGCACTCCCGTCTTGTAATGAATTCCGGTCATGGCACCATCCCTGGGACCACGACCGAGGCCACAGGTGATGTAGAGAGCGGAGCCAAGTCCGACAAGTGCAATTCCGAGTAGATCAAAGATAACTCCGAAAGCAAAGTTATTCTGCTTAGGAAAAATGATTGTCCCTACTTGAATAAATGTTGCAATAATGACGATATTTGAAATCGTTCCGAAACCTACGCGCTCATCAAGTGGAATCCAGATGAGCATCACGCACACACTAATAATAAAAGTTGCCCATCCGATACTTAGCCCAGTCTTTAACGTTAAGCCCTCTGCGAAGACCGTCCACGGTGTATTTCCAATCCCGCCTTGAATAAGGAGTGAATCACCTAAACCAAAGATAGCTAAACCAAAAAAGAGTATGCCAGTTCGAAGGGGAGTCAGATCCCAAAGACCTTGCGCAGTCCATGGAGTTATCGGTACCGTTTTATGGGGACGGAGACTTTCAAAGATAAATGCAAAGTTCACTTGATGAGTCTATAATGGCACAATGTTTGTGGGCCTCGGAACAGTAGTAAATTTGCTCACCATCATCTTCGGTTGTGCGATTGGAATAGCCTTAGGTGGGCGATTGCCGAAGAAATCGCAGAAGATGATTACTGATATTTTGGGACTCATCACTATTTTGGGGGCCACATCAGCCCTGATTCCCCTATGGTCCAGCCAATTCAAAGATTCACTTCCAGATGGTTCGCCACTGCTCTTAATTCTTGCCTCCATGCTCCTTGGGGGTCTGTTGGGTACCGCACTCAGAATTGAGCAGCGGGTTGAAAGCTTTGGTGAGAATTTGAGAAAAAGATTTAAGGCATCCAGTGATAGTCCCTTTGTCGAAGGGTTCGTCAGCGCCTCACTTTTATTTGTGATTGGTCCACTAGCGATTCTCGGAAGCGTTAGCGATGGGATGTCTCAAGGTTTAGATCAGTTAATTCTCAAATCTTCGCTCGATTTTTTTGCGGCGATGGCATTTGCATCGACTTTGGGAATAGGCGTGATGGCATCCATAATTCCAGTGGCAATCTATCAAGGCTTCTGGACGGTCATCGGTTTCTTCGCCGGCTCAGTTCTAGAGCAGTATCAAATCGATGCCATGACCATTTGTGGGGGGCTGATGCTGGTCGGTATCGGTTTGCGATTGCTGAATATCAAAAAGATAGCTGTTGCAAACCTGTTGCCGGCGCTAGTGATAGCACCATTGCTGGCAACATTCCTAAATTCGATTTAAAGCGCTGATGTGTCAATCACGAAGCGATACTTCACATCACTTGCCACAGTTCGCTGGTATGCAGCATTGATGTAGTCGGGCTTAATTACTTCAACATCGCTGACAATATTGTGTTTCCCGCAGAAATCGAGCATCTCTTGTAACTCTGCAATGCCACCAATCATTGAGCCGGCGATAGAGCGACGGGCGCCAAGAAGTGAGCCCACCTGTAATGCATATGCCTTGCCTGGGAGTCCGATCACCACAAGTGTTCCATTGAGCTTGAGAAGTGATAAGTACTGGTTGATATCTAGTTCAGCACTAATCGTGTTAAGGATGACATCGAACTCTTTGTCATGAGCTGCAAAGACTGCTAAATCTTGCGTGGAAATAAAGTGATGCGCCCCCATGGCGCGAGCATCAGCTTCCTTATGCGGAGAGTGAGAGAGCACTGTGACATCAGCTCCCATTGCAGCAGCAAACTTCACCCCCATATGTCCGAGGCCACCGAGACCCATCACGGCAACTTTCTTCCCAGGACCAACATCCCAATGCTTTATGGGGGAGTACAAAGTGATTCCAGCGCATAGAAGTGGCGCCACTCCTTCGAGTGGAAGATTGGCAGGAATATGTACTGCGTAATCCTCATTGATAACGAAGTAGTTGCTATAACCACCCATGGCAAGTGTTGTGCCATCTCGTTCGTAACTGTTGTAAGTGCCAGTCATACCTTCAAGACAATATTGTTCCAATCCAGCTTTGCAGTTTTCACACACGCGACAGGAGTCGACAAACACACCAACTCCGATGAGGTCACCCACCTTAAACTTGGTCACCGAGCTACCAACTCTGATTACCGTGCCAGCGATTTCGTGACCTGGCACCATAGGAAAGAGTGCAGCGCCCCATTCTTCGCGAGCCTGATGAATATCTGAGTGGCAGATTCCCGAGTACGCAATATCAAGTGCAACATCGTGCCCACCAAGCTCGCGGCGATCGAATTGATAGGGAACTAGATCTGCTCCGGCGGTCATTGCGGCGTAGGCACGTGTATTCATTATTCTTCTATGACTGTGATTTCTATACTTGTGTAAATGGCAACGGGTCAGAACTTATATGACCAGCGCGAGAAGCGCGAGCTGTAACCTGGCGCATATGGTGTCGACGGCATAAGACCTCATAGGCGATATCTTCACTTCTACCAACATCTCCGACCACAACTTGTTCACCTTCAGTGACCATTACCCCATTAACCGTACGTGCATTGTGCGTTGCTCGTGACCCACACCAGCAGAGTGCCTCTACTTGTAAAGTGTTAACGCGATCTGCAAGTTCAACCAGTCGGGCAGATCCCGGGAATAGTTTTGTACGAAAATCAGCCAAGATTCCAAATGCATATACATCAATACCTAATCCGTCAACGATCTTTGCCAGACCATCAATTTGATCGGGCTGATAAAACTGAGCCTCATCACAGATGATGTAATCAATTCGGTCCCCAGCAGATAGATGATCAACCACAAATTTATGGATATCAAGCGAGGTTTCAACTTCAATTGCTTCAGATTGCAAACCTAGTCGCGAACTAATAAGCCCGGCTCCAGCTCGATCTTTACTTGTGAATATAAGACCGGTCCGTCCACGGGACTTGTGGTTATGCGCGGTCTGCAGCGCAAGGGTTGACTTACCAGAATCCATAGTTCCACAGTAATAAATCAGTTCAGCCACGTCGGAATCCTGCCACGAATTGCCCCAATATTCTCACTTCTGAATGCAGACCGACTGTAGTCACATTTATACCTGTGATAACGAAAATATGGGGGGAGCGGAATCTAGTTGCGCAATATTTTCACGCCCCGCTAGTTCGGTAATCTCCATCAGCACCGCCGCGCTAGCTACCACTGCACCGAGGTCTTGAATGAGCAAGATTGCCGCCTTAAGAGTCCCTCCAGTCGCTAGGACATCATCTATGAGTAGAACCCGCGAACCGACGCCCATCGCATCCGTATGGATCTCTAACTTGTCTTGGCCATACTCGAGGTTGTAACTCCGCGAAAAAGTTGTGTGCGGCAATTTTCCACCCTTGCGGATAGGAACGAATCCCACCTTCTTACTTATTGCCACCGCACTTCCCAGGATGAATCCGCGCGCATCAAGTGCGGCGACGTAATCAATCTCATTACCAAAAGCAGAGAGGGCTGAAATGACGGTAGCAAAGGCTGCTGGATCAGCCAGCAGAGGGGAGATATCTTGAAAGAGAATCCCAGGCTTAGGGAAATCGGGGATAGGTCTAATCAATGCTAGTGATTGACTGATATCCATTAATGCACCCCACTTGTGTCCGAACGGGGACTTGAACCCCGAATCCCTTGCGAGAACTAGCACCTCAAG
>NZ_JBBAMU010000006.1:0-46040 GCF_040402315.1 Candidatus Planktophila sp.
GAAGCAGATTTTTTCAATTCGATCTGTGTACGCCAGAGATAGATCTAGAAAATCACAACCGCACATAATGGCCAAGTAGATGCCGTGCCACAGTCCGGTATGACCTTTATCTGCAAGCCCGGTGTCAAAGGGGTTGTGACCAACCTCTTCCCTATGTAAGTCCAGGAGTGGTTACACTTACGCTTAACTTTTATTCACTGCGGAAATAGATTTTCGCCTCTAAAGATTGGGCTACACCTATGGCTAACTGGCCTTCAACTCGAGATCCAAAAGGACCGATGAAGAAGTCAATTTCACTTCTTAAGAACCAAGGTGTGCAGAGCCAAGATGCAGATGCAATTCCCGAATCTGCAAAGCGATTTAAAGATGGTAGTCGTTGGAAAATTGAGATTCCATCTGTGGAAGGTCCAGCAGCCTTCAAGGTTGTTCTTGAAGAAGCAAAGAAACGTAAACTAAAGATTGATCGCATCTCCCAAGGTTCAGGCATCATGATGCAAACTGACGATGAAATCGCGGAGATGGTGGCAATAGGCAAGAAAGAAAAGATTGAGGTCTGTCTCTTTGTTGGCCCGCGCGCTGCATGGGATATCGGCAAGCAACCTGTCTCATCCGCTGGCGGAGTAGCCGCGCCTACTCTTCGTGGTGCTGATCAACTTCGTTATGCAGTTGAAGATGTGCTCCATGGTGCAAGTCTTGGACTTCGCTCCGTTCTTGTTGGAGATCTAGGACTACTTGCCGTTCTCGGTGAAGCGAAGAAGAAGGGCGATTTGCCGAAAGATTTCATTTTTAAGACCTCGGTTGCGCTGCCTTGCACTAATCCTGCCACCGCAAAGATTTTAGAAGAGTTAGGTGCATCAACTCTTAATCTTGCAACAGATCTCTCACTGCAACAGATTGCTGCAATTCGTGCCCAGGTAGATGTTCCACTCGATGTTTACGTTGAGGGTCCCGATGATTTCGGTGGGGCTGTTCGTCACTATGAAGTTCCAGACTTAGTACGAGTTGCCGCCCCTGTTTATCTGAAATTTACGGTGCGCAACTCTCCTGGTCTCTATCCAGCTGGCGGCCATATCCAAGGTCTCGTTGAATCAACAGCGCGCGAACGTGTGCGTAGAGCATCAATTGGTCACTCCATGCTTACGCGCTATGACTACAAGGGTTAATTTGTGGCAACAAATAACGTTCTAATCTTTGGTGCAACAGGTGCCCTAGGTGGGGCTATCCATGCCCGATTTGTAAAAGCCGATTGGAACGTTTACTGCGCGGTGCGTTCACCATCAACACTTGCCCACTCTTTTCTCTTGCCAATAACCAAGGATCATCTTCCGGCTGAGATTGCAGATGTTGAATTCGATGCCGTTATTTTTGCGCAAGGAACGAACACAAATGACAGTGTGATAAGCGGTCAGACTCAAGAGCTGCTACGTGTATTCGAAGGTAACGTGGTCGCAATCACCGAGGCAACTGCTGGGTTGATGCACCACGATAAAATCAAACAAGGTGCGCGAATGGTCATCTTAAGTTCGCTGTGGGAGTTATCTACTCGCCAAGATAAAATGTCTTACACGGTCTCTAAAGCCGCGGTCGGCGGACTAGTAAGGTCAATGGCGGTAGATCTTGGTCGTGCAAAAGGAATTCTTGTTAACGGAATTCTCCCCGGAATCGTAAAAACACCAATGGCGGAGAAATTGCTTACAGCTGCACAGATAGCGAATGTGGAAAATGCAACCCCAGGTGGAAGGTTGGTTACCCCGGAAGACGTTGGAAATAGCGCTTACTTATTAGCCAGCGAATCAAATACAGCGATTTCAGGACAAAGCATCTTCGTTGATAATGCATTCTCAGTTTCGAGAGTTATCTAAGTAATGAGTGTTGAACTTCTCACTGAAGATACGGTAGTTGCATATCTTCAAGCTAGAGGGGTCATTTCTGACACTGAAAAAGCGACAGTTGAAATCCTGACTGGTGGAGTTTCCAATATAGTTCTTGCTGTTCAGACTTCATCGAAAGACTTGGTTTTAAAGCAGGCTTTAGCAGAGTTAAAGGTGGCAACAAAATGGGAGGCAGATCAACGCCGGGCCATCGTTGAAGCCCATGCGATAGAAACTTTTCACGCACTCTCCCCACAACAAGTGCCAGCACTTGTTGATTACGATCCTGATCTATTTACCCTCGTTCTTGAACGAGTTCCACATTCTGCAACGGTCTGGAAGTCGGATTTACTTGAAGGGGTTATCTATCCAGAGATAGGGGCAAAACTTGGCCACACGCTAGCTACGTGGCATAACTTTGGACGTAACTCCGAAGAATCAAGAAAGAAATTCTCGGAAGATTTACTCTTTGAACAACTTCGCATTACTCCCTTCTATGGCACTGTTGCTGGAAAGAATCCGTCCTTATCTCCAAGAATTATGAGCTTGGTCAAGGAGTTAAAGAGTGAAAAAACGACGCTAGTTCATGGCGACTTTTCACCGAAGAACATCATGATCGGTGAAGCACAAGATGTATACATTCTAGATTTTGAAGTGACGCATACTGGTAATCCAGTATTTGATTTAGCATTTCTAACTGCCCACTTACTCTGTAAATTTTATCGAGAGCAAGATTCTCATAACCGAGGACTCCTTCGTCAAACAGCGCAGGATTTCCTTAAGGCATACGATGCTGAGAGCGAGATTACACACGCACCATCTCTTGCTTGGCACACCGCGCTCATCGCACTTGCCCGGGTTGAAGGAACTTCACTAGTAAATTATTTAGATGAATCAGCTCAAATCGGGCTGGCCAAGCTATGCAAGGGTGCGCTCTCTGAGACAGCTCCCATGAATTTATTAGAACTGTTCAACGGGGAATCTCAATGAAGATCACAAAAGTTCAGGCATTCCAAGTCCTTGATTCCCGGGGTCGCCCAACAGTTGCTGCAGCGATCACCCTTGCTGACTCCTCTGTTCATACCGCTCGAGTTCCATCAGGTGCCTCGACAGGTGCTCATGAAGCACTTGAATTACGAGATGCCGGCACTTCTCTTGCCGAGAAGTTCTACGGTGGCAAATCGGTATTTACTGCAGTTGCAAATATAAATACAAAAATCGCACCAGCACTTATCGGTAAAGAAGTTGCCCTCCACACAGTTGATAATGAAATAAAGGAAATTGATCCCAGTGAAAGCCGTAAGGAGCTAGGAGCAAACGCCACGCTGGCAGTCTCGCTTGCTGGCGCAAAGGCGGAAGCGCATAGTAAGAACCAATCACTGGCCCGTTTTTTCACGCCCACAGGCAATCTCTTACTTCCGATGCCGATGGTCAATATTCTCTCAGGTGGAGCTCATGCAAACCGCACATTGGATATTCAAGATGTACTTGTACTTCCACATGGTGCTAACTCTTTCTCAGAGGCGCTTTCATGGATTGTTGCAATCCGAGAGCTTGCTGCGGTTCGAGGCCAGGAGAAAGGCCTAGTTACTCACCTAGTTGCAGACGAAGGTGGCCTTGGAATTCCATTCAATACTATAGAAGATGCATGCTCTTTTGTGGTCTCATGCATTGAGCAGATTGGCCTAAATCCCGGTGTTGATGTCTCACTTGCGCTTGATATCGCCTCCACACAATTCTTTGAAAATGGTCAGTACCAACTTCATAATGCAAAGCAGAGTTACACATCGGCAGAATTTGTAGATTTCATCACCAATCTTGTGAAGAATCAACCCATCATCTCTATTGAAGATCCTTTCGCTGAAGATGACTGGCATGCGTGGAGTGAGTTTGCCTCTGGTGCGCCAAAAAAATTGCAAATACTCGGTGATGATTTGTTTACCACAAGCCAATCACGACTTGAACGTGGGATTGTGGAGAAGAGTGCAAATGCAATTCTCATCAAACCAAATCAAAATGGGCTTGTCTCTGACACTCTTCACGTTCTGGAAAGTGCTCACAAGGCCGGCTTTAAGACTGTTGTTTCAGCTCGCTCTGGTGAAACTGAAGATAGTTGGCTCGCAGATTTAGCGACAGGATGGAGAGCTCAGCAAATTAAAGTTGGCTCAACCCATGGCTCAGAACGCACCGCAAAATGGAACCGCTTACTTGAGTTAGAAGCTACAGAAGAGACGAGCTTCGCCCAACCATTTTAATTAATGTGATTTAGTTGATGCTATTTAGTTAGTGTGAGTGGCGCGGAATTCCCGATCCACTTCCACCTACCAGGAAGTCAAAATCTGCACCTAAATGTGCCTGCTGAAAATGTTGCACATAGAGCCGTGACCAACCGCGATCAGGAAGCGGATTTGGATTACTCCACTTAGCACGACGTTGCGCCAGCACTTCTTCGCTCACATGTAGCGTAAGTGATCGATTCGCAACATCGAGTTCAATCTCATCGCCATTTTCAACCAGCGCGAGTGGGCCACCTGCGGCACCCTCTGGTGAAACATGAAGTACAACTGTTCCATAGGCAGTTCCGCTCATGCGAGCATCAGAGACGCGCACCATGTCGGTAATGCCCATCTCAAGAATCTTCTTAGGCAATGGCATGTTTCCAACCTCCGGAAAACCTGGATATCCCATTGGGCCAGCGTTACGAAGAACGAGAACAGTATCTGGAGTGACATCTAGATCAGGATCATCTACAACTTCTAAGTACTCTTCAATGCGATAAAAGACCATTGCCACGCCACGATGTTGCAGGAGCGAAGGAGTAGCTGCTGAAATTTTCAGAACAGCCCCATCTGGTGCAAGAGAGCCACGCACTACTACGATGCCCGAGCCCGCTTTCTGGAACGGCTTGGCCATTGGAGTAATGACATCGTCATTCCATGATTTAGCGTTCGCAATATTTTCTGCAACAGTTTTTCCAGAAACAGTCATGTGATCTGTATGGAGCAAGCTTTCAATTTCTTTCATAACCACAGGAAGGCCACCAGCATCAAAGAACTCTTCCATCAAATACTTACCTGATGGCATGAGGTTTACTAAGACTGGAACGTCGCGTGCTAGTCGGTCGAAGTCATCGAGTTCTAGTTTCACACCGATTCGACCTGCGATTGCAAGGAGGTGAACAACAGCGTTTGTTGAGCCACCAATAGCGGCATTTACCCGGATTGCATTTTCAAAAGCTTCTCGGGTGAGGATTTTAGAAAGTCGTTGATCTTCATGGACCATCTGAACAATGCGACGGCCTGCCTCATGTGATGTTGAGTATCTGCGAGCATCCACTGCCGGAATTGCGGCACTTCCTGGCAATTGCACACCGAGGGCCTCAGTGACGCATGCCATCGTGGACGCGGTTCCCATGGTCATACAACTTCCAGCCGAACGAGCTGAGCAGCTCTCCATCGCAAAGAATTCTTCGATTGTCATTTTGCCTGCGCGAAGTTCTTCACTGTATTTCCACACTGCAGTGCCAGAACCAAGCGTCTTTCCTTGATAGCGGCCATTGAGCATTGGTCCGCCGGTAATCATCAAGGTTGGAAGATCCACACTTGCAGCGCCCATAAGTAATCCGGGAGGTGTCTTATCGCAACCTGCAAGAAGCACAACACCATCTAAAGGATTGGCACGAATTAATTCTTCGGCCTCCATGGCAAGCAAATTGCGATACAACATTGTTGTTGGGCGCATGATTGGTTCACCCAATGACATGGCCGGAAATTCAAGTGGGAAACCACCAGATTCCCAGACTCCGCGCTTTACGGCTTCTGCGACTCGGTTGAGGTGGCCATTGCAAGGATTGAGTTCAGACCAAGTGGAAGCAATACCAATTACAGGTTTATTGATGAAGACATCTGGGGCGTAGCCTTGATTGCGTAAACGTTCGCGATAAATGAATCCATGCTTGTCCTTGAGCGCAAACCAGTTTTCACTTCTACGAGCAAATACTTCTTCGGACACAATTGCCTCCTGATATTGAATTCTCCAACTAGCGTGACTAGCTACCTGTCTACCTTAATGTCATGATTCTAATAGCAAATGCATCCCTGAAGATAGGTCGCTCTACTTGCTCACTTTTGTTATGAGATTCAGGCCATTATTTATGACAAATGAAGGAAAGTTCTACTCAAAGTTTGCGACTTTATGTTACTTAACAACAACTGATTCGATAGCAACCTTTATCTTTGGCGCTCCGATTCCACTTGGATCATTAACCCCTTTGGATGCGATGTATTTCAAGACATCAAGCCCCTTTGTAATCTTTCCCCAGATTGAATAGGAAGGCCCGAGTGCAGGTGAATCTCCAAAGACTAGGAAGAATTGGCTGCCATTTGTATTTGTATTGGGACCAGAGTTGGCCATTGCAACGGTGCCGGCTGGATATGCCAGCGACTCACCTATTGGCAAATTCTCATCGTTGAAAGTGAAACCTGGACCACCAGCACCTTTCGCAGTTGGATCGCCACATTGCAACATTTCAAAGCCAGAAATTGCCTCGCGGTGACAGAGAGACTTGTTGTAGTAACCAGCTTTAGCAAGTGCGGTAATTTGGGTAACAGTAAATGGTGCATTTGCATCTAGTGCTATTACTACATCTCCGCAGTTTGTTTTAAGTGTCATTGACTTGGGAAGAGGCTTAGCAGGCTTCTGTGGCGGAACTGTCTTTAAGGGCGTGTGCGCTTTGGCTGTTGTTGGTTTGCAGACTATTGGTGCCGCACTTGCCTGTGGCACGGAAATGAGTGCACCAGCTAGAACCAATACAGATACGGCAATCGCGCTTACTTTTTTCATTCTAGTTCTTCCTATTCCCACTCAATAGTGCCGGGTGGCTTACTCGTAACATCTAGGACTACCCGATTTACCTCACGAACCTCATTGGTAATGCGGGTAGAAATTTTCTCGAGCACATCATAGGGAACTCGCGACCAATCGGCTGTCATTGCATCTTCACTTGAAACTGGACGCAGCACGATGGGATGACCATAGGTGCGCCCATCGCCTTGCACGCCAACGCTTCGAACATCGGCGAGAAGAACTACTGGGCACTGCCAAATTTCGCGATCAAGACCAGCAGCTTTTAGCTCTTGGCGAGCGATGAGATCTGCCTCGCGCAAGATATCTAACCGCTCTTGTGTCACTTCACCAATAATGCGAATGCCAAGACCTGGCCCTGGAAATGGTTGGCGCCAAATAATCTCTTCCGGTAATCCGAGTTCCAGACCCACCTGACGGACTTCATCTTTAAAGAGAGTGCGCAGCGGTTCAATTAAGGCGAACTTTAAATCATCGGGCAGGCCGCCCACATTATGGTGAGATTTAATATTGGCAGTTCCTGTGCCGCCCCCTGATTCCACAACATCCGGATACAAGGTGCCTTGCACTAGGAATTCAACATCACCGCCAGCTGCAATATCGCGAGCTGCTGATTCAAATGAGCGAATGAATTCGCGGCCAATAATCTTTCGTTTTGTCTCTGGGTCAATCACGCCAGCCAGGGCGGAAAGGAATTGCTCTCGCGCATCAACTACAACAAGTTCGATTCCAGTTGCCGCAACAAAATCGCGTTGGACTTGTTCAGACTCCCCGCTGCGTAGTAAACCGTGATCGACAAAGACACAGGTGAGTTGATTTCCCACCGCCTTCTGCACAATTGCCGCTGCAACGGCAGAGTCAACTCCGCCAGAGAGGCCGCAAATTACTCGCTTGCCGCCAATTGCAGCTTTCGCTTTGGCAACTTCTTCTTCGGCAATGTTCGCAGTTGTCCATGATGGAATGCACCCGGCGATGTTAATGAGCCAATTCTGCAAGATTGCCTGGCCATGTTCTGAGTGCAGAACTTCTGGGTGAAATTGCACACCAGCTAATTTTCCAGTTGCATCCTCAAATGCCGCAATTGGGGTATCGGCAGTTGCTGCTGAAATACTAAAGCCACAAGGTACTTCAGAGACAGCATCGCCATGTGACATCCATACTGATTGTGATGCTGGAAGTCCGGCAAAAATCTTTGAGCCAGTCTTCACATCAAGTGGAGTGCGACCAAACTCTGATTTACCGGTTTGCGCAACCACGCCGGCAAGAGCTGCGGCCATTGTTTGAAATCCGTAACAGATTCCGAATACGGGAATACCGAGTGCAAATATTGCTGAATCAACTTTTGGTGCGTAATCTGCATAGACTGAAGCTGGGCCACCCGAGAGAATGATTGCCTCTGGGTTCTTGGCACTTACTTCAGCTGCCGTAATAGATGATGGAACTATCTCGGAATACACCTTCGCTTCTCGCACGCGACGGGCGATCAGCTGTGCATACTGCGCGCCGAAATCGACGACAAGTACTCCGTGCTTATCGGCCATGCTGCATAACGATTTCTACGCGCTGGAATGACTTCACATCTGAGTATCCGCAGGTGGCCATCGCACGACGTAGTGCACCAAATAAATTCATCGAACCATCGGATGCATGTGATGGCCCATTCAAAATTTCTTCCAGTGTTCCCACCGTTCCAACATTCATGCGCTGACCACGAGGAACCTCAGGATGGTATGCCTCAGCACCCCAGTGCCAACCAAGACCTGGAGATTCAACAGCTTTTGCAAGTGCTGCGCCCATCATGACCGCATCTGCTCCACATGCAATTGCCTTTGCAATGTTTCCAGATTTTCCAACGGCGCCGTCGGCAATGACGTGGACATAACGTCCACCTGATTCATCGAGGTATTCACGACGAGCTGCCGCAACATCGGCAACTGCCGTTGCCATCGGAACTTGAATTCCCAAAACAGTTTGCGTGGTGTGAGCAGCTCCGCCACCGAAACCAACGAGAACTCCAGCAGCTCCGGCACGCATCAGGTGAAGTGCGCCAGTTGTTGTTGCAACCCCACCCACAATAACTGGCACATCTAGTTCATAGATAAATTTCTTCAAGTTCAGTGCTTCATTTTCGGCAGCAACATGCTCTGCTGAAACGGTTGTTCCACGAATCACAAAGATATCTACACCGGCATCGATCACAGCCTTGTGAAGTTGGGCGGTTCGCTGAGGTGAGAGCGATGCCGCAACGGTGACACCAGAATCGCGAATCTGCTTAATACGTTCTTTAATAAGTTCGGGGCGGATAGGTGCGGCATAAATCTCTTGCATACGACGTGTGGCATGTTGATCTGGCATCGATGCGATTTCACCGAGTGGAATACGTGGATCCTCATAACGTGTCCACAAGCCCTCAAGATTAAGCACTCCCAGTCCGCCTAGCTTTCCTATGGCAATCGCAGTCTCTGGTGAGACCACTGAATCCATTGGTGCTGCAATCAAGGGCAGATCGAACTTATAAGCATCTATCTGCCAGGAAGTGGAAACATCTTCCGGGGTGCGAGTACGACGACTTGGCACAATGGCGATATCGTCAAATGAATAGGCGTGACGGGCTCTTTTCCCGGGTGCGATTTCGTAATCCATGGCTATTTCTTCTTGCTGTAGTTGGGGGCATCGGCCACATGCAGAACATCATGTGGGTGGCTCTCTTGTAAGCCAGCTGCAGTAATTTGAATGAGGCGACCTTCACGTCGCAGCGTTTCGATATCAGGAGCACCGGCATAACCCATGCCGCTTCGAAGTCCGCCAACGAGTTGGTGAACAACATCTGCCACTGGGCCGCGATAGGTAACTTTTCCTTCAATACCTTCGGGGACAAGTTTGTCTTCGGAAAGAACATCATCTTGCATATATCGATCTTTTGAATAGGACTTCTGTTCACCGCGTGATTGCATCGCACCGAGTGAGCCCATACCGCGGTATGCCTTATAGGTGCGTCCATCAATTTCTACAAGTTCGCCAGGAGATTCTGCGCACCCAGCAAGTAATGAACCGAGCATCACAGAGTGTGCCCCAGCAACAATTGCTTTAACGATGTCACCTGAATATTGAAGTCCACCATCTGCAATGAGTGGAATGCCAGCCTTGTTGCATGCTTTTGCTGCTTCAATAATCGCAGTCACTTGTGGCACACCCACACCTGCAACAACGCGGGTTGTGCAAATTGATCCGGGACCAACGCCAACTTTGACCGCATCGGCGCCAGCATTGATCAGTGCCTGGGCACCGGCGCGAGTTGCCACATTGCCACCGATGATTTCAATGGTGGAAGAAAACTTCTTTATTCGCGCAATTGCATCGAGTACGGCGCGGTGATGACCGTGAGCTGTGTCTACGACAACAACATCTACCCCCGCTTCAATGAGTGCTTGTGCGCGTGCAAATCCATCATCGCCCACACCAACTGCGGCACCGGCAAGACCAACGTTTTTCACTAACTTCACATGCGTGACTTGCTCATCAATCGGCAAGTTACGGTGAATAATCCCAATTCCGCCAGCTTTAGCCATTGCTATTGCCATCGTGGATTCAGTGACGGTATCCATGGCCGATGAAACTAGTGGCACTGCCAAGGCAATGTTTCGAGTAAGGCGAGTGGATGTGTCTACTTCAGAAGGAACCACATCAGATGCATCAGGTAAGAGCAGGACATCGTCATAAGTCAGCCCGAGCATCGCGACTTTGTCGTTATCGCCGCTCATGCGCCCTCCATACTGTGGTTGAGCGCCCTAGTCTAACTTGAGAATTAAGCGCCGATTGCCTGCTTGATTTCAGAACAGGCGAGCGCTAAATCCTCAGCAAAGGCAACTTCTTGGCATTGATCTCGGTCCCAGCCAGGGCCACCAAGGACAACTCGCGGGGCTGGGCGAACATTCGGGATATTTTTAAAGAAGATGGGATCACCATTTTTTGCTAACTGAGCCCATAGAAATACCGCAGGTGGGGCGCTGCGAGTTACGACCGTAGAAATTGCCGCCAGCGGAGTTCGCGCACCCATCACCTGACATTCAATATTTAATTCAGCCAGCGCGGCGGTAAGTGCATGCAAAGCTAGAGTGTGCAGCTCCTCCCCGACAGATGCCAGCAGCACTGGACGAGGATTGATCGGGCTCTTAATCTCTCTTGAAAAATCACGCAAAACATTTGTCATTGATTCCGAAAGTAAGTGCTCTACTTCAATTCCTTCCCCAGTTTGCGCCCAGATATCGCCAACGATAATTAAGACCGGAACCATTACTTCATGCCAACTATCAATGACCCCGAACTGAGAAATTTCTTGACGCAAGAGCGCCTCGACAAAATTATGATCAAGTGATTGCGCGGCACTCACGATCGCATCCACCACATCAGAGCGCTCGTGAACCGTCTCAACGATCTGCTCCAGGTTGAGACTGCCCTTATGAGATAGGGCTTGTTTGGCGGCCTCTGCCGGACTCACTCCGGCAACAATTAACCGTCGCATCATGATCAGCTTGGCTAGGTCTTGCGGGAGATACTTACGATGCTCACCGGCTTCGTGGCCCGATGGACCAAGGCCATAGCGCCGGGCCCAGGTGCGAAGAGTTGCCGGGGCTACGCCAATCCGGCGAGCCACCGCAGCCACGGTGAGTTTCTCGTCATCCTTGGCAGCCATGGCGCAATCTTGGCGGAAAGTGGCTTAACTCACCACCTGAAAGCGGACATTTTGGCCCTTGAATAAGACACGGAACGATTGCCCCTTGAACAACCTATGAAACGGTTGTATCCTATGGATATCCCAAGGTAAAGGAGAAAAATCATGGCTGAACTATCACGACTTCCTCAACCTATTGCTGAGCAATGGGAATGGCAGTATCAAGGTTCCTGCCGATCGATGGACTCTGAGAAGTTCTTTCATCCTGATGGAGAACGTGGTCCACGTCGGCGTAATCGCGAGAATGCCGCGAAGACTATCTGTGCGTCATGTCCGGTCATCGCCGCCTGCCGCGCCCACGCACTCGCCGTCCAAGAGCCTTATGGAATCTGGGGCGGTCTATCAGAAGATGATCGCAGCGCAATCTTGATACAGCGCGGCATACCAGTTATTTCGCACGCCTCATAATTGTCAAATAATTACTAGATAAATATTAGAAAAGAAAAACCCCCGTACTCAGTACGGGGGTTTTCTTATTAACTTTTTTATTAGTGTCCGTGCCCGCCAGGACCATGAGAATGTCCATGTCCACCAGCTGCTGGCTCTTGATCAGCCGGACGCTCAAATACAACAGCTTCTGTTGTAATAAACATCGCCGCGATAGAGGCAGCATTAGCAAGTGCTGAGCGAGTTACCTTCACTGGGTCGATGACGCCATCTTTTGCAAGATCGCCATAAACATCAGTTGCAGCATTGAAGCCCTCATGTGATTTCAGTGCGCGGACCTTTGCAACTACTACGTAGCCTTCAAGTCCAGCATTTTCAGCAATCCAGCGAAGTGGTTCATCGCAAGCTTTGCGAACGAGTGCCACACCGACTGCCTTATCACCGGTGAAGCCGAGGTTGTCATTGAGGGCATCGGCAGCGTGAACAAGTGCTGCTCCTCCTCCAATAACAATTCCTTCTTCCACAGCTGCGCGAGTTGCAGAGATCGCATCTTCTAAGCGGTGCTTCTTCTCTTTCAGCTCAACTTCAGTGTGTGCTCCGACCTTGATAACACAGACGCCACCAGCGAGTTTTGCAACGCGCTCCTGGAGCTTCTCGCGATCCCAATCAGAATCAGAGGTTGCGATCTCATTGCGAATTTCGCTCACGCGACCAGCAACTAGTGCCTTATCGCCAGCTCCATCAACGATTGTGGTTGCATCCTTGGTAATCACGATGCGACGAGCGCGACCGAGATCTTCCAGAGTTGCTGCCTCTAGCTTCATGCCAATCTCACCTGAGATGACTGTGGCTCCCGTCAAGATTGCGATGTCTTGCAACATTGCCTTGCGACGATCTCCAAAGCCTGGTGCCTTGACGGCTGCTGAAGTAAATACTCCGCGCATGCGGTTTACCACCAGCGTTGAAAGTGCTTCTCCTTCAACATCTTCAGCGATGATAAGAAGCGGCTTTCCTGCCTGTGAAACCTTCTCTAGGAGAGGTAGGAGTTCTGGTAGAGCTGAGATCTTATTTGCAGAGATGAGAACGTAGGCGTCATCTAATACAGATTCCATACGATCTGGGTCTGTGACGAAGTATGGCGAGATGTAACCCTTATCGAATTGCATTCCTTCAGCAAACTCAAGTTCAAGTGCGGTAGTTGATGCTTCTTCCACAGTGATGACGCCATCTTTGCCGACCTTGTCCATTGCTTCTGCAATGAGGTCACCGATTGCGCGATCTTGAGCAGAGATAGTTGCGACGTCAGCAATCTGTGCCTTGTCCTTAACTACTGTTGCATTTTCGCGAAGGCGTGCTGAAACTGCTTCCACAGCTGCTTCGATGCCGAGCTTGAGATCCATAGGTTGGGCACCGGCAGCGAGGTTACGAAGACCTTCCTTGACCATTGCTTGAGCCAGAACTGTGGCAGTAGTTGTTCCATCACCAGCGACATCGTTGGTCTTTGTGGCAACTTCCTTAACGAGCTGTGCGCCCATGTTCTCTACCGGATCTGAAAGTTCAATCTCTTTTGCAATTGTCACACCATCATTAGTGATAGTTGGTGCACCAAATGACTTTGCGATAACTACGTTGCGACCCTTAGGCCCAAGTGTTACCTTGACCGTGTCCGCGAGTTGATTAACTCCACGTTCCATTGCGCGACGAGCATGCTCGTCGAATTGCAACATTTTTCCCATGGATTACTTCTCGATAATCGCGAGAATGTCGCGAGCAGAGAGAACGAGGTACTCCTCGTTGTTGTACTTCACTTCGGTTCCGCCGTACTTGCTATAGAGAACAACGTCGCCAACTTTTACATCCATTGGTACGCGAACGCCATCATCGAAGCGGCCTGGGCCAACTGCAACAACTGTGCCTTCTTGTGGCTTCTCTTTCGCGGTATCTGGAATGACAAGTCCTGATGCAGTAGTTGTCTCGGCTTCATTTGCCTTAACAACAATGCGATCTTCGAGTGGCTTAATGGCAACTGCCATGGTGGTACTCCTTCTTATTCGAGTGTGTGTTTCGAGTCTGAGCTTTGATATTTCCACTATGTCGGGACTTACCTGCCATTAGCAGTGTGGGCCCGAGAGTGCTAACGCCAAGCCTAGGGGCGCTTATTCCACCGGGCAAATCCAAGAACTAGAGGGCCACCTGCTCCACTTTCAGGCTCGAATCGGCATCAAAGGCCCCGTGTGTGGCTGGCCTGCCCGAACTGAGCATCAGGGAGCCCAGCGCCGCCACCATCGCCCCATTATCGGTACAAAGACCAGCGGCAGGGATGCGAAGCTCCACCCCGGCCTTTTCACAGCGATCAACAGCCACGGCGCGAAGACGTGAATTAGCAGCTACCCCACCGGCAATCACCAATGAATTAATCCCCGTCGATTTACAGGCAGCCAGTGCCTTAAGCAGCAAGACATCAACTACCGCCTCTTGAAATGACGCTGCCACATCTGCGCGAACAAATTTTGGTGTGTTCTCCAAATATCTAGCCACTGCAGTTTTAAGTCCGGAGAAAGAAAATTCGTAGGGGCGAGTTTGCCAATCCTGGGAAGTTGTCAAGCCTCTTGGAAAATCAATAGCGACTGATGATCCAGCCTCTGCTTCTCGGTCAATTGCTGGACCACCCGGAAAACCTAACGCCAGTAACCTCGCAATTTTATCGAAGGCCTCTCCTGCTGCATCATCCATAGTTGCACCCAGTTTGGTAATCGAACCGGTGATGTCATCTACTTGCAAAAGTGAAGAGTGGCCACCGCTGACCAGCAACGCAATAGTTGGATCAGTGGGTTTGTCGTGGGTTAAGTAATCAACGGAAACATGAGCTGCCAAATGGTTCACACCATAGAGCGGGCGGCCCAGGCCTTGCGCTAAACCACTTGCTGAGGCAACTCCCACCAGCAGCGCACCAACTAATCCGGGGCCAGCTGTCACAGCAATGGCGTCGATATCTTTAAGTGAAATCTTGGCATCAGTTACTGCGCGTTTGATGCTGGGTAGCATCGCCTCTAAGTGTGCACGAGATGCGATTTCAGGAACTACTCCCCCAAAGCGGGCATGTTCTTCCACACTCGATGCAATGACATTGGCCAATAAGGTGCGACCGCGCACAATTCCAATTGCCGTTTCATCACACGAGGTTTCAATTCCCAGAACTATCGGCTGCATCATGTGAACTCCTTGCGCATGACAAGAGCATCACTGCCAGGACCGTAGTAATTCATACGTACCGAAATCTGCATATATCCAAGTGCCTGATAGAGCTCGATAGCGGCGGCATTGGTATGTTCGACTTCAAGCATCATGGCGCTGGCGCCACGTTCTTCTGACCATTGCTCAATTTGGCGCATAAATTCGCGGGCTATCCCTTGTCTGCGAAATTCAGGAAGTACTGCCACGGTGAGAATATCTGCCTCCACACCTGGTGCTGGCAGAAATACCCCGCAATACCCCACGATGCGGTTATCACTTTCGGCAACCGACATAAATCGGGTGCGAGGAATTCCAGCAAACTCCTCTTTAAATTGCGCAGAGCTCCACGGTGAATATGGAAATAACTCCTTCTCATAACCGACAAGAACTGGAATATCCAATGCGATGGGCTGGCGATAAGTAATCATGGTCGCTCCGCAGTGGGCACAGCATCAGGCCGGCGTAAGTACATGGGCTCAGTAACGTTCTGGCTCGCTGCCAACACAACAAGCTTTTGCATATCAGGATATACATCAATGATGAAATCAGAGACCTCAGCCGGTTTGCTTACCGCTGGACCAGCAACGCGGACGCCATCTTTGTAGGTGGCCCAGTAGATCTCTTTCCGGCGGGCATCGATGGCCACCGTGTACTGATCTTTATCAATTGCAATCGCGTCAAGTGAACAGATTCCAATAACAGGAATCTGGCGGGCGAGAGCAAAGGACTTCGCAAATGCGATCCCCACACGAAGTCCGGTAAATGGCCCCGGACCCATTCCGACAACTACTTGGTGAGGAGGCTTGGCAACCTTCAGCACCTCTGCAACTAACTCTGAAAGTGCGCGCCCATGATCAGTTGCACCTTCATGTGCTTTCTCATAAAGAACAGCACCATCTTCAATAATTCCAACAATTGTCTTTGAGGTAGATGTATCTATTGCAAGTGAGATTGTCATAACTCAACGCCCTGCCAGCGCGCGCCAACCTTATTGATAAGCACTTCACGAACTTCATCGGTGCGATCAATGGAGATTTCAAGGCGCTCATCACTTAATCGTGCAGATTCAGCCCCGCCCCATTCAATGACCGTCACTGCATCTTCACGCGCGGTATCAAGATCCAAATCATCTAAGTAAGCGGCCGCGTTGCCACCTTCAAGTAGTCGGTAAGCATCGACGTGAATAAGTGAGAGTGCAGCTGTGTGGATTCGGGAGATCACAAAGGTGGGCGATGTAACGTCGTTGATGCCGAGTGCTTGCCCGATACCTTGCACTAAAACTGTTTTGCCAGCGCCCAATGGGCCGTTAAGCAGTATGAGATCTCCAGCGCGGCACTGTGCACCGATGCGCACACCTAGTGCATGCATATCTGCAGCAGTCTCGATTCTCACTCGTGAAGGATAGTTGATAGATAAAAGCAAGAAGGGCCCCGGTCTCCCAGGGCCCTTTTTGCTTAACTTATTGCTGAATTAATAGCCGAAGTCATACTTCAGATCGGCTGGGCGATAATCAATATCACCGTTGAGGTAAGGAACCTTCTCCGCTATGTATTGAACATAAGCGTTCGTTGGAACCTTTCCTGATTTAGCAGCGAATGCGAGCATATCTACCCACGCCTTCATCTGCTTTGTGGTGAAGGCTTGATGGCCTACGCCAGATACTGCAGGAGCTGCCGTCAAATCTGGCGCACCTGTAGCAGTGAACTTTGTGTAGGTTTCAGGCGTCATTGCATAAAGTGCAAGAGTGTTCCAGATTGGCTTCTTGCCAGTCCTTGTCTTCTCCCAAGATGCAAGAGCCTTTTCGTAGACTTCGCGCTTGCGATCTACATAACGTGATGAGTTACCAGGAAAGACCAGACGATCTGCTTCATTTGAAATCAGGATTGTTGGCTTCGTTGAGGTAAATGATGACTTATCAAGTGCCTTGAACTTCGCAATTGCAGCTGCATCACCTGTAACACGAGGAGCCATAGAAAGCACTCCAAGCATTGCCGCAATACCTTCATCACCTGATAGTCCTAAGTTGTAACGACCAGAATCGGCCTCATCGAGCAGTGCTGCCCAATTAGTCTTTGTATTGTCGTAGAAACCAGGGCCTGTTATTTCAGACATTGATTGTCCGGCCAAGACTCCAGTTGCGACTGCTTCTCCCATATTTTCCAGGATTGCAACCGTTGCATTGATGCTGTGCTCAGGAACAAGGGTACTTGTTGAGATTCCATCCATGTGCGCACTCTTAGTTGGCACTCCTGAAAGAAGGCCAGTTAGAAGAAGTGCTGAACGTTGTGGAATTGGTGAGCCTTTGAGGGCTGCAGGATATTGAAGTCCTGGGGCTCCGTAATTGACCTGCCAAGTCTTGAGCAGTGCTACAACTTTTAGCAATTCTCCTACAGCTGCTTGGAATCCTGGAACATCCTTTGTGCCAAATGCTGCGCAACCTTTAATGTTTGGATCAGCAAAAACGCTTAGGATGTAGAAGATGTCGCAAGCAGATTGAAGTGAGTCAGCTGGCGAAGGTGTATTTCCCGCCAAGATGCCAACAGAGTCGGCATATGTTGGGTACTTCTCAATAAATGGCGTCAGAATCGCGCCGGCCTGTGAAGATCCATAAATGACTTTCTTCTGAATCTTTGTACCGTATTTAGCCATTGCGGTATCGATAACTTCCTTGAGCATCTCTACCCGGTAGGTGTTATTCCATCCGCGTAGGCTTTTAACGGTCCCGTCATACGCCGCAGCACCATAACCGGCAAGCATCATCTCTTTTGTGATGTCTTTGCCAGTTGATTGGCTAGCTGGAGTAATTTCTTCTACTCCAGTTGGAACAGTAGCTACACCTGGAACTGGATATGTTGATCGGTATCCGTGCTCCCAGAAGAACATTGTTCCCTTAAAGTTTGCCGGCATCTTAAATACATATCCCGCACCATTGGCAAGCTTGCCGGTACAGGTTTCAAGATTTGCTTTGTCGGTTGTACATGTTGGAGCTGCCGCGTTTGCTGCAGGAACAGATACAAGAACACCTGTTGCTACAAGTGCTGCCGCACCTACAGCCGCAATTGATTTACGGATTGATAGTTTCATCTGATTAACCAACCTTTGGTAGTGCATCGGCTGCGATTGCAGGACGTGTGTATTTGAGTTCGGTTACAGCACCCTTAGCTGAATCAGTTGTCCACAATTTACGTGTGCCATCGATTGGCTTAAGCACTGCCGTTGCATCATATTTTCCGATCCAGAAGCCGGTATAAGCCTCGTGGGTCTTTGCAGAGTATCCGAGTGGAGCAAGGGCAGCACTAGATAGCTTCGAAGGATTGTTTTCGATGTATTTGATGATTCCTGGACGTGTGAGGTCCTTGCCTGCTCCAATGAGGGCTGCGGTCATGGTGTAGCCAATGTTCATTCCTTGCAGAACATTGTTATCCCAAGCCTTACCTGTAGCTGGGCCGGTGTTGAATTCATCATTGATTTTTTTAAATGCCTTGACGAATTCGTCATCTGCTTCACCTGGTGATGGAGCATGCGATGCTGAAATTGTTCCCGCTAAGAGCCCTGCTGATACAGCCGCAGGGATTCCTTTTGTACTGAGAATTGTCTGGAAGGTTGTGGCATCTGATCCCACAGAGATGACTATGTACTGTGGTTTGTAGCCAATCTTGTTCGCTGAACCCACAGCTGCTGCAAATGCTGAAGCAGTGGCGCCAACGACAACAACTTCGACGTTATTGTCTTTTAGCTGTTGCATCTGAGCATCGAGTCCACCAGCTTGAACGCCAGCGATAAATGTTGCGGCATTCTTCTTCGCTGTGAAAGTTACTCCAGCAGTTGCAAGACCTTCCACAGTGTTACGACCGAAGTCATCGGTCTGATAGAGAATTCCGACGTTCTTAGTGGCCAGATTCTCCTTGATGTACTTTCCAAGGATCTTCGCCTCTACAACGTAGGTTCCCAAAGAACCGAAGGTTGTTGGATACTTCTTAGGATCTGTGTAGAAACCACTATATCCACTAAGGACGAAGAGGTCAGGGATTCCACGACGGTTAATATCCTTGATAACAGAGATATGTGTCTGGGTTCCAATAGAGCCCACCATCGCAAAGACTTTATCCTTATTGATCAGTGCTGACGCAGTTGAAACTGTGAGGCCAGCCTTGTATGCGTCATCTTTGGCAACCAAAGTGATCTTGCGGCCATAGACACCACCCTTTGAATTGACGTAGTCGAAGTAGGCGCGCATGGCGTCATCTACCTTGTTATATCCCGGGCTCGCTGCGCCTGTCTGTGGCAGCTGCATTCCTAAAACAATTTCAGTGTCACTTACACCTGGTGTGCTCGCACCCTGAGCCGGCATCGCTGAGAGCGCGAGCGCGCCAGCGAGGGCTACAGAGATAACTACGATGGACTTACGAGGTGATCGGGACAGAGATGCACGATTTTTCACTGCATTCACTCTTTCTCTTTGCCTTATATGCGATAGGGGGACATAAGCCGCCAGATCGCCACTAGCCCCGAGGTGGGCTAGAACGACCTCACGCTAACAGATACCGAACGGTAAGTGAACGGAAAGTGTCCTCACGGGCGAGTCCCTCCCTACGGGAATGCCTATAATTTTGGTTTATAACAAAAATATATAAAACTTATTTATGTTTGTGAAGCTTCACACCAGCTACTCCAGCAGGGTTTATCACCACTGTGAGAATAAGTAAGAGGCTAGAGATTAGCGCCGGTAAGTAGTTGGAAACCTGTTCGCTTAATTCGAAGTTTCCAAGAATTAGCTCGATCCAGTCGGGTAAGAAAACAACGATGACAGTACCGATAAAGGCACCGGCAATACTGCGGATTCCGCCAAGTACTGCAGCGGTCAATAACAACAGTGAGAGTGAAACTGGATAAACGCTCGGACCCACTAATCCACGAAGACCGTACAGGGCGCCAGATAACCCGGCAAAGGTTGAAGAGATAATAAAGACATAAATCTTCTGACGAGCGAAGTTCACTCCGGCTAGCGATGCCGCACTTTCATTATCTCGAATAGATCGCCACATCCGCCCGGTGCGCGATAAGAGAATATTGGATGCAAAAAAGAGTGCTACCGCTGCAAATGGCAGCGCCACATAGAGCTGCCATTGTTCATAGGTGGGCTCGCCAAAGAAAGTGGAGAACCACTGTGGTGGATACCCCACATCTACTTGCAACCCTTCATCGCCTTTAAAGACTGACATAAATCTATTTGCAATTGTTGGAATTGCTAGTGCAATTACTAGCGTTGTTCCGGCTAAGTACGGTCCGCGAAGTCGAGCTGCCGCAACACCGAGTAGAAGGCCAGCAATGGCTGAAGAAATAATCGATAGCGGAATCGCAACCCAGAGTGAAAGTTTGTAATTAATCATCAGCAGCGCTGTGGAATATCCGCCCACCGCCATCAGTGCCCCTTGACCCAAGGACAATTGCCCTGAAATTCCAGTCAGTAGCGTGATTGATAGAACACCAATAAATAGAATCAGCACTACGGCTAGTTGTGCTTGATTGTAGGCATCAAATTGCAGACCAACCAGCAGTATTAGGGCTGAGAAAATTAGCGTGCGAATAAGGCTGATGCGTGCTATTGATTTCACTTTGAGATTAGACACGGCGCGCATCCTTTGAACCAAGAATGCCGCGCGGGCGAATAATCAAAACCAGGAGAAGCACCGCCAAGATAGCCAGGAATACATCTTCTGGAGTGTCATAGAAGGTCACAAATGAGATGACCATTCCGAGAATGACGCCTCCGAGTACTGCTCCTGCCGGACTATCGAGTCCGCCAACAACTGCTGCGGTAAAGCCCACGATGAGAACGAGATCAAGTGTGTTCGGCGATAAATTTGATGTGGGGGTAATGAGAAGTCCAGCTAGTGAAGATGCCGCACCTGATATCGCCCAACTGATTGTGCGGGTGCGATTAGTTCGAATTCCGCTTAGTTTTGCTACTTCTTGATTGAGCGCTGTTGCGCGCATGGCAAGACCAATACCAGTCTTAGTAAAGAAGAGGGTTGTAAGAATTAATGCCACAGTCACAATTGAAACTACAAATACATCAAAGGATGTAAAGGGAAGAACATTGCCAGCCACGGTAAAGCCTTCCTGCTTTGCAGGCGCGGGAAATCCTCGCTCTTCTGCCGCCCAGATAATTCCGGCAAGTGCTTGCAGCGCGCCAAGGATTCCAAGGGATGCAATCACAGGAACTGCCGACCGCATTGATTCACTACTCAGTAGCTCACTCTGTTTCTTATTTGAGAGCGGTCGCATGATGAAGATATCAAGGAGTGCTCCAAGTACCGCTCCTGAAAGCAGGGCAGCAAAGAATGCAATCCAATATGAATAGCCGTTGGTGATTAGCGTTGAAGCGATGTAAGTACTAAACATTGCCTGACCCATTTGCGCAAAGTTCACGATTCCAGCTCCGCGCCAGACAATCACAAGGCCGAGAGCAACGAGTGCGAAGGTGGCGCCACGCGATGCTCCTAAAGATAGGGCTGCTAAGAAAGTATTCATCAATACCCCAAATATGCAGCACGTAGTTTTGCATCAGCTTTGAGCTCTGATGCTGGGCGATCTGCCACAACTTTTCCAAGTGCGAGAAGTACGCCGTGGTCTGCAACACCGAGTGCGGTATTGGCGTTTTGCTCAACCAGCAGCACCGAAAGCCCAGTGCTGCGGCAGAGAATGTTTACGGAATCAATAATTTGTTCAACAACAAGAGGTGCTAATCCAAGCGACGGTTCATCAAGAAGGAGTAATTGTGGGCGTGATACCAGAGCGCGGCTAATAGCCAACATCTGACGTTCCCCGCCTGAGAGCGTGCCTGCTAATTGTTTACGGCGCTCTTTAAGTCGCGGAAAGAGTGCATACATCTCATCTATTGCAGTTGTTATATCTGACTTAAATTTTCTCCGGCGAAAGAGAGAACCCATAGAGATGTTTTCTTCAACGCTCAGCTCTGAAATAACTGCATGTCCCTCAGGAACGTGTGCGATTCCCAAACGGACAATATCTTCCGGGCGCTTTCCTATGATTGATTGTCCTTTCCATGTAATGGAACCGGAACTGGGATGTTCAAGACTTGAAATCGTGCGCAGTAGCGTGCTCTTTCCAGCGCCGTTGGCACCAATCACAGTAGTGATTTTTGATTCCTGCGCCTGCATTGAGATGCCATCAATGGCAACAACTGAGCCGAAGCGAGTGACGAGATTTTCAATCTTAAGCATGCTCGCCTCCCAGTTTCTCACTGCCGGTTTGCTGTGAGGTACCAAGGTAGGCAGCGAGAACAGCTGGGTCGCGCTTAACAGTGTCGAAGCTTCCACTCGAGATAACTTTTCCAAAGTTTAAAACATAGACCTGGTCTGAAATTGATCCAATAAAGTCCACATGATGTTCGACAATCACGATTGCACAGCGTTGCTTTAATTGTTTAAGAAGTGCTGCAAATTTATCGATCTCATCCTGACCTAGTCCAGCAGCAGGTTCATCCAGGAGTAGGAGCTTCGGTTTGGAAACTAGCGCCCGAGCGATGGATACTCGCTTGCTCTCTGGATAGGTAAGTTCACCAGGCATCTTCTCGGCTAAATCCAGTGCGCCAGCCCAAGCAAGTGCATCACTTGCACGCCGGCGCAGCTTTGCTTCGGCTCGTCCTGAAAGTCCAAATAGATCTTTGAAGAAGTTTGTGCCACTGCTGTGATTGGCGCCCATCATTACATTTTCAATAATGCTAAGTCCGTTAAAGAGTCCAACACCTTGCAATGTGCGACTTATACCTAGTCCGGCCAAATCATGACTTGCCGGCCATTTCATATCTTTGCCATGAATTGAAATTTCTCCGGAAGCTGGCGTCACAAGTCCTGATATCGCATTAAGGATTGTTGTCTTACCTGCGCCATTGGGGCCGATAAGTCCCACAATTGTGTTGGGTGCGATCTCAAGAAATACATCATCGAGTGCGGTAAGACCACCGAATCTCACAGTGAGATTGGAAATTGATAGAGCTGGACCAGCACTCATAACAACCTCTCTTTCTTCACCATTGAGTAATTAAATATGAGATTAGTAGACATGGGGCGCGTAGATTCTAGGCACACGCGGTCCCAATCGTGTGACTATTTCATAGTTAATGGACTGGGATGCCAATCCCCAATCATCTGCTGTGTATTCACCGTGTGAACCATTGCCGAAAACTGTTACCCAGTCCCCCGAGCGGGCTTTGGAATCGGCCCCTAAATCAACAACAAATTGATCCATGGATACACGCCCAATAATCGGTGCGCGCCTGCCATTTACCCATACCCCGGCAGTGCGTGCGATACGTGGAATTCCATCTGCATATCCCATCGCAACTACACCTAACTTGGTGTCAACGGTTGTGCTTTGGGTTGCCCCATAACCAACAGGTGAGCCGGCCGCAACATCTTTTACTAAATACAGAGCAGCACGTAGCTGCATTGCGGGGCGAAGGCCAAGAGATTTGGAATCACCGAGTGTCTGCACATCGGGAGAGAGTCCATAGAGTGAAATACCCGTGCGCACCATGTCAAAGCTGGCAGCGCTATTTTTTAGCGTTGCAGCCGAGTTCGATAAATGTCTAATGACGTTGTTGTGGCCAAGAGAATTCAGATGCGCAACAGCAGCGTTAAATCGCCCCAGTTGATCACTATTTTGTTTTTCATCTGGCTCATCTGCCCGGGCAAAATGCGAGAAGATTCCAACAACGTCCACACCCTTTAGCTGCTCTGCAGTTAGTTGATTCCATTCATTTAAAAAACCACCACGGCTCATTCCAGTATCAACTTCCAGGTGGATGCGAGCCGGCTTTGACTTAGCTGCTGCTGAAATTTCTTGCAGTGCAGCAAGTGATGCGACCGCGATTTCAATATCTAACTCGATTGCTTGTGCAAAATCTGAGCCAGGTTGCACAAGCCACGCCAAGATTGGCGCAGTAATTCCTGCCTCACGCAGGGCAACTGCTTCTTCCAGGAGGGCGACACCAAGGTATGAGGCACCGGCTGAAAGCGCTGCTTTAGCAACTGGAATCAGTCCATGACCGTAGGCATCGGCTTTGACAACTGCCAGAAGATTTGTTCCGGAACGCTCTTTAAGTAGTTCAACGTTATGTTTAATTGTACTGAGATCTATCAGTGCTTCTGCCCTCATCGTTCAATCACCACCATCGCCGATGCAATCCCGCCATCATGTGAAAGTGAAAGGTGCACGGTGGCGCCGTCAATTAGTTCTGCGATTTCACCCCAAAAGAGAAAATCTGGTTTTCCGTTTTCATGATTAATAACTTCGGCTTCGTGCCACTGCAACCCATGAGTCGGGCTCAAGGCTTTATAGAGCGCCTCTTTGGCGGCAAAGCGGGCGGCGAGGGACGATACAGATTTGGTGCGCTCAGATTCGGTGAAGAGTTTTTCAGCTAAATGTGGGGTGCGCTCGAGGGATTGCTTAAACCGGGCAATGTCTACGACATCGATGCCAATCCCATCAATCATGATGTTGAGTCTATTAGTGGTTAGTGAAGTTGGCTATCAGATGGGAAATATCGGTCTATCGCGATTATCAAAACCAAAAGGGAACCCCCAAGTAAGAGGCCACCGAAGAGATCTGAGAACCAGTGGGTATTTCGCAGCAACGAGACTACACAAACCGTTAAGGCGAGTAGGCCAACACCGGCGCTAGCAAGCCTTCCTTGATAGCGATTGACATGGGCGTATCGGTAAATCAAATATGCAACCATCCCCCAAATAAGAATGGCATTTGATGCATGACCACTGGGATATGACATTCCACCAGCATGCAAGAGATCGAAACCCTCTTTTGGCTTTGTGCGGCCTAACCCATATTTAAATGCACCAACAACTACGTTGAGGGCAAGAAATGAGAGCACTCCTAAATTAATTGGCCGCCATGTTTTAAATCGGCGCGAGATGTAAACGGCAACAATAAGCAGCGCAACCCCGGAGACGCCACGCAGGCCTAGGTCATCTAGCCTGCGAATAACAAAGTTAGATAAACCTTGGAATTTCGGGTGATCTACATCGTTAAAAGTGCGGTCAATCTCAATGAGAAATCCGTTGGTGAGTACCTGATAAGTAACAAATAAGTAACCTGCGAATAGGCTTGCTGACCACTTCAGAGCACGGCGCATTTGACGCTGGCGAGGATCGACAATCGTTGACATAGTTATTCGACAGTGACCGATTTAGCCAGGTTACGAGGTTGGTCTACATCTGTGCCGCGAGCAACAGCTATTTCATATGCAAAGACTTGCAGCGGAACGGTTGCAAGGACCGGCTGAAATAAGGAAGATGTCACAGGGATACGAATAATGTGTTCTGCGCCAATGACTTCTGCGCCTTCTGGCGCAATGACAACGACGCGAGCACCACGTGCCTTCACCTCTTGAATATTACTGAGCATCTTCTCATCAAGGCCATGTTCATCAGCAGGAGGCAATACTGCAATCACTGCCGTGCCTTCTTCGATCAAAGCGATAGGCCCGTGCTTAAGTTCGCCCCCGGCAAATCCTTCAGCATGAATGTAAGCAAGCTCTTTTAATTTAAGTGCTCCTTCAAGTGCAACTGGGTATTCGATTCCACGCCCCAGAAAGAGAATGGTGTCGTTCTTTGCGAACTTACGAGTTAACTCACGCAAAGGTTCAATTGTTTCCAGGATTTGCTCCACTTTGGCAGGAAGCTCGAGCATCTCGTGATACAGATCGCGTACCTCTTTTTCGGTGAGCTGCATGCGCACCTGCGCCAACTTAAGACCGATGAGATAGATGGCAACGATTTGGGTCAGGAAGGCTTTTGTTGAAGCGACAGCAATTTCGGGGCCAGCGTGGGTATAGAGAACAGCGTCTGACTCACGTGGAATCGTGGAAGAGTTTGTATTACAAACTGCCAATACTCGAGCGCCAGCTGCCTTTGCGTGGCGCACCGCCATGATTAAATCCATAGTTTCACCTGATTGTGAGATTGCGATGACAAGGCAATCTTTATCAATAATGGGATCGCGATAGCGATATTCGGAGGCAATCTCCACATCGACTGGAATCTTTGCCCATTTTTCGATTGCATACTTTGCCACCATTCCCGCGTGGTAGGCGGTGCCGCAAGCGATGACCGAAATTCTCTTAATCTGTCTCATTTCATCATCACTCATATGTAATTCATTAAGAAGTATCTGATTGTTATCACTCAGGCGGCCAATGAGGGTGTCAGCAATCGCTTTTGGTTGATCGAAGATCTCTTTGAGCATGAAGTGGGCAAAGCCACCCTTTTGCGCGGCCGCTGCATCCCATGTGATTTCATATTCACGAAGTGGGACAGCGCGACCTTCAAGGTCGCAGATTGCGATTGCCTCCGGGCTGATGGTGACAACTTCATCTTGGCCGAGTTCCACTGCGCGCTTGGTGTAATCGATAAATGCGGCGACATCAGATGCTAAGAAATTTTCACCCTTGCCAATACCTGCCACTAACGGTGAATTACGACGCACACCCACGATTGTTTCTGGAGCATCGGCGTGAATAGCAAGAAGTGTGAATGAGCCACGTAGCCGCTTTACTGCCGCGCGCATCGCGGCGGTGAGATCACCCCCATGTTCTTTACGAAGGTCAGAAAGTAAGTGTGCTACAGATTCGGTATCTGTTTCAGATGAGAATGCGTGACCGCGAGCTTCTAACTCTTTGCGTAGCTCTGAATAATTTTCAATGATTCCGTTGTGAATGACTGCGAGCTTTCCTTCATTATCTAAATGAGGGTGGGCATTGCGATCGGTAGGGCCACCATGTGTTGCCCAACGTGTGTGTCCGATTCCAGAATGCACAGTCGGTAAATTTACCGGGAGCGCGGCTTCCAGATTTGCGAGTTTGCCGGCACGCTTTTCCACAAAGAGTGAGTTGTTGGTACCAAGTGCTATTCCAGCAGAGTCATATCCGCGATATTCAAGTCGGCGAAGACCTTCAACGATGGGCGTGATTGCAGATTGTGGTCCGGTGTAACCCACGATTCCGCACACGAATTAGTTCCCCAGTTCTGCTTTCACAACAGCTGCAAGAGATGTTGCGATGTCTTGCGCAAGGTTATCACTCGCGGCCTCAACCATCACTCTTACGAGCGCCTCAGTACCGGATGCGCGCAATAAGACTCGACCATTCTCGCCAAGCGTTGATTCTGCACTAGCCACAGCCTTTGCAATCGCTGCTGATTCATCCAACTTATCTTTCTTCACATCAGAGACGTTGATCAAAACCTGTGGAAAGCGTTGCATTTGTGACGCTAGTTCTGCCAGTGATTTCCCGCTGCGAACTACTTCTTGTGCCAATTGCAGGGCGGTAAGAATTCCGTCGCCAGTGTTGGCAAATTCGCGCATAATCAAATGTCCTGATTGTTCCCCGCCTAATGAGAAATCACCCTCAATCATCTTCTCAAGCACATAGCGATCACCCACTGCAGTGCTGATGACAGATATGCCTGCATCTTTCATGGCGTGCATAAAACCTAAGTTACTCATTACTGTGCCAACAATTGTGTTTGATGTAAGGCCGCCGCGGTTTTTGAATCCGATAGCAAGAATTGTCATGATGGCATCGCCATCGACAACCTTGCCAGCACCATCGATAGCCAGGCATCGATCAGCATCGCCATCGTGGGCAATTCCAAAGTCGGCACCCTCTTTAACAACAGCTGCCTGTAAATCTTCTAAGTGGGTAGAGCCACAGTTTTCGTTAATGTTCCAGCCATCTGGTGAGTGATGAATCGCAACTACGGTTGCGCCAGCCTGTTCATATGCAATCGGTGCTACGAATGACGATGCTCCATTCGCACAATCAACAACAATTTTCATCCCCTTGAGAGGCGTAGTTACCGAAGCAGCTAGATGGTTTAAATAGCGAGCGCTGGCGGTCTCATCAAAGGTAATGCGTCCAACATTTCGCCCAGTAGGACGTGTCCATGGCTCGCCCATCCGTTTTTCAATCGCCGCTTCAATGGAATCATCAAGCTTTCCACCACCGCGTGAGAACAATTTAATTCCGTTATCTGGCATCGGGTTATGCGATGCTGAAATCATGACCCCGAGATCGGCCCCTGATTCACCCACAAGATAAGCAATAGCAGGGGTTGGCAATACACCGACGCGATACACATCGATACCTGCACTGGCTAAACCGGCAGCAACAGCTGCTTCTAAGAATTCTCCTGAGGCACGCGAATCTTGGCCAACTATGGCGCGAGGGCGCTTGCCTTTGTTACTCGATGATTCAACGAGAATATGCGCTGCAGCTACCGCAACATCAACGGCAATTTCAGCGGTAAGAGTCTGCCCGTTTGCTAAACCACGAATCCCGTCTGTTCCAAAGAGAGCCATAAAAACTCCTTTACTGCAGGAACAAACGGGATATCTGGATAAAAAGAATTAACGCTTTGAGTACTGTGAACGCTTACGTGCCTTCTTAAGGCCGTACTTCTTACGTTCGATTACACGAGCATCGCGCTTAAGGAAGCCAGCTTTCTTAAGTGCTGGACGATTAGCCTCAGTGTCAATCTCGTTCAGTGAACGGGCAACACCAAGACGTAGTGCACCAGCTTGACCAGAAACTCCACCACCGTTGATGCGAGCAAATACATCGTAGAGACCCTCTGCACCTACTGTGCGAAATGGTTCTGAAACGAGTTGCTGGTGAACTTTATTTGGGAAATAACCATCGAGTGTCTTGCCATTAACAACCCAGCGACCTGTACCTGGAACTAGGCGAACGCGAGCAACTGCTTCCTTACGGCGACCTGTACCAGCACCTGGTGCTGTGATTGCCTTGCGGTTAGTTGCAGCAGCTGGAGTAGCAGAAGAGTAGGAAGTAAGTGTCTCTGTCTCGTCGACCTCGTTGAAAGTTGTATCTGACATGTTTATTTACTTATCCCTTACTTCGCTACTTGAGAAACTTGAGTGAATACATATGGAACTGGTGACTGTGCCGCATGTGGATGCTCTGGGCCGGCATAGACCTTGAGCTTTGATGCAACCTGTGCACCAAGACGGTTCTTTGGAAGCATTCCCTTGATCGCTTTTTCAACAGCGCGGGTTGGGTGCTTTTCAATCAGTTCACCGTAGACAGTTGAAGTTAAGCCGCCTGGGAAACCTGAGTGGTGGTGTGCAAACTTTGTCAGCGCCTTGTTACCAGAGAGCGCGATTTTTTCGGCGTTGATGACGATAACGAAGTCGCCCATATCCATGTGCGGTGCAAATGTTGCTTTGTGCTTTCCGCGTAGAAGAACGGCTGCATGGGTTGCAAGACGACCGAGCACAACATCCTGTGCATCAATAACGTGCCACTTACGGTCGGCGTCGCCTGCCTTGGGGCTATATGTACGCATGCTTTATTACCTTCTTCTTTTCTTTATCTTGGGGAGTACTTTCGGCACCTAATCTGGCGCAGGGGATGAAGTTTACCTGCCCTGGAGTGCCAGGCCAAATCGGCCTCTGAGCGTGAAAAACGCTTTATCCACGCTTGGCGACAGTGATTTTAGCCCGCTCTAGCAGCTGATCATTATTGGGGTAATCAACTTGATACAGAGTCAGGCCACGGGCGGGGAATACCAAGGAATCCGAGACTCGCTCTTTATTGGCCAGTAATTGCGCAATCCAGGCAGGGCTTTGCCGCCCGTCAGCAACACAGACAACTGCGCCCACAAGATTGCGCACCATGGAGTAACAGAAGGCATCGGCAACAACATCGGCAACCAGCAAGCCCTCATCACTTCGGTGCCATTCATATTTTTCTAGAGTTCTGATAGTTGTTCCGCCTACCTTGAATTTACAGAACGCAGCAAAGTCGTGATGGCCCAATAGCAGCGCACTGGCTTCATTCATGCGATCAGCATCAAGTGGGCGATACCAGGATGCGACATCGTGGCGAGAAAGAGGTGCGATGACATCGTTGTTATCAAGAATCTTGTAGCTGTAATACCTGCGCAAGGCAGAAAAACGGGCATGAAAGCCCTGGGGGGCATCGCTGACATTCATGATGCGCACATCTTCATCAAGAATTCTATTGAGTTTATAACGCAGATCTAGGTAGGTGAGGTCTCGGTCAAACATTGCATCAGGCACATCAACATGAATTACTTGCCCTGTTGCATGGACTCCGGCATCGGTGCGCCCAGCAACTATTGAATCGATATTTGTCTGTGAGATTCGGGAAATAGCTTCTTCAATAAGATCTTGCAGTGTTCGGTGGCCTGGTTGTGTTGCCCAGCCAAAGAAGTGGGTGCCATCGTAGGCAATATTAAGCCGTAAACGACGAAACCCACTCTCAGGAAAGAGAGTGGGCGCCGCCATGGTAAAGGTAAGTGTTTTTACTTATCTGTTACGAGTTCGATCACTGCCATAGGAGCGTTATCGCCCTTACGTGGACCAATCTTTGTAATGCGTGTGTATCCGCCTTCGCGGTTAGCAAAAGTTGGAGCGATTACTGTAAAGAGTGTATGAACAACGCTCTTGTTAGCAATACGCGCCATTACTTCACGGCGAGCAGAGAGGTCACCCTTCTTACCGAAGGTAATCAACTTTTCAGCTAGTGGACGAAGACGCTTCGCCTTTGCTTCTGTAGTTGTGATCTTTCCGTGCTCGAACAACTGCTCGGCAAGAGTACGAAGAATCAAGCGCTCGTGTGATGGGCCGGAACCCAAACGTGGGCCTTTAGTTGGCTTTGGCATTGTCTTCTCCTTTATGCCTGATCTGCGTCAGCGAAGTCTTCATCTGATGCGTTGTAGTTCTGGTGTTGGGAAGGATCAAATCCTGCTGGGCTGTCCTTAAGAGACATTCCCATTGATACCAGCTTTGCCTTGATCTCATCGATTGACTTTGATCCGAAGTTACGGATATCAAGTAGGTCAGCCTCTGAACGATTAACAAGTTCACCAACTGTGTGAATGCCTTCGCGCTTCAAGCAGTTATATGAACGTACTGTGAGATCAAGATCTTCGATTGGAAGAGCAAGGTCTGCAGCAAGGGCGGCATCCATAACTGATGGCCCCATCTCGATACCTTCTGCATCAAGATTAAGTTCGCGAGCAAGTCCAAAGAGCTCAACAAGTGTCTTTCCAGCAGATGCAACAGCATCGCGTGGCTTCATTGATGGCTTTGTCTCAACATCAACAACAAGACGATCGAAGTCTGTGCGCTGTTCAACGCGAGTTGCTTCAACCTTGTAAGTCACCTTAAGAACTGGTGAATAGATTGAGTCAACAGGAATGCGACCAATCTCTGCTCCAGCTTGCTTATTCTGAACTGCAGTCACATATCCGCGACCGCGCTCAACTGTAAGTTCGATTTCAAGGTTTGCCTTGCCGTTTAGTGTTGCAATGTGAAGCTCAGGGTTGTGAACTTCTACGCCACTTGGAACAGCGATATCAGCACCTGTAACAGCGCCAGCACCTGACTTACGGATGTAAATCACTGAAGGCTCATCGTTATCACTTGAAAGAACAAGGTTCTTGATGTTCAAGACGATATCTGTGAGATCTTCCTTCACGCCTTCAAGAGTTGTGAACTCATGGAGAGCTCCAGCAACACGAATGCTTGTTACTGCAGCACCTGGAATAGATGAAAGCAGGGTACGGCGCATTGAGTTACCGAGTGTGTAGCCGAAACCTGGCTCAAGTGGTTCGATGATGAAGCGTGAGCGGTTCTCGGAAATTACTTCTTCGCTAAGCGTTGGGCGTTGTGCAATTAGCACTGGTGCTCCTCTTTCTTCTCGTGGAAATCCTCTATTTGATTTCCTCTAGGGGGTTGAAAAATTACTTGCTGTAGAGCTCAACAATGAGCTGTTCTTGAACCTGGGTATCGATCACTGATCGAGCAGGTACACCGTGGATGATGATGCGCATCTGTGCTGCAACAACTTCCATCCACGCTGGAACAGACTTCTCACCGAACTCTGCGCTTGCGACGATAAATGGTGTGAGGTCATGTGACTTTGAAAGAACATCGATGATGTCCATTGGAGATACACGATATGAAGGAATGTTTACCTTCTTACCATTGACAACGAAGTGACCGTGGCGCACCAACTGGCGCGCCATGTCACGAGACTTTGCAAATCCTGCGCGGAATACAACGTTATCGAGACGAGTCTCAAGCAGAATAAGCAGGTTTTCACCAGTCTTACCTTGCTTGCGGTTCGCTTCTTCGTAGTAACCACGGAACTGCTTTTCGAGAACACCATAAATACGTGCGCACTTTTGCTTTTCGCGCATCTGCAATAGGTATTCAGATTCCTTTGAACGGCCGCGGCCGTGCTGTCCTGGTGGATAAGGACGAGATTCGATCGGACACTTTGGTCCATCGCACTTTGCGCCCTTAAGGAAGAGCTTTACTTTTTCGCGACGGCAACGCTTGCAGTCTGCTCCGGTATAACGAGCCATTTATTCTCTTCCTTCCTTAAACTCGACGTGGTTTCGGTGGACGGCAGCCATTGTGTGGAGCTGGAGTTACATCAGAGATGGCTCCAACTTCTAGGCCTGCTGCTTGCAATGAACGGATTGCAGTTTCGCGTCCGGAACCAGGTCCCTTTACGAAAACATCTACTTTCTTTAGGCCGTGCTCCTGTGCGCGACGAGCTGCTGCTTCTGCTGCAAGCTGTGCTGCGAATGGAGTCGACTTACGTGAGCCTTTGAAACCTACTTGGCCAGATGATGACCAAGAGATAACTGCCCCCGTTGGATCTGTGATTGAGATGATTGTGTTGTTGAAGGTTGACTTGATGAAAGCCTTACCTACTGCAACGTTCTTCTTCTCTTTCTTACGAAGCTTTACTTTGCCCTTTGCTGGGGCAGTTATTTTTGCTTTAGGAGTGGCCATTACTTAGTCACCTTCTTCTTGCCGGCAATTGCCTTACGTGGACCCTTACGAGTACGAGCGTTTGTGTGAGTGCGCTGACCACGTACAGGAAGTCCCTTGCGGTGACGAATACCTTGGTAGCTTTGAATTTCAACTTTACGACGGATATCACCAGCAACTTCGCGGCGAAGATCTCCTTCGATTTTGTAGTTGGCTTCGATGTATTCACGAAGCTGAGCAAGTTCTGACTCTTGCAAATCCTTTACGCGAGTATCTGGTGAAATACCAGTTGCCGCGAGAGTTTCGTGGGAACGGGTTAGACCCATTCCAAAAATGTATGTGAGTGCAATCTCAACACGCTTTTCACGTGGAAGATCGACACCGACTAGACGTGCCATATATTCAACCATTTCTATATCCGGAGGTCCTTCGCAATGCTCCTCGACATATTTATCGAGCCCTGGCCTACCGGTCCGGGGGTCTTAACTATTTCTAGTTAAGTCGCATCACGCGTACTTATCTTTGTCTCGGAATTACCCTTGACGCTGCTTGTGACGAAGATTTTCGCAGATCACCATTACGCGACCCTTGCGACGAATGACTTTGCACTTGTCGCAAATCTTCTTCACGCTTGGATTAACCTTCACGTGTTTTCCTTTTGTTAGTGGGGGCGAAAGATTTACTTGTAACGGTAAATAATTCGACCCTTTGTAAGGTCATATGGACTTAGTTCTACAATCACACGATCTGCCGGCAAAATACGAATGTAGTTCTTTCGCATCTTTCCACTGATATGTGCCAAGACTTTATGTCCATTTGTAAGTTCAACACGGAACATTGCATTAGGTAACGCCTCAGCAACAGTGCCTTCGATTTCGATCGCACCATCTTTACTTGCCAAGGATCAATACCTTCTTCTCTTTTTCCATGTGAACGAACAGGGTCGAACCACGCTCAAAACCGAGTGGAATTGAATATGGCGCGAAAGGTCATTCTATGGCAGAGCCCCTTATAAAGGGAAATCGCCCAAAAAGAGCTGATTGACCGTACCCGACACGCCGCCTAGGCGAGGAGCCCGGAGGTCTCTATGCCAAAGCGAGCCAGTTCTGCTTTGCCACCATCGAGTGCGGTCAGCACAAAAGGCTTTCCATCAGGGCAGATCACATATGAGTTTTCGAAGTGGGCACCACGAGATTGATCAGTTGAAACAACGGTCCATTTATCGCTCAAGACTTTGGTCTTAGGCGATCCTCGAGTAATCATCGGTTCGATGGCAAGTGCCATTCCAGGAATGATTTCTGGGCCATTTCCGCCCTTTCCAAAGTTAAGCACATGTGGCTCCTGGTGCATCTCAGTGCCGATTCCATGGCCACCGTATTCTTGCAAGATTCCATACTTACCTTGCGAATCTATGTATTGCTCGATTGCGTAACCAATATCGGAAAGTCGAGCGCCATTTTTACCCGCTGCAATACCAACCCACATTGATTCTTCGCATGTGTCCATCAGCTTCTGATCTGCTGGATCAAGGTTTCCGATGCCGATAGAAAATGCGGCATCTCCATGCCAACCATCGATAATTGCTCCGCAATCAATAGAGACAATATCTCCGTCGTTAATCACACGCGTGCCAGGAATGCCGTGGACAATCTCATCATTGATGGAGACGCAGATAGTTGCTGGAAAGCCATGGTAGCCAAGGAAGTTTGAGGTGCCTCCCCCGCGTTTGATATTTGCTGCCGCTATTGCGTCCAGGGCAGCTGTTGTCATGCCAGCTTTGATATTTTCCCGCAGAAGTTGCAACGTTTGACCGACCAAGAGACCGGCGCGACGCATCACCTTGAGTTGCTCAAGGTCTTTGATTTGAATTGCCATAGTTACTTCTTAGCCGGGAACGCGACTTAACGCTGTAATCGCGCGCTCTGTAATATCTGCTACATCGCCATCGGCGCCAATAGTAATAAGCAAGCCTTCGTTGCGATAGAAAGTGACGATTGGCGCGGTCTGCTCTTCATAGACAGCAAGGCGCTTTGCAATCACTTCTTCTTTGTCATCTTCACGTTGGTAGAGCTCGCCACCACATGCCGCACACTTCTCAAGGTTGGCTGCAGCCGGTGCCCCACACTCTTTACAGGTGCGACGTGAGGATAGGCGTTTGATAATGATTTCATTTTCAATTGCTAGTTCTAGGACAGCTTGAAGTGGTGTGCCCTTTTCAGTTAAAAAAGCACGCAATACTTCAGCTTGCACGGTGTTACGTGGAAAGCCATCAAGTAGGAATCCGTTAGCAACATCGTCATGAGTAAGGCGATCTTTGACCATCTCATTGGTCACTGAATCAGGAACAAGTTGTCCAGAATCCATAAATCCTTTTGCCTTAAGACCGAGTGGTGTGCTGGCTTTGAGATTGGCACGGAAGATATCGCCGGTGGAGATATGCGGGATTGAGTAGTGCGCCGCCAGGAACTGAGCTTGAGTTCCTTTACCGGCACCTGGTGGACCTACCAGGACTAAACGCATTACTTCAAGAAACCTTCATATGAACGCTGCTGCAACTGGCTCTCGATCTGCTTTGCCGTATCAAGACCAACGCCGACCACAATCAGAATTGCAGTTCCACCGAATGGGAAGTTCTGGGTAGCACCGAAGAGAACTAGTGCGAAGACTGGAATGAGTGCAACAAGTGCCAGATAGAGCGCACCAGGTGCGGTAACACGAGAGAGAACATACTGAAGGTATTCCGCAGTTGGTCGTCCGGCACGGATTCCTGGAATGAATCCACCGTACTTCTTCATATTATCTGCAACCTCTTCTGGGTTAAATGTGATTGCAACGTAAAAGTAGGTGAAAAAAATTATGAGAGTTGCATAGGTGACCATGTAAATTGGGTGATCACCGGTAACTAAGTTACGTGAGATCCAGACTGCCCATCCTGCTTGGCTATTAGTGAAATTAATGATCAACGATGGAATATAAAGAAGTGAAGATGCGAAGATAACCGGAATAACTCCAGCTTGGTTTACCTTAATTGGAATATAAGTTGATGTTCCGCCGTATGCCTGACGTCCCACCATACGCTTGGCGTATTGCACCGGAATTCGACGCTGCGCCTGTTCAACGAATACAACAGCGGCAACCACGACGACTCCCACTGCGCAGACGAATAGAAATGCGAAGAGGCCTTTCTGAAGCTTGATTGACCAGAGCTGACCTGGGAAAGTTGATGCGATTGATGTGAAGATAAGAATAGACATACCGTTACCAACACCGCGATCAGTGATGAGCTCTCCGAGCCACATGATTACTGATGTTCCTGCTGTCATCACAACAATCATGGTCAAGATACGTTGCCATGAAGTGTCAGGAATGATTGGCACATTACAACCGGAGATCAAGCGACCTGGTGTACGAGCAACCGCAACAAGACCTGTTGACTGCAAGATTGCCAGACCGATGGTGAGATAGCGGGTGTACTGAGTCAGCTTTGCAGTACCTGATTGTCCTTCCTTCTTCAGTGTTTCAAAGCGAGGAATAACAACGGTAAGCAGTTGAATAATGATGGAGCTGGTGATGTAAGGCATGATGCCGAGTGCGAAAACAGAGAGCTGTAAGAGTGCTCCACCTGAGAAAAGATTGATAAGCCCGAATAGGCCGCCAGTCTGTGCTTGGGCAAGACATCCCTTGACCGCTGAGTATGAAACACCTGGTGTTGGAACAACGGAACCAAAGCGGAATAGGGCCATGATTGAGAGAGTGAAGAAGATTTTCTTGCGAAGTTCAGGCGTCTTAAATGCCATTCCAAATGCTGAAAGCATCAATCTTCTCCCTCTAGCTCAATAGCGTTTGTTTGTGTTACAGAGTTGCTGTCGATCCACCAGCAGCTGAGATCTTCTCAATCGCTGATGCAGAAAATGCATGTGCCGTAATTGATACCTTAACCGCAATTTCGCCATTTCCAAGAACCTTTACAGGTAGTGAATCGCGAACTGCACCCTTTTCAATGAGATCTGCAACTGTTACATCACCACCCTTTGGAAAGAGTGCATTGATTGTTGAGACGTTCACTGCTTGGTACTCAATACGCGCCGGGTTCTTAAAGCCGCGAAGCTTAGGAAGACGCATGACCAGCGGTAGCTGACCACCTTCGAAACCAGGACGAACCGTGTTACGAGCATGTGTTCCCTTACCGCCACGACCAGCAGTCTTACCCTTTGATGCTTCTCCGCGACCCTTACGAGTCTTATCTTTCTTAGCACCTGGAGCTGGACGAAGATGATGAAGTTTTAGTGTCATCTTTATTCGACCTCCTCTACCTTGATTAAGTGACGGGCAGCAACTGCCATGCCACGAATTTCTGGACGATCTTCTTTTACGACAACGTCATTGATGCGCTTGAGTCCGAGTGAACGAACAGTGTTGCGAATCTCTGGCTTATTGCCGACTGTTGATTTGATCTGTGTGATCTTTAAACGTGGCATTAGACACCAACTGTCATCTGTGAAGCGCGGATAATTGCTGCAGGAGCAACATCTTCCAACGGACGACCGCGGCGTGCTGCAATTTGTGCAGGTGACTCAAGCATCTTCAGTGCTGCAACAGTGGCGTGAACCATGTTGATTGCATTTGAAGAACCGAGAGACTTTGTCAGTACATCGTGAACACCAGCGCACTCAAGTACGGCGCGAACAGGGCCACCGGCAATAACTCCGGTACCTGGACTAGCTGGGCGAAGTAGAACTACACCCGCTGCTGTTTCACCCTGTACTGGGTGAGGAATTGTTCCTTGAACGCGCGGCACTACGAAGAATGACTTCTTAGCTTCTTCAACTGCCTTAGCGATAGCTTGTGGAACTTCCTTAGATTTTCCGTAGCCAACGCCAACGGTTCCGTTCTGATCTCCCACAACAACGAGTGCTGTGAATGAGAAACGACGTCCGCCCTTTACAACCTTTGACACGCGGTTAATGAAAACCACGCGCTCGGTGTATGGAGACTTCTCCTTCTCGCGATCATCACGACGTTCGCGGCGTTCGCCACGACCCTTGCCAGAATTACCCTGGCTAGAAGGTGCGCCTGTTGTGGACGCTGCATCGTTAGTTGGATTAACAGCCATTAGAACTCCAATCCATTCTCTCGTGCAGAATCTGCAACTGCAGCAATACGACCGTGGTACTTATTACCTGCGCGGTCAAAGACAACTGTCGAAATTCCGGCTTTCTTAGCGCGTTCAGCAATGAGTGCTCCTACTTGCTTCGACTTATCTGTCTTATCGCCAGATGACTTGCGAAGTTCGAGCTCCATTGTTGATGCGTAAGCAATTGTTTTTGCTTGGGTGTCATCAATAACCTGTACGAAGAGGTGACGTGATGAACGTGAAACGACTAGGCGTGGACGTGATGGTGTGCCTGAAATCTTCTTACGAAGACGGAAAGCACGACGAGCACGCGCGTTCTGCGCTGAGCCCTTGCGGACCTTAACTCCGATTGCCATTACTTCTTACCTGCCTTTCCAGCCTTGCGACGAACTGCTTCGCCTTCAAGACGCAAGCCCTTACCCTTATATGGATCGGCCTTGCGAAGCTTTTTAATCTTCGCTGCTGTCTCTCCCACAAGCTGCTTATCAATTCCATTGATAATTAACTTAGTTGGTGATTCAACTTTGTAGGAGATTCCTTCTGGGGCTGGGAAAAGAATTGAGTGGCTGTAACCGAGCTGGAATTCAAGATCCTTGCCCTTTTCAGCAACACGGTAACCAACACCGACGATGTTGATTGTGAGTGAGTAACCAGTTGTTACACCTTCGACCATATTCGCTACGAGTGAGCGAGATAGGCCGTGAAGTGAACGTGTTACACGCTCTTCATTTGGACGAGCAACGGTGATAACACCATCTGCTTGCGAAACTTGGATAGGTGCTGGAACTGCAATTGCGAGTGAACCCTTAGGTCCCTTCACTGCAACGCTCTGACCTGTGATTGAAACTTCTACCCCGCTTGGAACGGTGATAGGCATACGACCAATACGTGACATGGGAGATTTACCATACGTAGGCGAGAACTTCTCCGCCTACACCCTTCTTATTGGCTTGCTTGTCTGTAAGTAGCCCAGATGAAGTTGAAATGATTGCAACTCCTAGACCACCAAGAACTTTTGGAAGCGCAGTTGACTTTGCGTATACGCGAAGTCCTGGCTTGCTCACACGGCGAAGACCAGCGATTGAACGTTCACGGTTTGTGCCGAATTTAAGGTCAAGAGTGAGGTTCTTACCTACTCCAGTTGCCATTGCTTCAACGCGGTATTCTGCAATGAAACCCTCTTGCTTGAGGATCTCTGCAATACGTACCTTGACCGATGATGACGGCATTGAAACCGTGTCATGGTAGGCAGAGTTCGCATTGCGCAGACGAGACAACATGTCTGCGATCGGATCTGTCATTGTCATACGTGGCCTGTGGCCTTTCTCGAATTAGTACCCAAGCGATCTGCTTGGACTTTTTTCGTTTGTACTATTACCAAGACGCCTTGGTGATACCTGGAAGCTCGCCGCGGTGCGCCATTTCACGGAAACAGACGCGACAGATTCCAAACTTTTGGTAGACAGCATGCGGACGACCGCAACGCTGGCAACGTGTGTAACCGCGAACTTTGAACTTAGGCTTGCGAGCAGCTTTAACCTTGAGTGATGTTTTAGCCATTCTTATGCCTCCTTGAAAGGAAAGCCGAGCAACTTCAAGAGTGCGCGACCTTCTTCATCGTTCTTTGCTGTGGTTACAACAGTGATATCCATACCGCGGGGGCGATCTACCTTGTCTTGTTCGATTTCTGGGAATACAACCTGCTCGGTAAGACCGAAGGTGTAGTTGCCCTTTCCATCGAACTGCTTTGGAGAAAGACCTCGGAAGTCACGGATACGCGGAAGAGAGATTGAGAGAAGTCGGTCTGCAAATTCCCACATGCGATCTCCACGAAGAGTGACGTGTGCACCAATTGGCATGTTCTCGCGAAGCTTGAACTGGGCAATTGATTTACGTGACTTAGTAACCTGTGGCTTTTGGCCAGTGATGATTGCTAAATCGCGGATTGCACCTTCGATGAGCTTGGCATCGCGCGCAGCTTCGCCAACACCCATGTTGACGACAATCTTTGTCAACGTAGGAATCTGCATTGGATTCGTATATCCAAATTCGCCCTTAAGGGTGGCTTGGATTTCGCTCTTATAGCGAGCCTTGAGACGAACATCTGTAACTGTGCTCATTAGATGTCCTTTCCTGTGCGACGTGAGATGCGAACATTTGTGCCTTCTTCATCGACTCGAACGCCAAGACGTGTTGCCTTGCCATCTCCATCTACGACCATGACATTTGAAATATGGATTGATGCTTCTTGTGTGATGATTCCGCCCACTTTGACGCCACGCTCCGTTGTTGATTCCTTTGTGTGGCGCTGAATGCGATTAACGCCTTCAACAGTGACACGAGATCCATCTACATGAAGCACCTTGCCGGTTACGCCCTTGTTCTTGCCAGCGATAACCAAAACTTCGTCATTCTTCTTAATCTTCGCCATGGTTAGAGCACCTCCGGAGCGAGTGAAATGATCTTCATGAACTTCTTGTCGCGAAGTTCGCGAGCAACTGGTCCGAAGATACGAGTTCCGCGTGGTTCGCCATCCGCTTTGAGGATAACTGCAGCGTTCTCGTCAAACTTGATGTAAGAACCGTCTGGACGACGACGTTCTTTTACGGTGCGAACGATGACAGCCTTAACGACTTCACCCTTCTTTACCTGTCCGCCAGGGATTGCATCCTTGACTGAACATACGATGATGTCTCCGATACCGGCGTAACGGCGCTTGGTTCCGCCGAGCACACGAATACAGAGAAGCTCTTTAGCTCCTGTGTTATCCGCGACGCGTAGGCGCGATTCTTGTTGAATCATTTATTCCACCCGTTCCCTTACTTAGCCTTCTCGATGATTTGAACTAAACGCCAGCGCTTTGAGGCTGATATTGGTCGTGTTTCCATGATCAATACGCGATCGCCTGTGCCTGCTGAGTTTGTCTCATCATGTGCTTTGAGCTTGTGTGTGCGGCTCATAACCTTTGAGTACATACCGTGTGAAACACGGTTTGATACTGCAACGGTGATGGTCTTATCCATCTTGTCTGAGACAACGATGCCTTCACGAGTCTTGCGGGATCCGCGATCTTCGGTTGGATTTGTAGCCATTACGCAGCGCCTCCAATTCCTAGTTCACGTTCACGAATAATTGTGTAGATACGAGCAATCTCTTTACGAACCGCACCGAGACGACCATGTGATTCAAGCTGACCTGTTGCTGCTTGGAAGCGAAGGTTAAAGAGTTCTTCTTTACCTTCACGAAGCTTTCCAGTTAAATCATCAGCTGACAGTTGACGAAGTTCTTCAATTGTATTCGCCATGGTTATGCCTCCTCACGCTTTACAACGCGGCACTTCATTGGGAGCTTGTGAATCGCAAGGCGCATAGCTTCATTAGCTACTGCCTCCGTTACGCCTGAAATTTCAAACATAATGCGACCTGGCTTCACGTTTGCGATCCACCATTCTGGAGAACCCTTACCGGAACCCATACGAGTTTCAGCAGGCTTCTTTGTTAGTGGGCGATCTGGATAGATATTGATCCAAACCTTTCCACCACGCTTGATGTAACGAGTCATCGCGATACGCGCTGCCTCAATCTGACGGTTAGTGACATAAGCAGGAGCAAGTGCCTGGATACCGAAGTCTCCAAATGCAACCTGTGTTCCACCCTTAGCCGCACCTGAACGTGATGGGTGGTGCTGCTTACGGTGCTTAACCTTGCGAGGAATTAACATTATTGCGCTCCCCCTTCTGAAGTCTCTGTTGCTGGCGCTGCAGGAGTTGAATCTGCAATGGCAACGTGTGAAGTTGTAACTTCAGCACGTGGGGCACGTGGTGTACGTGGTCCGCGACGTTCTGGCTTTGGTGCGCGTGCTTCTGCAAGTGCCTTTTCAGCGCGCTCTGCACGTGAACCAATAACTTCACCCTTATAGATCCAGACCTTTACACCCAAACGACCGAATGTTGTTGCAGCTTCATAGAAGCCGTAATCAATATCAGCGCGAAGGGTGTGTAGTGGAACGCGACCTTCACGGTAGAACTCAGAACGTGACATTTCTGCGCCACCGAGACGACCACCGCACTGAACACGAATGCCCTGAGCTCCTGCCTTCATCGCTGATTGCATTGACTTCTTCATTGCGCGACGGAAAGAAACACGCGCAGCAAGCTGCTCGGCAATTCCTTGTGCAACGAGCTGCGCATCAATTTCAGGGTTCTTTACTTCAAGAATATTGAGCTGAACTTGCTTACCGGTGAGCTTTTCAAGCTTCAGACGAAGAACGTCTGCTTCTTGTCCGCGACGACCGATAACAATTCCTGGACGAGCAGTGTGAAGGTCGATACGTACACGATCACGTGTGCGCTCGATTTCGATACGTGAAACGCCTGCGCGCTCCATTCCCTTTTGCATAAGTCGGCGGATTTCGACGTCTTCTTTGACGTAATCCTTGTACAACTTATCTGCATACCAACGTGACTTAAATTCAGTTGTGATGCCGAGACGGAAGCCGTGTGGGTTTACTTTTTGACCCATTAGTTGGACGCTCCCTTCGCTGCTGGTGTTGGAACTGCTGCTACTGGAGCAGCAAGTGGTGACTTCTCAGAACGCTTTGGATTTCGTGTCTGCGCCTTTGTTGAAGTGCGAGATAGTGACTTTGAAGTCACCTTTGAATCGCTGACAGTCACAGAGATGTGGCTTGAGCGCTTCAAGATACGGAAACCTCGTCCTTGTGCACGTGGGCGAAAACGCTTCATTGTGCGTCCCTCGTCAACAAGTGCTTCGACAACCCAGAGCTCTGAAGCATCGCGGATTGCTGGATTCTGCTGCTTAGCATTAGCAATTGCTGAGTTAAGAAGTGTGTACACGTCTATTCCAACTGCTTGCGGAGCAAACTTAAGAACGTTAAGTGCTTCATCTGCACGCATTCCACGGACCAAGTCGACAACGCGACGAGCCTTCTGTGGTGTGTGGCGGATGTCGCGCAGTACTGCGCGAGCGATGAGTGCGTCTTGTGTATTAGGCACGAGTAGCTCTCCGATCATCTTTAACGTGTCCGCGGAATGTACGTGTTGGTGCGAACTCACCAAGCTTGTGACCGATCATTGCGTCGGTAATAAATACAGGGACATGCTTGCGGCCGTCGTGTACCGCAATGGTGTGTCCGATCATTGAAGGCGAGATCATCGAACGTCGTGACCATGTCTTAATGACATTCTTGGTATTGGTTTCATTTTGGGCATCCACCTTTTTGGTGAGATGTCCATCAATGAATGGACCCTTCTTGAGACTACGTGGCATGAGGGCTCCTTAGCGCTTCTTGTTCGACTTACGACGACGGACGATCATTGAATCTGAAGCCTTCTTCTTACGAGTACGTGCTTCAGGCTTACCCCAAGGTGAAACTGGGTGGCGACCACCAGAAGTTTTACCTTCACCACCACCGTGTGGGTGGTCAACTGGGTTCATAACTACACCACGAACAGATGGACGAACGCCTAACCAGCGCTTACGTCCAGCCTTTCCGTAGTTAATGTTTCCTTGTTCTGCGTTTCCAACTTCACCAACAGTTGCGCGGCAACGAACATCTACGTTACGGATTTCTCCAGATGGCATACGAAGTTGTGCATATGCTCCTTCTTTAGCAACGAGCTGAACTGATGCGCCAGCTGAACGAGCAATCTTTGCTCCGCCTCCTGGGCGAAGTTCAATGGCGTGAACAGTTGTTCCTACTGGGATGTTGCGAAGTGGCAAGTTGTTACCAGGCTTGATATCGGCCTTAGGACCGTTCTCAACTGTTGCACCTTGCTCAAGCTTATTTGGAGCGATGATGTAACGCTTTTCTCCATCTGCATAGTGAAGAAGTGCGATACGCGCTGTGCGGTTTGGATCGTATTCAATGTGTGCAACCTTTGCTGGAACACCATCTTTATCGTTACGTGTGAAATCGATAAGACGGTATGCACGCTTGTGACCGCCACCTTGGTGACGAACAGTGATGCGACCTTGATTATTACGTCCACCCTTTGAGTGAATTGGGCGAACGAGTGACTTCTCAGGTGTGGAGCGAGTGATTTCTGCGAAATCTGGAACAGTTGCTCCACGCTGACCTGGGGTCGTTGGCTTTAGTTTGCGAAGTGCCATGAGGTTTCCTCTCTTTAAGATCCTGTTTCAATTACGAAACAGGGCCTCCGAAGATGTCGATACGGTCGCCAGCGGCCACATGAACGATTGCTCGCTTTGTGTCTTTGCGCTTTCCATCACCAAAACGTGTGCGCTTATTCTTTCCCTGGCGGTTCATAGTGTTAACATTGACCACCTTCACACCAAATACCTTTTCAACAGCGATCTTGATCTCTGTCTTATTAGCATCTGTTGCAACCAGGAATGTGTACTTGTTCTCATCGAGCAACCCGTAGCTCTTTTCAGAGACAACTGGTGCTAGCAAAACTTCACGGTAATCCTTCATTATGCAGATACCTCACTTTCGCGTGCTACTGACTTCACAGATTTTCCTGAAGCCTTAGCTGAACCCTTGAACTTGAGGAAGTCGTTGATCGCTGCTTCAGAGAAAACAACGTCATCGCTTTTCAAGATGTCATAAGCGTTGAGCTGATCTGGCACAAGAAGGTGTAGGTCATCAGCGTTGCGAAGTGAACGCCATGCAGCGTCTTCCTTACGTGAAACAACAACCAAGAGGTTCTTGCGAGTTGAGAATTGACGCACTGCAGCAAGTGCTGCCTTCGTTGAAGGAGCAGCTGTTACTGAATCCAGCACGTGAATTCGCTCATTACGCTGACGGTCAGAGAGAACACCGCGTAGTGCTGCTGCGATCATCTTCTTAGGTGTGCGTTGGAAATATGAACGTGGACGAACTGCGTGTGCAGCACCGCCACCACGCTGAAGCGGAGCACGAATCGAACCCTGACGAGCACGACCTGTTCCCTTCTGCTTGAAAGGCTTCTTACCTGAACCAGAAGTTTCCCCACGGTTCTTTGCCTTCTGTGTACCTTGGCGTGCAGCTGCAAGTTGAGCTGTTACGACTTGGTGAATAAGTGGAATATTTGTCTGCGCATCGAAGATATCTGCTGGCAAATCAACTGAGCCAACCTTCTTACCTTCTGCATTCTTTACTTCAACGGTAAGTGCCATAGTTACATCCCTGCCTTTACAGTCTCAACAAGTGCTTTTTTAGCAGCTGAACGGATAAAGACGAGACCACCATCGGTTCCAGGAACAGAGCCCTTGATAAGAAGCAGGTTACGTTCTAGATCTACAGCTTGAACTGTGAGGTTCTGTGTTGTGACCTTCTCGTTACCCATACGACCCATCATGCGCATTCCCTTGAAAACGCGACCTGGTGTTGAACATGCACCGATTGAACCTGGCATACGGTGCTTACGATCTACACCGTGAGATGAGCTAAGCCCACCGAAACCGTGGCGCTTCATAACACCAGCAGTGCCTTTACCAGTTGATGTTCCAGTTGCATCGACGATATCGCCGGCAGCAAATGTTGATGCGCCAATCTCTTGTCCTACTGTGTAATCAGCAGCTGAGAGTGTGCGGAGTTCGGCAACGGAGCGACGAGGAGTGACGCCTGCCTTTGCATAATGTCCCGCAAGTGGCTTAGAAACTTTCTTTGGATCAATTGCGCCGTATCCGAGTTGAACAGCTGAATAGCCATCCTTCTCAGGTGTGCGAATCGATGTAACAACGCATGACTCAACTGAAACAACTGTCACAGGAATCATCTTGTTTTCGGCATCGAATACTTGGGTCATGCCAAGCTTCTTACCAAGAACGCCCTTGATGGACGAACCGTAAGACTGAGTTACAACTTCACGTGTCATTAGTTTTCGTCCTTTCCTTAGAGCTTAATCTCGATGTCGACGCCTGCTGGCAAGTCGAGACGCATCAATGAATCAACAGTCTTAGGTGTTGGGTCGATGATGTCGATGAGG
>NZ_JBBAMU010000007.1:0-43093 GCF_040402315.1 Candidatus Planktophila sp.
CAAGTGATGTGGATCCGGAAATGCGCAGACAGATCAAGGCGATGTCATATGGCCTGGCCTATGGCCTGAGTTCTTACGGTTTAGCTATTCAGTTAGATTTAACTCCACCTGCCGCCCAAGATCTAATGGATCGATACTTCGAACGTTTCGGAGGGATTCGTGATTACTTAAAGACGGTTGTCGAAGATGCACGCAAGGTTGGTTACACCGAAACGGTGATGGGGCGTCGCAGATACTTGCCCGATTTGCTTCATGATAATCGCCAACGGCGAGAAGTAGCAGAGCGCATGGCGCTAAATGCTCCGATTCAAGGATCGGCAGCTGACATCATTAAACAGGCAATGCTTAACGTGCAGCAGGCGTTGGTTGCTGGCGAATTCAAATCTCGGCTCTTGTTGCAGGTTCACGATGAATTGATCCTGGAAGTAGTAAAGAGTGAAGTTGATAAAGTCTCTGATCTTGTCCGTATCCAGATGGGCAGTGCATTTCCTCTTCGGGCACCACTGGATGTCTCAGTTGGGGTCGGTAGAAGTTGGAATGAAGCAGCGCACTAGCGATTTAGCCGGATAACTGGCGTTGGTTGTCCATATTTTGAGGCTGGGATTTGCTACTAAATCACCTTCGCACGTATTCTTGCGCAGTCCCATCCCTACTACTTTCTATCCCTACGGAGCACCTTGACTACTCAAATTGCAATAAATGACATTGGTTCAGCGGAAGATTTCTTAGCCGCAATTGAAGGAACAATCAGAAATTTCAGCGACGGAGATCTCGTCGAAGGTACAGTTGTACAAATTGATCGCGAAGAAGTACTCCTTGATGTCGGCTACAAGACAGAAGGTGTGATTCCAGCACGCGAACTTTCAATCCGCCACGATGCAGATCCAAATGACATCGTTAAGGTCGGAGATCGAATCGAAGCCCTTGTATTGCAGAAGGAAGATAAAGAAGGTCGCCTCATCCTTTCCAAGAAGCGTGCTCAGTATGAGCGTGCTTGGGGAGATATCGAAGGCAAGAAAGAGCGCGACGAAGTTGTCGTGGGAACTGTTATTGAAGTTGTTAAGGGTGGACTCATTGTCGACATCGGATTGCGCGGCTTCTTGCCAGCTTCACTTGTCGAAATGCGTCGCGTCCGTGACCTCACTCCTTACATCGGTAAGCAAGTTGAATGTCGCATCATCGAACTTGATAAGAATCGCAACAACGTAGTTCTTTCACGTCGAGCATTCCTTGAGCAGACTCAGTCACAATCACGTACTGAATTCCTGAACCAGCTCCAAAAGGGCCAGGTTCGCACAGGTGTTGTTTCATCAATCGTTAACTTCGGTGCATTCGTTGACCTTGGTGGCGTAGACGGTCTTGTTCACGTCTCTGAACTTTCATGGAAGCACATTGATCACCCAGGTGAAGTTGTTGAAGTTGGCGACGAGGTAACCGTTGAAGTTCTCGAAGTTGATTTCGAGCGTGAGCGTGTCTCACTCTCACTTAAGGCCACACAGGAAGATCCATGGCAGGCATTTGCTCGCACTCACACAATTAACACAGTTGTGCCGGGCGTCGTAACGAAGCTTGTTCCATTTGGTGCATTCATCCGTGTCCACGAAGGTATTGAAGGCCTAGTTCACATTTCAGAGTTGGCAGAACGCCATGTTGAAATTCCAGAGCAGGTTGTTGCCGTAGATGACGAACTATTCGTGAAGATCATCGATATCGATCTTGAGCGTCGTCGCATCTCACTCTCACTTAAGCAAGCAAATGAAGGCCAAGAAGTAGAGATCGAAGCATTTGATCCAACTCAATACGGAATGTCTGCTCGTTATGACGCAGAAGGAAACTTCATCTATCCAGAAGGATTCGATGCTGATACCCAAGAGTGGAAGCCAGGCTTTGACTCACAACGCGAGGAGTGGGAGCGTCAATACGCTGTTGCGCAAGAGCGCTTCCTTGCACACAAGAAGCAGAAGGCAGAAGCAAAGGTTGCGGAAGAAGCAGCTGTAGTCGCCGCCGAATAAGTCTTAAAGAAAGAGAGACTCATACGGGTCGCGGGGTGTCACTTAACCTCGCACACCCCACATGGGTCTCTTTTTTCATGCTCAGAGATAGGCTAGCTTCATGTTAGTTGTTGCACTCACTGGTGGCATTGGTGCAGGAAAGTCGACCGTTGCGCAATGCTTTGCCGAACTTGGGGCGCTAGTAATCGATGCGGATCAACTCGCTCGTATGGTCATTGAAAGAGGAACCGATGGTTTTGCCGAAGTCTTACTTCGTTTCGGAGATGAGGTAATTCAAAATGGTGATATTGACCGCAAAAAACTTGCTGAGATTGTTTTCAGCGATGAGTCAGCACGAGCAGATTTAGAGTCAATTATTCATCCGCGGGTTCAGGCGCTCTTTGCCGAAGCAGTGGCTGACCTAGATCACGATGACATCCTGATTTATGAAATTTCGCTATTGGTTGAGACAAATGCGGCTGAGAAGTTTGACTATGTCATCACTGTTGAATCAGATTTAGAACTACGCAAGGAACGCTTGCTTAAACGAGGACTTTATATTTCACAGATCGAGAAGCGGATTGCAGCCCAGGCGTTGCCAGAATCTCGTGAAGCTCTCGCTGATACTGTTATTTACAACAACTCCGATGAAGATTCACTCTTGCGCCAGGTCGAAAATCTCTGGGAGAGCGTTCTTCTGCCGCTGTCGCTAGGCTAAGTGTGTGCGACCAGTAACTGATCTCCAGCGGAAAGTTGCGCCCTTTCAGGTCATAAGTGATTACATTCCAGCCGGGGATCAACCAGCGGCAATCGAGGAGATCGCAAAACGGATCAATAACGGGGCCCAGGATGTTGTTCTCCTAGGTGCCACCGGAACTGGAAAGTCGGCAACCACGGCTTGGCTGATTGAACGTTTACAACGCCCCACACTTGTTCTTGCTCCCAATAAAACTTTGGCAGCCCAGCTTGCCAATGAATTTAGAGAACTGCTGCCAAACAATGCCGTTGAGTACTTTGTTTCATATTACGACTATTACCAGCCGGAAGCCTACGTTCCACAGACTGACACCTTTATTGAGAAGGATTCAAGTGTTAATGATGAAGTGGAACGACTTCGGCACTCTGCTACTAACTCACTTCTAACGCGGCGCGATGTCATCGTGGTTGCAACGGTTTCATGTATCTATGGGCTTGGAACACCGCAGGAATATATCGACCGGATGATTCGCCTGAAAGTGGGCGATGAAATCGAACGTAATGCGCTGCTACGTAAGTTTGTCGATGTTCAATACAAACGTAACGATATGGCCTTTGAGCGAGGCACCTTCCGGGTTCGAGGCGACACGGTAGAGATCATTCCAATGTATGAAGAGTTGGCTGTTCGTATTGAAATGTTCGGGGATGAGATTGAGAAGATCATGACCCTCAATCCACTGACCGGTGAGATTGTGCATGATGAAACCGAGATCTATATCTTCCCGGCAACCCACTATGCCGCTGGTCCAGAGACGATGAAGCGCGCAATGGGCGAGATTCAAGATGAGCTTCAGGTGCAACTCAACCTATTCACTAAGCAAGGCAAGTTGCTCGAAGAGCAGCGCCTTCGCATGCGCACAACATTTGATCTGGAGATGATGGAGCAACTCGGTTTCTGTTCAGGAATTGAGAATTACTCACGCCATCTAGATGGTCGCGCTCCTGGTTCTGCTCCCAACTGTCTCCTTGATTACTTCCCGGAAGATTTACTTGTTGTCATCGATGAAAGTCACGTGACTGTTCCACAAATTGGTGCGATGTTTGAAGGCGATGCATCACGTAAACGAACCTTGGTGGAACACGGATTTAGATTGCCCAGTGCTCTTGATAACCGACCACTGAAGTGGCCGGAGTTTCTGGAACGCACAGGGCAGAAGGTTTATCTCTCTGCGACTCCCGGAAAATATGAGATGGAGAAGGTCGGAGGAGATGTAGTTGAACAGGTGATTAGACCGACCGGGTTGGTTGATCCACAAATTATCATTAAGCCCATTAAGGGGCAGATTGATGACTTGCTACACGAAATCAATATTCGGGCAGAGAAGAATGAGCGCGTATTAGTTACTACTCTGACTAAGAAAATGTCGGAAGATCTGACTGATTACTTGCAAGAGCGAGGAGTGCGAGTTCGCTATCTTCACTCTGAGGTAGATACCTTGCGCCGTGTTGAATTACTACGTGAGCTTCGAATGGGTGAATATGATGTGCTTATTGGAATCAATTTATTGCGCGAAGGACTCGATTTACCGGAAGTTTCACTTGTCGCCATTCTCGATGCTGACAAAGAAGGCTTCTTGCGCTCTGCAACTTCACTGATTCAAACAATTGGTCGCGCCGCTCGAAATGTTTCAGGTGAAGTACATATGTATGCCGACAATATGACCGCGGCCATGACCAAAGCTATTGATGAGACCAACAGACGAAGAGCGAAGCAGGTTGCCTATAACCTCGAGCGCGGGGTGGATCCCCAACCGCTACGTAAGAAGATTAGCGATATCACCGACCTCATCGCCCAAGAAAGTGATGACACTGATGACATCATGGCTGGAATTAAGGGTAAGAAATCTTCAGCGGCCCTACCATTCTTATCGAAATCAACCGATTCCATGCCGCGCCAAGAACTCATTGCATTGATAGGCTCCCTCACCGAGCAGATGCGTGGCGCAGCCGATCAACTTCAATTCGAACTTGCTGCTCGCCTGCGTGATGAATTAAAAGAGCTAAAGCGTGAACTTCGTGGAATGGATGAGGCTGGTACGTGAGCATCGATAAGTTAGTTGTACGTGGTGCGCGCGAGCATAACCTCAAGGATGTTTCCATTGAACTTCCACGCGATGCACTCATTGTCTTTACCGGCCTTTCAGGCTCTGGTAAATCAAGCCTTGCCTTCGACACTATCTTTGCTGAAGGTCAACGACGCTATGTTGAATCACTTTCAGCCTATGCCAGACAATTCTTGGGTCAGATGGATAAGCCTGATGTCGATTTCATTGAAGGTTTATCTCCGGCAGTTTCTATCGATCAGAAATCAACGAATCGAAACCCACGCTCAACGGTGGGAACAATTACCGAGGTCTATGACTACTTCCGACTGCTCTTTGCACGTGCTGGCCGCCCGCACTGCCCGAAATGTGGCAAGGCAGTTTCGCGCCAGAGTCCACAACAAATCGTGGATCAAATCCTCACCATGCCGCCCACAACTAAGTTCCAAGTACTGGCACCAGTCATCCGTGAACGTAAAGGTGAGTTTGTTGATCTCTTTGCTGAGTTAGTAACGCAGGGCTATTCCCGGGCTCGAGTTGATGGAGAGATTATCCAACTTACCGAACTGCCGAAGCTCAAAAAGCAGGAGAAGCACACCATTGAAGTTGTTATCGATCGCCTGACTGCTAAAGCTGAGAGTAAATCTCGCCTGACGGATTCGATTGAGACTGCCCTCAAACTCGGCAATGGGTTAGTACTTCTTGATTTTGTCGATGCCAAGGGCGGCGAAAAAGAACATACCTATAGCGAACATTTAGCTTGCCACGATTGCAATCTCTCCTTTGAAGAACTTGAACCGCGCTCTTTCTCATTTAACTCACCATTTGGAGCATGTGAAGAGTGTTCGGGAATCGGAACTAAGTTAGAAGTCGATGAAGAACTCATCATCCCTGATGACTCAATCTCCATCAATGAAGGTGCTATTGCACCTTGGGCTGGGGGACAGTCTTCGGAGTACTTTCTGCGCTTACTTGAAGCGCTAGCGCTGGAACTGAAATTCTCACTCGATAATCCTTGGAAGAAGCTTTCAGTGAAGACCAAAGAAGCGATTATGAATGGCTTTGATTATGAGGTTCATGTGAAGTATAAGAATCGTTACGGCCGTGTCCGTAACTATTCCACTGGCTTTGAAGGCGTCATTCCCTTTATTCATCGCCGCCATGGTGAGACCGATAGTGATTACAGCCGTGATAAATACGAGGCATATATGCGCGAGACGCCATGTCCTGCCTGTAAGGGTGCGCGCTTAAAGCCGGAGGTACTTGCTGTCACACTCGGCGGGAAATCAATCGCTGAAGTATGCGCACTTTCCATTGATGACTGCGCAATATTTCTCAAGCAAGTTACCCTCAATAAGCGCGAGGCACAAATTGCTGAGCGCGTTATGAAGGAAGTCCATGCGCGTTTAGGTTTCTTACTTGATGTGGGCCTTGATTACTTGTCACTCGATCGCCCTGCGGCAACACTGTCCGGTGGTGAGGCACAACGTATTCGCCTTGCAACCCAGATTGGTTCCGGACTTGTCGGAGTTCTCTATGTCTTAGATGAGCCATCCATCGGACTTCATCAACGCGATAACCGTAGGCTGATTGAGACTCTTACCCGATTACGCGATCTTGGAAATACTCTGATTGTCGTCGAACATGATGAAGAGACCATTCGCACTGCAGATTGGGTCGTTGATATCGGACCCGGAGCTGGTGAACATGGTGGTCGAGTCGTTGTCTCAGGTTCCTACGAAGAACTTATTGCATCGCAGGAATCAATCACCGGTGCTTATCTATCGGGTCGTAAATCTATTGAGATTCCAAAGACTCGTCGGGCAGTTGATTCAAAACGTCAATTAGTAATAAAAGGTGCGAAAGAGAATAACCTTAAAGATGTCGAGGTTAGTATTCCGTTGGGGCTCTTTGTCTCCGTCACCGGAGTATCGGGTTCTGGTAAATCAACGCTGGTTAATGACATTCTCTATACAACCCTGGCAAATAAACTCAATGGCGCACGCCTTGTTCCAGGTCGTCACCGCACAATCACTGGCATAGATCAGCTCGATAAAGTTGTGCACGTTGATCAATCACCTATTGGGCGCACCCCGCGTTCTAACCCAGCGACATATACCGGTGTCTTCGATAAAGTGCGGGCTCTCTTTGCCGAAACTACAGAAGCTAAGGTGCGTGGCTATCAGCAGGGTCGCTTCTCCTTTAACGTCAAAGGCGGACGCTGCGAGAACTGTTCTGGAGATGGCACCATCACCATTGCGATGAACTTCTTACCTGATGTCTATGTTCCGTGCGAGGTCTGTCATGGCGCGCGATATAACCGGGAAACTCTTGAGGTTCACTACAAGGGAAAGACCATTGCTGAAGTTTTAGATATGCCGATTGAGATTGCGCACGCTTTCTTTGAATCCGTTCCCACTATTGCGCGCTACCTCAAGACCTTATGTGATGTTGGCCTTGGATATGTGCGTCTAGGTCAATCAGCTCCCACTCTTTCAGGTGGAGAAGCCCAGCGCGTGAAGCTTGCAACTGAGCTACAACGCAGATCAACAGGGCGCACGATCTATGTCTTAGACGAACCAACGACAGGGCTGCACTTTGAGGATGTCAATAAACTACTGGGCGTACTCAAGCGTTTAGTGGAGAGTGGAAATACCGTAATTGTGATCGAGCACAATCTCGATGTCATTAAGTCTTCCGATTGGGTCATCGATATGGGCCCAGAAGGTGGATTCCGCGGCGGAACCGTCGTTGCCGAGGGTACTCCAGAAGATGTGGCAAAGGTGAAAGCTAGTTACACCGGGCAATACTTAGCTGAAGTCCTGGCAACTAATCGCGCGATCGTTAAGAAAAGCCCAGCGAAGAAGAAATAATGGCGGAACCTTCCAGTTATCGCCCGCGCGAGATTCCTGAAGAGCCAGGGGTATATCGCTTCTATAACGCTGATGACAAAGTCATTTATGTGGGTAAGGCGAAAAATCTAAAGAATCGATTGACAACCTATTTTGGTTCCAATCTTGCGCAGAAGACCTATCGCATGGTGCATGAAGCGGTGCGGGTGGACTGGACCATTGTTGCAACTGAGCTCGAGGCGTTGGCGCTGGAATTTTCGTGGATCAAGCAGTATCACCCGACCTATAACGTGCAATTTAAGGACGATAAGTCCTATCCATATCTGGCGATTTCAATGGCCGATGAATTTCCACGGATTTTCATAACTCGCAAAGAGAAGCGCCCTGGCCTTAAATACTTTGGTCCATATACAAATGCCTGGGCGCTACGAAACACGTACGAAGTTCTCCTAAAAGTCTTTCCAGTTCGCTCCTGCAGTGCTGGAAACTTCCAGCGTGCGCAACGAACAAAGCGGCAATGCTTACTTGGGGATATTGGTAAATGTGCCGCGCCTTGCGTTGGCTGGGTAACACCACAGGAGCATAAAGAAATTGCGGAGAAGCTCGATTCATTTATGGAAAAAGGGATGGAGAACTTGCTGCCAACCTTACGTACGGAGATGGAATCGGCGTCTGTGTCAGAAGAGTTTGAACGAGCTGCACGTCTGCGAGACCAGATTGAGTCTTTTGAGAAAGCACAACGTTCAACGCAAGGTAATCTCTCTGATGACCTCGATGGTGATTTCATCTCGATTCATGAAGAAGGACTTCATGCTGCGGGCTCAATCTTCATGGTCAGACGCGGTTCCATCAAAGGTTCGCGTTCCTGGATAGTGGATCAGGAGAAAGCACTCGAAGGAGATGATCAGATTGCCTCACTGTTCTTCTCCATTTATAGCCAGAGCGCACCAACAGATATTCCACATGAGATATTCCTTAATCAAGAACCGGTAGATCGCACTGCACTAGAAGACTGGCTCTCTTCCATCCGTGGCGCTCGAGTTGCTATTAAAGTTCCGCAGCGTGGTGAGAAGGTTGAGCTACTCCAAACAGTGGAGCGCAATGCTCATTACGCACTTGTTCAGTACTTAAGTAAGCGCGCAACAGATGCTGCAGTATCGGGTAAAGCACTACTCGAACTTGAGGAAGAGCTACAGCTTTCGCGCACACCTCTTCGCATTGAGTGTTATGACATCTCCAATATTTCAGGAACTACAGTTGTTGCATCTATGGTCGTCTTTGAAGATGGCCTGGCAAAGAAGAGTGAGTATCGTCGATTCATTATTGATACCGATACCGCCCAGGATGACACTCGAGCCATGCACCAAGTGATTACCCGTCGGATGAAGAGGTTGCTGGCAGATAGAGATGTCAATAAGAGCGAGGTTGCCGAAACTGGCGGCAAGCTGAGCAAGTTTGCTTATCCGCCACAACTGATTGTTGTTGACGGTGGTGCACCTCAGGTTACTGCGGCCCAGCGAGCCCTCGAGGAACTTGGAATTACAGATGTTGCCTTGTGTGGGTTAGCAAAGAGACTGGAAGAGGTCTGGATGCCAGGAGATAAGGATCCTTTGATACTGCCACGAACAAGTGAAGGTATGTATTTACTACAGCGCATCCGCGATGAAGCTCATCGATTCGCAATTACCTTTCACCGTAGCCGTCGTTCCAAAGTGATGCTGGAATCTCTCCTTGATGAGATTCCACAATTAGGAGAAACTCGAAGGGCCGCGCTCCTTGATCGTTTTGGGTCAGTCACTGCGATGCGCAAAGCCAGTACGGATGATTTAGCTGCAACACCTGGAATTGGAGCCACCATTGCAGCCATTATCTATAGCCATCTAGCATCGCTATCAATTCCAGCGGTGGATATGAATACTGGCGAGATACTTGACAGCTAGGGGAGAATACGAAGCATGAGCACAAAAGAGCTGCTGGTTCTCACTGGAATGTCCGGCGCCGGGCGATCCACAGTTGCCCACGCGCTAGAAGATCTCGGCTGGTATGTCGTTGATAATTTACCGCCAGCACTCGTTCCTCAGTTGGCAGAACAAGCCCACGACACACACGCATCGTTAGCCGTTGTCGTCGATGTTCGTGGCGGAAAGTTCTTCGATGAACTCAGTAGCGCACTTGATACCTTAAAAAAGTCGAGCGTTCCTTACCGATTGCTCTTTCTAGATGCCACAGACCAAGCACTTGTGCAGAGATTTGAATCAACGCGAAGGCCACACCCGCTACAAGGGAAGGATCGAATCGTCGATGGAATTGCACGTGAGCGAGCAAAATTGGAAGAGATACGAGCCTCGGCAGATATTGTGATTGATACATCTAACCTTAATGTGCACCAATTAGAGAAGCGCACTAGTGAAATCTTTGCCGCTGGAATGCTTGCTAGTCTTCGCATCAACGTTCTCTCCTTCGGTTACAAGTATGGAATACCGGTCGACTCCGACCTGGTTCTAGATTGCAGATTCATTCCCAATCCCCATTGGATTCCGGAGCTGCGACCACTCAATGGTTTAGATGCACCGGTCTCAGAGAAAGTTCTCTCCAGTGAAGGTGTTGCTGATTTTGTGTCGAGTTATGTTTCGGTCGTGCGACAGATGATTCCGGGATATTTTCGAGAAGGAAAGAAGTATGTGACGATTGCAATTGGTTGCACCGGAGGTAAACATCGCTCGGTTGCCATTGCCGAAGAAATTGCCAAGCAGTTGATTACCGTTTCTCCTAATCTCGAGATATCAGCGCACGCAACTCATCGCGATGTAGGGCGGGAATGATTTCCCAGAAAAAAGTTGTCGCACTCGGTGGTGGTCATGGATTAGCTGCCACCCTGACAGCGCTACGACAATTCACAACTGAGATCACTGCGATAGTCACCGTTGCCGATAACGGCGGATCCAGCGGAAGATTGCGGGAAGAATTTTCGATCATGCCACCGGGTGATTTAAGAATGGCACTAGCTGCGCTATGTAGTGATGATGAGTGGGGTCGAAGTTGGGCGCAAATCATGCAATATCGCTTCACCAGCACCGGTGAACTCAATGGCCATGCAGTGGGAAATCTTCTCTTAGCAGCGCTCTGGGATCGTGATGAAGATACCGTTGCTGGCCTTGATCGCGTGGGTGCGCTATTAAAAGTTGTTGGTCGCGTTCTACCCATGGCAGCGCAGGCACTTGATATCGAAGCAACCTTTGAAGACTCTCATGGCACGCATATTGTCCGCGGACAGGCAGAAGTGGCAACAAGTAACGGAAGATTGAAATCACTTCGCATCATCCCGGAAAACCCTGATGCCCGTGCAGAATCGATTGCAGCAATTTCCGATGCGCAGTGGATCACGATGGGACCGGGCTCCTGGTTTTCAAGTGTTATTCCGCATTTACTTGTGCCCGCGCAGCGAGCAGCGTTGGTGGCTTCGCCTGCCAAAAAGATTCTCTTACTCAATCTAGATTCCACCGATAAATCCGCAGGCGAGTATGCCGGGTATTCACCACTAGAGCATTTGATGATTCTCAATGAGTATGCACCGGAGTTAGTATTTGATGTCGTTGTAGTAGATGCCTCATCTTCGGGGGCCAATGAATTACAGCGCCATCTTTCAACTACAGGTTCAGAGTTTATTGCGGCCGATTTGCGCAGCAAAAGCTCGCCTTTGCATCATGATGTCAATAAATTGGGTCAGCTTTTCGCACACATAGATGCAGAAATACTGGTTGGATAACCCCATGGCAATGACCGCTGCAGTCAAAGATGAGCTCAGCCGTCTTTCGGTAACCAAGCCTTGTTGCCGAAAGGCCGAAGTGTCATCGCTACTTCGTTTTGCAGGTGGTTTACATATCGCAGCCGGCAAGGTAGTCATTGAAGTTGAGCTCGACACATCTCAGAGCGCTAGACGGCTGAAGAAAGATATCGCCGACATCTACGGTCACGATAGTGATTTGGCAGTTCTTTCTTCCAGTGGCCTACGTAAAGGTTCACGCTATGTGGTGCGTGTGATTGAGTCAGGTGATGCCCTTGCTCGCCAAACAGGTTTGATTGATGCCAATGGTCGCCCGGTGCGCGGACTTCCGCCACAAGTGGTTGCAGCAAATGTGTGTGATGCCGAAGCAGCTTGGCGTGGTGCCTTTATCGCACATGGTTCACTGACTGAACCTGGTCGTTCCTCATCACTTGAAATTACCTGTCCCGGACCAGAAGCGGCACTTGCCCTAGTTGGCGCAGCTCGCCGTTTGAATATCGTGGCCAAAGCTCGGGAAGTGCGCGGAGTCGATCGTGTTGTTATTCGAGATGGCGATGCCATCGGTGTTTTGCTTACTCGCTTAGGTGCGCATGAAAGTGTGCTCGCTTGGGAAGAAAGGCGTATGCGCCGTGAGGTACGCGCGACAGCCAACAGACTTGCAAACTTTGATGATGCAAATCTGCGGCGTTCTGCGCGGGCAGCTGTTGCGGCCGCAGCTCGCGTGCAACGTGCGATGGAAATTCTCGGTAGTGAGATACCGGATCACCTCAAAGAAGCTGGCGAACTCCGTATTTCACATGGACAGGCAAGCTTGGAAGAACTTGGATCACTTGCAACACCACCTATGACCAAGGATGCAATCGCTGGGCGGATTCGAAGATTGCTGGCTATGGCCGATAAACGTGCCGGTGAGTTAGGTATTCCAGACACCGAAGCCGGATTATCACCTGACTTATTGGGTGAATAGCAGGTTAAAGCTGCGCGGTTACGTGCAAGCAACCGGGGAGTAGTACCTAGAGCACTGGTAGAGTGCGCACTAAGCCCCCAACGTTGTGGCGTTAACAAAAGCCACCTTTATCTGGGGCAATAAAGAATATAAAAGAGGTTTCACATGATTAATGTCGGAATTAATGGTTTTGGACGCATTGGACGTAACTTTTTCCGTGCCGCAATGACCAACCCAAATATCAATATCGTCGGTATCAACGATCTGACTGATAATGCAACACTGGCACATCTACTCAAATATGACTCAATCTTGGGTCGACTCGGACTAGATGTCACATATACCGATGACAGCATGAGCGTTGGCGGTAAGACATTCGCAGTATTTGCAGATCGCGACCCAGCAAATCTTCCATGGGCATCAGTTAAGGCAGATATCGTGATTGAATCAACCGGCCACTTCACCAAGGCTGCAGATGCCAAGAAGCACATTACAGCCGGTGCTAAGAAGGTAATTATCTCAGCGCCAGCATCGGATGAAGACATCACCATCGTGATGGGTGTTAACCACGAAAAGTATGACCCAGCCAACCACCACGTGATTTCAAATGCATCGTGCACAACAAACTGTCTAGCTCCAATGGCAAAAGTTCTCCACGATAACTGGGGAATTGTTAAGGGCTTGATGACCACTATTCACGCCTATACCAATGACCAGGTAATCCTTGATTTCCCTCATAAGGATCTCCGTCGTTCGCGCGCAGCTGCCACAAATATGATTCCTACATCTACTGGCGCAGCGAAAGCGATCTCGCTCGTTTTGCCAGAGCTCAAGGGCAAACTCGATGGTTATGCGATGCGCGTTCCAGTTCCAACAGGATCCGCGACCGACCTCACAGTAGAGCTAGCAAAAGAGGCAACAGTTGCCGAGATTAATGCGGAGATGAAGGCGGCTTCAAACGGAGCACTCAAGGGATTTCTTTCATATACCGAAGATCCAATCGTCTCTTCAGATATCGTCACAGATCCATCTTCTTGTATCTTCGATTCCGGCCTGACTAAGGTAATCGGAAATCAAGTCAAAGTTGTTGGTTGGTATGACAACGAATGGGGTTACTCAAACCGACTAGTTGACCTAGTGGGATATGTTGGTAAATCTCTCTAATGACTTCATTGGTCGATCTAGATGTTGCTGGTAAGCGGGTATTTCTCCGGTGTGATCTCAACGTGCCGCTAAAGGAATCAAAGATCATAGATGACGGGCGTATCCGCGCATCACTACCAACAATTAACGCACTCCTTGCAAAAGGTGCCAGCATTGTTATCGCAGCCCATCTAGGTCGTCCCAAAGGTGAAGTAAAACCAGAACTATCACTAGCTCCAGTAGCCGTGCGTTTAGCTGAATTGCTTGGAAAACCGGTGCAATTTATCCCGGCAATTACAGGAACCGATGTGACAGCAAAGGCGCAAGCCCTTGCACCCGGTGAGATTTTGCTTCTGGAAAACATTCGCTTCGCATCAGTTGAGACATCTAAAGATGAGAGCGAGCGTTTAGCTTTAGCCACAGAGCTAGCGAAGTTAGCTGATATCTATGTGGGCGATGGCTTTGGCGCTGTGCACCGTAAACATGCTTCGGTATTTGATCTTCCTAAGTTGCTGCCGCATGCAGCAGGAACCTTGGTAGCTGCCGAAGTTGAGGTATTGAAAAAACTCACCGTTGATCCGGTGCGCCCTTATGGTGTTGTCCTCGGTGGGTCAAAAGTTTCCGACAAGATTGGTGTCATCGCTAACCTGCTTGGAAAAGTAGATGTGATGGCTATTGGTGGTGGAATGCTCTTTACCTTCTTAGCTGCACAGGGCAAAGAGGTTGGCACTTCATTGGTCGAACTTGATCTAATTGATACCGTCAAAGGACTCATCAAGCAGGCGGAGGACGCCGGGGTTAAATTATTAATCCCTACAGATATCGTAATTGCTCCCACATTTTCAGCCGATGCAACTGCAACTCTGGTCAGCTCAGATGCGATTCCAAAGTATCAGATGGGACTTGATATCGGTCCGGAATCAGCTGCCGCCTTTGCTGCTGCGATTAAAGGTTGCAAAACAGTTTTTTGGAACGGTCCCATGGGTGTCTTTGAATTTCCTAAATTTGCAGCGGGAACTAAAGTTGTCGCACAAGCGTTGACTGAGGTTTCTGGAATATCGGTAGTGGGCGGCGGCGACTCAGCGGCGGCAGTTCGAGCCCTTGGATTCAAAGATTCAGAATTTGGTTATATCTCAACTGGCGGCGGAGCATCACTTGAATACCTTGAAGGTAAAGAGCTCCCTGGCCTGACCGCACTTGATCTGTAGCATTCGACACCAAAGGAGAACGAAATGCGCAAACCGTTAATGGCGGGCAACTGGAAGATGAACCTCAATCACCTGGAGGCGATTGCAGTGGCTCAGAAACTCGTCTACTCACTTGCTGATAAAGATTACGACGAGGTCGATGTTGCAATTATTCCCCCCTTTACCGATATCCGTTCCATTCAGACCATGGTCGATGGTGATCGCCTTCGTCTGCAATACGGTGCGCAAGATCTCTCTCCGGAAGCATCCGGTGCGTTCACAGGCGATATTTCTGGCGCCATGCTTGCAAAATTAGGCTGTACTTTTGTTGTTATTGGTCACTCGGAACGACGTGCAATTCATCAGGAAGATGATGCACTAATCAACCGCAAGATCAGAGCCGCGCTTACACATGAGCTCACACCAATATTCTGTGTCGGCGAAGATTTACCAGTGCGCGAATCAGGTTCTCACGTTTCACATGTCATCCGTCAGGTGCTGGCAGGACTTGCGGGATTTCATAAACCAGAACTTAAGAAAATTGTGATTGCATATGAACCGATATGGGCAATTGGAACTGGCAAGAGCGCCACACCAGAAGATGCGCAAGAAGTATGTGCAGCAATCCGAGAAGAGATCGAGCAGATTGGCTCGGCTGAGATTGCGGCAAATATGAGAATCCTCTACGGGGGTTCAGTGAAATCTTCCAACGCTGCTGAAATCATGAAGCAGCCCGATGTCGATGGCGCCCTCATTGGGGGAGCAAGCCTTGACCCAGAAGAGCTGGCAAAGATTGCCAAGTTCCACGCCCAGGCGTGATTCAAGAGTTTTCCATTCGTTCGGGTATCCTTTACCCCTACCTCTAGAGGAGTTTCACCGTGGCTTTAGCGCTTTCAATCTTTCTCGTCATCACCAGTTTCTTGATGATTCTCTTAGTTCTTCTGCATAAGGGCAAAGGATCAGGACTCTCTGATCTCTTCGGTGGCGGAATCTCATCTAACTACGGAGGCTCATCTGTAGTGGAAAAAAATCTTGATCGCATCACCATTGCCGTTGGTGGTCTTTGGTTCGCCAGTGTCGTAGCTCTCTCTCTTGTTTTGAAAGGTTAATTCATGGCAAGTGCAATTCGCGGCAGTCGTGTCGGTGCTGGCCCAATGGGCGAGGCCGAGCGCGGAGATCAGATTGAACGCGCCACAGTTTCGTATTGGTGTGCAAAAGGCCATGAAGTAAGACCATCATTTGCAGTTGAAGAGACAGTCGTTATTCCTGATCAATGGGATTGCCCTAAGTGTGGACTTCCCGCAGGTCACGATAAGGCTAATCCACCATCAGCTGTAGTAAACGTTCCTTACAAGACTCACCTTGCCTATGTGAAGGAACGACGCACAGATAAAGAGGGCGAAAAGATTTTAGAAGATGCCCTGCGCAAACTTCGCGGTGACGATATTTAATAAGGGAAAAGTGTAAAGCTTAGAGATTCTTCGCTGCGGCGAGAATCTGGTCAATACCCGCGTTGCGGTTCTGCAGATGCAGGCGCAATAGCGGGTATTTTCTTGCGGCAAGTGCTCGGTAATCACCGATTGCTTGCGCCATTAACAAGGTGCGCAATGAGAACGCGCTACCTGGAATTAGATAATCTCTTTCAGTCGCACCTGTTATCTGCAAGAACGAGCCATTGCTCTGTCCGCCTTTATGGAACTGTCCGGTGGAGTGCAGAAATTGCGGACCCCAACCAAAAGATGTGGGACGTCCTGATTTTCCGGCCAAGATTGAACGAAGCTCCGAAATTTTCTGATCATCTCTGCGGTCTAGGTAAGCCATGATGGCGATGTAGCCGCCTTCTTTGACATCTTCAATAAATGTGGCAAGTGCATCTGTCAGTGATTGCCCATCTCCAAAGATTTCAACTCCGGAATCCACTTGCTCAGGTTTCAGCTCGGGAAGTTGGTTATTCCACTCTGCTAAACAGGAAGAAGTATGTTCTTTCGCCTCGTTGACATTGGGTTGGTTAAATGGATTAATCTTTAGCGCCACTCCAAGGAGTGCGGTGACCCATTCCCAAAAAATAAAGTGAGCACCTAGTGCGCCTTCAACAACTAGGTCTGTCTCCGTTCCTGCAAAACTTACTGTGAACGCACCACCTGTTGCAGCGTTAGTGGCGCTTTCTGTGACAATCGGCAGCCGACCCGCTGAGTTCTTTCCAGTTGACTCTGCTATCAGTTGTTCGATCCAATCGGATAAACCAGGCATATCCGATAGCGCATCTGTGAAGCCGATGTATTGTGCGCTTTGGGTGGCTAAGAGATAGGCGGTATCTAGAACTGGTTGGGCTTCAGCGATGAAAGAATCTTTTTCAATGCGGGAATCTTCCAGCACTGTTTTCATGGGCGAACCAGATAGCGCAGCGGGTGCGAGTCCGAAGGCGCCCAGAACACTAAATCTTCCACCGACATTTGGGTCAGCGTTTATCACTGTGAAGCCTTGTGCGCGAACATCAATATCTAGCGGAGAACCAGGGTCGGTAATAAATAGGAAGTGGTCTATTGGGTTAAGTCCTGCATTCTTAATCTGTTCTTCCAGAAGCGCACGCTGGGAAGCAGTCTCAATAGTGGATCCAGATTTAGAACTGACTATCACTAGCGTCTTACTCAGATCACCATCGAGTGCATGAACTGCATAGTCCGGATCAGTTGAGTCAAAGATGAAAATATCTTTTTTGAAAGTCTTAGCGATGACCTCAGGGCCAAGTGAGGAGCCACCCATACCGCAGAGGATGATGCGCGAGAGAGCGGAAAATTTCTTGCCTAGGTCATCTAGCTGGGGGAGTAAGGCGGTAGAGGTCGATGGTAAATCAACCCAGTTCAAACGGATGGCAGCTTCTGGCGCAGCATCTGCTCCCCACGTAAGTGGATCTTTTGCAAGAATTTTCAGATGTACCTGCTGCAAAGTTTGATAGAGCTCCGAATGGCGGTCGATCTTGGAAAGTGAACGACCAGATAATTTCATCTAGCCCAGTGCTTTCTTTACCGTGCTCACAATCGCATCGGGTGTGAAACCAAATTCGGTGAATAGCTTATTACCTGAGGCTGAGGCTCCAAAGTGGTCGAGCGAGATAATCACACCGTTATCGCCAACGTATTCACGCCAACCTTGAGCGATTCCCGCCTCGATACTCACTCGTAGCGATTTCTTTGGTAGTACCGATTCCCGATATGCAGGAGTCTGCTCGTCAAACCATTCCAGGCATGGCGCACTCACAACGCGAGTTGAGTGGCCCTCCTGTTCTAGCAAAATCTGAACATCGAGTGCGATGCCAACCTCTGATCCTGTTGCAATAATGACAACTCCTGGATCAGTAGAGGCTTCCTTCAAGATGTATGCACCCTTATCAACACCTGTTGCTGGGCCATGGGTCGTGCGATCAACGGTTCGTAAGTTCTGACGAGACAGAAGCATGCCTGCGGCTTTGCGGCGGGTGAGTATTGAACGCCACGCTTCGGTAACTTCATTAGCATCTGCAGGGCGAATGACAGCAAAGTTCGGAATTGCACGTAGCGCGGCAAAATGTTCAATAGGTTGATGTGTAGGGCCATCTTCACCTAACCCAATTGAATCGTGGGTCCAGATGTAGGTGCTGGGAATATCCATCAGAGCTGCCAGGCGAACTGCAGGTCTCATGTAATCGCTAAAGACTGCAAATGTTCCACCGAAAGCTCGGGTCAGACCATGCAGCGTTATTCCATTAAGGATGGAGCCCATTGCGTGCTCTCTAATACCGAAGTGAATAATGCGACCATATGGATCGGCGTTCTTCATCGCACTAGTTGCAGGCAAGAATGAGTTGCCGCCTTCAATAGTTGTGTTATTGCTATCTGCTAGATCGGCAGATCCTCCCCAGAATTCAGGTAGTACCTTAGCAATTGCGTTTATGACGTGTCCTGAAGCAGCGCGAGTTGCTACCTCTTTTCCACTTTCGAATACAGGCAGGTCTTTATCCCAGCCTTTCGGCAGTTCATTTGCCACAAGGCGTTCCAGAAGACCGGCCCGCTCTGGATGTGAAGACTTCCATTCGGTGAACTTCTCACTCCAGGTGGCATGGGCCGCGGTGCCACGATCCTTAACAGCGCGCACATGCGCAAAAACATCTGCTGGCATGGCGAACTTCTCTTCAGGATTAAGACCCAATTCAACTTTAGTTGCCGCAATTTCTTCATCGCCTAGCGCTGAACCATGAGATTTCGCGGTGCCACGCAACCTTGGCGCTGGCCATGCGATAACAGAGTGCATGTGAATTAGCGAAGGCCGAGCAGTGTTGCCTTTCGCCGCAATCATCGCTTTATCTAGTGCAGCAAGATTGATGTTGCCATCAGGTAGGGCTGAAACTTCGTGCACATCCCAGCCATATGCGCGATAGCGAGCAGCGACATCTTCAGTAAAGGCCAGGTGTGTGTCACCCTCGATTGAGATGCGATTAGCATCGTAAATAATATTGAGATTACCTAGCGCCTGCGTTCCGGCAAGTGAAGATGATTCACCTGATACGCCTTCTTGTAGATCACCATCAGAACAGATAACCCAGATCGAGTGATCAAAGAGAGATTGGCCAAGTGGTGCATCTGGATCGAGTAATCCTCGTTCAAAACGCGCAGCCATTGCAAAACCAACAGCAGTGGCAACTCCAGCACCAAGTGGGCCAGTTGTCATCTCAACTCCGACTGTGTGGCCGTATTCGGGATGTCCTGGAGTCAGTGAATCAAAAGTTCTAAATGATTGCATATCTTTCATCTCGAGCCCGTACCCACTGAAGAAGAGTTGTGTGTAGAGAGTTAGTGATGAATGACCACAAGAGAGAATGAAACGGTCGCGGCCAAGCCAATTTGGGGCAGCCGGATCGTGCACAAGATGTCTTTGAAATAAGTTATACGCTACTGGAGCGAGTGACATCGCGGTTCCGGGGTGTCCATTTCCCACTTTTTGTACCGCATCCATCGCGAGGGCGCGAGCATAGGCAACCGCGCGATCATCGAGTTCGGTCCAACCGGCTATCTGAGTCATCTTTCTTCTCCTTATGCGTGTTTACGTATAACTGAAAGACGGATTCGCCACGCTGCTATCCAGACGAGAACGGATCCGATGAGATGCATTACAACCAAACCTTCCGGCACCCCTAGGAAATACTGAAGGTATCCAAAGCCACCTTGCAGGAGCGCGAGAAAAAAGAATATTTTAAGCCAACGCTTCGTTTCATAGCGCAAATTGGGGGAGAGATAGAAAACAACAGTACAAATCATTAAGGTCCAGACCGCGGCGCTATGGAAACGTGTGATGGTAGTAATAGCAAAATTTAGCCGGGGAGCATCGAGATCACCGGCGTGTGGTCCTGTACCGGTCACCAAGGTTCCAATAGTTATGGCTATGAATGCCAGGCTCACATGGAGTGAGGAAATACGTGAAATGCGTACTTGCGTTGAAGATGTTCGAACTTGTGCGTGATGGCGCCGTGAATGTAATGAGGTAGCTGCCGCAATCAGAAATATTGAAAGAATAAAGTGTGATGCCACAGTTAGCGGATTGAGATCAGTTAATACTGTAACGCCGCCCAAAACTCCTTGTCCTAATATTCCCAATATCTGAGTGATGGCTAAAAATCTAAGGTCGCGACGTCTGCTGCGAAATACTGCAATGAAGGTCGCAACTGCTGCGATGAGAAGAGCGAATGTGAGTAAGCGATTTCCAAATTCAATCCATGCGTGTAAAGCACCTTCAGCTTGGCCTTCAACAGGCAGATAGGAACCTGGCACGCATTCTGGCCAGGTAGGACATCCAAGTCCTGAGCCTGTCACGCGGACCGCGCCACCAGTAACCACTAGCGCTGACTGAAGAAAGAGCAGGAGGCCGGTCAGTGTCGGAAGTAAGCGATTTGCGATGCTCCCGTATTTACTCATGAAGCGAAGCCTATGACCTACACATCAGAAGGACACGCCGGCTCGAGTGGCAAGGTCGAGCGAATTACGACACAATAGTGTTGTGAAAATAGATGACCTCAGCACACGTGATGCTGTGGCGCGCTCGGTCCTAGAAAATGGCCCCTCCACCGCGGTAGACCTGGGAGTACGTCTGCGACTGACTCCGCCGGGGATTCGCCGACACCTGGATCTTCTCATAGCTAATGGAATCTTAGAAGCTCGCGATCCACATTTTGCGCTCACTCGCGGCCGCGGCCGCCCTTCCAAAGTTTTCGTGATGACCGATGCTGGTCGTGAACAGTTTGAGCATTCCTACGATGACTTAGCGGTTGCCGCGTTGAAATTCATGTCATCGCAATCTGGTGAACATCAGGTCTATGCCTTTGCGCAATCTCGCGCCGATGACATTGAACGCAAAGCAACTGTGGCCCTTGCGAAATCACCGAATAAAACAGAATCACTTGCAACATTTTTGACCGAGCAGGGTTACGCCGCCAGCATTGAGGTTCATGCAAATGGCGAGCAACTCTGTCAGCATCATTGCCCGATTGCACACGTAGCGGCTGAATTCCCACAGCTATGCGAGGCCGAGACTGAGATCTTCTCCAAGATTCTAGGAACACATGTGCAACGACTTGCAACCATTGCTCATGGTGATGGGGTGTGCACAACGTACATTCCAAAGACTGCCAATAATAAAAAAGTAATAACTACCGCTAGAAAGGCACACAAATGACAACAGCACATCCAGAACTCGAAGGCCTCGGAAATTATGAGTACGGCTGGTCAGATAGCAACGACGCCGGATCTAATGCAAAGCGTGGTCTGAGTGAAGAGGTAGTTCGTGATATTAGCTCAAAGAAATCAGAACCACAGTGGATGCTTGACCTGCGCCTGAAAGGCCTTGATCTCTTCTATAAGAAGCCAATGCCATCATGGGGTTCAGATCTCTCCGGAATTTTCTTCGACACCATTAAGTACTTCGTGCGCTCTACTGAGAAGCAGGCAGCTACCTGGGATGACCTTCCAGATGATATTAAGAACACATACGATCGCCTTGGTATCCCAGAGGCAGAAAAGCAACGCCTAGTTTCTGGTGTTGCAGCCCAGTATGAATCTGAAGTTGTCTATCACTCAATCCGGGAAGACCTTGAGAAGCAAGGCGTCATCTTCCTTGATACCGATAGTGGTCTAAAGCAGCACCCAGAACTCTTCAAAGAGTACTTCGGAAGCGTTATTCCGGTTGGTGATAATAAGTTTGCAGCTCTTAATACCTCTGTCTGGTCTGGTGGTTCATTTATTTATGTTCCTAAGGGTGTCCATGTTGATATTCCTTTACAGGCATATTTCCGCATCAACACTGAGAACATGGGTCAATTCGAGCGCACACTGATTATCGCTGATGAAGACTCATATATTCACTATGTTGAAGGTTGCACCGCACCTATCTACAAGTCAGATTCGCTTCACTCAGCAGTTGTTGAAATCATCGTTAAGAAGGGTGCCCGCGTTCGTTACACAACGATTCAGAACTGGTCGAATAACGTGTACAATTTGGTAACCAAGCGCGCTACATGTGCCGAAGGTGCAACGATGGAATGGGTCGATGGAAATATTGGCTCAAAGGTCACCATGAAGTATCCAGCTGTCTTGTTAATGGGTCCTCACGCAAAGGGTGAGACTCTCTCACTTGCATTTGCCGGTCCTGGTCAACACCAAGATTCTGGTGCAAAGATGGTTCATGCTGCGCCATACACATCTTCTTCAGTTATCTCTAAATCAGTTGCCCGCGGGGGAGGCCGTACCTCTTATCGCGGACTCGTTCAGGTTCAAGAAGGCGCTCATCACTCAGCAAGCACAGTTAAATGTGATGCGTTGCTGGTAGATACCATTTCGCGTTCTGACACATACCCGTATGTAGATATTCGTGAAGATGATGTTTCCATGGGTCACGAGGCAACCGTTTCGAAGATTTCAGATGATCAGCTCTTTTATCTCATGTCACGTGGACTTAATGAGGATGAAGCGATGGCGATGATTGTTCGCGGCTTTATCGAACCTATCGCACGCGAACTTCCGATGGAGTACGCACTTGAACTTAACCGCCTGATTGAATTGCAGATGGAAGGTGCTGTCGGGTAATGACAACACTGCAATCAAATATTCTGGAAAAGCACACTCCTTCCGGTCGCGAAGAGGCGTGGCGCTTTACCCCGCTCAAACGATTAGGTGGAATGCACGATGGCAGCGCCACACCGGTTCTGCGAAACTCCCTGATCGCTAAAGGAGAATTACCTGCAGGAGTCTCTTTAACTCGTACCACAATCACTGCGGTGACAGAGACTGATGATGCAATCGTTAATCGAATTCGTGAATTCACTGATCAGGGAATAATCCTTGAAATTGCACCCAACACTGAAGTCGCGAGCCCAATTTTCCTGGGCCGCGCACCTGGTGCGCTAGATTCTGCAGAGTTTGCTCGAGTACTAATCAAGGTTGGTACACATGCGAAAGCAACGGTCATTATCGAAAATACCGGTGATACTCATCTTGCAGAAGATTTAGAAATTGTGGTGGGACCAGGCTCTAACCTGACTCTCATCAGTCTCCAGGAGTGGGGCGCGCAGACAATCCACGCGGGTCGACATCACGCAATCGTGGATCGCGATGCAACATTTAAATCAATCGTGGTCACTGTTGGTGGCAATCTAGTTCGCTTACTTCCCACCGTTGATTTCATAGCACCGGGTGCATCATGTGATCTCTCTGGTGTTTATTTTGCAACTGCCGGTCAATTCTTTGAACATCGTATGTTCGTTGATCACAAGGTACCGAATGCTAAGTCGCGCGTTAATTACAAGGGTGCACTAGCGGGGGATAAGGCACACACAGTGTGGATCGGTGATGTCTTCATCCGCGCAGCAGCTGAAGGCACTGACACCTATGAACTTAATCGTAATCTCTTGCTATCAGATGGGGCACGAGCTGACTCTGTGCCCAACCTAGAGATTGAAACCGGGGAAATTGTTGGCGCAGGACATGCATCCACAACTGGACGCTTTGATGATGAACAGCTCTTCTATCTGATGTCTCGTGGTATCAATATGGAAGATGCCCGTCGCCTTGTAGTTCGAGGCTTCTTCAATGAAATAGTTTCAGAAATTGGAATTGATAAGATTCAAGACCGTATAATGTCGCGCATCGATAACGAATTAGCAAAGGCAGGCAAGTGAAATGTCTGATCTGTCGCTAGCTACCCTCACGGAGGGAAAACCACTACGCATTGAGAAAAATGGTGAGTCAATCTGCCTTACCCGAGTGGGCTCTGAAGTGTTTGCAATATCTGACACATGCAGTCATTCCGAAGCCTCGCTTTCTGAGGGCGATATTGAAGGATTCAAAATTGAATGCTGGCTCCATGGCGCAGAGTTTGATGTGCGCACGGGTGAAGCCCTTACACCACCAGCTGTAGCACCAGTGAAGTCATACCCAGTAACCATCGACGGAGACTCCGTCACGGTAGAGATGTAACGGAGATAGATATGAGTACTCTAGAAATTCGCGGACTGAAAGTATCTGTCGAGACAGAACAAGGTGCTATTGAAATTCTTAAAGGTGTAGACCTGACAATTAAGTCTGGTGAAACTCACGCAATCATGGGTCCCAACGGTTCTGGTAAGTCAACACTTGCCTACTCCATTGCCGGACACCCGAAATACACAATTACTGGCGGAACAGTGACACTCGATGGCGCAGATGTCTTAGAAATGACTGTTGATGAGCGTGCAAAAGCTGGACTCTTCTTAGCGATGCAGTATCCAGTTGAAGTTCCTGGAGTTTCCGTCTCCAACTTCCTTCGCACCGCAGCCACTGCGCTACGCGGTGAAGCACCAAAGCTTCGTGAATGGGTCGGAGAAGTTAAAGCCGCGATGGAGACACTAAAGATGGATCCGTCATTTGCACAACGCAATGTCAACGAAGGTTTCTCAGGCGGAGAGAAGAAGCGCCACGAAATCATGCAGCTCGAGCTGTTAAAGCCTAAGTTTGCCATCCTTGATGAGACAGACTCTGGGCTTGATGTCGATGCTCTTCGTATCGTTTCAGAAGGTGTTGTTCGCGCAAAAGAAGCCAATAACCATGGCATCTTGCTCATCACGCACTACACCCGAATCTTGAAGTACATCAAGCCAGATTTCGTACATGTTTTCGCAAATGGCCGCATTGTGGAAGAAGGCGGCCCAGAGCTTGCAGATAAACTCGAAGCCAACGGATATGCCGAGTACGTGAGCGCTTAATATGTCCTTGAATGCATCTGTCATCGCACAGGATTTTCCAATTCTCTCCCGGAAAATTCGTGATGGAAAACGCCTTGTTTACCTCGATTCCGGTGCAACAAGTCAGAAACCAAATGTAGTTATTGAAGCTCAAAGTGATTTCTATCGACTTCATAATGCTGCAGCGCATCGAGGTGCGCATCAGCTCGCTGAGGAAGCAACGAACGCGCTCGAAGGTGCTCGTCAGATCGTGGCGACCTTTATCAACGCTCATGTCGATGAAGTAGTTTTCACTAAAAGTGCGACAGAGTCTCTCAACCTAGTTGCTTATGCGATGGGCAACGCTGAAAAAGGTAATAGATTTTATTTGACTGCCGGTGACGGAATTGTCGTCACTGAGATGGAGCACCACGCCAATCTCATTCCTTGGCAGCAATTAGCTGCGCGTACCGGCGCTTCGCTTTCCTGGTTTGAAGTAACCCCTGATGGACGCCTTGACCTATCGAACATCGAATCTGTCATCACTGAGAAAACCAAAGTTGTCGCACTCACACATCAATCAAATGTCTTGGGCACAATAATTCCGCTGGATGAAATTGTGAAGCGCGCTCACGCAGTTGGCGCCGTCGTTGTACTAGATGCATGTCAATCCGTTCCGCACATGGCCGTTGATATGAAAGCACTCGATATCGATTTTCTAGCTTTTTCTGGACATAAAACTGTTGGTCCCACAGGTATTGGAATCTTTTGGGGACGCAGAGAACTTTTAGCTGAACTTCCCCCATTTCTCACTGGTGGCTCCATGATTGAAAACGTGACAATGACGGGTGCGACGTGGGCACCTGCGCCTAAGAAGTTTGAGCCTGGAGTGCCAAGTATGGCTCAGGCTGTTGGGCTCGGCGCTGCGCTTTCCTATCTCTCAAAAATCGGTATGAATGAAATTCATCATCATGAAATAACGCTCACTGAGTATCTTCTTAATGAGTTTTCAACTATTGACGATTTAAAGGTGATTGGCCCGCGAGATTTGCATATGCGCGGTGGCATTGTGTCATTCTCGCTGGGAGACATTCATCCGCATGATTTAGGACAATATCTTGATAGCCAGGGGATAGCCGTACGAACTGGTCATCATTGCGCATGGCCATTGACTCGTAAGTTAGGCGTTCCGGCTACCACTCGAGCATCCTTCCACTTATATAACACCAAAGATGATCTCGATGCCTTAGTCGTAGGAATTCGCGGCGCACAGAAGTATTTTGGATAGCCATGCAATTAGATAATCTCTATCAGGAGGTGATTCTTGATCACTATAAGAACCCACAGCACAAGAAGTTAAATCCTGTTTTTGATGCTCAAGTTCACCATATCAATCCAAGCTGTGGAGATGAAATCACTCTTAATGTCACCCTCGATGATGGTGTAGTTAAAGAGGTGTCCTGGGATGGAGTTGGCTGTTCTATCTCACAAGCTAGCACTTCGATTCTAACTGATTTACTCATAGGAAAGAGTCTTGATCGGAGTCAAGAAATCTCCGATGGATTTATGCACCTGATGCAGAGCAAAGGTACCGAGACCGGAGATGCCGAACTCCTGGAAGATGCAGTAGCCCTAGCCGGAGTTTCGCAATACCCGGCTCGCATTAAATGTGCGCTCTTAGGTTGGATGGCATTTAAAGACGCTTCAGTGCAAGCAATTGCAAAGAATTCATAAAAAGAAAGTAGGATACGGATATGGTTGCAAAGATTGAAGATGTAAACGAGGCGATGAAGGATGTTGTTGACCCAGAGCTAGGAATCAACGTCGTTGATCTTGGGCTGATTTACGACATCATGGTTGATGAGAACAACATCGCCGTGCTTAACATGACTCTAACTTCAGCTGCATGTCCACTGCAAGATGTCATCGAAGATCAGACTCGAGAAGCTCTTAAACCTTTTACTGATGATGTGAAAATCAATTGGGTCTGGATGCCACCATGGGGGCCAGATAAAATTACTGAAGATGGCAGAGAACAACTGCGCGCTCTCGGCTTTACTGTTTAGTTTTTTATGTCTCAGTACGCAGTCTGGATGACCTTTCGCTCCATGACCGCTGATCCTTCGGTGAAGTCGCAGAAGTTAAAGCCGGGAACAATCAAGCGAATCTTTACTTATGGGGCGCCGTATAAATCACATATCCTGATCTTTCTTGCAACCGTTGTGATTGAAGCGCTCTTAATAATTAGCACGCCACTTCTACTGCGTGAACTGATTGATAAAGGCGTGATTCCCAAAGATCCCGGCTTGGTGACCAAGCTCGCTCTTCTGGTGGGCCTGCTGGCGGTTGTAGATGCGCTATTTAATATCTTTGGACGTTGGTTTTCGGCGCGTATTGGTGAGGGCTTAATTTATGACTTACGTTCCCAGGTTTTTGCACATGTTCAAAGGCAATCCATAGCATTCTTTACTCGCACACAGACCGGCGCGCTTATTTCAAGGATCAATTCGGATGTCATGGGAGCTCAGCAAGCATTCACGGGCACCCTTTCAGGTGTTGTAAGCAACGTTGTTTCGCTAGTACTTGTTGTTACTGCGATGCTCATTCTTTCCTGGCAGATCACAGTTGTTTCGTTGCTTCTTCTGCCGGTCTTCCTACTTCCTACAAAGTGGGTTGGTAAGCGTATTCAGGCTCTGACTCGCGAGGCATTTAATCTCAATGCCACGATGTCGAGCACTATGACCGAGCGCTTTAACGTTTCGGGTGCGCTCCTAGTATCACTCTATGGGAATCCCGCAAAGGAAGAGAGCTTCTTCCGCGCACGCGCACGTAAAGTGGCCGATATTGGAATTCAAACGGCAATGCTCAATCGCATCTTCTTTGTCGGCATCACTAGCGTTGCAGCCGTTGCCACTGCATTTGCATATGGAATAGGCGGCCATCTTGCTCTTGATGGTTCCATTACTGTGGGAACGCTTCTAGCTATTACCGCCTTATTAGCGCGTCTATACGGACCACTGACTGCGCTCTCTAATGTGCGCATCGATGTCATGACCGCACTCGTCTCCTTTGAACGCGTATTTGAGGTGCTAGATCTTCATCCGATGATTGTGGATCGCCCCGGAGCCCAGCAACTTAAGCAACAAGAGCTCAGCATCGAATTCAGAAGCGTTTCATTTTCCTATCCAAAGGCAGAGGAAGTATCACTGGCATCCCTGGAATCAGTTTCCAAACCAGAGACAGTTGATAGCGGACAGATATTAAATGCAGTCTCATTTACTGCGCCAAAGGGAACGCTTACGGCGATTGTGGGACCATCTGGTGCTGGTAAAACAACCATGAGTGCCCTCTTGCCACGACTCTATGACGTGACAGATGGTGCAATTCTTATCGGCGGCCACGATATTCGCGATTACACCGTGCAATCACTCAGAGATAACATTGGTGTAGTAATGCAGGATGCACATCTTTTTCACGAAACAATCGCTGAGAATTTACGCTATGCCAAGGAAGATGCAACTGAAGCAGAGATGATTCAAGCGTGTAAGTCGGCGCAAATATGGAATCTCATATCAACGCTGCCCAATGGTTTCGAGACTATGGTGGGAGAGCGCGGCCATCGACTCTCCGGAGGAGAGAAGCAACGTTTAGCTATTGCCCGTCTTTTACTTAAAGCCCCATCTATAGTCATTCTCGATGAAGCAACCGCTCATTTGGACTCTGAAAATGAAGATCTCGTGCAGGAAGCTCTGCGGCATGCACTAAAAGGTAGAACATCTATCGTCATTGCACACAGATTAAGCACAGTGATGCAGGCAGATCAGATCCTTGTACTGGAAAAGGGTCAGATTGTTGAGCGCGGAACGCACGAAGAGTTAATTCAAGGAGCGGGTCTCTACTCTGAACTATTTGCGCGTCAAGACCTCACGACGAATGAGAAATCTTCCGTAAACGATTAAACCACCGAAGAAAACCCATTGCGCCGCATAAGCCATGTGAGGTCCATCAGAGAGTTCAGGAAGTTCGGCAGGTGCAGCCGGTGACAAGGTGGGTACGGTGCCAGATACCAAGTCGAGATAGAAATCTTCACTCGTAGCTCCTCCTTGTGCATTTGCCTTTGAAACTAGCCCGGTATCTGAGTTAGTTGGGATAGCAAAAAATGATCCCCGAGGCAGCGAACTATCTAATCGAAGACGTCCAACTATCTCGACACTACCTATTGGAAGTTGTGGCAGCGTGGGTCTGGTTTGAGCGTTCCTTCCCGCCTGAACCCATCCACAATCAACCCAGTAACTTCTTCCACCCGTGTCATTAAATTTAGTGAGAAGTTCGAATCCATATTTGCCCTCGAAGTATCTATTTCTGAGCAGTATCTGGGTGTCGGGATCAAAGACTCCGCGAGTAATAACCGGCTGCCATTCGTGGTTCTCGGGTTGCTCTTGTACTGAGACAAGTGAGACTGGAGTCATTGTTGAATGCTTTTCGATGATGAAATTACGATCGTGCCGGGCAACACCACGATGGTATTGCCATTGCGCCGCCCAGAGACAACCTGCAATCAGAACTAGCGCAATAACTGACTTAAAAAAAGCAAACTGCTCACGCTTTTTTGTACTACTCAATTCCTCGCGGCCTCTTCTTAAGTATCGCTTGTCCCGGAATTACTGTCTCACGACCAGCATTTGCTACAACCACGGCAATGTAGGGGAGAATAACAGCGCCTACGAGTGCGAACCATCGATACGGGCTGGGCAGTATCACAGTCAAAATAAAGCAAGCTGTTCGCACCATCATGGAAAGAAAATATCGACGTTGACGCGCTCTCTGGTCTTGGGAAAGGCCGGTTGACGCGCTAGTAATATCGAAAGCAGCATCTTCTTTAGCCATAGCCCAACAGTAGGGTAGTTTTCTCTCATGAGCGAGCCCACATCCATCGCGCTAGTTACCGGTGGCAATCGCGGAATCGGCTTAGCTATTGCGACCGCTCTCAAAGATGCTGGTCATCGCGTTGTCATCACATACCGCAGCGGCACCCCACCTACTGGGTTTGATGCAGTGCAGATGGATGTCACCAACTCAGAAAGTGTTGACTCAGCTTTTACAAAGATTGAAAGTGAGATAGGACAGCCAGAAATTATTGTGGCAAATGCCGGAATTACGAAAGACACTCTGGTCCTACGTATGACTGATGAAGATTTTGAAAGTGTGATTGATGCAAATCTCACAGGTGCTTTTCGCGTAGCAAAGCGCGCTACCAAAGGTCTCCTGAAATTAAAGCGTGGTCGTCTGATCTTTATCGGTTCTGTTGTTGGTGGGGTAGGAGCTGCCGGACAAGTGAACTATTCAGCTTCCAAGTCTGGGCTGGTGGGAATGGCTAGATCTTTTTCAAGAGAACTCGGATCACGTGGCATCACTGCCAACGTTGTTGCCCCTGGATTTGTAGAGACAGATATGACGGCCGAACTCGATGAGAAGCGCCGGAGTGAAATCGCAGCACAGGTTCCGCTCGGTCGTTTTTGTTCGGCGCAAGAGATTGCCGACGTGGTCACATTTATTGCATCGGCAAAGGCTAGCTATATTACTGGAGCCATCATTCCTGTTGATGGCGGACTTGGAATGGGGCACTGAATTGGGAATTCTTGAAGGTAAGAATATTTTAGTAACTGGTGTACTCACCGATGGATCCATTGCTTTTCATATCGCTCGCTTGGCACAAGAAGAAGGCGCACAAGTTGTACTCACAGGCTTTGGACGCGGCCTTAGTCTGACAACTCGTATTGCAGGACGTCTTCCAAAGTCCGCTCCAATTATTGAACTAGACGTTACCAATCAAGAGCATCTTGATGGGTTAGCAAAAGAGGTAAAGAAACACCTTCCACACCTTGATGGTGTTGTTCACTCGATTGGTTTTGCACCTGAGGCCGCACTCGGGGGTAACTTCCTCAATACCGCTTGGGAAGATGTGGCAACAGCCGTTCAGGTCTCTGCCTACTCTTTGAAGTCATTGACGATGGCTTGCCATCCACTCTTTAAAGATGGAGCATCTGTTGTCGGACTTGATTTTGATGCCCAAGTTGCCTGGCCAAAGTATGACTGGATGGGAGTTGCCAAAGCAGCCCTAGAATCCACATCGCGCTATCTCGCTCGCGATCTTGGAAAAGATAATGTTCGCATCAACCTCATTGCAGCAGGTCCCATTAGAACCATCGCGGCTAAATCGATTCCTGGATTTAATGAATTTGAAAACGTCTGGAATGAGCGCAGTCCTTTGAAGTGGGATGTTGCAGATCCAGTGCCGGCAGCGCAAGGCGCGGTTGCGCTACTCAGTGATTGGTTTCCAAAAACGACGGGGGAGATTATTCACGTCGATGGTGGCCTGCACGCGATGGGCTAAAGCCCTTTTCAGGCGCGATTTTTCTATTTGCCCGCACTCGGGTAGCCTTTGCCTCAGACTAGTAGCCCACAGCTGCTGCAAGAGGAGCTCACCGCTCCCACCTCTACTGCTTCGGCGGATTGGTTTGTCGGATGTAAATCTAGGTTTCTAGATTTATCTGCCTATGCGGTGCGCGAATTTTGCGGCAACTTGGATACACAAGTGAACCGAACATAGGAGCAGAAATCACAACAGAGCCCCGCATTAATGACCGTATCCGCACACCCCAAATTCGTCTCATCAATTACACAGGTGAACAAGTTGGAGTAGTAGATATCGAAGCAGCGCTAGCTATGGCAGATGAAATCGGACTCGATCTCGTAGAGATTGCACCCGAAGCTAATCCGCCAGTTTGTAAGATCATGGACTTTGGAAAGTACAAGTACGAGATCGCACAAAAAGCTCGCGAAGCACGTCAGAACCAGACCCACATTGTGGTGAAGGAAGTGCGATTGACGCCAAAGATCGAGAATCACGATTACGAGACAAAGCGCTCGTCGGTCGAGAAGTTTCTTAAAGGTGGCGACAAGGTGAAGATAACGATGAAGTTTCGTGGCCGTGAGCAAACACGTCCAGAGCTCGGATTCAAACTCTTGCAACGTCTTGCAGAAGATGTTAAAGATATAGCATTCGTTGAATTCGCCCCTAAACAAGAGGGTCGACAGATGACGATGGTGTTGGGTCCGACGAAGAAGAAGACCGAAGTAGTAGCAGAGCAGAAGGCGGCGAAAGCTGCGAAGGAAAAAGCAGCCGAAGAAGCTGCTAAATAGTTTTACTCACGACGACGTAACAGGAGATAAGAAATGCCAAAGATGAAAACCCACAGTGGTGCGAAGAAGACCTTCCGCGTCACAGGTACCGGAAAGATCATGCACGAGCGTGCAGGCAAGCGCCACCTTTTGGAGCACAAGTCATCACGCGTTACTCGTCGTTTGAGCCAAGAGTCATCAGCTAAGTCAACCGTCACAATGACAGCCAAGCGCATGCTTGGTTTGAAGTAAGGGAGCGCCACTAAATGAGAGTCAAGCGCGGAGTACACGCAGCAAAGAAGCGTCGCACAACCCTTGAACGTGCCAGCGGATATCGCGGACAACGTTCACGTCTTTTCACAAAGGCGAAGGAGCAAGTTACGCACTCAATGGTTTATGCCTTCAACGATCGTAAAGATAAGAAGGGTGATTTCCGTCAGCTCTGGATTCAGCGTATCAATGCTGCATCCCGCGAAAACGGAATGACATACAACCGCTTTATCCAGGGTCTTAAGGCTTCCGGACTTGAAGTAGATCGTCGCGTTCTCTCAGATATCGCAACGAATGATCCAGCAGCATTTAAAGTTCTTGTCGACGTTGCTCGCAAGAACCTTCCAGCTGCCTAAGTCCATCTAGAAACTAGGTTGTAGAGCCAATGATTGAGAGCCTTCACTCGCCGCATATTGCGCGAGTGAAGGCTCTTATTGGTTCTAAAGGGGCGAAAGAACGCCGCGAACAAGGGCTCTTTGTGGCAGAAGGCGTGCAATGTGCGCGAGAGGCACTTACCTCAGCCAACGGTCCGGAAATCAAAATTATCTATGCAACAGAGCAAGGGCTCTTAAAGATTGCCGAACTCGATCTTTTCGCTGTTGAAATTGTTGAGGTCTCCGAGCCTGTTCTTAAGGCGATGTCAGATACTGTTTCACCACAAGGCCTCATCTCTCTTTGTTATTCACCGGAAAACTATATTTCCGAGCTCACACTTACGGGTAGTTCTACCGTTATCTATCTCCATGAGATGCGAGATCCTGGAAATGCGGGAACGATTCTTCGCACCGCAGATGCAATGGGGATCACTGCTGTGGTTACTTCTCCGGATTCGGTAGATATGTACTCGCCAAAAGTGGTTCGATCCACTGCCGGATCACTGTGGAATATCCCCGTTTATGAGGGTGTAACTTTCCAAGCGCTAGCTTCCGTTTTCCCTAACACCCAGAAAATTCTCCTTTCATCTCATGCATCGACATCAATACTCGATTTGAGGATTACCGGGGATTGCATAGCAATCTTCGGTAATGAAGCACGGGGAGTAGATGCAGCAGCCCTTGGCGTGGCTGTGACGGAAGTGACTATTCCTATGGCTGGCAATGCCGAAAGCCTTAATTTATCGGCAGCGGCATCAATCGTTATGTTCACCCTTTCGGCAAAGGTCGCGGGATAGAATCACGACCATGAATCCGGCAGATGTAGCATCGTGGATAAGCGATGCACAGGGCGCATTTGCCGCCGCTGCAGATTTAGATCAACTTAAATCAGCTCGCCTGGCACACGCTGGTGATAAGTCACCGGTAGCACTTGCTAGCAGAGCACTCGGCACGCTCTCAGCCGATCAGAAAGCCTCCGTTGGAAAGCTTGTTGGCGAAGCTAAGGCAGAAATTGCAAAAGCGTTAGCGCAGCAGACTGCAAAGCTTGAGCAAGAGCGTGACTCCAAAGTATTACTCGAAGAGATTGTCGATATCACCTTGCCGGTCCGTCGTGCGCACCGCGGGGGGCTACATCCCATCTCAATTATTAAAAATGAAATCTCAGATTTCTTCCTTGAGCAAGGTTTCTCAGTTGAAGAAGGACCAGAACTTGAATCGGGTTGGCTTAACTTTGATGCACTTAATATTCCGGCCGATCATCCCGCGCGCACAATGCAAGACACTTTCTTTATTGAACCAATCGAGTCAGGGTTGGTTCTTCGCACCCACACTTCACCGGTGCAGATTCGTACGATGTTGGCCCAAGAACCGCCTATCTATGTCATCTGTCCAGGTCGAACATTTCGCGCCGATGAACTCGATGCTACTCACAGCCCAGTTTTCCACCAGGTTGAAGGTCTCGTAATCGATAAGGGAATCACGATGGCCCACCTAAAGGGAACCCTTGATAACTTCGCCCGACACATGTTTGGTCCCGATGTCACGACACGTTTGCGTCCTTCATTCTTCCCATTTACCGAGCCGAGTGCTGAAGTAGACATCTTCTTTAACAATCGATGGATCGAATGGGGCGGATGCGGAATGGTCAACCCTAAAGTTCTTGCAACGTGTGGCATCGATATAGATATCTATACCGGTTTCGCATTTGGAATGGGACTCGAGCGCACGTTGATGGTTCGCCATGGAATTACTGACATGCACGACATTGTGGAAGGCGACTTGAGATTCACTCGCCAGTTTGGAGTCGGACTCTAAATGCGCGCACCGTTATCGTGGATCAAAGAATTTGTAGAGATACCTAAATCCATTACCGCAGATCAAATCTCTGATGCCCTGATCCGCGTTGGTTTTGAAGTAGAAGAGATTATTCATCAAGGTGCTGACCTCACCGGGCCCTTGGTATTTGCCAAGGTATTAAGCATTGAAGAGATTACTGAGTATAAGAAGCCCATTCGATATGTGGGCCTTGATTGTGGTGAGAAAGAAACCCGTTATGTCATTTGTGGGGCAACGAATTTTGCTGTTGGAGATCTAGTAGTCGCAGCTCTTCCGGGAGCAGTACTGCCAGGCGACTTCAAAATCGGTGCTCGTGAAACATATGGCAAGGTCTCCAACGGAATGATCTGCTCTGCTCGCGAGTTGGGCATAGGAGATGATCACGCCGGAATCATGACCTTCAGTGAAGGCTCGGTGGCAATCGGATCAGATGCTATTGAGGGCTTACTCATCAATGATGTTATTTTCGATGTTGCCGTCAATCCGGATCGTGGCTATGCCTTGAGTATTCGCGGCATTGCTCGTGAGGTTGCTGGCTCGCTAGGTCTTTCATATACCGACCCAGTTGATGCGCTTCGCACACTTAAATTTACTGACACAGGCAAGGGTGTGAGTGCAAAGATTGCCGACCCAGTAACAGCTTCCGTGTTTTACTTACGAACCCTTTCACACTTTGATGCCAAGGCCACAACTCCAATCTGGATGCGCAGACGTATTGAAAAGATGGGCATGCGCTCTATCTCCTTGGTTGTAGATGTCACTAACTATGTGATGCTTGAACTGGGTCAGCCACTCCACGCCTTCGATAAATCAAAGATTAGAGGCGGGCTCACCATTAAGCGCGCGGGCAAGGCCCAACCATTTACCACTCTCGATGGTCAGGTGCGCCAATTAGATCCTGATGATCTTATGGTCTGCGATGACGAACAACCCCTTGCACTTGCAGGAACCATGGGTGGAGCGTATTCAGAGATTTCAGAGACAACAACTGAGATAGCACTTGAAGCAGTTCGATTTGATCCAACCTGCGTTGCTAAGAATTCACGTCGCCACAAGCTTTCCTCGGAGGCCTCACGTCGCTTTGAACGAAGTGTCGACCCATTACTTGCGCAATATGCTTCGGCTCGCTTCGTGCAGTTACTGACTGAAAATAGCCCAGCGCAGCATGTTGCAACTGTGGTTGCTGGAGAGCCGCGATTTAGCCCCATGGTCAAAGTAGATCCGGCATTTATCTCACGCATTATGGGTGTGGATGTGGGCCCGACTGAGATTGTAAAGATTCTTCGCACAATTGGTTGTGAAGTAAATGAGAAGACTTTCGAAGTGATTCCACCATCGTGGCGCGCTGATTTACTCGGCCAAGCAGATTTCACAGAAGAAGTTGCCCGCATGGTTGGCTTTGACAAGATTCCATCGATTCTTCCACCTCGGCCCAAGCATGCTTCCCTCACTCATTCCCAGAAGCGTCGCCGGGCAGTTTCGATGATGCTAGCTAGTCGCGGTTTGGCTGAAGTTCAAACTTTTCCATTCACCAACCAAGAAACAATCGCGGCCTTGGGCTTCTTGGGTGAGCGAGCATCCACCTATCGCATTGCAAATCCGATGTCGGAAGAGTTCCCGTTGCTGCGCGTTCACATGGTTCCAGGATTGTTGGAAGTGGCGCAACGCAATATCAGCAGAGGTGCGAAAGATTTTGCAATCTTTGAGATGGGATCTATTTTCCGCAGTGCACAGAAACTGGTGCCGATGATTTCACCCGCACTGGATAAGAAGCCGAAGAAGGAAGAGATCGAGGCAATATTTGCAAGCTTGCCGATTCAACCTTTCCATGTTGCTGGTCTGCTCGTTGGAAAGGTAGAGAACGAGGACTGGCAGGGTAAGCCGCGTTCTTACACCTGGCAGGATGCAATCGCATTTGCGCAAGAAGTGCTGCAACTGTGCAATCATTCTTGGACGATAAAGCGTTCGGATATTGCGCCATGGCATCCTGGTCGTTGCGCCGAATTACTTATCGATGGAAAGCCGGTAGCTCATGCCGGTGAACTTCATCCAAGGATCGTAGAGATGTATGGTCTGCCTGAGCGCTCTTCAGCTTTTGCAGTTGCACTCAATGCGCTGCCAGATTCACCTTTGGTCCGTCCCTCTACCGTGGGAACTATGCCGGCGGCGCTCCAAGATGTGGCGCTCATTATCGATGCATCGGTCTCAGCGCTAGAGGTCGAGCAGGCGCTGCGGGCAGGTGCGGGCGAGCTCCTAGAATCAATCTCCCTCTTTGACCGCTACGACAAAATAGGTGATGGCAAAATTTCCTTGGCCTTCTCCCTAGTTTTCCGAGCCGCAGATCGCACTCTCACGGGGGCCGAAGTAAGCGCGCTGCGTGATTCAGCGGTGAAATCAGCGGAGAAAGCAACTGGCGCAGTTCTGCGCACTGCATAAATATGCACATCCGTGCATAAATATGCTATAGTGAAATTATGAAAACCGGGATTATCGGCGGCAGTGGATATGCAGGAGGAGAACTCCTGCGGCTGCTTGCTGGGCACCCACATTTTCAGATAGCCGCTGTTGCGGCTCATTCAAATGCGGGGGAGTCGATCACTTCGATTCATCCACAACTAAGAAGTTATGACAATCAGAGGTTCATCGCCTTCTCAGCCGAAGCATTTACTGATTGCCAGCTGATCTTTCTTGCACTGCCACATGGAGAATCTGCCAAGATAATTTCGCAACTTCCTAAGGAAGCAAGGGTTGTTGATTTAGGTGCCGATTACAGATTGAGCGATACCCAGCAGTGGGAGAAGTATTACGGTGGCACACACGCCGGGACCTGGAGCTATGGGCTAGCTGACATCGCGCAGTACAAGAGCGCAATCGCACAAGCGCAGTATGTTGCAAACCCAGGATGTTATGCGACAGCTATCGCTCTGGGAGCTGCACCGGCTGCAGGGGTCGCTGATCTCTCTGATTGCGTGGTCGTTGCTGCATCAGGAACAACCGGTGCGGGCAGAAATGCAAAGGTAAATCTACTTGCCAGCGAGGTTTCAGGATCTCTGAGTTCGTATAAATTCGGTGGATCACATCAACACACCCCTGAAATCGAAGAGACGTTGAGCAAGATTAGTGGGCAAGATGTGAAGATTTCTTTCACTCCAGTCTTGGCTCCGATGCCAAGAGGAATCCTGGCAACGGTTACCGCCAAGCTGACAAAGAAGATTACCTCTGAAGAGGCACATCAGCTTTATAGCAATTACTACGCGGATTGCGCATTTGTTTCAGTGCTTGAATTTGGAGTCATGCCAAAGACATCAGCTGTTTTGGGATCTAATAATGTGCAGATGCAGGTTGCAGTTGACGCTCACACCTCAAGACTTGTTGTTTCAGTTGCGATAGATAATCTAGGTAAGGGTGCTGCGGGACAAGGGATTCAGAACGCCAACATCATGTGTGGTTTTGCTGAGACTGCCGGACTTGATTTCGATGGGATTGGCGCGTGATTGTCGTGAAGTTCGGTGGCCATGCGATGTCTGACTCGCATGGTGAATTCGCGCAAGCTATTGCAGATGCCATCTCTCAGGGGGTCGAGATCGTGATTGTTCATGGTGGTGGGCCACAAATTGGGTCGGCACTTGAATCAGCTGGGATTACAACAGAATTTATCGGCGGGTTTCGCGTCACCACCCCTGAGGTTTTTGAGATCGTTGAGAGGGTGTTAGCAAAAGAGATTGGTCCTGCCGTCGCACAATCCCTATGCAACCACGGAATCAAAGCGGTTGCTATCTCTGGTCGAGATTCTAAAACGCTGATTGCAGAGAAGTTGACCACTTTAGTAGACGGAACAAGAGCTGATTTAGGTCTTGTCGGAACTGTTTTTGAAGTGAACCGCCAAGAGATTCAAAGGCTAGTGACACAAGGAAGCGTTCCAGTAATTTCACCGGTAGCAACGGATGCACTTGGCACACATGGATTTAACGTCAATGCTGATATCGCAGCAGCGGCAATCGCAGGTGCGTTGGAAGCCCAATGGCTGATCATCATGACTGATGTCGAGGGAATCTATCGGAATTGGCCGGATAAGGATTCATTAATCTCGGAGATATCTGTGGAAGAGCTGCAAGGGATTAAATCCACATTTGCAGATGGCATGGCCCCCAAGGTGCAATCTTGTTTAGATGCCATTGGCGCAGGTGCACATGCGGTGCGGATTATTGATGGCAGAAACCCCGAGGCCCTGAAGAGCGCACTCCTCGGCGTTGGCGGAACGTTGGTCTTCGCATGAAACGTTGGATTAATTCACTTCAGGATAATTACGGAACTCCTTCCATCGAGTTGGTCTCTGGAAAAGGTTCATATGTCAAAGATGCCCAAGGCAAGCTGTACCTAGATTTCTTGGCCGGCATTGCCACTAATGTTTTGGGCCATGGCCACCCTGCAATCGTGAAAGCTGTGACGAAACAGGCATCTACATTGGGTCATGTGAGTAACCTCTACGCCCACCCAAATGTGTTGCAATTGGCTGAGAAACTACAGAAGCTCACCGGTGATAAGTCAGCACGAGTCTTCTTCTGCAATTCTGGTGCAGAAGCAAATGAGGCGGCCCTGAAATTAAGTCGTCGCACGGGCAGAACTGGCGTTGTTGCAACGAAAGAATCTTTCCACGGTAGAACGATGGGTGCGCTATCACTCACCGGTCAGCCATCAAAACGAGATCCATTTAAGCCCTTACTTCGCGGTATTTCCCACGTCACCTTCGGTGATTCACGTGCGATGAAGCGAAAGACCAATAAGAGAACTGCCATGGTAATTATCGAACCCATCATGGGCGAAGCCGGGGTCATTGTCCCACCTGCTAATTACTTACAAGATGTTCGTAGATATTGTGATGACAACGGTGCTCTCCTCGTCTTCGACTGCGTGCAGACAGGGATGGGTCGTACGGGTGACTGGTTTGGCTATGAGTATTCAGGAATTAAACCGGATGTGATTACTTTGGCTAAAGGTTTAGGAGGAGGACTCCCACTTGGTGCCATGATCGCACTTGGCCCCGCCTCTCATCTTTTCAAGGTTGGTGATCATGGCACTACATTTGGTGGAAATCCGATTGCAACAGCTGCAGCCCTTGCTGTGATTTCCGCAATCGAGAAAGAGAAGATTCTCATCCATGTTAATGAAGTGAGTTCCTATCTTTTTGCCGAACTCGCTCTTGTTCCGGGTGTTACCGAGGTACGAGGAGCAGGGCTACTGATTGGACTTACCCTGGATCAGGGATGTGCAAAGGAGCTTGTGAAGAAGAGCCAAGAACTGGGGCTTCTGATAAATGCCCCAAGTGAATCAATTATTCGTATTGCGCCAGCTCTGAATATTTCATTACGTGATGCAAAGAAGTTTGTAACGATATTCACTGCAGCCCTAGCGCAGGTGCGTCATGGCTAGTGTGAGCGCACGTAGGGCGAAGGCGATTTCACTGATTAAGGGCGGGCTCATTCACTCCCAATCTGATCTAGTGAAAGAGCTGAAAAGGGCTGGCTTTGCAGTTACCCAAGCCACCGCTAGCCGTGACCTGGAAGAGATCGGCGCAGTGCGGGGCAGATCTGCCACTGGCGATTCGGTCTACACGATCTCGGCTTCAGGTGAGGCTTCACTTTCGCGTTCTATGCCGCTGCCTTCTGAACTAATTCTCTCAGTCGAATCGAGTGGAAATCTAGCGGTCATTCACACTCCACCCGGGGGAGCGCAGTTGCTTGCAAGTTCACTCGATCACTCTGGCATATCTTCGATTATCGGAACTATCGCAGGTGACGACACGGTCTTAGTAGTCTCCAGAAAAGCCAGCGGCGGGGCGCAACTAGCGAAAGAATTACTCTCATACGGGCAAGTCAAAAAGGTTAGAGGGAGAAAATAATGGCTCTGTGGGGCGGAAGATTCTCGCAATCTCCAACGGAAGCTGTTTTTGCACTCTCACAAAGTGTGCAATTTGATTGGCGTTTGGCTCCTTATGATCTTCGTTCATCACTTGCCCATCTTGCGGTACTAGAAAGCAGTGGCCTGCTTGATAAGAAGGTGGCTGCAGCTATTCGAAAGGCTTTAGAAGAGCTGGTTGCGGAAGTGGCTTCCGGAAAGTTCACCTATCTTGCAACTGATGAAGATGTTCATAGCGCCTTAGAACGCGGGCTTACTGAAAAACTCGGTGAAATCGGAGGCGCACTGCGCGCCGGTAGATCACGTAATGATCAGGTGGCAACAGATCTGCGACTTTACGCCATAGATGCGATGGTTTCGATTGCTTTATCAATAGCCGAACTGCAAGAAGCGCTGATTGCAAAGGCAACCGAATACTCGGATGCTCCGGCACCTGGATTTACTCACCTGCAACACGCACAGCCCGTGCTCTTTGGGCATGAGCTAGCAAAGCACGTGCACGCATTTGCACGAGATCTAGATCGTATTCAGGATTGGCTTACTCGCACATCTGTCAGTCCGCTTGGCTCAGGTGCGCTAGCTGGGTCATCCCTGCCGTTAGCACCGGAGGTAACTGCGAAATCACTTGGTTTTACATCAAGTGCTGCCAATTCAATTGATGCCGTATCTGATCGTGATTTCGTGGCCGAAGCGCTATTTATTCTCTCCATGGTGGGAGTTCATCTCTCACGAATTGGGGAAGAGTGGTGCATTTGGTCGACCACTGAATTTGGTTGGGCCCGAGTATCAGATGCTTACTCCACTGGCTCTTCCATCATGCCGCAGAAGAAAAACCCTGACATGGCAGAACTCGCACGAGGTAAGTCAGGTCGTCTGATTGGGAATCTCACTGGCGTGCTTGCAATGCTTAAAGGTCTGCCCTTTGCCTACAACCGTGATCTGCAAGAAGATAAAGAGCTACTCTTTGATTCCATCGATACCGTCCTGCTCGTTCTTCCGGCAGTAACTGGGATGGTGGCAACTACTGAATTCGATCGCGAGAAGATGGCACTTGCCGCACCCCTTGGTTTCTCACTTGCAACCGAGATAGCTGATTACTTGGTCAGGGCACACATTCCTTTTGCGCAAGCACATGAAGCTGCTGGCAAATGTGTTGCGGTCTGTGAATCATCTGGCCGCCAACTTCATCAGCTCACCGATGAAGAGTTTGCAGGTATTCATCCAGAACTTAGGAGCGATGTCCGCAACGTTCTTACCGTTCAAGGCGCACTGGCATCACGCACGACACGTGGTGGCACCGCTCCATCTGCACTGGCTCAACAATTGAGCGAGGCAAAGAGTTCTCTGGAAAAGACTCGTAGTGAATTCACCGCTGCAGCCAAAGCATTTTCGACCATGATGGGTGCATGAGAGCCGTGACTTACGATTTGCTAGCTGACCTAAAGTGGCGTGGTCTTATTGCGCAGACAACAGATGAAGTCGAGCTGCGTAAGGCGCTAGCCAAGCCAATCACGCTCTATGTGGGATTCGATCCCACGGCGCCGAGCATCCATGTGGGAAACCTCGTTGTTCTCTTCGTGCTACGCCGCTTTCAACTAGCTGGCCACAATCCACTCCCACTTGTTGGGGGAGCCACTGGCTTGGTGGGAGATCCCAGCGGTAAACATGAAGAGCGTACGCTGAATACAACTGAAGTTGTTGGGCAGTGGGTAGATCGTATAAAGGGGCAGCTTTCGAAGTTCATGGACTTTGAGTCGAGTAAGAATCCGGCGGTGATGGTCAATAACCTCGATTGGACTGCGCCCATGTCGGCCATTGAGTTCCTGCGCGACATTGGAAAGCACTTTAGCGTAAATCAAATGTTGAATAAGGATGCAGTTTCATCTCGACTTGAAAAAGATGGCATTTCTTACACTGAGTTTTCATATCAAGTTCTCCAGTCGATGGATTACTTAGAACTTTACAAACGCTATAACTGCACACTTCAAATTGGTGGCTCAGATCAGTGGGGAAATATCACAGCTGGCCTAGATCTGATTCGTCGTGTTGAAAGTGCAAGTGCCCATGCACTGACCGTGCCACTACTGACAAAAGCTGATGGAACTAAATTTGGCAAGACAGCCGGCGGAAGTGTGTGGCTCGATCCAGAGATGACATCGCCATATGCCTTCTTCCAGTATTGGCTGAACTCTGATGATAAAGATGTCATCAATTTCCTTAAGGTGTTTTCATTTAAATCACGCACCGAGATAGAGGCACTCGAATCAGTACACACCGCAAACCCTGGTGCACGTGAAGCTCACCGCGAACTTGCTAGAGAACTCACCTCACTTGTTCATAGCCCGGAGACTGCAGTGCGTGTGGAAGAGGCAGCTCACGCACTCTTTGGTCAAGGTGATCTTGCAATACTGGATGAACCGACGCTGGCATCAGCTTTGGCTGAACTTCCACATACGCGAATAGAAAAGGGAGCCGAGATACCCACTTGGGTGGATTTATTGGTGGCCACCGGTGTGGTTGATTCAAAATCTGCTGCTCGCCGGATCGTTAAAGAAGGTGGCGCATATCTCAATAATGAGAAGGTGGTTGGCGAAG
>NZ_JBBAMU010000008.1:0-41480 GCF_040402315.1 Candidatus Planktophila sp.
GTCGAAATAACGGCGTAACGATATCAACCTGGCGCCATCGGCGCAAAAAAGAGCTGTGAAAGGGCAGAATACGACCATGAGTAGCGCAGAGAAGTCGATGAGCATTGAGAGCGAAGTTATTTCTATCTGCCAGGATCTTATTCGCATCCCTTCAGTTAATTACGGCGAAGGTAAGGGAGATGAAAAGGCGTGTGCAGAATATGTAGTTGCCTCTCTTGCTGAAGTAGGTATCAAAGCAGATATCTACGAATCAGCTCCTAATCGCTGCAATGTGATTGCACGCATACCTGGAAAAAATAGTGCTCTCGGTGGGTTAGTAGTCCATGGTCATCTCGATGTTGTTCCTGCTGATGCCAAAGATTGGTCGGTAGACCCGTTCGCAGCAGAAATTCGGGACGGCATGATTTGGGGTCGCGGCGCAGTTGATATGAAGAATATGGATGCGATGATTTTGGCAGTTGTTCGCCAATGGTCTCGCACCGGATATCAACCGCAGCGCGATATCGTCTTAGCCTTCTTCGCTGATGAGGAAGCAGGTAGTTCATATGGTTCACGCTTTATGACTTCCGCTCACCCGGAAGTATTTGCTGGATGCACCGAGGCCGTATCTGAAGTGGGTGGTTTCTCAGTCACGCTCACCGGCGGAAAACGTTTGTACTTTATCGAGGCCGCGCAAAAAGGTATTCATTGGATGAAAATCACCGCACACGGTCGCGCCGGCCACGGCTCGATGATGAATGATGAGAATGCAATCACTGCAATAACGGAGGCGGTAGCGAAGATTGGTCGCTACCAATGGCCGCAACGTTATACAAAGACAGTAAAGATCCTCTTTGAAAAAATAGCGCAAGCAACAGGTAAGCCACTAGATCCCGCAGACCTTAGGCCACTACTGGCAGAGATTGGTCCGACAGCTCGGATGGTTGGAGCAACGTTGCAGAACACAGCTAACCCAACGATGTTAGAGGCTGGATACAAAGAGAACGTGATTCCAACATCAGCATCAGCTGTTATTGACGGGCGATTCTTACCCGGACATGAAGATGAACTCAATGCCACGATTCAATCGATCATTGGTCCAGATATTGAAATTGAAACTATCACTCGCGATATTGCGCTAGAGGTTGATTTTGAAGGGGACCTGGTGGAGGCGATGTGTGCTGCCATTGTTTCTCATGATCCCGAAGGCATTCCAGTTCCCTATCTCATGAGCGGGGGAACTGATAACAAGGCGCTATCTGAACTTGGAATCATCGGTTACGGATTTAGTCCACTTCGCCTTCCAGCAGATTTAGATTTCATGTCCTTGTTCCATGGGGTAGACGAGCGTGTACCAATTACAGGTTTGCACTTCGGGGTTCAGGTCCTTAAAGAATTTCTAGAGAACGCTTAGGCTGATATTTCGTCCAGCACACTGCGCACAATCTCCGGGAGTGTAATTTCTTCAGACTTTAAGATGCCACGAAGTTGCGCTCCAGTCCGGGCCCCAACGATTGCACTCGTAATTCCGGGGGTATCTCGCACCCATGCCAGTGCAACCTCTAGTGGTGCATAACCAAGGCCTTGTGCCGCCACAGATACTGCTTCCACAATTCGAGTTGATCTCGCCTGCAAATATGGCTCCACATGTTTGACAAAGTGTGGAGCAGCGGCGCGCGAGTCACTTGGAATGCCGGTGCGATATTTTCCAGTCAATACTCCACGACCAAGTGGTGCCCAAGCCAAGATTCCGGTCCCGGTAGCTCGGGCACAGGGAAGTATTTCTCGCTCAGCACTGCGATTAAGCAGCGAGAATTCTATTTGGTTTGTCGCGATAGGAGCTTTGGCCGAATTACCCTCTTGAATCGTGATTGCTCTTGCTCCTTGCCAACCTGAGAAGTTTGAGACTCCTACGTGACGAGCTCTTCCAGATGTGTATGCATAATCAAGCGCGGAGAGCGTGTCCGCGAGCGGGGTGTTTTCATCCCACATCTGTATCTGCCAAATATCTACATAGTCGGTTTCAAGCCGCGCTAGCGATTTATCTAATTCCGCAATCAGAGATGTACGAGAGTTATTTATCGTTCGGACTCCACTCGGATGTGAGACGCCAGCCTTCGTTGCAATTGAAACATCCTCACGCTTAAAAAGAGCGCCTATGAGTCCACCAATGACTCGCTCGCTATCTCCATCACCAAATGTAGGAGATGTATCAAAGAAGTTGCCGCCGGCTTCGATATAGGCACGACATTGATCGGCGGCCTCATGGGTATCGGTATCTCGACCCCATGTCATGGTGCCTAGGCCCAAGCGAGAGAGAGTGAGCCCACTACTCCCAGCCCGTCTCATCTCCATAACGCAGACCTTAGCAAGGCGACAGCGTAAAAGTCGCAATTAGAAATTTAACGGTAACCTTCGTGTTGTGGCGCGGATAATCCTTTTAAGACATGCACATTCAATCGCCAACGAATCCGGAATACTGGCTGGCCAATTACCCGGAATCTCCCTGAGTAAGAAAGGGGCCCAGCAGGCTGTCGAGTTAGTTAATCGAATCGGAAAAGTCTCATTTGATTCTATTCGCATGAGTCCGATGCAGAGATGTCAGGAGACTCTCGCGCCGTGGCTCGAATCATCGAATTCAAATGGGCTGAGAAAATTCATTCTGGACGAGAAATTAATCGAGATGAATTACGGCAATTGGAGTGGCAAGAAGCTCAACTCACTATCCAAGCTACCCCTCTGGAAAATGATTCAGGAGAGACCGAGTAAGGTCGAGTTCCCACAGGGTGAACGTATGACATCCATGCAAAAGCGTGCTGTGGCAGCTATCGAAGAAGCAGTTCACGAAAAACCCAAGGGAACTCATTTGTTCGTCAGCCATGGTGATGTCATTAAGGCGATGGTCGCAAGTTTGCTAAAGATGAAACTGGATAATTTTCAGTCCTTGGTAATCGATCCGGCCTCAATTACGATACTTGAATATGATGGGAACAGTGCACGGCTCATTCTTTTCAATGATCACCTGACTCAGCTAGAGGGATCGCTATCGAAGGTGCATTCGAAAAAAATGCTTCTCGGTGGTGGAGCTGGGGTTGTTGGGCGCAATAAAAAATGAGCTCGCAGATTCTTCGCTTTGAGCAACCGGAAAGGTTCACAGTTGGCACAGTGGGTCAGCCGGGGGAACGCACATTCTTTATTCAGGCTCAAAGCGGTTCTCGTTTAATCTCAGTCTCTTTAGAGAAAACACAGGTTCAAGCTCTTGTTGATCGTCTGCAGTACACGATTCGCGATATCAAGCAGAACAACCCCACCATAGGCTTTTCTCGCCTGGCTAAGGATGACGCGCCGCTTAGTACCCCGATTGAAGAAGAGTTTCGCGTAGGAGTAATCGGCCTCGCCTTCGATGCCGGGACAGGTTTGATTCAAATAGATATGCAGGCCGTTGATGAAAAAAGAGATCAAGATCCAGAATTTATTGATGTTGATGACTTAACCGGTGACCAGGATATTTTGCGAGTATTGATTACTCCTAGCGAAGCTGATCGTTTCTCCAGAAGGGCTCTCATCGTTGTGGGCGCAGGGCGCCAACCCTGTCCATTCTGCGGTGGGCCGATAGATATCAGCGGACATTTGTGTCCGCGAGCTAATGGCTACCGAAGATGACCAGCGTCATCGAACATCTACTCGCCGGAAGTCTTGAAGTAACCGGCCGACTTGTTGCTGCTTCTAACGCCACTCTCTACGCCGAATGCACTTTTGGTGATGAAAAGATGGCAGTGATATATAAACCCATCGCAGGAGAGCGACCACTTTGGGATTTTCCGGACGGAAATCTAGCTCACCGCGAATATGCCGCGTTCTTAATTAGTGAGTTTTCAGGTTGGAATGTAGTCCCACCCACGGTATTACGCGAAGGCCCCTTCGGTTTAGGGATGGTTCAGCAATGGATTGACCTTGATGAATCAATAGATTTGGCTCTGTACTATCGAGAAGATAACGAAAATCTACGACGCATGGCGCTCTTTGACGCAGTCATTAATAATACCGATCGCAAGATAGGCCACCTGTTGCCGACAAGTGACGGCAGCCTTTTCGGCTGTGATCATGGCGTGACTTTCCACGAGGAGAACAAGTTGCGTACCGTTATCTGGCAGTTTGCAGAGCGGGTACTGACTCACGAGGAGATTCAGACTCTCGGTGATTTAGTCACCAAATTGAAGGCTGAATCAGAGGCTTTGTTGCAATTAATCACCGAGATTGAATTTGCTGCGCTGATCACGAGAATTAATCGTTTGATTGAGTCCGAAAAGTTTCCAACTCCGAGTGAGGATTGGCCAGCAGTGCCATGGCCACCTTTTTAAGTTAAAGTTCGGGTATGCGCGCCTGGCCGGAGATATATATACCGCAGCTCTCCAATAAATTCTCACTTGCCCCACTGTCACTTCTAAATACGGCAACCCAGCGCGTCGAGGCTTTACCAATTAAGCCCCGCTATCGCATGTATGTATGTGGAATTACGCCATATGACGCAACCCATCTAGGTCATGCCGCCACTTATCTGACCTTCGATTTAATTCATCGCTACCTCAGAGCAACGGGTTCAGAAGTGCGCTTTGTCCAGAACATTACTGATATTGATGACCCACTTTTAGAACGCGCCGCACGCGATGGAATTGATTGGCAAGTTTTGGCGAACTCACAGATTGAGCTATTTCGTGGCGATATGACAGATCTTCATGTGCTACCACCGCAATACTATGTTGGAGTCGTCGAAGCTATGCCATTAGTGATCGATTCGATCATGAAACTGCAGGAGTCTGCGACAACATATAACGTTGAGAATGATCTATATTTTAGAATTCATTCGGATACTGAGTTCGGCACCCGTTCTCGGTACACAGATGAACAAATGCTCGCAATATTTGCCGAACGTGGGGGAGACCCAGCGCGTGCTGGGAAAGAGGATGCTTTCGATGCCCTGCTTTGGGTAGCACAACGTGAGGGTGAACCTGGATGGCCTAGTCCGTTTGGGATGGGACGCCCTGGTTGGCATATCGAATGTTGTGCAATCGCTCTACATTATTTGCAGCCAGATATTCATGATGACTTTGCGATAGACATTCAGGGAGGTGGCGTCGATTTGATATTTCCTCATCATGAAATGTCAGCGGCGCAAAGCCGCATCATTGGTCACCAACGTTACGCCCGCACTTATGTTCATTCTGGGATGATTGGACTTGATGGCGAAAAGATGAGCAAATCGCGCGGGAATTTACTCTTCGTCTCTAAGCTCATCGCAGAGGGCGTGGAACCCATGGCAATCAGATGGGCGCTGATGGGCCATCGATTCTCGAAAGATCTAATGTGGACGAGCGAAGTTCTAGTAAAAGCAACAACAGAAATAGAGGAGCTTCGACTGCAATTATCTCGAGTTGATGTCGCCCCCACAGATGCGGTAATTGCAGCCGTGATTACGGCGTTGAGCGATAATCTCAATACCGAAAAAGTACAAGCGCTTATCCGCACTTGGATGCGAGATACGAGTGCAGGACAGACCGGGGGAGAAGCAGGTGAGCTATCTCGCGCGCTAGATACCTTGCTCGGACTCGCGCTTTAGCTTCCGTTTTGACGGCGTAGGAATCTTTCTAGTTCGCGCGCGATCGTCTCACCGGTGACATCGGGAAGCTCGGATGCATCCTTACTTTCTTCCAAAGCTTTCACGTACTCTGCAACATCAGAATCTTCCTTAGCCATCTCTGTTACCTCCACTTCCCAAGCACTTGATTCTTCCGGCAGCGCTCCTTGTGGGATGGAAATTTGAAGGAAATCCTCCAGTGCATTTACTAGTGCAAGTGATGCCTTTGGGGATGGTGAGTTGGACGCGTAGTGCGGTACTGCAGCCCACAAAGAGACTGCATCAATTCCACGGCCAACACAGGCCACCTGAATAACACCCAAGATTCCAGTCGGTCCTTCATATCTACTTATCTCAACTCCAAGACGCTGAGCTATGTCTGGATGCGCGCCACTTCCACTTACTGTTATTGGGCGTGTGTGCGGAGTATCAGCAAGCATTGAGCCCAGCGTGATAACTAAATCAATTTCTAAATCCTCGGCTAGATCAAGCAGGTCAGAAGTAAAGGTCTTCCATTTCATAGATGGCTCCACCCCGCGCACGACGATGAAGTCATGATCGAGTGTGGGAGTGCGCAATCCGTAGATTTGGGTTCCTGGCCATGTCAGATTGCGAATACTTGACTCATCGACAGAAATCATTGGTCTATTTACTTGAAAGTCATAAAACTCTTCCGGGTCAACATCTGCAATCAACTCTGGGACTACATCAAATGAAGGGTCAGTCCATGAACCTAAGAGGTGAGAAAGAGCACCTGTCGCTGCTTCGGCAGCATCGTTCCAACCAGAAAAGGCGATAACCATCACTGGGGAACGCAAAACAGGAATTTGATGAATATCCACGGCGACACCTTAAGGTAATCTTTGCAATGTGACGAGCCAGAAAACACCTCTAAAAATAGTCGATGGGGCACTTCGTCGCGCCCTCGCTCACGGGACTGTCATCGCAGACGGAGCTATGGGAACTATGCTCCAAGCTGCCGATCCAACGCTCGAAGATTTCCAGAACCTCGAGGGTTGTAATGAAATTCTTAACGTAACACGCCCAGATCTCGTTCGCTCCGTGCATGATGCCTATCTGGAGGTTGGCGTTGATGCAATTGAGACAAATACATTTGGAGCGAACTGGGCCAACTTGGCCGAATATGACATCGAAGATCGTATCTATGAATTGGCCTATGCCGGTGGTGTAATTGCTCGGCAAGCCGCTGATGCCTTTTCCACAGAAGATAAGTCACGTTACGTTCTTGGTTCACTCGGTCCGGGAACAAAGCTACCGAGCCTGGGCCACACTTCGTATGAAAAGTTAAAGGATGCCTACTACACCGCCGCAAAAGGTTTAGTTGACTCGGGCTCGGATGCGCTACTAATCGAAACCACCCAAGATTTATTGCAGGCTAAAGCCGCAGTCAACGGAGCACGACAAGCAATTACTGAGGCTAAGCGAGATGTCATGCTCATCGCGCAAGTTACAGTTGAAACAACTGGAACGATGCTCTTGGGCTCTGAAATCGGAGCTGCACTCAATGCACTTGAACCATTAGATATTGATCTAATTGGATTAAATTGCGCAACTGGACCGACAGAGATGTCAGAGCATCTGCGATATCTCTCGAAAAATTCACGCGTTGCATTGTCAGTAATGCCTAATGCCGGTCTACCAATTCTGGGTAAGGATGGGGCTGAATATCCATTAGGCCCAGAAGAGCTGGCAGTTGCCCTGGAAACTTTCGTCAATGATTATGGAATCACCTTGATTGGTGGCTGTTGTGGAACAACTCCGGCACATATGCAAGCCGTGGTAAAAAAGTTGGGTTCCAAGCGCGTTGATGCACGCACCATTACGATAGAGCCGGGCGCCTCCTCTATCTATCAATACGTACCTTTTAGACAGGATAAGACATATCTAGCAATCGGTGAGCGCACTAATGCAAATGGTTCGAGAGCTTTTAGGGATGCGCTAGTCGCTGAAGATTGGGCCACTTGTGTGGAAATCGCGCGAGATCAGATTCGAGATGGCGCCCATATGCTCGACCTCTCTGTTGATTATGTAGGACGCGATGGTGCGAGAGATATGAAAGAGATTGCTTCACGCTTTGCAACTTCTTCTACCCTTCCTATCGTGCTGGATTCGACGGAGCCCGCAGTACTTAAAGCTGGGCTTGAGTCACTTGGCGGACGAAGTGTTATCAACTCGGTTAACTATGAAGATGGCGATGGTCCCACATCGCGCTTTGCCAAGATCATGCCACTTGTAAAAGAACACGGTGCTTCAGTCGTGGCTCTGACTATTGATGAGGAAGGACAGGCTCGAACTGCGGAATGGAAGATGCGGGTCTCGCGTCGATTAATTGCCGATTTGACTGAGAACTGGTCGATGGATGTGGGCGATATTCTGATTGACCTACTCACCTTTCCGATTGCAACTGGACAAGAGGAAACTAGGCGCGATGGTTTGGAAACAATCAGTGCCATTCGCACCTTAAAGAGTGAATACCCGGACGTTCAGACGACGCTAGGTGTGAGCAATGTTTCCTTTGGTCTCAACCCAGCCGCACGCGTTGTTCTCAACTCCGTCTTTCTTTCCGAGTGCGTGGAAGCAGGGTTGGATTCAGCCATTGTTCATCCTTCAAAAATCACACCTACGGCCCGAATCGAACCGCGACAGAAAGAGGTCGCACTCGATCTCATTTATGATCGAAGAGTTTTCGATGGTGAGAATTGCACATATGACCCGCTGCAGGAGTTCCTACAGCTCTTCGAAGGTGTTGAGCTAGCTGCATCTCGTAACATCAGAGCCTCGGAGTTGGCGGCTTTGCCACTTCGTCAGCGCCTTGAACGACGCATCATAGATGGCGAGAAAGTAGGGCTCACCGAAGATCTTGATGCAGCTATGAGCGATGGAATAGCCCCACTAGCCATCATTAACGACCACTTGCTGGAAGGCATGAAGGTTGTTGGCGAGCTCTTCGGAAAGGGTGAGATGCAACTTCCATTCGTTTTACAAAGCGCGGAAGTTATGAAATCTGCCGTGGCATACCTAGAGTCGCACATGGAGAAATCTAGTGACGGTGGTCGTGGACGAATGCTGCTGGCCACAGTCAAGGGCGATGTGCACGACATTGGAAAAAACCTGGTTGACATCATTCTCTCTAACAACGGATACCAAGTTGTAAACATTGGGATCAAGCAGACAGCTAATCAAATTATTGATGCGGCTATAGAACATAACGTTGATGCGGTGGGCATGTCCGGGCTCCTAGTTAAATCAACTGTGATTATGCGTGAAAATCTGGAAGAGATCACGAGTCGAGGACTTGATCAGAAATGGCCGATAGTTCTTGGGGGAGCAGCTCTCACCCGTGCCTACGTCGAGCAAGATCTGGCGGCGATATTTCCAGGTGAAGTCAGATATGCCCGAGATGCCTTCGAGGGCTTGCGACTAATGGATGCCATTATGGCTATCAAACGCGGTGATGCCGGGGCCGCTCTTCCCGCACTTCGTGAGAGAAAAGTAATGGCAGTTGCTAAATCAAATGAGCCTAAAGTTATCGACACAAGTCGAAGCGATGTCGCCCTAGATATAGATATCCCGCAGACGCCATTCCTGGGTTCACGTATCGTTAAAGGTATTGCACTAGCCGACTATGTTGGCATGCTAGATGAACGCGCGCTCTTCGTTGGACAGTGGGGCCTTAAAGGCGCGCGTGGTGAATTTGATGTGATGGCCGAATCTGAAGGCCGTCCACGGTTACGTCAATTACTAAATGAAGTGCAGTCAAATGGATGGCTTGAAGCTGCCGTTGTATACGGATATTTCCCATGTGTCTCTGAAGGTAACGAGCTAATTATTTTGCATCATGAAGGACCGCTGGCTGGTCAGGAGAGAACTCGATTCTCATTTCCTCGCCAATCGCGTGATCGCAGACTCTGTCTCGCAGACTTCTTCGCGAGTAAGGATTCAGGAAAGACCGATGTCGTTGCTTTTCACGTAGTCACCATGGGAAACACCGTCAGCAAGGCGGCAAACGAGCTATTTGCAGCAGATAAATATCGTGAATATCTCGAGTTGCACGGTCTCTCGGTCCAACTCACTGAAGCTCTTGCTGAACATTGGCACGCTCGTATCCGGGAAGAGATGTCGGTGCGAAATCTAGATGCACCTGATTTACAAGGCATTTTAGATCAGGGCTACCGTGGATCTCGCTATTCATTTGGCTACCCAGCTTGTCCTGATATTGAAGAACAGACTCAACTCTGCGAACTACTCGAACCTGGTCGCATCGGAGTTGAACTCTCAGAAGAGTTCCAGTTGCACCCCGAGCAGAGTACTTCGGCAATTATTGTCCATCACCCTGAGGCAAAGTACTTCAACGCTAACTAATACCTATCTCTACTTTACGTGAGCCGGACAGATTGCTTTAAAGAAGCACCAATCACATAACTTTGACTTACGAGTGGGGAAGTGGCCAGTTTCAATAGCGGTAAGAATCTCGGAACCAATATTATTTAATTTCTTCTCGGTCGAGTTCAGTTGCGCTTCGGTAGGTTGACTCTCGATCGTCTTTACATCACCTAAGTAAATCAATTTCAGCAGGCGTGGAAGAACTCCATGGTTCTGCCAGTAAAGAAGTGCATACACTCTTAATTGGAATAAGGCTTTCTCCTCCCATCCTGGCTTGGGAGACTTGCCGGTTTTGTAATCTACAATTCGTACTTCACCAGTGGGCGCGATATCAAGGCGATCAACATAACCATGTAGGTATATTTCATCTGAAATGTTGCGCTCTAAATGGAGTTCTCTGTAAGTGGACTCAAATTTGGTCGGGTTCTCAAGGTTAAAGTAATTAGTTAAGAGTGCTTGCGCGCGATCAATCCATTCTTTTTCATCAAGCACCAGCGCCCGCAATTCGGGGGTCCGCTCCAATTGCGTACTCCAGGATGTGGGGAGTAAGTCAACGGCACTCTTAAAAGTTCGATCGGAAGCCGGTAGCTCAAAGATATCTTCGAGAACTGAGTGAATTAACTTTCCCCGTTCGGCATCGACACTGGGAGGTTCGGGTAAGAGGTCTATCGCTCGATATTTATAGAGTTGCGGGCAGTTGGTGAAATCATTCATTCTGCTTGGGGAAAGACGTAACTGCTCCATGAGCGGGGACGATACAGCCAACGCCACCACATGGAGTCAATCCTCGCCTAAGATGCGTCTGTGTCTGAACCTGGGTTCTTCAAAGCCGGAGATCGTATTCAACTTACCGATCCCAAGGGAAAGTTATACAGCTTTACACTAACTCCGGGAAAAGAGTGGCATACCCATAAAGGGTGGATTACTCATGATGATCTCATCGGTTTACCTGAGGGTTCAGTCGTCAGCACTACAGCTGGTCTTAAATTCACTGCCTTTGTTCCTTTGCTCGCAGATTATGTTTTAGCGATGCCGCGCGGGGCAACGATTGTGTATCCAAAAGATGCTGCGATGATCGTGGGAGTCGCGGATATCTATCCGGGTGCCCGTGTCCTGGAAGCAGGTGTAGGTAGTGGCGCTCTGACCATTTCTCTTCTACGCGCAGTTGGTGAAAATGGTTCTGTTCATTCCGTAGAGCGCCGGCAAGACTTTGCCGATAACGCACGAGCAAATATCGAGGATTACTTCGGAAGGTCTCCTAAGAACTGGAAGTTAGATGTTGGCTCGGTGCAAGAGCAAAGCTTCGATGCGAAATATGATCGTGTGATTCTGGACATGCTTGCTCCATGGGAATGTATTTCGATGGCAGCTGATGTTCTACGCCCAGGTGGCGTATTCCTGTCTTATGTAGCAACCACTACACAGTTATCAGCAACGGCTGAGGCGTTGAAAGCTGATGGACACTTCACTGAGCCAGAGAGTTCAGAAACAATTGTCCGAGGTTGGCATCATGAGGGACTTGCCGTGAGACCACAACAACGGATGATTGGACACACCGGTTTCCTTATCCAAAGTCGACGAATGGCTCCAGGTGTAGAAGTCCTGGCTCGCCGTAGACGTCCAGCTAAAGGTGCCTACGGTGTCACGGAAGAGTGAGCGTTTAGTTAATTTAACTATTGCACTCCTTGCCACTGGTCGCTGGATTACCAAATCTGAAATCTACGAGAATATTGAAGGTTACTCGGGTGAGCCAGATGCGAAAGAGCGGATGTTTGAGCGCGATAAGGAGGAGCTCCGAAATCTCGGTATAGATATCGAAGTCGGAACATTTGATCCACTTTTTGAAGATGAGGTTGGCTATCGGATTCGCCCGGAGAATTACCGTATTCAAATATCGGAGTTAACCCCGCAGCAGTTAGCGCTCATCTCTTCGGCAACCCAAAGTTGGCGCGGAGCGATTCTTGATTCAAAGGCCAGTGCCGGACTAGCAAAATTAAAGGCGCTCGGTATCGAATCAGATGTGGATGGGATACCGATAAATCCACACCAGGTAACGAATTCAGATACAAATCTGGTCAAGGTAATTGATGCCTTGGCTTCGCATAAAACCATCTCATTTGATTACCGGGCCGCAGATAACAATGATGAAAACAGAGCATTGGATCCCTACGGAGTTGGAACTAAGAATGGCTTTTGGTATGTCGCTGGAAATGATTTAGAGCGCAAAGCCGTGCGCCTCTTTCGGTTGGATCGGGTGGTTTCTGAGGTTAAAGAACAGGGGAGAGGGTCCTCATACGAGATCCCTGAAAATTTCTCGATGCACGAGCAATTGCAAGCTCGCACACGCAAACACGTTGCCCAGTTACTTGTTCGAAAAGGAAAAGCACATCAGTTGCGCAAGCACGCTCAAATCGATGCTTTCCAGGATGAGTGGGATCAGTTGCAATACCACTACTCGGATGTGAAAGAACTCGTTCGCGAAATACTTTGGCATCGAGACGATGTGAAGGTCATAGAACCAACCGAGGTTAGAGAATCATTATTGGCAGCACTTAGCTCAATTCAGGGGCGCCATGAATAGGAAAGCCAATCCGGTTGAGAAGGCAGCTCGGCTGCTCGATCTTGTTCCATTTATTTATACCCACCAGGGCATATCCGTCTCTGACTTAGCTGCGGAGTTCTCGATAGAAACTGAGGAACTATTGGCGGATTTGAATTCACTCTGGATGTGCGGTGAAACTCGATTTGATCTGATTGAACTTGAGTTCGAGTCAGGGTTTGTCTATATCCGCAATGCAGACGCACTCAACGTGGTGCGCTCGTTATCCGTGCAAGAGGTAACTGCGATTCTTTTCGGCCTAGACCTATTGAAAGAAAGTATCTTCGAAGAGCGGGCAGATCTACTTTTAGATATCGAGATTATCAAAGGAATTATTGGAACGTCTTTGCAACGTTTAGTTACCAGTGAGCCGATGATTTCCGGAGTGGTGATCACCGCTATTGACGAAGCGTTAAGAAATCGACAGAAACTGCAAATCACATATCATTCTGTCGCTGATGACGTCACTAGTGAGCGACTAGTTCATCCGATTGAAAGACGAGTTGAAAATGGGATTGAGCTCCTTATCGCCTTTTGTGAGCGCGCCGACGCTGTTCGCAGTTTTAGATTAGATCGAATTCAAAAGTCGGAGCTTGTCCAAGTGGCCTCAAGTCAAACGAATCGAGATCAAAGTGGCGCACTGGAATCAGTCACAATCAAAATCCATGGTGATGTCAGGCGGGTTCTAGAAACTTTGGGGACTCTGACTCAAGGTGGTGGAGATACCTACTCGATAGATATCTATAACCAGTCATGGCTTATCCGTGAAGTATTGGCATCGGGCGGGGCTATCGAGGTAGTCAAACCTGCGGCACTTCGCGCCGAGATAGAGCGACAAGCGGGTCTTGTGGCGGCTCAATATCGCTGAATTTTCGCGATTGCGATAACGTTGGCCCATGCCATTCTTACGTGAACCAAGCCATATTCTGCTTCTGCTCATAGTTGTAGTCATCCTTTTCGGGGCCAAGAAACTTCCTGACTCTGCGCGTTCTTTAGGTAAGTCAATGCGCATTTTCAAGAGCGAGATGCGAGAGATGAAGGAAGACGGCAAAGACACGGACAAGAAGACAGATCCAGAGTCTGACGAGAAGTAATTCGCATGTCGGCCACCGCTGGCGGTCGTATGCCGCTTATCGAACACCTTCGTGAATTACGAGGCAGAGTTGTCAAAGTAGCAATTGTCCTTGCATTGGGTTCGGCACTTGGTTGGTTTTTTTACAATGAAATAATTACCACTCTAGCCGCACCAGTGTGCGACCTAAAAGCTGCCCAACAATCAGGAGCAGACACCTGCGGAGCCCTCTATATCAACGGGGTCCTAGGTCCGCTAAATTTGCAGATAAAAGTGGCTCTTTTAAGTGGAGTGATTCTCACCGCACCATTCTGGCTCTATCAATTGTGGGCATTTATAGCACCCGCGCTTCATCGGCGCGAGAAGCGAAATTCAATTCTCTTCATAATCGCGGCGACTCCTTTCTTTGCCGCAGGTACGTATCTCGGTTACACAATCCTTCCTATTGCAGTTGACGTCCTCTTTGGATTCACACCATCTGCCCTTTCCAACTTAGTGCGCTTTGATGATTACTTGGATTTCGTAATGCGGGCAATTCTTATATTTGGAATAGCATTCGAACTACCGGTCTTTCTCGTGACTTTCAATCTCATTGGCTTCTTGTCCGGCAAAGCGATTCTCAGACCTTGGCGGATCTGGGTCTTCGCGATCACGCTCTTCGTCGCTGGCTTCACTCCGAGTGCTGATCCCCTATCAATGATTGCGCTCACCCTGCCACTGATCGCCCTTTATCTCCTTGCTGGGGTCATCGCACTACTCAATGATCGTCGCCGGGATAAGAAACTGATTGCTAATGATTCCTAATGTGGGCGATAGCAATCAACCCAACTTCCGGACACGGTAAGGGTGCAGTCAGAGCTGAGCAAGTAATTCGGTATTTCGATAGTAAAGAGTCTCCTTATCGAGTTTTTTCATCGTATTCAGCGCTGAAATTAAAAGGCGAGCTTGAGGCATTTCTCGATACCCAACAATGCGAGGGCGTTATCTGCGTGGGAGGCGATGGCTTAGCTCACTTAGTTCTTCAGATTGTTGTGCCACGATCTATTCCTTTTGCACTAATTCCAGCAGGTACTGGAAATGACATCGCTCGAGCCTTAGGTTGGTCACTGGAGGATTCCACCAAGTATCTAGATCACATAACCACAAACCAGGCGTCAGTAATTGATTTAGGCAATGTGGATTCCGAATGGTTCGCTGCAATTCTCTCCACTGGCTTTGATTCAGTTGTTAATGAGAAGGCGAATTCCATGCGCTGGCCACGTGGGCAACAGCGATACAACCTGGCGATCGCACTCGAACTTCCACGTTTTACGCCGATTGAATATCAGATCACTACCGACACTCGTACCTTCACCACTAAAGCTATGTTGATTGCGATTGCAAATGGAAGATCCTACGGGGGAGGGATGCTCGTTTGTCCACACGCAAAACTCGATGATGGTCTTTTCGATGTAATGATTCTGGAGCCCGTAAGTAAATTGGAATTCATAAAAGTTTTCCCGAAGGTTTTCTCGGGTTCCCATATTACGCATCCCGCGGTTGAGATATTTCGCACAAAGAAAATCACTCTTGTGGCTGATGCAATCGCATATGCCGATGGTGAACGGATAGGGCCAGCGCCAGTGTCGGCAGAATGTATTGCTGGTGCTGGACTAACATGGCCCCTATGACCACACCGGCGCAACAATACGCAGCCGCCAAGAAGCGGGGAGAGCACCCTCTTACAGCGCAATTCATAGAACAGTTTGATTTTGGTTTCGATGAATTTCAGATCATTGCCTGCCAGGCGGTCGAAGATGGCAAGGGAGTGCTTGTGGCTGCGCCAACGGGAGCTGGCAAGACCGTGGTCGGAGAGTTTGCCGCCTTTAGTTCACTTGCCCGCGGCAAGAAATGTTTTTACACAACACCGATTAAGGCTCTTTCTAATCAGAAGTTCGCCGAGTTCCAAGAACGTTTTGGCGAGAATCGGGTAGGACTGCTCACAGGAGATACAAATATCAACTCCGAAGCCGATATCTTGGTGATGACAACTGAAGTTTTGCGCAATATGCTCTATGCGAATTCATCTACTCTCACAAATCTTGGCTCTGTGGTAATGGATGAGGTGCATTATTTGGCCGATAAGTTCCGTGGTGCGGTGTGGGAGGAAGTTCTTATCCATCTCATGGAGAGCGTGCAGGTCATCTCACTATCTGCAACTGTCTCAAATGCGGAAGAATTTGGAGAATGGCTCGGTGAGGTACGTGGCGCCACCGAGGTAATAGTCAGCGAAATCAGACCCATCCCGCTCTATCAACATGTACTCATTGGCGATCGAATGATCGATCTATTTAACGAACCAGGAAGAATTAATCCTGAGATCTTAGGCCTTGAACGGGAGGCGCTCCGGCGCGTGAAATCACCACGAGGTCGGCGTGACAGATTTAACGACAACGAGAGTCGACTCTCACGGGCTGAAATTATCGAGAAGTTACAGCGCGAAAACTTACTGCCGGCAATAACCTTTATCTTTTCCCGCGTTGGCTGTGATGCTGCGGTAAAGCAGTGTTTGAACGAGGGAGTTAAATTAACAACCACTGAAGAACGAATAGAAATTGTTGCTACCGCCCAGCGTTATACGCAGAACCTGGCTGAGGAAGATCTGGAAGTTTTGGGACATCGCGATTGGCTCACCGCACTCGAGTGCGGGATAGCTGCCCACCATGCCGGGTTGTTGCCTAGTTTTAAAGGGGCCGTAGAAGATCTCTTTAAGCGCGGTCTAGTCAAAGCTGTCTTTGCGACTGAAACTTTAGCTCTTGGAATTAACATGCCAGCAAGGACAGTTGTATTGGAGAAACTCACCAAATGGAATGGTGAGGCGCATGTTTCCATAACACCAGGGGAGTACACCCAGCTGACTGGCCGCGCTGGTCGACGAGGAATTGATATCGAAGGTAACGCCGTTGTGCAATGGTCACCCACTGTTGATTCAGCGACTGCAGCAGGTCTCGCCTCTACTCGTACCTATCCGCTTCGGTCTTCATTTACTCCGAGCTATAACATGTCCATCAACCTTATTGCCCGATTTGGTCGAGAGCGAGCACGCGGAAGTTTGGAATCATCTTTCGCTCAGTTTCAAGCAGACCGGGCAGTTGTGGGACTGGTTAGACAGATACGAAAGAACGACTCAGCAGCGGCGGAGCAAGACGAATCTGCCAAATGCCATCTCGGAGACTTCACAGAATATGCGCGGACTCGAATCGACATCAAGGAGTTAGAGCGGTTGCTTAGTAAACGAGACGGTCGTCGCACCTTTGATCAACGGCAACGGGTGAAGATGGAGAACGAGCTCGACTCAATGAGACGTGCGCTTCGGGCCCATGCCTGCCATTCATGTAATGACCGGGAAACACACGCCCGATTTGCAGAGCGCGCCGACCGGCTAAACCGTGAGTCTGAAGGTTTGCGTTCCCGGGTAGAAAACAGAACGCATGTTATTGCCAAAACATTTGACCGCATCTGTAACGTGCTTACTCATTTAGGCTATATCGAAGGCGAAAAACCACTCGAGCAAGGGAAAATACTGGCGAAGATCTATGCCGAATCAGATCTGCTTCTCACAGAGTCTATTCGTCGGGGAGTCTTCAATAATCTCTCTTCCACCGAATTGCTATCTGTTGCCTCAGCGATGATCTATGAAAGTCGTAGTGTTGAAAACTACGCCCCAAAGATGCCCCATCAAAATGTTGCTACCGCTCTTGCTCTTGTCGCCAAGATCTGGATTGAACTTGAAGATATTGAAAATGAGTTCGATGTGAAGACCCAACGCGAACCCGATTTTGGTTTCTGCTATGCCGCATACCGCTGGGCCAATGGTCACTCTTTGAGTAGCGTCATTAAAGGTACTGATATGACGGTGGGTGACTTTGTGCGTTGCATTAAGCAGTTAATTGATTTACTCACTCAAATAGGTGGTGCATCCGAATCCTTGCGCCCCGCGTGTAAAGCGGGCGTGAAAGCTTTAGATAGAGGCGTAGTCTCATACATGTTGGGCGAACTATGACTTTGATGCTTTTAGATAGCGCATCGCTCTGGTATCGCGCTTACTACGGAATGCCTGACACGCTCCTGTCTCCAACTGGAATGCCGGTCAATGCAATTCGTGGATATCTCGATATGACTGCTCGGTTAATTGGTATGTATTCTCCGAATCGCATAGTCGCCTGTATCGAAGGGGATTGGCGTCCATCGTGGCGAGTTGATTTATTTCCAGCATATAAAGCTAATCGGCTTGGAGACGATAATGATGTGGAAGAAGAGCCAGAAACTCTGACTCCGCAGATTCCAGTATTGCTAGATTTGCTAGATGCCTTCGGTATTCCAATGGTTGGCGTTGATGATTATGAAGCCGATGATGTCATGGCTACTTTTGCCGTACATGAGAAAGGGCCTATTCGTATTGTCACGGGGGATAGAGACCTTTTTCAACTCGTCGATGATAAACGAGATATAAAAGTGGTTTATCTCGCTAAAGGAATATCACAACATGATTTAGTTGATATCCCCTGGGTAGCAAATAAGTATGGAATCCCAGGGGATCGGTACGCCCTCTTTGCCATGTTCAGAGGAGATCCGTCCGATGGTTTGCCCGGAGTAAGGGGGATAGGTGAAAAAGGGGCAGCGCTGATTGCTAATAACTTCGCCTCAGTAGATGATGCAATGGCTGGCGCTAGTGCTGGCCATGAAGTACTGAGTGCATCACTAGCAAAGAAGATTATCGAAGGTTCTGACTATTTAAGGATTGCACCAACCTTGGTGAACTGTGCGCGCGATGTTGCTATCCCAAAGATGGAGATTGCAATGCCAACAAAACCACAAGACCTTTCTGAAATCTACGCCATTAAAGATGAATATGGTCTGGGGGCTAGTGTTGATCGACTTATTGCGGCTCTGCAATGGTGAGATCACTGATAGCAGGCTTGCTCGTAAGCGCAGCTTTTGAACCAATAGGTATCTGGTACTTCGCTGTATTTGGATATATCCTCTTTCTACGTACGCTAACGAGCAGTTCACGACCAATTCTCTCCAGTTTTGTCTTTGGCTTTTTCCTTAATGCTGTGGTGTTAATCTGGAGCGGGAAATATGTCGGAGTACTGCCTTGGTTGCTTTTAGCGACACTACAAGCATTCTTTTATCTACCTGTGGGCTTCGTCTACCGCAAGACTCATAACCTTCTATATACCTGCCTTGCTATTCTGATTTTGGAAGAAGTACGCGCTCGTTTTCCATTTGGAGGTTTTGGTTGGACTCGAATCGCATTTAGCCAGGTTCAATCTCCAGCACTACCAATCGTTGCTATCGGGGGAGTCCTTGCCTTATCTGCTTTCACGATCTTCGTTGCCGCGCTGCTTAGCAAATTTTCACTAAAGAATTCGCTCGCTACATTATTTCTATTCCTGATTGCGTTTCTTCTGCCATCAAATCCACAGGGGAGTGGTTCCCTTAACTTGCTAGCAATCCAAGGAAACACCCCAGAAGTTGGCTTGGGATTTAACTCACGAGCGAAAGCGGTCTTTAACCTACATCGAGATGCGACGAAAGAGTTCGCCAAGGGTTCATACGATGCAATCATCTGGCCGGAAAATGCAATTGATATAGACCCACGCTTGTACCCAGAAGTCGCGGCGGATATCACCACCCTCACACAGGAACTGAGTACTCCACTGATTGCAGGAGTAGTACTGCGAGAAAATGGATTCCCACAAAATGCCTCGATTCTTTATTCAAAAAAGGGTTCGCAAGAAAGTACCTACATCAAGCGTGGGCTCACGCCATTCGGTGAATACATACCATTACGAAAATTGGCCCAATTGGTCAGTCCGCTTGCCAAAAATGTGAACGACTTCATCCCAGGAACGGCGCGAGTAACTCACACAGTGAAGGGCATTTCACTGGGTCCTATCATCTGTTATGAAATCATCCGTGATGATCTAGTGCGGGATATGGCTACCAATTCCCAGGCGCTAATTGTTCAGACGAACAGCGCAACTTTTACAGGAACCGCCGAGAGTGCGCAACAATTAGCCATTACCCGGATCAGAGCCGTTGAACATTCTAGGTATATTTTGAGTGTTTCCACTGTCGGAATATCTGCATTTATAGATAATAATGGGCGAGTGCTAAGTGCAACAGAGGAAAATACTCAGGAGTCTATGGCAGGTATTTTGGAGCTCAATAATTATCGAACCCTCATCAATCGGTTACTTTCATGAATTGTTTTGTGATCTTAGTTCCAACCTTCAATGAATCTATATCAATCGTTGAACTTCTTCACTCTTTGGCCTTAATTCAGAGTCGTTATCAATTCGATGTGGTCGTACTGGACGATAATTCACCAGATAAAACCGCCGACATCGCACAAGGTCTTGGATATTCATGGGTAGAAATTATCCGCCGGCCTGGCAGAGCTGGTCTTGGGGCAGCATATCGCGCAGGATTTCAAGCAGTACTGAAGGATGATAAATACACCCATGTAGTTACTATGGATGCAGATGGCTCACACCGTGTTCAAGATCTTCCGCTGATGTTTGCTGCTTCAGATTCAGTCGCAACTGAAGTGAAATTGATTGTTTTAGGTACCCGCTGGATGCCCGGAGGATCAGTTGTGAACTGGCCTCGGAGTCGACAATTTCTCTCGCGCGCAGGTACTCGCTATGCACAGGCAATACTTAGAATCCCTCTGCGTGATCTCACCGGCGGTTTCCGTATTTACAGTTCATCACTACTTAGTTCACTTAACCTAAAAGATATGACGGCAACCGGATATTGTTTTCAGATCGAAATGGCGATGGCCAGTGACTTAACTGGAGCGATAAAGATTGAGGTTCCAATTACCTTCGTTGAGCGAATCAATGGAGTCTCCAAGATGAGTAAGGCGATAGTCGTGGAAGCTCTATGGCAGACCACGCTCTGGGGTCTATCTCGCAGACTCAGACCTAACGCCGATAAGTTATATTATGTAAAGTAATTAAGATTTGGCTAAGCGAACGACTCAATCGGTGGGCAGGAACAGACCAGGTTCCTATCCCCATATGCCCCATCTATGCGTCCTGTGGTTGGCCAGTACTTACCCTTCATGCCGATAAGTTCACCCGGAATAAGACCGGTAAAGGTTGCCGGGAAAGCGCCGCGTTCGCGGCTATAGCTGTGATCCCACTCATTTGATGCCACTGCCCCCACGGTATGCGGTGCATGGCGCAGCGCCGAGTCTTCAACCGCGACCTTGCCTTCAATAATCTCATCTATTTCATATTTGATCGCGACCATCGCATCAATAAAGCGATTCATCTCAAGAATATCTTCTGACTCTGTTGGCTCAATCATCAGCGTTCCTGGAACCGGAAAAGACATGGTCGGTGCATGGAAACCAAAGTCCATCAGACGTTTCGCGATGTCATCGACGCTAACGCCACTTACCTTTGTTATCTCCCGAATATCAAGAATACATTCGTGCGCGATTAGGCCTTTCTCACCGGTATACAAGATTGGATAGGAGCTCTTTAAGCGCGCTGCTATGTAATTAGCGCTCAGAATCGCTACCTCAGTTGCATGGGTAAGACCAGCTCCCCCCATCAGGCGAATATAAGCCCAAGAGATAGGCAAAATACTGGCGGAGCCAAATGGCGCACCAGAGATAGGCCCAGGACCTGTTATTGGCCCCGCAGTTGCATCAAGTGGGTGGTTCGGTAAGAACGGTGCTAAATGCGCACGAGCAATGACTGGACCAACACCCGGTCCCCCGCCACCATGTGGAATGCAGAATGTCTTGTGGAGATTTAAATGCGAAACATCGGCACCAAATTTTCCTGGCTGAGCTAGCCCAACGAGCGCGTTGAGGTTTGCGCCATCAACATATACCTGACCGCCAGCTTCGTGAACAAGTGCGCAAATATCGGAGATAGCAGATTCAAAAACGCCGTGCGTAGACGGATAAGTGACCATCAGCGCCGCCAATTTTCCTGAATGTTCAGCGATTTTCAACTTCAGATCATCAAGGCTCACATTTCCTGCTTCATCGCAAGAAATGACCACGACTTTCATCCCAGCCATCACCGCACTTGCCGCATTTGTACCGTGGGCACTAGATGGAATGAGACAGATATCGCGCTCTCGCTCAGAACGAGAGTCGTGATAGTTACGAATGGCAAGCAAGCCAGCGAACTCCCCTTGGCTGCCGGCGTTCGGCTGCAGGGAGACCGCGTCGTAGCCCGTGATTTCAACGAGCCACTTAGAGAGTTGGGTAATTAGTTTACGTGAGCCAATGCTCTGATCTGCTGGCGCGAATGGATGCAGCGATGCGAACTCTGGCCAAGTCACAGCTTCCATCTCAGTTGCGGAATTAAGTTTCATGGTGCAAGAACCCAAAGGAATCATCGTTCTATCGAGAGCTAAATCCCGATCTGAGAGCATGCGCAGGTAGCGCATCATGGAAGTTTCAGAGTGATAGGTGTTAAAGACAGGATGTTGTAAGAAGGTAGAGGTTCTCTTAATGGCTGGTGAGATGCCACTCCCCTGGGCTGAGACGACCTTTGCCCCAAAGATACTTACGATCTCAGCAAATCCACTTGTGGTTACAGTTTCATCTAAGGAGATCCGAACGTGTTGATGATCGAGGATTCCTAAATTAATTCGCAATCCGGCTGCTGCCTTATGAATCACTGCTGCATCATCGACTTTAATAGTTAAGGTATCAAAGTAACTTTTGTTGACACTCTCCACTACAGTTGAAAGGGCAGCGGTGAAACCATGTACGCGTTCAGCAATTTCAATAAGTCCTTTGGGTCCGTGCCACATGGAGTAGAACGCACTCATATTCGCAAGCAGAACCTGTGCGGTACAAATATTGCTGGTCGCCTTATCGCGTCTAATGTGCTGCTCGCGAGTTTGTAGCGCTAACCGAAAGGCTGGATTGCCATGAGCATCAACACTCTGGCCAATTAATCGACCAGGCAGTGCTCGCTCTAGTCCGGTGCGGACCGCCATAAAACCTGCGTGTGGGCCACCAAAACCCATCGGAACTCCGAAACGTTGCGCTGAACCCACGGCAATATCTGCGCCCCACTCCCCCGGCGCTGTAATCAGAGTCAGCGCGAGCAAATCTGTAGCTGCGATCACTAACGCATCCTTCGCATGTGCATGTGTTGCCAGGTCACTGAAATCATTGATAGCACCGGTGGTATCCGGATACTGCACCAGGATTCCGAAAAATTCTAAAGAAGTATCTACGGCAAGTGCATCAACTTCTAACACCTTGATTCCAAGTGGTTTAGCTCGGGTATTTACCACCGCTTTAGTTTGAGAATGTACATGGCGATCAATAAGAAATACCGCATCATCACTGGCCTTGGAGGTGCGCCTGGCAAGAGTCATGGCCTCTGCTGCAGCCGTTGATTCATCTAGCATCGATGCATTAGAGATAGCAAGGCCAGTCATATCGGTAATGACGGTTTGAAATGCGAAGAGCGCTTCTAGTCGACCTTGCGAAATTTCTGGTTGATAAGGTGTGTAGGCGGTATACCAAGCTGGATTTTCTAGAACATTTCGTTTGATAACCGGTGGTGTGATGGTGCCATAATAACCAGAGCCGATAAGAGATGTGAAAATTTGATTCTCTGACGCTAAAGCTCGTAATTCATCAATTACTTCAACTTCACTCTTAGCAGTATCTAATACCTCAGCGAGTTTCTTCTCAATCACGATGTTTTTTGGAACTACATCAGCGATAAAATCTTTAAGTGATGAATAGCCCAGGACAGAGAGCATCTCTTCTTCTTGTGCGCTAGAAGGACCAATATGTCGATCTTGAAAACCTTCACTACCGCCCACCTGAAACCACCCAATCAACTCATCTACAGCCCTAGCGCCTTAAATAGATGACCGAAATATATGAGTATTAGGCACCTTTCGCCTTTCGACGCAGTGAAAGTTCATCACTATTTTCGGAGACGATAGTCTCACCGTTTACTTCACCCGCAAGGGTGGCAAGTGACCCCTCAACTTCAGACCAGACTTTGCCCACGGCGATTCCAAAAACTCCTTGCCCACCAGCAAGTAGATCGATAATTTCATCAGGACTCGCGCACTCATAAATAGAGGCACCATCGCTCATCAGAGTTATTCGTTCTAGCTCTGTCACGCCACGATCGCGTAGATGATTAACCGCGGTACGAATGTTCTGCAACGAAACTCCAGCATCGAGTAGGCGCTTCACAATTTTTAGAACCAAGATGTCGCGAAAACCATAGAGACGAGCGCTACCTGAACCAGTTGCGGTGCGAATTGAGGGCTCAACAAGACCGGTACGTGCCCAATAATCTAATTGGCGATATGAAATTCCAGCAGCCGAACATGCCGTAGCACCGCGGTAACCGATTTCAAATTCTTGCTCTGTCACGAGAGGGGGCTCGCTTTCCTATAGGGGATTGGCTAAAGGGTACGCGCGAGGATGGTAGAAAGGCAGTACCGACACGAACAAGACCTCAACTTGAGGTTGAGACTTTGAGACTATCCAGCAAAATCCTCCGGATTAATCTGATCGAGGAACTCACGAAAGGCCTCGAGCTCCTGATCCCCAGCAGCCGTAACGTCCAACGCCACCTGCTCCGGAATGTCGATTCCCATCTGATCTAGCAAATTATTATCAACCAAGATGTTGGACTTGGTACGCAGTGCGATTGCAATGGCATCTGATGGGCGGGCGGAGAGCGCCGGCAGCGCACCTTGGTCGTTACGCAAATTTAACTCTGCGAAGAATACGCCTTCGACTATAGCTGTGATGTGGACAGAGGCAAGTGAGATGTCTACTCGCTCCAATAAATCACGAATAAGGTCATGTGTTAAAGGGCGAGTCGCCTCGAGCCCTTGCTGGGCAAAGGCAATCGCCGTTGCTTCAACGGCTCCCACCCAGATGGGGAGAAATCTTGAACCTTCGACCTCTTTGAGTAAAACGATAGGTTGATTTGAGGGCATCTCAATCCGAACACCTACGACCTCAACCGGAATGAACATGGAGAATTCTCAAGCGCTTAACGAGGACGATTTAAGCCGCCACGTACCAAGGCAGCATGTAGTCGAACAGATAGGGAGGCGATCTCTTTCTGAACTTCCTCCGCGCGAGCTTTCGCTTCCGTGCTCTTCTGTCTGGTAAATGGAGTAATCACTTGTTCGATTAATCCGATCTCGCGATCAGCAGCTGATTTAAATGAACGAAGGTGACGTGGTTCGATTCCAAAGCCAGCCATCTCGGCAACGGCGCGGGCAACAGAGAGTGCATCCCCGTTATAGTGGCGGCCACGGATCTGAATGAGTCCATAGGACTCCAGTTCTACCAACTGCGCATCATCTAGCGCTGATGCCTTGAGCAGCTCTTCCCGGGATAGTCGCATCTCGGATTGCTCGGCAAAGGCCGCAGGCGAAAACTCCCCATCAACTGTGGCAAGACCAAGCGTTGGTCGTGGCGCTGGGACTCCCCCAGCTGGTGCTGGTTGCAGACCACGATCGAGGGCATCTAGATTTTCCTTGATTACCTTAAGTGGCAGGTACTGATCACGTTGGGCGAGTAGTACGTAACGCAATCGCTCCAGGTCTACTGTCGTGAACTTGCGGTAGCCAGAGGGTGTTCGCTGTGGCTCAATCAGACCTTCAGACTCTAAGAATCGAATCTTTGAGATCGTGATGTCGGCGAAGTCTCCGCGCAATTTTGTGAGTACTTCACCAATACTTAAGTAGGCCCGTGCTGGAACGCTCAACTGACTTCTCCCCTAGTAGATCTTTAACTGCGTTGGATTTCTACTGATGTGCTGTTATAAATAGAAGGTGGAACTTACCTATCTGAATCTCATCTCCAACAGATACCTGCTTCTCGGTAATTGCCTCATTATTGATATATGAACCATTGAGACTTCCAGTATCTTTAAAGATGAACCCAGATTCAAATTTCTCAATCACTGCATGCTTTCTAGAGACTGTCACATCATCAAGAAAAATCGAACTCTCAGGTGAGCGACCAATAGTTGCTCCGTCAGATGTCACCAGAAACCTGGCACCTCGTCCGGGACCACGATGAATCAGAACCATGGCAGAGCTACCATCGCCGGCTAAAGTGGATTCAAGAACGCTTCGCTCTTCGGCACTCGATGTAGCCAGATAATCCTTAATGAGCTCTGAAGAGGAATCACCAATCACAGGACGAAGTCCTAAGTGGAGAGTGCTGGTTAGCTCAGGCTTTGACTCTGCCTCTGCCATGAACTCACCCCCTTCGATGTCAACTTAAGGGTGACACTAGAGAGTTGCGGCAGAGAAATCAAGCGGAGATTTAAGCGGTAATCGCTCCATATTGGGCGGCCGAGAGCAGTGCTTCCGGCGCTATACCCACTTCTATTTCTACCAACCAGCCAGAGCCGTACGGATCAGAGTTGATCAGCTCTGGTGTGGCGCTAAGAGTTTCATTAATTGCAACAACCGTTCCTGAGATGGGTGCAAAGATTTCGGAGACGCTCTTCGTAGATTCAACCTCCCCACACACGGCATCGGCAACAACTTTCTCGCCAATCTTGGGCATCTGAACATAAACGATGTCACCGAGTGCGCCCTGTGCAAAGTCAGTAATACCCATGCGATAGCGAAGGGCAGTTTCGGTAGGTGCTACCCACTCGTGTTCTTTTGTGTACTGCAATTCTGCTGGAATCAACGACATCTTCTGCCTCTACTATCTGCTAAATAACGGGTGGGCGCACTCTAATGGCATTTATCCCGGTCCGGAAATACCCGAAGGCCGTGGCTAAATAGAGCGCCACTCCCCAACCGGTAAATGCCCAGCCAAAGATGAAGGCAACGGTTCCGTACCAATTTGAGTTCAGAGCTAGAAGTAGAAATGGGAAGGCATAGAGCAAATTAAATGTCGCCGCCTTGCCCAAATATGTCACTTGCAGAGTAGGAAGTCCCCGCATCTGAATCACCAGGGCGAGAATCGCCATAGCAACATCACGGACTACCAAGACAAGAATGACCCAAAGCGGAATGGCGCCCCTAATGTATAAAACTATTATGGTGGCAGCTATATAAAGTCGATCAATTGTCGGGTCGGCGATCTCTCCGAAACGCGATTCTTGATTAAGAGCGCGAGCTAACTTTCCATCAAAATAATCAGTAGCTCCACCGATCATCAAGACCAGGATTGCCCAGCCATCTGCTCGCTGGTCCAAAGCGAGCCAGATAAAGAGTGGAATTCCTAGGAATCGCAGGAATGTGAGCGCATTAGGAATCGTCAACATTTCTACGCCTCCTTTTCTCGTTCCTTTACCCGAATAGCTACCTGAACTGGAGTCCCCGGGAATTTGAACTCTTCCCGTAAGCGACGTTCGATAAACCTACGATAAGAAGCTTCAATCCACCCAGATGAGAAGACCACGAATTTAGGTGGCGCAATGCCGGCCTGCGTTGCGTAATAAACCTTTGGCTGCTTTCCACCTCGGACCGGTGGCGGGGTCGCACCAATGAGGGCGCCCAAGAATGAGTTGAGTTTGGAGGTCGGAACACGGCGTTCCCAAGAATCGATTGCGGTCCGAAGCGCAGGGGCCAAGCGATCGCGGTGCCAACCGGTCTTGGCCGCAACATTAACAATCTGTGCCCATTCGACCTGATCTAGATGTCGTTCAATCTCTTTATCAAGTTGAGCACGTCGATCATCATCTACCAAATCCCACTTATTCATCACGATCACCATCGCCTTACCAGCTTCTTCAACCATCGTGATAACTCGCAGGTCCTGTTCGGAGATAGGAACTGAAGCATCGAGAATAACTACTGCGCACTCGCAACGCTCCAACGCCGTTTGGGTCCGTAAAGTCGCGTAGTAATCCGTTCCACTGGCCTGATTTGCCCGCTTTTTTAAACCGGCGGTATCTACAAATCTCCAGATGCTGCCACCAAATTCTATGAGTTCATCAACTGGATCTCGAGTGGTACCCGCAACGTCGTCAACAATTGAACGATTCTCCCCTGCTAAAGCATTTAGCAAACTGGATTTACCAACATTCGGACGACCAATCAGGGCAATCCTTCGATAACCATCTTGAACTTGCGCCGCGCCTACTTCAGGAAGCAACTTAGTAATGGAATCAAGAAGATCTCCACTCCCACGGCCGTGCAGAGCCGAAACAAAGTGCGGTTCACCCAAACCAATATTCCAGAGCGCATGCGCATCAGATTCATCGTTATCACCATCAACTTTATTGGCAACCAGAATTGTTGGCTTCTTCGCCTTACGTAACTCTTGTACCAAAATATCATCTTCATCTAGTGCGCCAACTTGTGCATCCACTACGAAACAGAGAACATCTGCTTCATACATGGCAAGTTCGGCACTGGCACTGACCTGAACTGAAATGCCATCTGGCTTAGATTCCCACCCGCCAGTATCCATAATGATGAAGCGACGACCGCCCCATTCACATTCGTATTGAATGCGATCTCGGGTGACACCGGGAGTGTCTTCAACGATTGCTTCCCGGCGACCAATAAAACGATTAATCAGTGTTGATTTGCCGACGTTCGGACGTCCGAGAATTGCAACAATCGGAAGTCCCAGAAGCGAACGTTGAGATAAAAGTTCCCAGATACGTTCTACGGTTTCATCGAGCGTCAGTTCTGTTGAATCAATATGCACCGCATCAGTTGCCATAGATAACGGTGAAATCATTCGATTTGAATCAATCTCATCGCGCGTTGAAAGTGATTGTGCAACAGCATCAACACCTCCTGCCGCTCCATCTTGTTCAGCATCACGCCTAGCTGCTCGAGCTGAAATCTCTGCCGTGAGATATATCTTTAGCGCTGCATCCGGGCAGACCACTGTTCCGATGTCGCGGCCTTCAACCACAATTCCACTATCTGCCTTAGCAATGATTGATCTCTGCAAAGTCAGTAGCTCTGCGCGTATCTGTGGCAGGGCGCTAATAATTGAAACCTTTGCCGTCACTTCTTGACTTCGAATCTCTTCACTAACATTGGTTGTTCCGACAAAAACCTGTGGGTCACGAGGATTAGAGTTGAAGGTGATAGGTGAATCAATAACGGCAGCGATAATGTCATTTGCGTTATCACTCTTTATCGATAAAGCAATGAATGTGATTGCACGATACAGAGCCCCAGTATCTAGGTAACTCCAACCAGCTCTGATGGCAATATTCTTAGATGTGCTGGATTTACCAGAGCCGCTAGGGCCATCTAGTGCAACAACAATCATCTTCACAGCCCATCTATAAGTTATTACATTCTAAGGCGCAGGTGCCCAATACGGAGAATTACGAACGTGGAGCGTGAACGTCCCAGCCTTCACTCTCTAGATGCGCCCTTAAAGTCATTGCATCGGAATGTGAAATGGCCAAAGTAATCAATCCTGTCTCTTGACCCGGTGAGTGTTCAATGGAGAGATCTTCGATATTGACCGAAACTTTTGCGCATTCATCAAAAATTGCTGCTAGTTGACCAGGCTTATCGGCTATGACAATAGGAAGATAGGTGTATTCACGAGCTTTGCCACCGTGTTTTCCAGGAATGAGCGCTCTACCTACTTGCCCATCTTTGATGACACCCGCAATGAAGCTTTCACTTTCGATATTTGAAATAAGAGCGTTAAGATCGGCCGCCAAAGATTTAAGTAGCGGTGCGATAGCTGCGCTATTGGCGGCAATGATCTCCCTCCATAGGGTTGAATCAGATGCTGCGATTCGAGTCATATCGCGCAGCCCTCCCCCCGATAGCTCCAGCCAACTCGCGGGATTTCCAGCCAATTGCTTGGCCAATAGTGAAGAGAGCAGTTGCGGCAGATGGGAAACTAGCGCTACCGCTTGATCGTGATCGGCTACCGGCATATCTATCGCGGCGGCGCCCAAGGCCTCTATAAGAGCTTTTCCCCAGAGAATCGCCTTCTGATCGACCCCGGCAGAGTCAATCATCCACGGACGCCCTTCAAAAAGGTCAGCTCGAGCTGATTCAGCCCCTGTGAATTCACGCCCTGCCATGGGGTGTGTTGGTAGGAAATGTGAGGCTAAGAGGGCAGATTCAAGGACCTCAAGTGCAGGTTTACCCTTAATTGACGAGACATCTATAAATATCCCATTGAAGCTTATCTTCTCAAGTTCTGTAATGACCATAGCGAAAGCTGAGAGCGGAACCGCGGAGATAACAAGTTCAGCGTCGGAGATCTCGCCCCCTTCATTGCCCATAAGTGACTGTGCTATCCCCTGATTTCGCGAGTCTAGGTCGCGCATTGTCACCGAGACTCCCTTATGGGAGAGAGCCAGACCAATGGAGGTGCCTATTAAACCTGAACCGATAACGCAGACGCGGGAGAAGGGAAGAGGTGCGCTCATGAGCTACTGCGCTATATCCCGGCGCAGGGATTTAGCTCCATGCAAGTAGATATGTGAGATCGCCTCAGCGCTGGCTGAGCTTTCGACGTGGGCCATAACCCGAATAGTCCGCTCCAGGGCTTCCGGAACATCGATCTCCACGGCGCAAATCAGCGGAACGGATGCGAAACCAACCTCGCGAGCTCCGGCTGCGGGAAAGGCTGCATTGAGATCTGGACTCGAGGTAAAAAGAACCGAGATGACATCATGTGGGGTGAGCCCGTTCGCGCTAAGAATCTCAGAGAGCAGCTCAACCACACCGGAGTAAATACTTTCAGCCGTATTGGCCTCCACCTGGATTGCTCCCCTGATTGCGCGCACTGACATTGGACAAGTGTACCGGTAAGTCGTTTTCTAAGAGATTGATTGCGAATGGTTTTGCTATTTAAAGGTTTTATCAATTTATGTGCAATCCGATTGCTGTAAAATCACACGAGGAAAATCATCTAGATAAGTAAGATCCATCTACTATCTCTTTATCGATAATAAAAGGTCTTATTTAAGTCTATGATTATCGATAAACCAATATTAATTCGCTTCCACTTTTATTAATCTATTTATTAATTTAGCGGTTTACAGATTCTATATAGATTTAAGGTTTTATATTTAAGGCCGTTTGTAGGCTTACCAATTCACCGCTATTGAGATCTCGCCATCGCCCCTCGAGCGTCTCCCCCAGTGAGATTGGTCCAAATTTGGTTCGGATGAGTCGCAGAACTTCAACACCCACTGCCTCCATAAGTCGGCGAATGATGTGATAACGACCCTCGTGGATTACCACCTCAATCCACTGCGGAGATAGGTGGCTAAAGCTCAGGACTCTTCCCATTCCATCTTCGAGCTCGACCCCTTTCAGAAGGGTCTTTTCGACTCCAACTGGCAGCTTTCCGTCGAATTCAATGATGTAGGTCTTCTCAAGGCCAAAGGAGGGATGGGTTGCCCTAAAGGTCAAATCCCCGTCATTTGTGAGCAAGATCAAACCTTCGGAATCCTTATCTAGGCGACCCACATGGAAAAGACGCTCGGTTCGAAGGTTTATAAAGTCAGATAGTGAAGGGCGACCTTCAGGGTCGAACATGGTAGACAAAACACCTGTAGGTTTATGAAGTGCTAAATAAGTCTTAGACAAAGAACGTATAATTGTCTCACCATCTACCGCTACTTCTACCTTATCTGGGTCAAACTTCGCCCCGAGCTCTCTTACCTGGTGTCCATCAACGGTGACTCGACCATCCATAATGAGCTCATCGGCTCCTCGACGGCTAGTGATCCCGGCATCGGCAATAATCTTATTTAGGCGCATTTCGGCCATGTGGCTATCCATTCTCGACAGTCAACTCCCCGCTTGACCCTCGAATATCGAGGCGCCGGCTAAGGGGTGGAGCGAGAAGTGTAGAGCGTTAACTAGTCAGTAAGCGAATCGAGGATCTCATCCAAGCTATCGATATCCGGCAGATGAGGCGCCAGGGGTGGCAAGTCAGTTAGGGAGTTTAGGCCTAATCGTTCTAAGAAGTAGCTGGTGGTCTTATAGAGAATCGCACCAGTTTCATTCTCGACCCCATACTCCTCAACTAGACCTCGAGTGATTAGGGTCTTCATCACCGCTTCCACATTTACCCCGCGGATGGCCGAGACCCGAGCGCGCGAGACTGGCTGGCGGTAGGCGATGACTGCCAGGGTCTCAAGTGCGGCTTGGGTAAGTCGGTTCTGCTGGCCATCTAGCACAAACTTCTCTACAGCCTGGCTAAAATCCGGGTGGCTATAAAAGCGCCATCCCCCATTGATCGCCTTAAGGGAGAATCCTCGATCTAGATAACTAGGAACAAGGGCCCCCAAAGCGGCGACGACCTGCTCTACCGGCACCTCAAGGACTGTGGCAAGAGTTAATTCAGTTACCGGCTCATCTACGACCATGAGAATCGCCTCAATGGAACGTGCCAGCTCTTGGCTATAAAGCTCGGGATTAGACATTTTCACCCTCTTCTGTTTCATTTTGCGCCTCGGGCGGAAGATCGAACTCATTAGTCGCTAGAACTTCTCCCTCATCGGAGCCTACCCAGGTTATCTGGAGCTCTCCTAGCGCCATAACTTGCTCAAATCGCAAGGCGCCCTGGCGGTAGAGGTCTAGCAGTGCCAGAAATCTCGCCACCACGACGAGGGTGGAGTCCGCCCCTTGAATGAGATTTCTAAAGGAGAGGGTTCGAGATTTTCGCAAGGATTCAACAACGGCGCGAGACTCCTCGGCCACACTCACGAGAGCGCTATATAGGTGGTCCACCGCAACTACAGGGGGCGCCTTGGGCGTAAGCACTCGCTCAGCTATCGCGGCAAAGCGCTGGGCTCCTACCCCAATCAAAACTTCAGGTAGAAGTGCGGCAAGCGCTGGGTCCAACGCAACCACGCGTGGAAAAGATTTGTCGGCAGCCAAAATAGCTTCCTGGAAGGATGCCGCAATCTCCTTAAAGGCTCTGTACTGGAGCAATCTGGCAAAAAGGATGTCTCTAGCCTCAAGAATGGCGAGGTCTTCCTCGTCCTCAATCTCACCACTGGGCAGCAGACGCGCCGCCTTCAGATCTAAGAGGGTTGCTGCGATCACCAGAAACTCTGTCGCTTGATCTAGGCGCCAGCCCGCACCCGATTCTTCCAATTTGCGAATAAAAGAGATGAATTCATCGGTGACCAGGCTGAGTGAGACCTCAGTGATATCTAATTTATGGCGAGAAATGAGTTGAAGGAGAAGGTCAAATGGGCCATCGAAATTGGATAGGTGGACGTTAAAGCCCGTATCAGCCGAATCCGCCTCCGGTGAAGGCGCCGAAATAAGGGTATTTTCCACGTGCGAACAGTACTTCGTTACTTGCATATCGCTGCGCATTACGCGTAGAGTCGTGACAAATGAAAAGAGGTTTCTCGCTTGAACGCTAAGTCGACATTTGACGATCATGTGGCAACTACCGCCAGCCTACTTGGACGTGAACCCAAGAATTTTAAGATTCCCGCACCCCTCACCGAGCATGGGAATGCGAAGGTCATTTCAATCTTTAATCAGAAGGGCGGTGTTGGAAAAACTACCTCAACAATTAACTTAGGTGCAGCCCTAGCTGAGCTAGGTCGCAGAGTTCTGCTGGTTGACTTTGACCCACAAGGCGGTCTCTCCCTTGGTCTTGGTGTCAACGCACACAGCCTTGCACTTGAGAACACTGTTTACTACGCACTCATGACACCTGATGCAAATATTGATGAGATCGTCCTTAAATCATCCGTTGCCAATTTGGATTTCTTGCCAGCTAACCGCGATCTAGGAACAGCTGAAACCACACTCGGTGCTGAAATCGGTGGACAGCAATATCTTAAGCGCGCACTGGCTCGCCTGAGTTCTGAATATGACGTCATATTAATAGATTGTCAACCAACGATGGGTCAGCTCACGATCAACGCACTCGTAGCTTCCGATGAGGTCATCGTGCCCTTGCAATGTGAGTACTTCGCACTGCATGGATTTATTGAACTCAAAGGAAATATCGATAAGGTGAGAAGTTTCCTCAATCCTGATCTGAAACTCGTTGGAATTCTGGCAACTATGTATGACCGAAAGACCGTTCATAATCGTGAAGTGCTTACGGCAATCCTTGAGAAGTATCCTGAGGATGTCTTTGAAACAATCATTGCCAAAACTATTCGTTTCTCAGAAACAACCGTTGCGGGAGAACCAATCACCGCATACGCATCATCTTCCGGCGGTGCCCAGTCTTACCGCCGCCTTGCCCGAGAACTCATAGCCCGAGGAGGCGCCCGATGACACGCAGAGCAAGCTTGCCTGGAGCAGATGAATTATTCCGCGCAAATACCCCAGCCCTAAGTGCGGTTCGACAGGTTGTCGAAGGCGCACCTGCAGCTCCTGCTGCCGCGAAGCCAGTTGGAACATCGCAACCTAAAACGAAAAAGGGTGTTCGAACAATTTCACGCAGACGAGTTACTGCTGCCGAGAAATCTCCATCTGGTCGCGAACTTCACGAAGAGAAGATCACTGTTTATTTATCCACTGATGAACTCTTTGATTTAGACCAAGCACGCCTGATGCTCCGTGGAGATTTAGGTCTTGCCGTCGATCGTGGTCGCATCGTTCGCGAATCAATCGCGGTCATCATCGCTGATCTCGAAGCGAAAGGTGATCAGAGCATTCTTGCTCGTCGACTTCGCGGAATCTAATTACTTAGCTCTTGGGTGGGCAGAGCTATAACTTTCACGCACTTTATCGATTGTAATCAGGGTGTAAATCTGGGTTGTTGTCACCGAAGAATGTCCTAGTAGTTCCTGGACAACTCGGATATTTGCTCCACCATCTAGTAAATGTGTGGCGTATGAATGCCGGAAAACGTGCGGCGAAACTTTGCCAGCAAGGCCGGTAGCTTGAGCGGCATCCAGCACTATCTGCCATGCGCTCTGCCGCGAAAGCCGCTTGCCACGAAAGTTGAGAAAGAGCGCGCTCTCACTCTTTGCATTCTTAGCTGCAAGAAGTGGCCTGGTGCGCACTAAGTATTCATCTAGCGCAAAATATGCAAACCTACCGAGCGGAACTATTCGTTCTTTAGAACCTTTGCCTCGTAATTTAACAACTGAAATTCTCTCGCCTTCCAAATCCTGAGTAGAGATATCCGCAAAATTGATTCCGATTACCTCACTTACCCGGGCGCCGGTGGAGTATAAAATCTCCAATATTGCGCAATCTCGAAGGGAGACGGGATCACCTTCCCGCTTCGCTGATTCAATGAGGGAGGTTATCTCAGAGATAGAAAGTGCCTTAGGTAAACGTCGTGGGGTTTTGAGGGCCGTTGATTCAGTCGTTGGATTGAAAATCTCGTATTCAAGGGCGCAGTACTTGTAGAAACCTTTAAGCGCTGAGATACATCGGTTGGTGCTGGAGGCGCTGATTTGGGATGCTTTTAGAAATACTGCAAAGGCGGTGACATCCGATGGTTGTAACTCGATAAAGTTCCTACCTTCCACGGAGAGAAAATCTGCAAACTTTCCCAAATCGCGTTGGTATGACTCAATGGTGTTCGTTGCTAAGGCACGCTCGATCCTTAAATGATTGAGGTAGTTCGTACTGGCGGTCTGAAAGTTCATCCATCCCCCGCGCTTTACCTACTTCTTCTGCGCAAGTGCTGCAGCAATAAGCCCGACAAAGAGTGGATGCGGTCTTGTTGGCCGTGATCGTAGCTCCGGATGCGCCTGCGTTCCAACATAGTATGGATGAACAGCGCGAGGTAATTCAACAAACTCAACTAAATCGCGCTCCTTAAAGAATCCGGAGAAGACTAAGCCAGCTGATGCGATTTGATCACGGTACTTATTATTAACTTCATATCTGTGGCGGTGACGTTCCGAAATTTCATTACTTGCATAGACGCCCGCAACGATGGAACCTGGTGCCAGGGCTGCCTTATATAGACCTAGTCTCATGGAACCGCCCATATCAGCCTGGCCCGCGACAATGTTCTTTTGATCATCCATCGTTGCAATCACATGCGTTCCACTTTCAGGAGTGAACTCGGCTGAGTTAGCATCGGCTATTCCCGCTAAGTTTCGAGCTGCTTCAATGACCATGCACTGCAGACCTAAACAGAGTCCCAGCGTTGGAATCCTCTGCTCGCGCGCAAACTTTAGCGCACCGAGTTTTCCCTCAATTCCACGAATACCGAAACCACCGGGAACGCAGATTGCATCGATGCCAGTAAGGGCTTTCTTTGCACCCGCTTCGCTTTCACAATCATCACTAGGAATCCACACAAGTTCAACTTTTGCATCATTTGCAAATCCCCCAGCGCGAAGTGCTTCCGAGACCGATAAATACGCATCTGGCAAATCAATATACTTGCCAACGAGTGCGACTCTGACCGAAAGCGCCGGGTGATGGACTTTCTGCAACAGCTCATCCCACTCTCCCCACTGAACTTCGTGGCCACCAAGAGATAATCGCCGGACTATGTATGAATCAAGACCTTCACTGAAAAGCACTTTTGGAATATCGTAAATTGATGGAGCATCGACTGCTGCAACAACAGCTTCGACATCAACGTCGCACATCAGTGAAATCTTCTTCTTTATCCCTGCCGGTATCGGGCGATCACAACGCAAGACAACAGCGTCCGGTGCAATACCGATGCTACGAAGGGCAGCGATGCTGTGCTGCGTTGGCTTCGTCTTTAGTTCACCTGCTGGACCAATATATGGAACCAACGAGATATGTAGATAAAAAACATTGTCACGACCAACATCTTGACGAAGTTGACGGGCTGCTTCAAGAAATGGCTGAGATTCGATATCTCCGACCGTTCCGCCGATTTCGGTAATAACAACATCGACATCAGCTGAATCATTCGCCAGCATGCGCTCTTTAATTTCATTGGTGATATGGGGAATCACTTGTACGGTTTCACCTAGATACTCACCGCGTCGTTCGCGTGCAATTACTCGTGAATAAATCTGACCTGTGGTGACATTTGCCGAACCTTCCAGGTCGCGATCCAGGAAGCGTTCATAGTGGCCAATATCTAAATCTGTCTCGGCGCCATCATCGGTGACAAATACCTCTCCGTGTTGGAAGGGATTCATGGTGCCTGGGTCCACATTCAGATACGGGTCCAGCTTTTGCATAGTTACGCGGATGCCACGAGCTACTAGAAGGCGGCCTAAAGATGATGCGGTGAGGCCTTTACCGAGACTTGAGACGACTCCGCCAGTTACGAAAATATGTTTAGTCACATGCGGCTGGCTCATGGAAGACCAACCTATCACTAAATTGAGCCCTATCCGCGCAGCGCCAAAAGTTCACTCGCGTGTTCACGGGCGCTGGTGGACTCTTCTAGCCCGGCGAGCATTCGAGCAATCTCTTCCACGCGATCAGCATCTTCGACTTTAGCCACACCTGCTGCGACAACAGCGCCGTCACTACTTTTCTTTACCACAAAATGGGTATCAGCCCAGGCCGCAACTTGCGGCAAGTGAGTTACCACAATTACTTGGGCTTGCTTAGAAAGTTGATGCAGCCGTTTTCCCACTTCAATTGCCGCTTTACCGCCAACACCAGCGTCTACCTCGTCGAAAATATATGTTCCTACCGGATGTGTTTGGGCAATAACTACTTCCAGAGCCAACATGATGCGCGACATTTCACCACCACTGGCACCTTTACCTAAGGCTACTTTTGGCCCATCAAGATGAGCGCGAATCAACATCGAAATCTCGTCACATCCAAGCTGGGTGAAATCTGACTCCTTCAAGTTCGATGAATAATCAGGTGAAGTCACCTCCACAAAAAATTGAGTATGTGGCATGGCAAGTGCATGTATCTCAATCGTCACCAAGTCAGAGAGAGTTCTAGCGCTCTTTGATCGCACTTCCGTCAGCGTCTTCGCCTGCTTCAGTAAGTCTTTCTTTGCATGTGTCAGCGAGGATTCAAGTTCAGCAATTCGATCATCTCCGCCTTCAAGGTCAGCGATGACTTCCTTACCATTCTTGGCTTTTGCAGCGAGTGAGACAAGTTCTTCATCGCCACTGGCGCCCTCGCCCCACTGCTTAATAAAAGCGTTCAATTGTGATTTGCGTTCATTAAGCGCATCAAGTCTTCGTGGGTCTGCCTCGAGCCCAGTTGAGTAGGAGGCGAGATCAGTTGCGGCATCATCTAAAATAAATACCGCTTCACTAACGCGGTCGGCGATAGATTCCAGCCGCGAATCTTTGGATTTAACCGAATCCAGCGCTCGTCTTGCCGTATGCAAAAGCGTAAGTGCTCCCGCTTCTTCGGTCTCCAAAGCGTCTTGGGCGCTCTGACTTGCCAGGCGAAGGTCTTCAACACTGGAGAGTCGATTTATTTCATTATCTGTTGCAGCGCACTCATCGCGAACAGCTTTTAATGATGCCCAGGCAGTAATGAATTCTCGAAGCTGTGCGATATCAGAATCGCGCTTACTTGACGAACTCTTTAACTCAGCTAACCGCGCTTTGAGCTCTAGATAGTTGCCGTAGCTGAGTTGATAGGCAGTCAGAGCGGCAGCAATCGCAGCGCCCCCGAAGCGATCCAGTAGTTCTCGCTGCGTTGAAGTTTTAGTAATCTGTGCGTTCGCGGATTGGCCATGAATCTCAATCAAATTCTGAGAAATGGTAGCCAGTGTTGCTGCTGGAACTGTGACTCCCCCGCAGAGCGCCTTACTTTTTCCATCCGCGTTAATAGTACGAGAAATAATTAGTGAGTTGGCATCGAGTTGTGCGCCTAACTCTTCTAGCCCTTGAACTTGTGATGCGGCGATAGCGAACGTTGCCGAGGCGCTGAGTCGATCTGCGCCATGTCTAACTAATGCGCTGTCACTCTTGCCACCAAGGACTAATGAGAGCGCGGTAAGAATCATGGTCTTGCCGGCGCCGGTTTCACCGGTGAGAACATTGAGCCCTGGACCTAACTCAAGTTCTGATTGCTCAATGACTCCGAGGTTTCGGATTGATATCTCTTCTAGGAAGGAGCGTTCACTCACCGCGCCAACCTTCAATGGGAAGCTTGAACTTAGCCACAAGACGATCGGTAAAGAGAGTAGCTGAGACGTGAGCTAACTTAATGGTGCGCTCATCGCGGGTAATAATTACTCTGTCACCTAGCTGCAACGGAATCTTGCGAAGAGCATCGGCTGATAACAATGCAGCAGCTGATTCCACCGTAATGATGATCTCTGATTTAGGTGAAACCACCATTGGTCTGGAGAAGAGTGCGTGCGCTGAAATCGGCAAGAGCACTAACGCCTCAATCTCGGGCCATAAAACTGGACCGCCAGCGCTAAATGCGTAGGCAGTTGAGCCAGTTGGAGTTGAGCAAATAACTCCATCGCAACCCCAGTGCGATAAGGGGCGACGATCAATTTCGACAAAGAGTTCAACCATGGTCGTGGCATCGCGTTCAACAGTGACCTCATTCAATGCCCAACCGGTCGAGACAACTTTTCCGCCGCGCTCAATTTCAAATTGCAGCACCATTCGGTTCTCAACTACATAGCTCTTCTCAATAATGCTCTGCGCAATCGCTTTTATTGTTGGCCGATCTACTTCAGCAAGGAAACCAACATGTCCTAAATTAATTCCTAGTAGCGCAATCTTGCGGGTCAGGGTGACCTCTGCCGCTCGAAGAATGGTGCCGTCACCACCAAGTACTACTGCTAACTCAATCTCTGGCAGATCCGCTGCGGCAACTTTCTTGATTCCTTCGATAGCAATATCAGAAATTGTGTAGAGCGAGAATCCGGCTGAGAAGAGAAGTGGCGCTAACTGCGCTGCAGCGCTAATGGCTTCTGGGCGCGTTGGGTTAACCAGAAAGGCGACGCTGCGAATACTCATTATTCTGGCCCTGCAGCAATCGCGTCATCGAGTGCTTGCTCATTAATTTCAGGGGCACCACGTCGTAACCATAAGAAATATTCAACATTGCCAGCCGGCCCAGGTAGCGGACTTGCGGCAATTCCTAGCGTTCCGAGTCCAACATCGTAGGCCGACTCTGCAATATCTAGCACGGCTGCTCTGCGCAAGGCAGGATCTCTGACAACGCCACCGGCTCCTAATTTTTCACGACCAACTTCAAATTGCGGTTTGACCATTAAGACAAAATCAGCATCAGGCCTTGAAACCGCCGCCAGCGCCGGTAAGACAAGTGATAGCGAGATAAAGGAAAGATCTGCCACGACTAAATCAATATCTTCCGAGATTTGATCACCAGTTAAGTGGCGGATATTTGTTCGATCAAGAATCTTTACTCGAGCGTCTTGTCGCAACTCCCACGCCAGCTGCCCGTATCCAACATCAACAGCAACGACCAACTTTGCTCCACGGCGTAATAGGACATCGGTGAAACCACCGGTTGAGGCTCCTGCATCTAAACATGTACGTCCGGCTATCTCTACCCCGGTAAAGACATCGAGGGCGCCTGCCAATTTGTGGCCACCACGTGAGACAAAATCATCTCTGTCACCTTGCAGAACTATCGAGGTCTCGGCATCGACCTGGGATGCTGGCTTCGTCGCTGGAATACCGCTAACAAGTACCGAACGAGATTCAATCAGATCTGCCGCATGCTCACGCGAGCGTGCTAATTCACGGCGAACTAGTTCAGCATCCAAACGGGTTTTCATGGCAGCTCGCTAGAGATTATCGATTGACTTAAGTGACTCTTGCAATTTTTCATGGAGTGATTCAAAGCGAGCAGAGTGCTCAGAGATGTCACTGACTTCGATCTCTTCCAGTTCTTCTCGTACCTTTTGCACCAAATCCAACTCTTCTTCCCTCATTTTTTGCTTTCCTTCTTCTTTGTCGTGGTCTTCTTGCCGCCAGATTTTTTTGAGTGAGCCTTCTTTAAACGTTTAACTTCGGCGGCAAGTGCATCGAACTCTTCCCGCTTGACAAAGCCCATCTTTGAAACCGCAGCCTCAACCTCGTCCTGGATTCGCCCCTTGACTGAATCGGCGCTCTCCTTGGCCCAGTCATTTAGCGCAGTCGCGACCTCGGCAGGTGTGCGCTCACCATCTGAGAGCTTCTGGGCGTAACTCTTTAGCGTTGAAAAGATTTCCGACGGTTGGTTTTTACCCATGGGCTTAGCGTAGCGATTTTACCTCTGCGACGCGGTGAAGCTAAAGGCGAAGAATTTCATCGGCCTCAATCTGCCAACGGCTAGCAACTCCCGTTGGACTCTGCCAAAACCGTCGGTGGATAGAGCCGGAGATTTCGACCCACTCGTCGCCTTCCAGAGTCAGGGCAATCTTTCGACTCTTGGCACTCCATGCGGCAATATCGAGAGTATCTACTCCCTCTCGCTCTGTTCGAGTAATGATGAGCCTGAATTCAACAACTTTATCGCCACTCGGCAATTCCTTACTGGTGGCTGGCGCCGAAACGCGGCCTCGAAGCAAGAGATCGTTCAGCGAGTAATCAATTTCCATCTCCTCGGTAGCTGCAATTTTCCGCGACTTCTTCTTACTGACACTCTTAGAAACTGGTGACATGGTGAGCCCTTCATGCGCGGTCGTGCATGTGAGTTGATTCTCATGCGGTCGCGATGATGGTTGAGGGCTATAACAATTGGGTACTGATTACTAATGAGTGTGGATAATTATTTCTCGGCCCGCTCTTGTGCATCAGTAGATTCTTCATGATCAATCGCGGCACACTTTACAAACCACTCGGTGGCCTCATCCAACCTTCCGGCCGCTGCTAGCGCATCGGCATATGCATAACGCAATCGCACAGCCCATTCATCACTTTCATTCTTCAATTCCTTACATTGCAAAGTCACAACGGCAGCATCTA
>NZ_JBBAMU010000009.1:0-37476 GCF_040402315.1 Candidatus Planktophila sp.
TCAGGACGCTAAGGGTAACTCTCCCCTGTTGATAAGAGAAATTCGCTCGGAAATAAGCGGGATTTCTGATGGCGGGCGGCCAGGCGGGCCAGCAAGAGAATCGAGGCGGCGATGCGAATCAGGGTGATGATCGAATAGGCAACAACTGGCAACCCGAATCTGGCGCCAGTCACGGATGCCAGATGTTGCCAGATTGCGAAGTGATACAAGAGCTCACACCCTTGCCAGAAGAAGAACACGGCCAAATCTTTCTTATCAATAAGTGCAATCACAGCAAGTGGTGTTAGCCAGAGAACATATTGCGGTGAATAGACCTTGCTCACCGCCATCACAATGATAAAGACAAAGATCGCGGTGTGTGCGAGTGTGGGTACTTTGGCGAGTTGGAGTAAATAAATTATGAGCGCGGTAAGACCAATTAGAAGGCATAGAACAGATAAATAGTTTTGGTGTGTGAGGTTAAGGCCTAAGTTAGAGAGGGCATACCAAATCGAACCCCAATCTGATCCGCGGTTGAGGTTAAGTGAGTAAAAACGCCACCACCCTTGTGGTGTTGTAAGAAATACAGGCGCGTTGATTGCCATGAATGTGACAACAGTGATCAGAAAATATTGGGCAAACTCTGCCATCTTTTCTCGGCGGAAAAATATCAGCGCGATGGGGATGAGTAAGAAGATGGGAAGAAACTTTGTCGAGATCGAAATTCCAAGAAGTATCGCACTTGGTATCTCTAACTTCTTATCAAAGAGATAAATGGCTGCAAGCATCGTTGCTATCGCCCAGAGGTCCCAGTTGATGTAGAGCGAGGCAACTGCAGCCGGTGCTAGCGGAAGTAGATATGCAAATTCGGGTTTAATTTTAAATGTGATGAAAGAGATGAAGATAAAGAGCAGCGCTAAGAGAAGTATGTTGGCGTGGAAGTAATTAGCTACTCCTTTCGGAATAAGCTTTGCCGTAACCCACATAATTGCGCCCTGAACAACGGGGTATTCAACTGCGTTCTCGCCACTGGAATAAGCCCATCTGCCCTGATCTAATTCACGTTCGCCATACAAGGCCGGAATATCTGAATAACATGCATGAACATACTGGCCTGGTGATTGCCAGCCTTCGGCGCTGCAGTAATTAAATTTGGCAAAACTTACTAGCGATGAAAGAACTGCAAAAAGTAGTATGACGCGAATTCCTACCCGCATGGGGTGTTACTTCTTTCTTATTTGAACGCCGCCACTTGTCATGACGATAGGTTCGAGGCCGCCAATATTTGTAGGTGCCGGAAAACTCATGATGGGCTCATCTTTAAGAGCGCGCTTCATAAAATATGTCCAAATTTTTGCCGGGAAAGTTCCACCTGTAACAGATGTTAGGCCGCCAATTCCATTTAGTGATTCAGATGCGCTATCGCGAAAGAGTGCCACGGATGCCGCTAGTTGTGGGGTGTATGCGCTAAACCACGCGGACGCATTTGATTGCGAGGTTCCAGTTTTTCCAGCAGCCGGGCGGCCTAAGACCAGCGCCGCCGATCCGGTTCCACCATTGACCACGCTCTTGAGGGCATAGGTTAGATCAGCCATTACCTCTTTACTAAATACTTCTTGTGTCTGTGCTTTACCTTGATAGAGCAACCCTTTATTTGAGCCCGTTACAGATGCCACCATGTAAGGCTTTGAATACACACCTTGGGCTGCAAATGTGGCATAGGAGTTTGCAACATCGATCACGTGCGGACTTGCAACACCCAATACAACAGAAGGAGTTGCGATCATCGCCACATTCTCTGGAATTCCAGCACGCCTAGCTGCATCAACAACTTTATCCATGCCAGCTTTCATTCCTAGCGGAACAAATACGGTATTGATGGAGTGTTGGGTAGCGGTGAGCAGATCTATCTGACCCCAGCCTTCATCGCCATAATTCGACACTTCATAAGGTCTTCCCAAATCATCAAAAGTTTGTGGTGAATCACCATTCCACATCGATGTCAGCGGAATCCCAGCTTCTAGGCTGGCAATAAGTGCAAAAGGCTTAAAGGTAGAGCCGGCTAGCGCGATGGACTGGGTGGCATCGTTAAGTTGGCGAACTACATAATCTTTTCCGCCATACATCGCAACTACTTCTCCGGTACCGGGGCGAATAGCAACGAGAGCGGTGTGCAGGTTTTCCGGGGCGCCAGCGGGTGTGAATTTATTGACCGCATCAACTGCCGCCTGTTGCGCACGTTGGTCGAGCGTTGTCTTAATGACATAGCCACCAACAAGTAATTGGTCTTGGGTAAATCCGAGTTTGCTTAACTCTTTCTGGACCGCATCGATGATGTAACCCTTAGGGCCACTGAGTTGTCCAGAGGTTGTACGAGGTGCCACTCGTGGGAACTTGGCATCCTTTGCCTCAACTTCAGTAATCCATTTCTTATCGAGCATTCCTTGAATGACATAAGCGAATCTATTTTCAAGCCTGGTTGCATTCTCCTTGGATAGCGAAGGATCGTAATAACCGGGAGCTCGCAAGATGCTTGCAATCACCGCTGACTGGGAAATGCTCAATTGATGGGCGTTTCGATTGAAGTATTGCTGCGCCGCAGTTTGCACGCCATATGAACCACGACCAAAGTAAATGGTGTTGAGATAGTTCTCTAAAATCTGATCTTTCGAGAGTGCATTCTCTAATTTAAGTGAAATTACAAGTTCTTTTATCTTTCGCTGGATTGTGCGACTTGGTGATAAGAATGCGGTCTTTGCATATTGCTGAGTGATTGTTGAGCCACCTTCTCCGGTGAGATCTCCAGATCTAAGATTATTAAGAAGCGCTCGCGCTATGCCAGTGGGGCTAAAGGCACGGTTAGAGTAGAAGTTGCGATCCTCTGCCGCCATGACGGCATAACGCAAGCGAAGTGGAATTTTTGCTAAAGGTAAAATTTGTCTGTTCTGAGTCCCCACGCGGCCAATCTCAGAACCATTCGAATATTCGATGATGGTGGATTGACTATTTACATAGGCGTTGGGGTCCGGAATCGAGACGGTAAACCAGGCAAAAGCGAAGAGAGTTGCACCTGCGATAAAACCAAAACCAGCCAGAAAGATTCCGGCTCGGATTAACTTGGTTTTAATCATTTGGCTAGATTACTCGGTAAATATGACTACTTCAGCGAAGCGAAGTCTTCATCTTCAAGTGTGCGCTGGCGACGCGGAGCTTTACGCTCGCGGCCATCACCTAATAAGTATGTAGAGCACAAGTGATTCCACGAACACTTGCGACAGACTTCAACGACATAGACAGAGAACTCACCAAACTCTTGCTCCATCTCTGCAAGTTCTTTGGCGTTCTTAATGCGGCCAGAGAATTGACCAAGTTGATCGCCGAAGGTGTAACGCAGTTCCACCAGCCCATCTTTCTTACATACCGGGCATTTGCGCTCAGTTTTTTCACCGTGGTACTTGGCAGCGCGAATCAGGTATGGGTCTGCATCACATGCGTCAACAACACCACGAAAGAGCGCGAGCAGGGTGGCGCGCTTATCAAGTGAATAGTCAATGAACCCTCGTCGAGTCTGCATAGTAAGAGAAGAATAATCCCCTTTCCCTAACTACGCTTCTCCTATGACTTTGTGGCAATTGCTCAGAGATCCGAAACTCTCTCGTTTGCTACGAATTCGTTGGTCTGGGCAGATCACTGACGGAATTTTCCAGAGCGCGCTTGCCTCTTTTATTCTCTTTTCGCCTGAGCGCCAGGCGAGTGCGGTTAACGCCGCGGTGGCATTTGCTATTGTGCTTCTTCCATATTCAGTTGTGGGTCCATTTGTTGGAACGCTACTTGATAGATTCTCACGCCAACGAGCAATATTTTTCGCTAACCTCACGAGGTCACTCACACTTCTAGTAATTGCACTCTTAATATTTAATGGCTACACCGGATTAGAAATTACTATCTTCGTCTTGGTTGCATTTGGTGTAAACAGATTAATTCTTGCTGGTCTTTCCGCCGGAATCCCACTGATGACAACACCAAAAGAACTTATCTCAGCCAACGCGTTAGCTGTCACCGGCGGTTCTGTCTTTGTAGTGGTTGGTGGCGGTATCGGTTTAGGTATTCGCCAGCTTCTTACCTTCTCAGAGACTGCCGATTACGCCGATGCCCTGCTTATTCTCGCCGCCTCCCTTGGTTATCTCATTGCTGCGCTGCTCACATCTTTCCTGGGAAAGACCGAAATTGGCCCGCGTCCTCACGAAATTGTGAAAGGAAGTTTTACGCAAGGCTTAATTGAGATGCGCGAAGGTTTTCAATTCCTAAAAGATCATGCCGATGCTGCTCGCGGAATAGCCGCAACTGCTATTCATCGCGGAGGACTTACCGCCCTTACTTTGACAGCCCTCTTACTCGAAAGAAATACCTTTAACGATCCAGCCGACAGCGAAGCCGGTCTTACCGGGTTAAGTGTGACCCTATCTATTGCCGCAACCGGCTTTGTTATTGGCGCACTTGCCGCGCCCTACGGTGTGCGAAAAGTTGGACGCCACCGCTGGATTCGTTTATCAATCTTTGCCGCAAGTTTTGGTTCACTCTTGCTCGTTATAGACCGCACGCCCATTCTGCTTGGGGCTACCGCATTTTTCACCGCGATGTTTGGCCAAAGCGTGAAGGTAACAAATGATGCCCTGGTGCAATCAAAAATTGACGATTACTTCCGCGGTCGCGTCTTTTCGGTCTATGACGTCGTTGTCAATGCCGCGATTGTTACCGGCGCGCTCTTTGCTGCCTGGATCTTGCCCATCAGTGGTGACTCATGGTTGTTGCCACTCATCGTTTCTATCTCGTGGGTGCTTGTTGCCACGGTATTGCTTCGCCCAGAAAAATTCTTTCTTAAGGATGCCGCCTAGCTTTCCACCACTGTAATAACTCTTGTGTCGCACGTTCTGCACCAAGTGGGCCATGTTCCATGCGTAGCTCCATTAAGAAATCAAGAGCCTTACCGACATCAGCTGAAGGTTTTAGATCAAGTAGTTGCATTACTTGCGCACCATCTAAATCTGGCCGTATCTTTGATAACTCCTCTTCCGCTTCCAGTTTTGCAATTCGCAACTCAAGACTGTCATATGTGTGAGCTAACCGCTCTGCCTTCTTCGCATTACGAGTCGTGCAATCCGCGCGAGTTAATACGTGTAAATGTGTCAGTAATTCACCGGCATCACGCACATAACGCCGCACCGCTGAATCTGTCCATTCGCCATCGCCATAACCATGAAAGCGCAGATGCAGGGAGGTGAGAGTTTCAACGGCATCAGTTGTCTCATTATCAAAGCGGAGCGCCTTCATGCGCGCCTTTACTAGCCGGGCCCCTACTACCTCATGATGATGAAATGAAACTCCGCCGCCTTCAATGAGGTTTCGGGTCTTCGGTTTTCCAATGTCGTGTAATAGCGCTGCTAGGCGAATGACAAGGTTTGGACCACCCAGTCTCTGCTCTTGCGCAATCGCTTGCTCTAGCACAGTAATTGAGTGTTCATACACATCTTTATGATGATGATGCTCATCTATTTCTAAACGTAGTTTTGGAATCTCTGGCAATACTAAATCCGCAAGACCGGTATCTACTAAAATTGTAATTCCGAGTCGTGGATTTTCTGACATGAGCATTTTTACAAACTCTTCGCGCACTCGCTCCGCTGAAATAATAGAGATGCGCGAAGCCATTGCTGTCATTGCGGCAGTAACATCTGCATCAATTGCAAAATTAAGTAGACTCGCAAAACGGGCAGCGCGCATCATGCGTAGTGGGTCATCTGAAAAAGATTGTTCGGCGCCGGCTGGTGTTCTTAATATTTTCTTCGCCAAGTCTTCCAGGCCACCGAATGGATCGATAAATTCTGGTTCGGTGCCTGTGAGTTCAAGTGCCATTGAATTAACGGTGAAATCTCGTCGGGAGAGATCTCCCTCAATGTTGTCACCGAATTCAACATCTGGATTGCGAGAACTTTCTTCGTATTTCTCAGATCGATAAGTTGTTACTTCAACCGTGACCTCACCTAGTTTTGCAGCAACTGTTCCAAATAGAATTCCGGTATCCCAAACTTTATCTGCCCATGCTTTGAGAATTTTCTTTGTCTCATGTGGGTGCGCATCTGTTGTGAAATCTAAATCATTTCCAAGCCGACCCAAGATTGCATCGCGTACCGGGCCACCCACTAGCGCCAGGCGAAAACCACTGGTGGTAAATGCTTTGGCTAGGGATGATGCCGCTGGCGCGTTTGCGATAAGGGAGCGGATAGCCAATTCTCCAGCCGCCCCAAAATTGCTCTTCTCTGCGCTCACAATAGATAAGCGTAGTCGCGTACTCTTCTTCTATGACCCCGGCACCTGGTGCGGGCAGCGAAGGTACGAAGAAAAAGCGTAGGCGCAAGCGCCCAGCCCATCGCTCCCCACAATCGCAAGATCTAACGACCCCAACCGCACCTCAGGTAGCGCGCGCAAAAAAAGCGCCGGCGAAAGTTCCATACTCCAAACGAGTAGATGAAGTCAGCGCGGGTGGGCTGGTAGTTGATACCAGCGGAAAACTCGGCCTTCTTATTGGTCGTCGCGATCTGAAAGATTCGACCGGCCAAAGAATTCTCTGGTCGCTGCCAAAGGGACATATTGAAGAGGGTGAAACTCCAGAAGAGGCTGCCTTGCGCGAAGTGCAAGAAGAGACCGGCATCGTCTCTGTCATTGAAAAATCATTGGGTGTAATCGATTTCTGGTTTATGGCAGGCGGAAAGAGAATTCATAAAACAGTCCACCATTATTTGTTCCGAGAAAATGGTGGAGTATTGGCGGCGCAAGAGAGTGAAGTAGATGAAGTCGCTTGGTTTCCACTTCCTGAAATTGTTGACCGCCTTGCTTATCCTGATGAAAAGAAATTAATCGCACGCACGAATGCAGCGCAAGAAATGTCTGCGCTATGAAGAAGGTCGCGATAGTTCTGTTGGCACTCATTGCCTTTGATGTGACGCCTGCAGCCGCTGCGACTCCGGTGGTAAGAATTACCGACAAACCTCATAAAGATTTCGAGGGTGCCTTTCGTGATAACGAATTAGCAACACTGATTAAACCCGAAGGGGAGTTAGGCAAAATTGTATTTGATTCCGCGAACTCGAAAAAAACATGGGTAATAGACCCAGCTCTCATCGATGAGATCGCCGACATGGCAGATGGTTATTCAATTAAGGGCGAGGAAGATAAAGATGGACAAATAGCTGCGCAGAATTGGTTATTTGCTTTGAAGTTTTCAACGCTTAGTAATTCTGTGATTGCACTGCCATACGGCAATCCAGATCAATCTCTTGCAAAACGATTGGCGCCTAGTGAGCTACGTTTCTACTCCTCATATGGGAAAGAGCGGTTAGAGCTTCAATTAGGTCGTCCGGTTGTTGCCGAAAATGGTTGGAGCAAAGGTGTATCGCGCCTGAGTGGCCCATTTAGAGACATTTACTCAGGAAATCGCCGGATGCTCACCGGGCTTTCTACAATCTCAACTGCCCCCGAAATTACTGCTCTCCGTGCCCGACTTGGCACAGTGATGAATCCAGCACTTGATGAGAGTGAACGTGTCTATTTCTCTTACTCAGCTGTGCGCGCTGTTCAAATGATGACTTCCAAGTTGCGCGTGATTCCCGGTCGATACCAACTCACTTCTACAACTGCCAAGCTACCCGTAACTTTGGTAAATAGCTTTGACACTCCAACTGTTGTAAGTCTTTCTCTCATTCCATTGAACTCCCGGATCAGAGTAGCGAATGTAAATAACGTGAAGTTAGCCGCAAAATCGCGGCAGCAATTAACTTTGGAAGTAAACGTTATCGCCCCAGGCTCTGTACTTGTAAATGCCCAATTTATGAATAGCGAAGGGCGGTTAGTTGGTGAGCAATCCGAGCTAGCCTTAAGTGCGACAATCATTGATTCTCGTGTTGCGTGGTTTACCACCGGGGCGGCAGTTCTATTGTTCTTAGGTGCCATTACCCAATCCGTTCGAAGAGTACGAAAGGGTCGTCAATGAAAAATAACGAACTCTTTCGCGCATCTGGAATTATGGCGATCGGAACAATACTCTCCCGAATTACCGGTTTTGTTCGCGCACTCCTTGCAGTTGCGGTACTGGGTACCGCACTCTTAGCCGACACCTTTAACGTTGCAAATACCATGCCTAATATTTTATATAACTTACTTGTTGGTGGCGCCCTCACCGCCATCTTTGTTCCTCAATTAGTGAGATCTTTTGAAGATCAAGATGGCGGCCATGGTTTTGCATCCAGGCTTGTCACAACTATCTCTCTTATCCTGCTTGTACTTGTTGCAGTGGGAGTTATTTTTGCGCCCGCACTTGTTCGTTTATACGCACCTGAATTTTCAACCCCTGGTTTTGAAGCTGAACAAGAGATCGCAGTGGCCTTCACCCGCTATTGCTTGCCACAAATCTTCTTTCTTGGTCTCTTTACAATGCTCGGCCAGGTTGCAAACGCCCGTGGCTCTTTTGCCCCACTTATGTGGGCGCCAATTGCAAATAACCTGGTCGTGATTTTTGTTTTTGCCGCTGTTCTTATCACCGAGCGCTCACTAGCTCTGGGCACAATTACGGATCTGCAAGTGCAGATCTTGGGTTGGGGCACAACCTTGGGTGTAGTTGTGCAAGCACTGATTTTAATTCCAGTAGTTAAGCGCTCTGGAATTCATATCCGTCCTATGTTTGGCCTTAGCGGACTAGGTAAATCTTTCGGTCTAGCCGGGTGGACTTTAATCTACGTGCTTATCTCCCAACTTGGTTATTTAGTGACAGTAAACGTTGCAACGAGTGCTGCAGTGCGAAGTGCCCAAGCTGGCATCACAACCGGTGTCGGTTTCACTCCCTTTACCAGCGCTTACTACATCATGCTCTTGCCATATTCGATTGTCACTATCTCAATTGTCACTGCCCTTCTTCCTCACTTATCTCGACTTGCGATTGCGAAAGATGTGGAAGAGGTCCGCAAACAACTCATTCGCGCGATTCGGATGGTGGCAGTTGTAACCGTGCCTAGCGCTGTTGCGTTGCTTCTCTTTGGCCCACTCATGACCCAAGCTCTCTATTTAGGAATTTCTTTAGAAGATGCTCGCTATATTGGTTTTGTTCTCTCGGCTTTAAGTATTGGTCTGGTAGCTTTTTCAATTAATCTTATTTTGATTCGTGGTTTTAACGCATTTGAAGATACTAAAACACAAGTCTTATCTATCTTGATTATCAACATCATCTCGGTCGCTTTATCTTATATATTCCTCGAAACACTTGATAGCTACTGGGTAACCGTCGGTCTCGGTCTCGCGTTTTCAGTCAGTTATATTGTTGGGCTTTTTATTACTATCTCCTTGTTAAAAAAACATATTGGGCGGCTACAAATCGGTGATTTCGCAGCCCAACATGGCCTTTTGTTGATTGCATCCCTTGTAGGAATGCTTCCGTTTTTTGCAATTGCTCTCTATTTTGATTGGGCTTACGACGACGCATCTCTTGCCATTCGCGCCATTCGTTTACTCTTCATTCTCGCCGGAAGCGGTATTGCCTATCTCTTTATTGCCAGAGCTCTGAAAGTGAGTGAAATCTCAGGGCTTAAGGGGTTCGCCGCTTCTACCTTGCGTCGCCGCCGGGATAAGTAATTCTTATAAGCACGATATTCTCACCCCATGGGTACAGATGTGCGTGAGGTTGTCATTGTTGGATCAGGGCCAGCTGGCTACACCGCTGCCATCTATGCCGCGCGCGCTCAATTAAATCCTTTGATGTATGAAGGTTCTGTCACCGCTGGTGGTGCGCTGATGAATACAACTGAAGTTGAAAATTTTCCTGGTTTTATCGATGGAATCATGGGGCCAGATCTCATGGATAACATGCGTAAACAATCCAAGCGTTTTGGTACCGAACTTATTACCGATGATGTGGTTGAAATGGACCTTACTGGTGATATCAAGATTATTAACGATGGCTCTGGAAATGTTGTTCGCACTCGCTCAGTAATCCTTGCGATGGGTTCGGCATATAGAGAGATTGGTTTAGCGAACGAGAAGCGTTTATCTGGGCGCGGAGTTTCCTGGTGTGCCACATGCGATGGCTTCTTCTTCCGAGATCAAGAGATTGCTGTTGTTGGTGGCGGAGATTCCGCACTTGAAGAAGCAACATTTCTAACAAAGTTTGCCAGCAAAGTTGTTTTGATTCACCGCCGCGATTCGCTTCGAGCCTCAAAGATTATGCAAGAGCGAGCATTTGCCAATCCTAAAATCGAAATGTTGTGGGATACCGAAGTCATTGATGTCTTAGGTGAGCAGAAAGTTGATGCGCTTGAGCTTCGCAACACCAAAACCGGAGAAGTTAGTAAGCGTAACTTCACCGGGTTGTTTGTAGCCATTGGTCATATCCCGCGCTCTGAGCTTGTTACTTCTTCGGTATCTCTTGATAACGAGGGTTATGTGAAAGTCGAAGGCGGCTCTACCCGGACAAACCTCACTGGGGTCTTTGCTTGTGGCGATCTCGTCGACCACACCTACCGACAAGCCATCACAGCGGCCGGCTCCGGCTGTCAGGCAGCTCTCGATGCTGAAAAATTTTTATCCCACTAGTAACCTCAACCGCTATAGAATTCCAAGAGCTAGATAGAAAATAGGAGTAAAGATGAGCGCACCAATCAAGGTCACAACAGCCACTTTCGATGAGGTTGTACTAAAGAGCAGCACGCCAGTTCTTGTTGATTTCTGGGCCGAATGGTGTGGCCCGTGCCGCGCAATTGCTCCAATTCTTGATGATATCGCCGCGGAATATGGCGATAAGTTAAAGATTGTAAAGCTCAACACTGATGAAGAATCTGCGATCGCCATCAAATATGGTGTGACCTCAATTCCAATGCTTAATGTGTATGTCAATGGTGAAGTTGTAAAAACAATCATTGGCGCAAAGCCGAAGCCAGCTCTTCTTAAAGAGCTCGAAGGTTTCATTTAATTAACTTGCCCTTGGGAAGAGTCTTTCTATGAAGGAGATGTCCGCCGACGAGATTCGCTCTTTTCAGCAAGAGCGCGGTCTTCACATCACTGGTGCGCTTAACGAGCAAACTCTTCGTGCGCTAGAAGAGGCTCGATGGAAGTTGGGCGATCGCTCGCTCTATCTGCAAAAGCCGCCATTAATGCACGGTGATGATGTGGCAGCACTGCAATCACGTCTGACTGAGATGGGTTTTCACTGCGGACGAGTCGATGGAATTTATGGATCTATGACAGAGGGTGCCGTAAAGGAATTCCAAAAATCTGTCGGTGTTGCAATTGATGGTAAATGTGGCCCCGCCACAATTATCGCGCTGCTTCGCCTGACAAAAATTGTGTCAGGGGGTGCTCCCGCGGCTCTTCGTGAGAGTGCGGTTCAGAAAAATCGTGGCCCTGCCTTAGCAAATAAAGTAATTGTAATTGACCCAAGTTCACAAGATCATGAACGAGAAATAGTCTTCGATATCGCCCAACGCTTAGAGGGGCGGCTGTTAGCCCTGGGTGCAAGTGTGTTTCTCACACGTGGTGCTAATAACAACCCCAGTGAAGAAGAGCGAATCTCATTTACCAATAAAAATAAGGCTGATCTCATGATTTCATTTCATATTGACCAACATAAAAACCGAGAAGCACATGGTGTGGCAACATTTTTCTATGGCAATGACCAACATGGAGTGCACTCAATTGTTGGTGAAAGATTTGCATCCTTAGTGCAGCGTGAACTCTGTGCCCGTACTGATTTTCTGAATTGCCGCACACATGCAAAAACATGGGATTCACTGCGTCTAATCACGGCGCCAGCGGTTCGGGTGGATCTCGGATATATCTCAAATAGCGCAGATGCCGCCCGGCTGGCTCGAGCCGAATTTAGAGACACTGTTGCTGAAAGCTTCATTATCGCGATTCAGCGCCTTTATTTAGCAGCCGAAGATGATGCCAAGACCGGGACTTTGCGAATATCAGACCTTCGCAGAGCAGGTCTTCGCTGATTGTTGAGCAACTAATTCATTCACTAGCATCGCATGACCTATGGGAGAATTCTGCCTATGTCTGACATCTCCATCCGCCATCAAACAGGTGAGCCCCAGAATCTCGAGAAGAGATTTGCCGCGCGCGCTGCCGAGATGTTGCCTTCCGAAATTCGCTCACTCTTTGCTGTTGCATCCCGCCCAGAAATTGTTTCACTCGCTGGCGGAATGCCGAATCTCTCTGCGCTTCCGATGGAGATGATGGCTGAGGTAATCAAGGAACTTATTCTCACCAACGGTTCGGAAGCGCTGCAATATGGAAGCGGTCAGGGACATCCAAAACTTCGGGAACAGATTTGTGATGTGATGGCACTTGAAGGAATTCGCGCAAACCCTGATGATGTCGTTATCACCACCGGTTCCCAACAGGCACTTGATCTTATCTCTAGAATCTTTATCGACCCAGGTGATGTCGTGCTAGTTGAAGCTCCTTCCTATGTCGGCGCACTCGGTACTTTCCGCCAATATCAAGCTTCAGTTGTGCACGTTGAAATGGATAACGATGGCCTGGTCCCTGATTCATTGCGCGCCGCAATTAAGAGTGTGCGCGCTACTGGGCGAAAGATTAAGTTCTTGTATCTGATTCCAAATTTCCAAAATCCGACTGGTGTCTGTCTGCCAGCTGATCGCCGCACCGAGATTTTGAGTATCTGCCGCGAAGAGGAAATCTTTGTTGTGGAAGATAACCCTTATGGGTTACTTGGTTTTGATAAGCCATCACCGAATGCAATGCGCGCCGAAGATTCTGAAAACGTAATTTATTTGGGCTCTTTTTCTAAGACTATTGCGCCTGGACTTCGTGTGGGTTGGGCACTTGTCCCACAGTCACTGAAAGATAAGTTGGTGATTTCATCTGAATCTTCAATTTTATGTCCTTCAAACTTCACCCAGTTAACTATCTCTAGCTACCTAGCTGATCAGCCATGGCGCGATCAGATCGCTAGTTTCTGTGAGCTCTATAAAGTCAGGCGCGATGCGATGCTGGAATCACTAGAACAACATTTCCCAGCAGAGGCTAAATGGACAAAGCCTGGCGGTGGTTTCTATGTGTGGGTTAACTTGCCGGCCGAAATTGATACTAAAGCCTTGATGCCAAAGGCAATCGTGGCCAAGGTTGCTTACGTGCCCGGCAGTGCCTTCTATGCAGATGGCCTTGGTTCATGGTCGATGCGTCTTTCTTATTGCCACCCCACACCAGAGCGCATCCGCGAGGGCGTGAAAGCACTCGGTGGTGTGATTAAGCAAGAGATGAGTCGCAGAGGAACTGCCCTTACTTAGAACCTTCGATGAGATCAACGATGCGTTGTAGATCTTCATTGCCGGCAAATTCAATAACAATCTTTCCTTTACCTTTCCCACTTTCCACACTCACGCGAGTATCGAGGTAGTCACTTAAGAGTTCGGCAGCAGCTAAGCCGGCACCCGATACTCCCTTAACACCAGATTTCTTACTGCTTTTATTTGTTGGTTTCATTGTCGCAATAATTTCTTCCGTAGAACGAACACTTAGCCCCTCTGCCACAATTCTTGATGCTAACTTTTCAATCTCTGTTGCATCTGTGAGTCCAAGGAGCGCTCGCGCATGCCCAGCAGAGATAACACCGGATGCCACTTTGCGTTGCACCGAATCAGGTAGGTTTAATAATCGGATTGTGTTTGAAATTAGCGGCCGTGATCGGCCAAGTTTGAGTGCTAGTTCATCGTGGGTGCAGCCAAAGTCGCTGAGCAATTGCGCATATGCCGCGCCTTCTTCCAACGGATTGAGGTTACTGCGGTGAATATTTTCAATCAGGGCATCGCGAAGTAATTCGTTATCCGGTGTCTGTCTAATAATGACCGGAATAGAAATGAGTCCTGCCGCTTTTGCTGCCCGCAAACGGCGCTCGCCCATAACAAGTTCGTATTTGTTTTCGCCAACTTTACGAACTACGGGTGGTTGCAAGATGCCGATTGATTTAATCGATGCAATTAATTCATTGAGTGCGGTTTCATCAAAGACGGTGCGAGGCTGACGTGGGTTAGGTGAAATTTGGTTGATAGGTACTTCGTTTTGCTGCGCAACTTCAGTGCCAGCAACAGTAAGTGATGTGGGAATAAGTGAATCAAGGTTTGTGCCGAGCCCACCGCGTCTAATCGCCATTATGCAATCCCACCCTTGTAATTAATGCTGACCACATTTGCATCAAAGACGACTTCCTCCTTTGCTTTACCGCGCTCTGCAATTTCGCGGGCTACTTGCAGATAGGCGATAGCACCTGGTGATAGCGGGTCATAGGTCATCACTGTCTGGTTATATGAAGGTGCTTCTGATACGCGCACTGCGCGAGGTATCGGAATATCAATAAGTTCATTAGGAAAATGAGATCGCACATTTGCAGCAACATCATTTGATAAACGTGTGCGCCCATCGAACATAGTTAAAACAATGGTGGAAAGACTAAGTGTTGGATTCAATCTTTTCTTCACAACAGCGTAGGTCTCAAGAAGTTGTGATAAACCTTCTAGTGCGTAGTACTCGGTTTGAATCGGGATTAATAACTCTTTAGATCCAGCAAAGGCATTGATAGTAAGTAGACCTAGTGATGGTGGGCAATCAATAAAAATGTAATCATAATTTGCGCTAATTTCATCAATGGCAGCCTTTAGTTGTAATTCACGGGCAACCATAGAAACTAAATTAATTTCGGCATTGGCAAGTGATGTATTTGAAGGCAGACAATCAAGTGCGGGAAAGCCTGCCACTTTTTTAATTACCTCTGAAATTTGCGCACTGCCCATTAATACTTCATAGACACCAGCAGCTTCGCGGTGTTCTACCCCGAGGGCGGTTGAGGCATTTCCTTGTGGGTCTAGATCAATAACAAGTACTCGCAAACCCCCCATGGAAAGGGCGGCTGCGATATTGACGGTAGTGGTGGTTTTGCCCACCCCGCCCTTTTGATTTGCCACGGTGAAAATTCGAGTGGAGGCGGGTTTGGCCATCGCCTCTTTTAGCCGGCGGACCCCGATGACTTTAGGTAGTGTTTCACGTGAATCATCACCGGGCATGGGGCAATTTAACCACTCCTATTGCGCCAACTCCCTCGCCTAGCTCGGTTTGCGCAGCTCAATGATGCGCCCGAGGCCGATACCTTCGAGTTCAATCTCATGTAGCACCGCGTTCTTTACCCCAACCATCTCGGCGGCGGCAGATTCACCCTTCATCGCAAGTAGGGCTCCCCCGGTCTTGACCATATGCCAGCTAATTTTTTTGAGTTTTTCTAACGGGGCCACAGCCCGGGCGGTAACGTATTCGGCGCTCTTCTTCACATCCTGGGCGCGCCCGCGGATCACTTCAATATCAACTCCCTCGGTCGCCTCCTTTAAGAATTCAACTCTGCGCTCAAGGGGTTCGATTAGGGTTACTTTTAGATCAGGCCGAGCTAGGGCTATCACTATGCCGGGCAGGCCCGCCCCGGAGCCAATATCAAAAAGGGAGGCGTTTTGAGGTAGAAGCTGGGTTACCGGTAGGCAGTTAAAGATATGGCGTTCCCAGATGCGCTCGCCTTCGCGGGGGCCGATAAGGCCTCGCTCAATTCCGGCAGAGGCCAGAAATTGCGCAAAGGCACGGATCTCTTCCTGGCGTTCTGGGAAGTAGCGGCCGACTAGCCCCTCTACTGATTGTTCCACGTGAAACTAGATCTACGCTGGGTAGATAACGACGAAGCGGTTTGGGTCTTCACCATCTGACTCTGAGGTCAGGCCTAAGGTCTGGATTGTGTCGTGGATGATTTTGCGCTCAAAGGCGTTCATTGGATCAAGCTTGATGGAGCTGCCGGTGGTCTTTGCTTGTTCGGCCATCTCTTGCGCCAGAGCGGTGAGCTCTTTGCGGCGCCCTGCTCTAAATCCATCGATATCGAGCATGAGGCGGCTGCGATCCCCGGTTGCTGTCTGCACAGCTAGGCGGGTGAGTTCTTGGATTGAATCAAGGACTTCACCTTCGGCGCCAACCAGGTGCTTGAGTTTGCCACCCACGATTGCAAGTGCGGCACGGCCATTTTCCACATCGATATCTATATCGCCATCGAGATCTGCAATATCAAGTAGGGCTTCTAGGTAGTCGGCTGCGATATCGCCCTCTTCTTCAAGTTTGGCAGGAGATTTGGGGGCGCGCTCCTCTTTTGAGCCAACCACTTCTTCGGTTGTTTCTAAGGTTTCTAATGTTGTTTCTGTGTTCTCTGACATCTTCTCATCCTTTGTCCGGGTTAAGCGTTATTAATACTATTAGTCTGATTTATTACTTCTTCTTCTTTTTCTTCTTTGGTTGTTGTCGTTGTCCCAGAACTTCTGGAGCTTGCTCCTGGTTCTGGTCAATTTCACTGCCTTGCGATTTATTCTCTAACTTATTTTTTTCGGCACGCTTTTTCTCCAACGCTTCATATGCCGGAGATCCCGGCGTTGGGTTTCTTTTAATGACGTAGTACTGCTGTCCCCATGTCCAAAGATTTGTAGTTGACCAGTAAATCAATACACCCACTGGGAAGTTAACTCCTGAGACCGCAAAAATAACTGGGAATGCATACAACATGATTTTTTGCTGCTGCAACATCATGTTGTTACTTGCATCCATCTTTGGCATGCCTTTAACCATGAGTTGGCGCTGAGTAGTAAATGTTGTGGCTGACATAAAGATAATTAAAATTACAGTGACGATGCGAACGTTAAGATCGGGAGACCCAAGGAAGCTTTGTGAGATCTTCGCTCCAAAGAACGTTGCTTGCGCCGCGCTATCTAGGAATTCTCCTTTAAGAAATCCACGTCCGATGGGGGCAGAAACACCTTCATCGGTCTTTGCTGCGATTCCGTTAAGCACGGTAAAGAGAGCGAAGAAAATTGGTGCTTGGGCAATAATCGGAAAACATGATGCTAGTGGGTTTGTTTTATGTTCTTTATAGAGCTTCATCATCTCTTCCGATTGCTTCTGTCGGTCGTCTTTAAACTTCTTTTGAATCTCTTTCATGTGTGGTTGTAGCGCTGTCATTGCGCGCTGGCTTTTAATCTGCTTTACAAAAAGTGGGATCAAAATAATTCGGATGAGCACTACCAGGCCCATGATTGACAGGGTCCAGGTGACACCTGAATCTTTACCGAAAATAGGGGCAACCAATTGGTGGATTGCCACCATGACACCAGAGACGATGCTGTAGAGCGGGTTAAGAATCGAGTCCATTAATTAACTCCTACTAGTGTTTTTTGGGCTTTTTTTGCATCTGCGCTATCAAGGTCTTCATCTACATAATCAACGCCGCCGAGTGACCACGGGTGGCAGCGAAGGATTCGGTATGAGGCCATTGCAATTCCTTTTAGCCCATGGCGAGTAATTGCTGTGAGGGCGTAGTTCGAACATGATGGGTAGTACTTGCATCGAGGCGCGAACGCGCTAGAAAATAATTGGTAGGAACGGGTGAGTGCTGTAAGGAGTAACTTCATTAGCGCGCCTCAATTTTTTTAGAGCGCTCAATAAGTTTTTGGATAAGGGTAGAAATCTCTGACGCTACATTTTTATCATCACTTTGTTTAAGTGCGCGAATTACAAAAAGTGATCCGAGTGGGAGTCCTAAGATGTGAGGTGAGACCGCGTGACGAACTTTGCGCGCAAGGCGATGGCGCTTGACGGATCCGCCGACAGTTTTGTTAATAACAAGTCCGCACTTAGCTGAAGCGCTATTTGTGACAGGTGAAATATAAAGATATCCAACAAAGTGTTCTGTGGTAACACGGATTCCGCTCTTAGTTGCTCGGGCGAAATCAGAGCTTGAAGTTAAGCGTGCGTCGGCTGGAAGCACGAGAAGATCCGTAGCGCTCTTAAGCCTTAAGCTGAGAGCTTTATACGGCCCTTGGCACGGCGAGCAGAGAGAACTGCGCGTCCGGCACGGGTAGCCATACGGGCGCGAAAGCCATGCTTCTTAGCGCGGCGGCGCGTATTAGGCTGAAAGGTGCGCTTTGTCATGAGAACTCCAAAATGTTGTGGGCGCTTTAGCCCTAGCTGGTCATAAATACGGGGGAGGCAAGAAGGCAAGGTTACGGGTGTGGATAGCCGCCGGTCAAACCAGCGATACATCCCTTGGAACCTCCAATAATTGTGGATAACCACTTGCTATTTCCCCCAATGGGGTCTACTTTGCGGGTTCTCCACAGGTTTCCGTCGAAGTCGGTCTAATTTGAGGCTAAACCTCACCTTTAGACCACAGCCTGTGGATAACATTGTGGATAACCTGGGGGTTGGTAGATGGCAGTTATAGATCTCGAACTCTCCCAGTTATGGGGCCGCGTGGTCGAGCATGTTTCGGTGGGTGAACCTCAACACCGAGCATTCTTGGCTATGACCAAACCTTTAGGTCTTCTACAAAAAGAGGGTGGGGCGACCAGTTTGCTGGTTGCCGCCCCGAATGCTTTTGCAAAAGATGTACTCGAGTCTCGTCTTCGAAATGTTATCAATGAAGTGCTAACCACCGAACTTGGTGAGAAAGCAAATATTGCAGTGATGGTCGATGAAACACTTGAATTGGCAGACCTTCCTGCCCCCACTGTTGCCGTTGAGGTAGTCCCAGCTCGATCAGGTATGGGCCGGGATGACTCTGATCTTCGTAGATCGGATGAACTATCACAATTAAATGCGCGCTATATTTTTGAAACATTTGTTATCGGATCATCTAACCGTTTTGCCCATGCTGCCGCCGTTGCCGTGGCAGAGGCGCCAGCTAAGGCTTATAACCCGCTCTTTATCTATGGGGAATCTGGCCTTGGAAAGACTCACTTATTGCACGCAATAGGTGCTTATGCCAAGGAGCTATACGGCAACGTTCGCGTTCGATACGTATCTTCTGAAGAATTCACCAATGACTTTATTAACTCTATCCGTGATGATAAAGCTACTGCTTTCCAGCGTCGCTACCGCGATCTAGATATTTTGCTGGTTGATGATATTCAATTCTTGGAAAATAAAGAGCGTACTCAGGAAGAGTTCTTCCATACCTTTAACACTTTATATAACGCCAACAAACAGATCGTTATCTCATCAGACCGCCCTCCTAAGCAGTTAACAACCTTGGAAGATCGGTTGCGCTCACGATTTGAGTGGGGTTTGATCACCGACATCCAACCGCCTGAACTTGAAACACGTATTGCGATCTTACGTAAAAAGGCAGCGCAAGATAAATTAAACGCTCCCGATGATGTTCTTGAATTTATCGCCAGTAAAATCTCTACCAATATCCGTGAGCTTGAAGGTGCTTTGATTCGCGTTACCGCCTTCGCATCCCTTAACCGCCAAGTGGTTGATATGGGTCTTGCTGAAATTGTGTTAAAGGATTTAATCCCCACCAATATTGCAACTGAGATAACAGCTCCAACGATCATGGCTCAGACTGCGGCCTACTTCAGTCTCACCCTCGATGATCTCTGTGGCACTTCTCGCTCGCGTGCATTAGTTAACGCACGCCAGATCGCGATGTATTTATGCCGTGAGCTAACCGAGTTATCACTACCCAAAATCGGGCAAACTTTTGGAGGGCGCGATCACACAACTGTGATGCATGCCGACCGAAAGATCCGCGAGTTGATGGCTGAGCGCCGCTCGATCTATAACCAGGTAAATGAGTTAACGACGAGAATTAAGCAGCAGACGAAGTAGGTAGGGGTTAGGCGCTAATTGTCCGTTTTCACCCTCTTTACCCCCAAGGTGTGGATAAGGTGTGGATAACTGTGGATATGTATCGTAAATATGTGTGTAAAGCAGGTACTACTAGAGAAGGCGCAGGGGTGTTGATGTGGATCTAACGTTTATTCACCTATTCACCCACAGCTTTGCAGGGTTTTTCCACACCTTTGCGGGGTTAAATCTAGGCTCTGAACTGGGGTTTTACCTCTTACCCACAGTTTCACTCTGCGGTTACTACTACTACCTTTATATATATATAAATCCCGTTTCCAAGCGGACCGTCCCCAAATTAGAGTTAGTTCACTACATACAACCAATCTGATGAGTGCGAGGGCTACGGCGTGAAATTTACAGTGGATCAAAATTCTTTAACTGATGGAGTGAACTGGGTTTCTCGCTCACTCTCCACCCGCCCGATTAAAACTGAACTCCTCGGAATAAAAATTGATGCAACCGGTGATGAAGTCTTTCTCTCCGGCTCTGATTTAGAAACATCGAGCAAAGCACACTTTGCAGCTGACATCGCCGACAAAGGCGCAGTACTTGTTCCAGGAAAACTACTAGCAGAAATTTGTAGATCACTTCCAAATAAACCAATCACCATCGCACTTGATGGCACCCGGGTGCTTGTTACATCAGGTGCGGTTAAATTCACCCTCCCTACACTTTTACTCTCTGAATATCCAAACCTTCCGGAACTTCCAGAGACAACCGGTAGTGTGGCAAGTGATACTTTCGCAACAGCGGTAGCACAAGTTGCAATAGCTGCCGGCCGTGATGATTCACTACCAACACTAACTGGCGTCCATGTTGAAATAAATGAAGACACCATTACACTTGCTGCAACAGATCGCTACCGTTTAGCAGTACGCGAATTTAATTGGAGCCCGGCTACACCTGGTGTTTCAACAACAGCGTTAATGCGCGCTCGCACTTTAGCTGATGCCGCTAAATCACTTATTGGAACAAAGAACGTATCACTATCTTTTGCACCAGCAACATCTAATGATCGCCTTGCTGGATTTTCTGGCGATGGTAAAACAATGACATCAAGAATGTTAGATGGAACATTTCCTCCATATCGTCACCTACTACCGACCGAGATGACAACAACTGCCGTTGTTGAAGTAGCGCCATTTCTTGACTCCGTGCGCCGGGTTGCGCTAGTGACAGATAAAACAGTCCCACTACGCCTTGAATTTAAGGATGGTGGAGTATCACTTGAAGCTGGCGCGGGTGAAGAAGCACAAGCAACAGAGACAATTGATGTCTTGTTAAACGGTGAACCTATTTCAATCGCTTTTAACCCAGTATTCCTAGCTGACGGGCTGCAAGCTGTTGGCACACCCTTTGTGCAGATCTCATTTACTGGATCAAACAAACCAGCGATTCTCACTGGGCGCACCGAACCAAATGGTGCATTTATTGATAATTACCGCTATCTCTTAATGCCAATGCGCTACGCCTCATAAAATAAAAAACTATGCGCGTCACTAAGCTAGCGCTGATAAATTTTCGTTCATACCAACACCTTGAACTTGAATTTCCAGCAGGACCTATTACTTTTGTCGGCAATAACGGCAGCGGTAAAACAAATATCGCCGAGAGTTTGATTTATCTCGCCTACCTTTCATCCCACCGGGTTGCCAACAATCAACCACTTATTTCGTTGGGCGCAGATCAAGCAATCATCCGGGCCGAAATCCAGAGCCAGGGTCGCACACTGCAAGTTGACCTGGAAATTAACGCCACAAAAACCAACCGCGCGCGAATTAATGGCAACCCAGTTAAATCGCAACGTGAGATATTAGGTGCGCTACAAATTATTTATTTCTCCCCCGAAGATTTAGATTTAGTGCGCGGAGACCCATCCCACCGCCGAGATTTCTTGGATAAATTGCTAATTACCCAATCACCGCGCTTAGCAGGTGTGATCTCTGATTATGAGCGGGTTGTAAAACAACGTAATACACTGCTAAAAACCAGGGCGCCAGAGAGCTCACTTGTTCCTTGGACGGAGCAACTTATTTCTTATGGCGCGCAGTTATCGGCAGAGCGCATCAAGCTAGTAGATGATTTAAACCCATATGTGGCAACAAATTATGAAAACCTTAATGAGGTGAAGCCTGCCTCAATTTCTTATAAATCATCGACAGATAACTTATCTTCAGATATTTCCCACAATGTAGAGATGCTTACCGCACGGCAGATAGAAGTGGCACGACAAGAACAAGATCGTGGTGTTTCACTGATTGGCCCACATCGCGATGACCTACATTTACAACTCGGTGATTTTCCGGCTAAAGGTTATGCCAGCCATGGCGAATCTTGGTCGATGGCCATCTCACTACGTATTGGTGCCTATAACTTACTTAAATCAGAAGGCGCAGAACCAGTACTCATCCTCGACGACATCTTTGCCGAGCTCGACACCACTCGGCGCCAACAACTTACCTCAGTGACACAGATGGCCGAGCAAACATTTATCACCGCAGCTGTTGAATCAGACCTGCCAGCCGAACTACTATCTGAGAAGTTCTATGTGAAGCCGGGGGTTGTTACCAAGTGAGTGAAACCCCCCAAAGCAAACGAGATTTTGCAGTAGATCTCTTCCGAAGTTACAAAACTGGATTTACTAAAAAGAAGAAAATTGTTGAACAGCGCTCAAATGCCCCTGGAGATCCCACACTAATCTCCAATGTCTTAAGTGAACTCATCGAAGAACGTGATTGGAATTCTGGGTTAGCTGAAGGAACCCTCTTTGCCACCTGGGCCCAAGTAGTCGGGCCCGACATCGCCCAGCACACAACCCCACTCTCACTTCTAGATGGCCGCCTGCTCGTGCAGTGCTCATCAACTGCTTGGGCAACCCAACTCAACTTAGTTGGCCCATCTCTTCTTGAGACCATTAGGTCTAGTGCGCCCGGTGCCCTTGTGGAGTCGCTGGATTTCATTGGCCCTACCGCCCCTAGCTGGAAGCGCGGCCTACGCACGATCTCAAATGGGCGCGGTCCCCGCGACACCTATGGCTAACCCTAGATTTAACTAGGGAATAAACCCCCACCCCTTCCAGTTACATCCTGTGAAACCTGAGTCGACGCGACTCAACTCTTTGCGTAGAATCGACTCAGGTTACAGACCTCGACCCACCCTGGCTCGAGCGGAAATGACGAAATTAAAGAAGGAGCAAGACCATGGCTAGATCAGTCGGAATCGACCTTGGAACTACAAATAGCTGCGTATCAGTACTTGAAGGCGGAGAGCCAAAAGTCATTACCAACGCAGAAGGCGCTCGCACCACACCGTCGATCGTCGCCTTTGCAAAAAACGGCGAAGTTCTTGTCGGTGAAGTAGCTAAACGTCAATCAGTGACAAACGTTGAACGCACAATCCGTTCCGTTAAGCGTCATATAGGTACTAACTGGTCGATTGATATCGACGGTAAGAAGTACACCTCACAAGAAATTTCAGCACGCGTACTACAAAAGTTAAAGCGTGATGCAGAGGCCTACCTCGGTGAAACCGTCACAGATGCTGTTATTACCGTGCCCGCCTACTTCAACGACGCGCAACGTCAAGCAACAAAAGAAGCTGGCGAAATTGCCGGTCTTAATGTGCTTCGTATTATCAACGAACCAACAGCGGCAGCCCTTGCATATGGTTTAGATAAGGCAGATCAAGAACAAACCATTCTCGTATTCGACCTCGGTGGCGGAACTTTTGACGTCTCCCTTTTGGAAATTGGCGACGGCGTTGTTGAAGTAAAAGCAACGAATGGCGATAACAACCTTGGTGGCGATGACTGGGATCAAGCACTTGTTGATCACCTAGTAAAGACTTTCGGATCTGCAAATGGCATCGATCTAACAAAAGATAAGATGGCGATGCAACGTATTCGTGAGGCTGCTGAAAAGGCGAAGATTGAACTTTCATCTTCCCAATCAGCAACTATCAACTTGCCATACATCACTGTTGATTCTGAGAAGAATCCATTGTTCCTCGATGAAACAATCACCCGCGCACAGTTCCAAACACTTACCGCAGACCTACTTGAGCGCTGCAAGAAGCCATTCCAAGCTGTTCTAAAAGATGCTGGAATCCCAATTGCAAACATTCAATCAGTGGTACTTGTTGGTGGATCAACTCGTATGCCAGCTGTGGTTGATTTGGTACGCGAACTCACCGGCGGGAAAGAGCCAAATAAGGGCGTAAACCCCGATGAAGTAGTCGCAGTAGGTGCATCCCTTCAAGCCGGAGTACTTAAAGGTGAAGTAAAAGATGTGCTGCTTCTTGATGTGACACCACTTTCCCTTGGTATTGAAACCAAGGGTGGCGTAATGACAAAACTCATCGAGCGCAATACAACTATTCCTACCAAACGCAGTGAAATCTTTACAACAGCTGACGACAATCAGCCTGCTGTTCAGATTCAGGCTTACCAAGGCGAACGTGAAATGGCTGCTTATAATAAGAAGCTAGGCATGTTCGAGCTCACTGGGATCGCACCAGCACCTCGTGGGGTTCCACAAGTGGAAGTTACATTTGATATCGATGCCAACGGAATCGTTCATGTATCTGCAAAAGATCTGGCAACCGGCAAAGAGCAAGGTATGACCATCACAGGTGGTTCTGCTCTTTCTAAGGATGAGATCGCACAGATGATGGCTGATGCTGAAGCACACGCTAATGAAGATAAGCAGCGCCGTGAAGAAGCAGAAATTCGTAACACCGGTGACTCACTTGTCTATCAGACCGAGAAGTTCTTAACTGAGAACGCAGATAAATTCACCGAAGGTGAAGCTGTGACAAAAAAGGCTGAACTAGATGAAGTACTCGCTCTTCTTAAAACAGATCTAGGTGGGGCTAACTTTGAATCAATTAAATCAAATACCGAAAAAGTTTCAGCCGCCTCACAAGCACTGGGTGCGCTGATGTATGCAAATGCCTCAGCACAGGCCGCAGGTGAATCAACAGGGTCAGAAGATCATGTTGAGGACGCCGAAGTAATCGATGCCGAAGAAGCTAACTAATGTCAGAAACGACAGAGGAAGTTGTTGAAGAAACAACTCCTGTTGTAGCAGAAGTTGTAGCGGAGGCTGCGCCGGTTGCCGAATTGGACCCGGTTGCAGCTCTCACAGCTGATTTACAGCGGCTGCAAGCAGAGTATGCCAACTACCGAAAGCGGGTAGAGCGTGATCGCACCCTGGCTCATGAACTAGCAATTGGTTCTGTTCTTACCGAACTTCTTGCAATTTTAGACGATGTTGATCGCGCAAGTGAGCACAACGAACTCACCGGGGGCTTCAAGGCTGTGGCAGATCAGTTAACTGCTATTACCAATCGCATTGGGTTGGAGAAATACGGCAGTGAAGGTGAAGCCTTTGACCCACAAATCCATGAAGCGCTAATGCATGACACATCATCTGAAGTTAGCGTCCCTACTGCATCAAAGATTTTGCAACCAGGCTATAAGTTCAAAGAACGCATCTTGCGCCCGGCACGCGTTGCAGTGAGCGACCCAGAGAACTAATCAACCATGGCCGCCAAGGATCTTTATGAGAAGGATTTCTATCAAGTCCTTGGTGTTTCGCCTACGGCGAGTCAGTCTGAAATAAAAAGTGCTTACCGTTTAAAAGCTAAAGATTTACACCCGGATAAAAATCAAGGAAACGCTGCCCTGGAAGAGAAGTTCAAAGCGGTTTCCGAGGCATATGACATTCTTTCTGATTCAAAAAAACGCGCAGAGTATGACGAAGCACGCTCCATGTTTGAACGCGGTGGATTTAGAGCGCCAATGGGTGGTCAAAACTTCCAAGGCGGAGATTTCAATGACATCTTTGGCGGCGGTAATCCACAAGATATCTTTGCCAATCTCTTTGGCGGTGGCGGCCGACGCGGACCACGCAAAGGCTCTGATCTACAAACAGAATCAGCAATTACATTTAAAGAGTCAGTATTTGGCACAACCCTTGATCTCAAACTTAACACCGATGGCAACGGGCCACAGAACATTTCTGCGCGCGTACCTGCTGGAGTAAATGATGGCGCCAAGATTCGCGTTAAAGGCAAAGGCGCACCAGGTGAAGCGGGGCCCGGAGATCTCTTTATTCAACTGCAGGTAAAGCCGCATGCAATCTTTTCTCGCAAAGGAGAGAACCTAGTTCTCACACTTCCGGTCACTTTTGCGGAAGCGGCGTTGGGGGCTGACATTAAGGTTCCCACGCTTGCCGGGGATGATGTCACGGTGCGGTTAGCCGCTGGAACACCCACAGGTCGGGTCTTGCGCGTGAAGGGGCGAGGTATTAAAAAAGGCGCAATTACCGGCGACTTACTTGTCACTGTGGAGGTACAAGTTCCACGCAAGAGTGAAGGTAAGGCGCAAGAGGCAATCAAAGCATTTGCGGCAGCAACTGCACACGATGATGTGCGCGCCGAATTTATATCTAAGGCAAAGCTATGACAAAAGATTTGCCACAAGAAGATCATCCAGATGATGATGCCGGACTCTATGTAATATCAGTAGCGGCAGAACTTTCTGGGTTACACCCACAAACACTTCGGCAATATGACCGCTTAGGCCTGGTATCACCAGATCGCACGGTGGGGCGCAATCGCCGTTACTCACTTCGCGATATTGCATCCCTTCGCATGGTGGGCCGTCTTGTTGGTGAAGGAATCAACCACGCGGGCATTAAGCGGATCATCGAATTAGAGAGTGCTGTCGCAAACATGGCGATGGAGGTCGCAAAGTTAAGAATTGAAGTAAATGCACTACTTGTTGAGAACCCACCGCTCGCTGACTCGTTGAATAAACAGTTGGCAATACGGAAGAAGAGCAATGTCATTATTTACAAAGATGAGAGTTAAGCGTTTAAGAATTTAGTACGCCCAGTCCACTTGCCTAGGACTGGTTCCACTGGGGATTTCAAAAGACCTTCAAGCAGTGTTGCATACACATCTCGGAAGTCGGTGGTAACAGCCAAATCACCTTTGATGAGATTTTTTAAGGAGGGTTGGTCTCCATAAAATCCACCTGTGACTCGGTCGCCAATGACAAACATCGGCCCAGATGTTCCATGGTCTGTTCCTTGGGACCCGTTTCCAACGACGCGGCGGCCAAACTCACTGTAAATCACTACCGTTACATCACTGGCTCGAGTGGTGGACTTCAATTGGGCAAAGAAGCGCGAAATTGAATTAGAAACAACACCCAATAGTTCTGCTTGCGCATTGGCTTCGTTAGCGTGTGTGTCGAACCCGCCTAGCGAAACTGACCACACTCTTGTGGGAGCTCCGGCCGAAATCAATTTAGAGACTACATCTAACTGCTGTGCCAGATCGCTATCACCACCTGCATTACCACCATTGACGGTAGGCAAATCAACAACAGCAGGCGCAGGCGCTTTCAAAATAGGGGTAACTGTTGAGGAGACTGAAAATAGATTGCGCATTGAGGAGGCCGCGGCAGCCATAAGTGCGGAATCCGTTCTGGACTTACTTGCAAGTTTCAAACAATTTTGACCAATTGAACCTTTAGGTATGAGTAGTCCACCGAGAGGTAATACCGAACCAGATCTTTTAGCCCCGACAAATAATGGGGGCAATACCGAACCTAGTGAGATAGCAAGCATTGAATCTTCTGCCTGACTATCAATCCACCTGCCAAGCCACCCGGTACTGATTTGATTAGCAGGTGAGGCGCTCTGCCACTTTGCCATGGATGAAAAGTGAGAGCGATCAGGGTTCGGGTAGCCCACACCACGAATAATGGCGACCTTTTTCTGGTCCCATAAAAGTTTGAGATTGGCCATCGCAGGGTTCAACGCTAATTCGGCATCTAGCGGCAACATAGTTTCTGGGCTATATGAAATCTCGGGACGAGATGAAAAATAGATTGGATCTGTATAAGGAATAACGGTATTCAACCCATCATTTCCACCATAAAGAGTGACCATCACAAGAATTGGTGTGCCTGCGGCGAGTGGTCGATTTATCGCTGCCTGGGCAATTTTATCAACACTCAATAGTGAAGCACTAGCACCGGCTGCCACGCTGCCCGCGGTTAACCTCAGGAATTTTCTACGAGTTATTGTGTCCATGTCATCTCCCTATGCATTCACTACATACTCAGGGCTACACAACGCCAAGACGGCAAATTCCACCGGATCACTTAGCGAATTACGTAGCGCTGCTTGAGTTCTCGGACTCCATTGCGCAACACCTAACCAATCAGCGCTCGAAAGAACTCGACGCTCAACCGGAATTTCCGTCAACCCTCTTAGCTGGCTCTGTTTTACCAACCAGGTGGCAAAGTCAATCCGATATTGGGCAGAGGCGGAAGATAACCAAGCCTCCGCAGCCGGCCACCCGCCAACACTTGGTGGATATAACGGAAGTTGCCCTAATTTATTTAGGTAATTCTTTAATTTAGATGAAGACGTTAACTTTGATGGAGTCAGCTCCAGCGCACGTGCGGCGGAGATAAACCAATCCACTGGAGATTTAACCATTGCATTTTTAGGATCTCGCATTGCGGGGTCTTTGGCGACAGCAGCGACAACGCTTGAAATTTCCCGATCAGCGAATGACTGGATCCCAGCGAAATTACTTGGCATTGCTTCTGTGCTTGAGATAAAGCGATACCAGAGCCTTTCCGAAATAAAACGAGCACAATCCTCTCTTGCTACAAGAAAATCTGAGACCTCCTCACCATTAAAATGCTTTGTGGTCCCCAACAAAGTCACCGCATTTGAATCATGCCGCTTAAGGTTGAATGTAACGGTGCCAGAACTGTTTGCGACTTGATATCCAGTTAATGAGCGCGCGATAGCTTTAACATCATCTTCGGAGTATCGGTTTACCCCCAGAATGAATAACTCCATTAATTCACGGCCAAGGTTTTCGTTAGGCGACTTAAAGGTGCTTTCCTGACCATCCAACCAATATTGCAAGGCACCATCAGTGAGCATCACTCGCGAGAGCTCACGAAAATTACCTAGCGCGTACTTTCGAAAAGTTTCATTCTGCTTATACATAGGGAAGGGATGGTTTATCTTGGAGATCGAAGTCGCCCAATGACCGTGCCAAAACCAAGTCATTCGCTCGGTTAGCCCGTTATCGCTAAGGGCCATCCGATCCATCCACCAAAGAATAAGATTCTCAGTTTGAGATCTCATCCCCACAGCAAATGGGATTATTTCAGGAGTATTTGGTTCAGGACGTTTGCCCAAATCAGAAAAGGTTGGAAGCTTAATTGAAGCTAATCCTGAATCCACACTGGGAACTTTTAAGAGCGAGTCACGTGTTGCTGGGACACCCTGCTTTAAGTAACTTGCAAACTCACCAACACGTGGACCGAAACCAAACCGATGGACCAGCCGAGAAGTCTCTAATCGGTCTAGGTTCATGAGAACACGTTAACAATGAAGAGTCGAAGAGGTAAGGTTCAAACATGAATTCTAAGGATATTCTCCGAGAACAAATCCGCAACAAAGCTGTAGTCCACGGCAAAGTGATTCTCTCCTCTGGTATCGAGGCTGATTACTACGTCGATCTGCGTCGGGTCACACTCGATCATGTGGCAGCCCCACTTGTGGGTGAAGTGATGTTAGAGCTGACGAAAGATTTAGATTATGAGGCAGTTGGTGGGCTCACATTGGGCGCGGACCCGGTTGCAACAGCGATGATGCATGTGGCAGCGCGTAACGGCAAAAACATTGATTCTTTTGTAGTTCGCAAGGCTGAGAAAGCCCACGGCCTGCAACGTCGCATCGAAGGACCTGATGTAAAGGGAAAGAGAGTTCTCGCCGTTGAAGATACTTCAACAACAGGTGGCTCAGTTCTAACTGCAGTTGAAGCACTAGTTGAAGCTGGCGCAATTGTTGTGGGAGTTGCTGTCATTGTGGAACGCGGGGCCAAGCAGAAGATTTTAGATGCCGGCTACAAGTACTACGCCGCCTACTCGCTACAAGATTTAGGCCTGTAATTTAAGAATGGTGTCTGCGAGTATGCCACTCGCGGAAGAATTCAATCGCAACTGGAATAACGCTCACTAGAATAATTACCGCAACTACTGGCAGCAAATACTTATCAACTGAGCCTTCTAGCTTCTCACCCAGGATAAAACCTAAACCGATAATGAGTTGAGTCCAGATCAGCGCGCCCAGCACATTCCAGAAGAAAAACTTCTTCACCGGAATACCAATAATTCCAGCGAGTGGATTGATTAGTGTTCTCACAAAAGGAATAAAGCGAGCCAGAACCAGGGCGCGCCCGGTTCCATATTTTGTTAACCACTTTTCAGTTGCAGCAACCCGTGATTGGTTAAAGAACCTTCCATCGGGGCGGTTAAATAGCCTTCGCCCAAAGCGTGCACCAAATAAGTAGCCAACCTGTGAGCCCACAATGGCGGCAATAGGCGATGCGATAAAGAGAGCTAGTGGATTAAGGGAAGCACCGCCTAAGATCGCGGCACCTGAGCCAGAGGCAGCCACACCGGCAATAAAGAGAAGTGAGTCGCCTGGGAAGGCGAGTCCAATAAGCAACCCGGTTTCAGCGAAGATGATCGCCAGAATTCCGAGTAATCCAAGGTCTCCGACTATGGAATGAGCATCAAAGAGGTTGGCGGCTAGGTTCATGGCTACAGCGTACGCGGGAATTTTCCTTCCAATAGATATGTATATGTACACTCGGGCAATCTGCGCGCCTTGCCCTCGAATGGGGCGCCCTGACTCTCCAACGGAGGAGAACCCATGAGAGCTTCTGCTGCTCTAAGTAACGTCCAAGTAACAGGGACTAACCTAAATATCACTTACATCATCTTGGCGGTAGCACTTGCCGCCCTCGGCATCGCCTACGCGTTGCGCCAGCAAGTACTTGCCGCCAACGATGGCACCGAGAAGATGCGCGAGATTGCCGAAGCTGTTCAAGAAGGAGCGGCGGCATATCTTGCCCGCCAGTTCCGCACCCTTTCTTATTTTGTAGGAATTGTTTTCTTCCTACTCTTTGCACTGCCCGCCGACACAACTGCTATTCGTGTTGGTCGCTCCATCTTCTTCCTCGTCGGTGCTGGCTTCTCAGCCCTGGTCGGTTATAACGGTATGTGGCTGGCAGTTCGCGCAAATGTGCGCGTTGCTGAAGCTGCTCGTCAGAAAGATGGCACCAAAGCGGTGCGGATCGCATTTCGCACAGGTGGCGTTGTTGGTATGACAACGGTAGGTCTGGGCCTAGCTGGCGCCGCACTCGTTGTTATTTTATTCCGTGAGAATGCACCTGTTGTTCTGGAAGGATTTGGTTTTGGTGCGGCGATGCTCGCGATGTTTATGCGCGTGGGCGGCGGAATCTTTACTAAGGCCGCTGATGTGGGAGCAGACCTCGTCGGTAAAGTTGAAAAAGGTATTCCAGAAGATGACCCACGAAATGCGGCAACAATTGCAGATAACGTGGGCGATAACGTCGGTGACTGCGCTGGAATGGCAGCAGATCTATTTGAGTCATATGCGGTAACACTTGTTGCAGCCTTGATCTTAGGTAAGGCAGCTTTCGGTAACGAAGGTCTGATCTATCCGCTTATCGTGCCAGCAATCGGTATCGTCACAGCCGTAATCGGAATCTTCGCAACTCGCTTGCGCTCAACAGATAAGTCAGCAATGACAGCTATTAACCGCTCATTTTTTACATCAGCGATTATCTCGGCCGGCCTTACTGGACTTGCAACATTTACGTACTTGCCAGGTAAGTTCAACTTGCTTACCAATTTCTCACCTACCGTGCTAGAAGAAGCAGGCAATATCAATCCACGCGTGCTGGCATTTGGCGCAGTCATTATCGGAATCGTTTTAGCTGCCGCAATTCAAATCCTTACCGGCTTCTTTACCGAAACCGGCAAGCGCCCAGTAAATGATGTGGCAGCCTCCTCTCAAACAGGTGCGGCGACAGTAATTCTGGCTGGTATCTCAGTTGGTTTTGAATCAGCTGTCTATTCCGCAATTCTGATTGCATCAGCAGTCTTCGGCGCCTTCTTACTCGGTGGCGGATCTGTTGTTCTCTCCCTCTTTGCTATCGCACTAGCTGGTACCGGGCTTCTCACAACAGTGGGTGTCATTGTTGCAATGGATACCTTCGGACCTATCTCAGATAACGCACAAGGCATTGCTGAAATGTCAGGTGATGTTAAGGGAGAGGGTGCACAGATTCTTACCTCACTCGATGCCGTTGGAAATACCACCAAGGCAATTACAAAGGGAATCGCAATTGCTACCGCAGTATTAGCTGCAACGGCGCTTTTTGGTGCATTTACCGATGCCATTAAGGAAGCTGTCATCAAGGCAGTGGGTGAGGGTGCCGATGTGGCACTTGAATACCAAGGCATCCTTGATATTGCATCGCCTCGAAACCTGGTTGGTTTGATTATTGGAGCTGCAGTTGTCTTCCTCTTCTCCGGACTAGCAGTTAACGCGGTCTCACGCGCGGCAAGTGCCGTAGTTGTTGAAGTTCGTAATCAATTCAAGATGCACCCAGGAATCATGAACGGTACTGAAAAGCCGGAATATGGTCGTGTTGTTGATATCTGTACTCGCGATTCACTACGCGAATTGGTAACACCAGGACTGCTTGCAGTCATGGCGCCAATCGCAGTGGGATTCGGACTTGGCGTGGGCGCACTCGGTGCCTACCTAGCTGGTGCAATTGGCACTGGAACGCTAATGGCAGTCTTCCTATCTAACTCAGGTGGTGCGTGGGATAACGCAAAGAAGATGGTTGAAGATGGACATTACGGTGGGAAGGGAACAGAGGCACACGCGGCAACTGTTGTCGGAGACACTGTGGGAGATCCATTTAAGGACACCGCAGGGCCTGCAATTAACCCACTGCTTAAGGTGATGAACCTGGTTGGTCTGCTTATTACTCCAGCGATTGTCAGCTTCGCACTTCCGGCGCAATCATCGATGTCGCTAATTATTGCACTCGTTGCAACAGCGATCATTATTGGAGCGCTGATTCGTAATCGTCGCCAGTCAACAACTATCGAATACTAAGAGCGAGTAACTTCCCCTACACGCATGGCTAAAGTCTTTAAGAAGCTGGTGATCGTTGAATCACCGGCCAAAGCGCGCAAGATTGGCGGCTACCTGGGCGATGGTTACATCGTCGAGGCTAGCGTCGGTCATATCCGCGACCTGCCGCAGCGAGCAGCTGATATTCCTAAAGAGGTCAAGAAGTTAGCCTGGTCGAAAGAGGGCGTGGATATTGAAAATGATTTCGCACCTTTATATGTCATCAACCCCGATAAGAAGGCGAAGGTTGCCGAACTTAAAGAGTTGATGAAGCAGGCCGATGAAATCCTGCTGGCAACGGATGAAGACCGCGAAGGTGAAGCTATTGCTTGGCACTTAGTAGAAGTTTTGCAACCAAAGATTCCCATTAAGCGGATGGTCTTTAATGAAATTACCGAAGAGGCGATTAAGGCTGCCGTAGAAAATACCCGCGATCTTGATTACAACCTGATTGACGCCCAAGAAACACGTCGCGTGCTAGACAGGCTTTTTGGCTACCGGCTTTCACCAGTGCTATGGAAGAAAGTTATGCCACGAATTTCGGCTGGTCGCGTGCAATCTGTTGCCACAAAGTTGATTGTGGAGAAGGAACGCGAACGGATGGCCTTTATCTCATCCTCTTGGTGGGACTTAAATGCCAAAACAGATCTTGGCTTTACCGCACGGCTACTTTCAGTTGATGGCAAGAAAGTAGCTGCTACCAGTGACTTTGGCGCCGATGGCGCGGTAAAAGAAAAGTCCCTAAAAGATATTTTGTTATTCGATGATAAACAGGCAACTACTTTGACTGAAAGTCTTAAAGGCACACCACTGACTGTGAAATCGATGGAAGAGAGTCCGCGTACTGAACGACCCAAACCACCCTTTACAACATCGACTATGCAACAAGATGCTGGTTCACGACTTGGGTGGGGCGCACAAATTACGATGCGTATTGCTCAGCGCCTCTATGAAAACGGCTACATCACCTATATGCGTACCGATTCCATCAATTTATCTGAGCAAGCAATCAAAGCCGCCCGCGCTTCGGCCGCATCTTTATATGGCAAAGACCATGTTTATGAAAGTGTCCGTGTGTATCAAGGGAAGACAAAGAATGCCCAGGAAGCCCACGAAGCAATTAGACCAGCCGGAGATGTCTTTAAGACACCAGGTGAGTTAGCACCAGAACTATCACGTGATGAGTTCGCACTCTATGACTTGATCTGGAAGCGCACTGTGGCATCGCAAATGGCTGACGCTAAGAAGATGCAGATGCGGGTTGATTTTGATGCAACGACAGCTGATAAGAAAGCAACCATCTTCCGCGCCAACGGTTCTGTTATTACCTTTGCTGGATTCTTGGCTGCCTATGACGATATTGCCAGTGATGAAAATAAGGATGAAGAGTCAGAAGATCGCCGCCTGCCTGCAATGACAGTGGGGCAATCAGTCAAAGTTGAGGAATACTCTTGTGAAGGCCACGATACAAAGCCACCTGCGCGTTATACCGAGCCAACTCTTGTAAAGAAGTTGGAAGAGCTCGGTATTGGCCGCCCATCAACATTTGCCTCCATTATTCAAACGATTCAAGATCGTGGCTATGTCTCAAAGCGCGGGCGCGCACTTGTGCCAACCTTCTTAGCATTTTCAGTCACAGGCCTACTAGAGACTCACTTTACGAAGCTGGTGGACTATGACTTCACCGCATCAATGGAAGAAGATCTCGACAAGATTGCAGCCGGGGAGGCGGGGCGGGTGGATTGGCTCCGAGATTTCTACTACGGCGTTAACGGTGAGCCAGGCCTTAATGAGTTATCACTTGATCTCGGTGTGATTGACGCCCGAGCGACAAACACCATGAACTTATCTGACACTATTGAAATTCGGGTGGGCCGCTTCGGTCCCTACCTGCAAGAGAACCTACCTGATCAAGATCGCAAGCTTGCCAATATTCCAGAAGGTTTAGCACCGGATGAACTCACCCTTGCAAAAGCAATTGAGTTACTTGCTGCTCCATCTGGTGAACGTGAGTTAGGTGTGGACCCCAAGACAAACTTTGAAGTGGTTGCAAAATCAGGTCGCTTTGGTCCATACATCACTGAAATCTTTCCGCCAGCACCGGTAGAACTCAATGACAAAGGTGAACCGAAGAAGAAGCGCAAAAAGAAAGATGCACCAAAGCCAAAGACGGCCTCGCTTCTCTCAACAATGAATCTCGACACCATCACACTCGATGATGCGCTGCAACTACTTTCACTACCTCGCGTGCTGGGGACTAATAGCGCTGGCGATGAAATCACGGTGCAGAACGGTCGCTATGGCCCATATCTCAAGGCTGGCGCCGATTCGCGCACACTGACATCTGAGGATCAACTCTTTTCCATCAACTTAGATGAAGCAATTGAGATTTACTCAAAACCAAAAGAGCGACGACGCGGTGTGGCAAAGCCGCCACTAAAAGAACTCGGTGTTGATCCGGGCAGTGAAAAACAAGTCATCATTAAAGATGGTCGCTTTGGTATGTATATCACCGATGGCGAGACCAATGCAACGCTGCGTCGTGGCGACACCCTGGAAGCAATGACATTAGAGCGTGGCCTAGAACTACTGGCAGGACGCCGTGCGTGGGAGGCAGAAAATGGTCCATCTCCGAAGAAGTCACGGAAGAAAGCAGCTAAGGCAAAGCCAGGTGCAACCGCGCCAACGCTAACCAAGAACACGGTGAAGAAAGCTGCAACAAAGAAGAAGGCAGCTAAGAAGGCAAGCGGTAAAGCTAAAAGTTAACTAATCCGAGGTGGATTAATAAAGAGTCAACTTTAATTTCTGCGCATTTGTCGCCATTTGCTTATCCAGAGTGATCACTCCGTCAATTAAAAGTGAAATAGTTTCAGCTGTTGCTAGATGAATTGCATCTGCAGCTTCCACGGTAATCTCACTGGAATAACTTTTAGCGCGGTTAAGAATTGTATTGCTGATATCAACAAAGGAGAATTGAGTTAATAAATGCTGAGCACGAGGTAATAGCAAATCGTTGAACTTAGTAACAGCCCGAAGCACCTCAACACTGGAGAGCCGAGAGGTAACAGGATGGTCCTTTAACACACTAGATAACTCAATACTGTTTGGTTCTTCGAAAACCGAGGCAAGAATCACCGAGCTATCAACATACCAACTCAATAGCGTGCTTCTTCACGCTCTTTGAGAAACTCTGCTAAGAGACTTCTTCCATCGGGGTTTGGTAGTGGCTCGAAAACCTTTGGATCAAATTTAGCCTTTGCTGGAGTTATGAGCCCGGCATCAATGAGATCTTGAAGTGATGTCGGTCTAATAGCGCGAATTTCTGCAACTGGTTTTCCCCATTCGGTAACGATGACAATTTCACCGCTCTTTACAAGAGCAAGTACTTTTGAGGCTTCTTGACGGAGTTCTCGGACACCGACAGACAATTTCTTTGTGAGCATATCTTCAAAGAGAGAAGATTTTTTAGCTTTTGAAGGTGCCTTCTTCACTGCACGGGTTGCACTTTTTTTCGCTGATGTGGCCATGGCTAATTGTAGCACAAAAAGTGAAAGTGCTACATTATCCTCAGCCCCAGCCACTTACGCCTATTAGTAGGTGTTTTTAGCTGCGCCGATACACTTCCGTAATGACCCCCGAGAGATGGCTGCTCACAGGTGGCGCTGGCTATATTGGCGCCCATATCGCAGATGAGTTCATCTGCAGCGATAAATCTGTGGTCATCATTGATTCGCTCTATCAAGGCCTGGAATCCCGCATCACCTTCCTGCGGGCAAAACATGGCCTGGAGATTCCCTTTATCAAGTGCGATATCCGTGATTACAACGAGATTGAAAGCTTAATCCGCGAATATAAGATCGATGGCATCATTCACACCGCAGCCCTAAAAGCTGTCGGTGAATCAATGGAAAAACCAGATGAGTATTTCCAAGTAAACCTAGAAGCAACTAATGAATTAATCGAAATAGCAAAGCGCCATGGGGTGAAGAAATTTATCTTCTCATCTAGCGCCGCTGTCTATGGCAGTCCAGAGACCAGGCAGTCATGCAAAGAAGATGGCCCCAAGGCACCGATCTCTCCTTATGGAGAATCAAAGTATCAAGCCGAATCAACAGTTACTGCCTTTATTAATACACCCGGTAACCATGGAACATCACTGCGTTTCTTTAACGTGGTGGGCACCGCAGCACAAGAGCTACTCGATAACTCAGTCGAGAACTTAGTTCCTATTGTTTTAGGCAAATTAAATAAAGGCCAAGCACCCGAGATCTTCGGCACCGACTACCCCACCACCGATGGCACCTGTGTGCGCGACTATGTTGATGTGCGAGATATTGCCCGCGCACATTTAGCGGCAGCCGATGCCACAACCCCCCTACCACCTGCGATGAACATCGGCACGGGGCGCGGGGCATCTGTGCGCGAGATAATTGATTTAGTTCTGCAAGCAACGAATAAGACTGAGACTCAAATTATTCAAAGCCCACGCCGAGCCGGAGATCCAGCGTTCTTATGTGCCGATGTGGCCCTTGCAAAGAGTGCGATGGGCTTTAGCTCTAAGTACTCACTGGAAGAGAGCATCCGCAGTCTGTTCTAGGCTCTAAAGTCATTATCTGACGCTCCCGATAGACTTCCCTCATGCCAGCTAGCCTGCCCACACCTGCTG